>NZ_JBIRUZ010000022.1:0-25551 GCF_044386545.1 Streptomyces sp. NPDC020489
ATCAACTAAATCTGGCGTTGATTTTTGGCACGCTGTTGAGTTCTCAAGGAACGGACGCTTCCTTTGTACTCACCCTCTCGGGCTTTCCTCCGGGCGCTTCCCTTCGCTGTTCCAAACTCTATCAGTGTTTTTCCGGCCCTCTGACCACTCTTCCGCGAGCATGCAGAAGGTGACCCCGAGATAGGATCTGACAAGTTTGGTTGCTGCTGAGCAAGGACGCCCGTGAGCGCCGCTCGTCCTCAAGCAGGGTTACGACTGTACACGCGGCCTCGAAGCACGTGCAAATCGACGGGACTGGTGGTCTAGACCACTACGCGGTATCTTCCATGCGGAACCGTCAGTTCATATGACATACGCTGCTCACAGTGCGCTGTCCAGGACAGGTAGTGACGGCGCACTTATCGATCTCCACCCCTGGGAGGCTTCCCATGACCACCGTGACGTCCCCGCTTGCAGGACGCGCCATCGGACTGGCATCCGTGCCGGATCCGGTCTTCTCCGGGGCCATGGTCGGCCCGGGTACGGCGATCGACCCCGTGCGTGAGGCCTCCGAGGCCGTCGCGCCCGTGGACGGAGTCATCGTCTCGCTCCACCCGCACGCCTTCGTCGTCGTCGACGATGAGGGTCATGGCGTGCTCACTCACCTCGGTATCGACACCGTCCAGCTCAATGGCGAGGGTTTCGAGCTGCTGGTGAACAAGGGCGACACCGTGACGCGCGGCCAGGCCATCGTCCGCTGGAACCCCGCCGCCGTGGAAGCGGCCGGCAAGTCCCCGGTCTGCCCGGTCGTGGCGCTGGAAGCCACGGCCGAGGCTCTCTCCGATCTGCGCGTCGACGGCGATGTGAAGGCCGGCGACAGTCTCTTCGCCTGGAAGTGACATCGACTCCGTCATAGGACGGCAAGTAGTGGCAACCACCGCGGCGGCGGGACCCGCCGCACTATCGGAGACGGGTGAGATGGAGACAACGCTGCGAGGCGTCGGCGTGAGCCATGGTGTGGCGATCGGCGAGGTTCGGCACATGGGAACGGCGGTGCTCGAGCCGCCTGCCAAGCAGATTCCGGCCGAGGACGCGGAGCGTGAACAGGGGAACGCCCGCAAGGCAGTGGAAGCCGTGGCGGCCGACCTGACGGCGCGCGGAAATCTGGCCGGCGGCGAGGCGCAGGCGGTGCTCGAGGCGCAGGCCTTGATGGCCCAGGACCCCGAGTTGATGGCCGACGTGGATCGGCGCATCGCCGTCGGCAGCACGGCCGAGCGGGCTGTGTACGACGCGTTCGCCGCGTACCGCGAGCTGCTGGCGGGTGCCGGTGAGTACCTCGCCGGACGCGTCGCGGACCTCGACGACGTGCGGAATCGCATCGTCGCCCGGCTGCTCGGGGTGCCCATGCCGGGCATTCCCGACAGTGACGAGCCGTACGTCCTGGTGGCGCGTGACCTCGCGCCCGCTGACACGGCTCTGCTGGACCCCACTCTGGTGCTCGGTTTCGTGACCGAGGAGGGCGGGCCGACCAGCCACAGCGCGATCCTGGCCCGGGCCCTCGGCGTGCCGGCCGTGGTGGCGCTGCCGGGTGCCGGTGAACTCGCCGAAGGCACCGTGATCGCGGTGGACGGAAGCACCGGTGACATCTTCGTGAACCCGAGCGAGGAGAAGAAGGCGCAGCTGGAGGCTGCGGCCGCCGAGCGCAAGGCCGCGCTCTCCGCGTCGACCGGGCCGGGCGCCACGGCCGACGGCCACAAGGTGCCGCTGCTCGCGAACGTCGGTGGTCCCGCGGACGTTCCGGCCGCCGTCGAGGCGGGTGCGGAGGGTGTCGGCCTCTTCCGCACCGAGTTCCTCTTCCTCGACGACAGCAAGAACGCTCCGTCGGAGGAGAAGCAGGTCGAGGCCTACCGTCAGGTTCTGGAGGCTTTCCCCGAAGGTCGTGTCGTCGTTCGTGTGCTGGACGCGGGTGCGGACAAACCGCTCGACTTCCTCACGCCGTCCGACGAGCCGAACCCGGCGCTGGGTGTCCGGGGTCTGCGTACGCTGCTCGACCACCCCGAGGTTCTGCGTACGCAGCTGACGGCGCTGGCGAAGGCGGCGGAGGGGCTGCCGGTCTACCTCGAGGTCATGGCTCCGATGGTCGCCGACCGCACGGACGCCAAGGCGTTCGCTGACGCCTGTCGTGAAGCGGGACTCCGGGCGAAGTTCGGCGCGATGGTGGAGATTCCGTCGGCCGCGCTGCGGGCGCGCTCGATTCTCCAGGAGGTCGAGTTTCTGTCGCTGGGGACGAATGACCTGGCGCAGTACACCTTCGCCGCGGACCGTCAGGTGGGTGCGGTGTCCCGTCTTCAGGATCCTTGGCAGCCCGCGCTGCTCGACCTGGTCGCGATGTCCGCCGAGGCGGCGAAGGCCGAGGGCAAGAGCTGTGGTGTCTGCGGCGAGGCCGCGTCGGACCCGCTGCTGGCCTGCGTGCTGACGGGTCTGGGGATCACCTCGCTCTCCATGGGGGCCGCGTCGATTCCTTATGTGCGGTCGACGCTGGCGAAGTACACGCTGGCTCAGTGCGAGCGCGCCGCGGCGGCCGCTCGCGCGGCAGACAGCGCCGATGACGCGCGCGCCGCTGCCCAGGCGGTGTTGTCCGGCGAGTAGTCCGGCCGTCGCGGTCGGCGGTGTTCTTCTGTGGGGCGCTCCACCTGTGGGTGGGGCGCCCCACTGCTGTTCAGTGGTGGTGTCCGGGGGGCGGGCCGGCCGGTCCCAGGTCGGGCGGCACGCAGTAGTCGACGCCGGATTCCGGTGAGACGAGGTCTCCGGACTCGACGTCGGTGCAGTACGCGTCGAAGACCTCACCGGCGGTCAGGGGTTCGAGGCCGTCTCCGCGCAGTCGCCAGCCGTAGACGCGGTCCGTGTTTCCGGGGGCGCTGGTGCGCATGACGAGGCCACCGGGGGTCTGGGTCGCGAGGCCGAGGGCCAGGACCGTGGTGAACTCGAGGGCTTCGGCTTCGTCGAGTTCTGTGGTGCCGTCGGCGGCGATGTCGGCGTGGAGGACCGAGGTGAGCGTCTCCGGGTGGGCCGTGACGCTGCAGACGAGGTGTCGGTTGCCTGGGTGCGCCGTATCGAGGATGCGGACGACGAGGTCCGAGGCGCGCACGAAGGCGGCTCGGCCGATGTCCTCGCCGCAGGAGGCGCAGGCGCCGAGGCGGGCCAGGAGCGTGGAGGCGTACTCCCAGGTGGCCTGGCGTACGGCTTCGTCGATAAGGACGGGGACGAGTTCCGCCAAGGGGCGTCCGTCGTACGGGATGGTCGGGCCCGTGGCGGCGAGTTCGGCGGTGAAGCGGGTGCGGCTGGACGGGATGTCGGGTTCGAGGCCGGTGTCGGCGCAGTAGTCGGCGTACTCCTGCGGGTCGAAGAGGGCGACTGTGGTGTGCGTGCCTTGGGAGGCGCGGGTTTTGAGGAGGGCCTCCACCTGTTGGAGGTAGAGCGTGTGGTCGTCGAAGGTGAAGCTGCGGTAGCGCCGCATGGCTCGGAAGTCGTGCTCGTCGGTGAGCAGGCCGATGGTGCCGGCGATTTCGCGGCGCAGGACGCGTCGCATGGTCTGGTGGTCGGTGTGCGCCATGTTTCCCCCTGAGCGCTGTCGATCAATGCTCACTCACAGTAACCGGGGGCACTGACAACGGGGGTCGGGCGGGCTGACTGCCGCCGCCGGCCAAGGGGTCGGCGGCGGCGCTCGGTCAGGCGCGCTTGCGGGCGAGGTCCTCGTAGAAGTTGAGGAGGTCGAGGTTGTCGATGGAGCCCGGGTTGACGGCCTTGTCGAGGGGGGTGCCCTGGAGGAGGCGTTTGACGGGGACCTCGATGCGCTTGCCCGTGAGGGTGTGCGGGATGCCGGGGACCTCGATGATCTCGTCGGGGATGTGGCGCGGGGAGAGTTGCTCGCGGATGGTCCGCTTGATGCGGTCGAGGAGGGGCGTGTCGAGGGTGGCGCCGGGCGCGAGGTGGACGAAGAGGGGCATCCAGTAGCCGCCGTCGGGCTCTTCGATGCCGATGACGAGGGATTCCTTGATCTCGGGGAGTCGCTCCACGGCTTCGTAGATGTCGGCCGAACCCATGCGTACGCCCTGTCGGTTGAGCGTGGAGTCGGAGCGGCCGTGGATGACGACGGAGCCTCGGGAGGTGACGGTGATCCAGTCGCCGTGGCGCCACACGCCGGGGTAGGTGTCGAAGTAGCTCTCGTGGTAGCGGCTGCCGTCGGGGTCGTTCCAGAAGTGGATCGGCATCGACGGCATGGGGTTGGTGACCACCAGCTCGCCGACCTCGTCGACGAGGGGTTGGCCGCTGGGGTCCCAGGACTGGAGGTCGGTGCCGAGGCCAGGGGCCTGGAGTTCACCGATGTGCACGGGGAGGGTGGGCACGGCTCCGGCGAAGCAGGAGCAGACGTCGGTGCCGCCGCTGACCGAGGCGATCCACAGGTCGTCGCGGACCTCGTCGTGGAGCCAGCGGAAGCCGTCGGGGGGCAGCGGGGAGCCGGTGGTGGCGACGCACCGCACCGCGGAGAGGTCGAAGTCGCGTCCGGGGTGCACGCCCGCCTTTCGGCAGGCCATGACGTACGCGGCCGAGGTGCCGTAGAGGGTGGCCCCGGTGCGTTCGGCGATCCGCCATTGGGCGCCGGTGTCCGGGTAGCCGGGGCTGCCGTCGTAGAGGACGATCGTCGTGCCGGTGAGGAGGCCGGAGACGAGGAAGTTCCACATCATCCAGCCGGTCGAGGTGTACCAGAAGAAGCGGTCCTCGGGGCCGAGGTCGCAGTGCAGGCCGAGTTGCTTGAGGTGCTCGACGAGGATGCCGCCCTGGGACTGGACGATGGCCTTGGGCAGGCCGGTCGTGCCGGAGGAGTAGAGCACCCACAGGGGATGGTCGAAGGGCACCTGTTCGAAGACGGGTGCCACGTCGCCGCTGGTCAGGGCCGACCATTCCAGGGCGCCTTCCGGGGCGTCGGTGCCGAGGACGGGGATGTGGACGACGGCGCGCAGGGTGGGCAGTTCACGGCGGAGTTCGGTCACGATGTCGCGACGGTCGTGCTCCTTGCCGCCGTAGCGGTAGCCGTCGACGGTGAACAGGACCACGGGTTCGACCTGCTGGAAGCGGTCGAGGACGCTGCGGGCGCCGAAGTCGGGGGCGCACGAGGTCCACACTCCGCCGACGGCCGCGGTGGCCAGCAGGGCGACGACGGCCTGCGGGATGTTGGGCAGGTAGCCGCTGACGCGGTCTCCGGGGCGTACGCCCAGGGCGCGCAGTTCGGCGGCGAGGGAGCCGACCTGGCGGTTCAGTTCGGACCAGGTGACGGGCCGCGGTTCGTGGGTCTCGTCGACGTGCAGGAGGGCCGGCTGGTCCGCGCGGGTCGTGGCCGCGCGCAGGGCGTGTTCGGCGTAGTTGAGGGTCGCCCCGGGGAACCACTGGGCTCCCGGCATCGAGCGGTCGCCCAGCACGCGCGCGTAGGGCGTCGAGAACCGTACGTCGAACCATTGCGTGACGGCTTGCCAGAAGGTGTCCAGCTCGTCGACGGACCAGCGGTGCAGGGCCGGGTAGCCGCCGTCGGCGGGGGCGCCGTGGTGCTCGGCGGCCCAGGCCTGGAACCTGGTGACCTGCGCCTGTGCGATGCGCTCGGGATCTGGCTGCCAGAGCGGCTGGGGGTTCTCGGTCGACATGGGGCGGCTCCCGGACTGTGCGCGTCGTGTGCGTCTTCCGCGCACGGGCTGGGGTGTGCGCGCGACGCGGATGACACGGACGATGCCATGTGATCGACATCCACACCAGGGTGCGCCCCACATAGTCCGTGTCGTGAAGATGTGGACCAGATCCACCATCTCGGCACGTCAGCGGCTGTGGGAGTGGGCCTGCGCGCTCCCCTGCCGGAGACGCCAGGGGGCCGACGGTACTCGCGTTCGCTCACCTGATCGGCGGCTAAGCTGCCTGGCCTGGATCACCTGCACCGTACAAGACGCTCTCGACACCGTGGACCGGGTCGTGAAGATGTGGGCCCGGCATGGGTGAACGGCAGTTGAACGACACGCGCGCGTGCGGCGGTCAATGGCAGGGTGAGCAGCATGAACGGTCGTGACCTGGTGCGTTCGATAAAAGCGGTCGGTTCGGTGGGGGCGGCTCAGGGGTTGCGTTCCGTACGGGCCGCATGGCGTGCGCGGCGTGCCGACGCCGCCGGGTTGCCGCCGCGGGGGGCCGAGCGGGCCAGGGTGCCCGGACCGGTGCGGGAGGTGGAGCCGGGGCCGGGGGGCGGGGTGATCCGGTTCAACCGTTCCGAGCTGCGGATCTTTGTCGCGGTGAACGGGGCTGTCTTCTGGGGCTGGGACGGGGCCGATCCCGAGCCGTCGTACGCGTTGGCGGGGCGCTGCCCGGAGGCTGATCCGCGGGCGGTGCTGGAGCCGGACAAGGACGGCGGCTGGCGGGTGGTGGCCGAGCGGGCCACGGTCGTGGTCTCGCGGCACGGCGCGATCGAGGTGCGGACGCCCGGTGGGGTGACCGTGCGGCGGGACATGCCTCCGCGCTGGTGGGAGCCGGTCGAGGGTGGGGGCGCGCGCTGGATGCAACGGTCCGAAGTGCCCGCGGACGCGCGGTTCTTCGGGCTCGGCGGGCGGGCTTCCGGGCCCCGGCTGCGGGATGGTGTCTACCGGCTGTGGAACGCCGATCCCGGCAGGCCCTTCGGTCGCTCGGACGATCCGCTGTACCTCACCATGCCGGTGCTGCTCGTGGTGTCCGACGCGGCCACGCATCTGGCGTTCCACGACACCTCCTGGGACGGCGCGGTGACCTTGCGGGAGGGCGAGGAGGGTGCCGGGTCCGGGCACGACCGGGCCGGGACGTGCGAACTGCGGATGTCCGGCGGTCCGTTGCGCTGCTGGGTGATGGTGGGGACCCCCGCGCGCGTGCTGCTCGCCTGGGCCTCGCTCACCGGTGCCCCGGCGCTGCCGCCGGCGTGGGCACTGGGGCATCACCACGCGCGGTGGGGGTTCGGGAGCGAGCAGGAGGTGCGGCGGATCGTCGTGGGCTATCAGGAGCGCGGACTGCCACTGGACGCCGTCCATCTGGACATCGACCACTACGACGAGCACCAGGTGTTCACGGTCGACCAGGAGCGTTTCCCCAAGCTGCCGCAGCTCGCCGAGGAGTTGCGGCGGGACGGGGTCCGTCTGGTGTCCATCGTCGACCCGGCGGTCAAGGCCGAGCCGGGCAACGCCGTGTTCGACAGCGGTGCCGCGGTGGACGCCTTCGTGAAGGACGGTTCCGGACGGCTGGTGCGCGGGGTCGCCTGGCCCGGGGAGGCGGTCTTCCCGGACTTCACGCACGCGCGGGTGCGTGAGTGGTGGGGCCGCCTGTACGAGGAGCGGCTCGCGCAGGGCTTCTCGGGGTTCTGGCACGACATGAACGAGCCCACCTCGTTCGCCGCCTTCGGGGAGTCGACCCTGCCGCGTTCGGCCCGGCACGACCTGGACGGGCGGGGCGGTGACCATCGCGAGGCGCACAACGTGTACGCGCTGTGCATGGCTCGCGCGGGGTACGAAGGGCTGCGGGAACTGGAGCCCGAGGAGCGGCCGTTCGTGTTCTCGCGCTCCGGGTGGGCCGGTGTGCAGCGCTATGGCGGCACGTGGTCCGGTGACGTCGCCACGGGCTGGCCGGGTCTGCGGGCGTCGCTCTCGCTGGTGCTGGGGCTCGGGCTGTGCGGGGTGCCCTACTCGGGCCCGGACATCGGCGGCTACGACGGGTCTCCGTCACCGGAGCTGTATCTGCGCTGGTTCCAACTGGGCTCGTATCTGCCGCTGTTCCGTACGCACTCGGGGCAGCGGGCCGGGCGCCGGGAGCCCTGGGAGTTCGGTCCGGATGTGCTGGAGCACGCGCGCGTGGCGCTCGTGGAGCGGCGACGGCTGCTGCCGTACTTCATGACGCTGGCGCACCTGTCGAGGCGGACGGGCGCCCCGTACGTGCGGCCGCTGTGGTGGGGGGCGCCCGAGGACCGGGCCCTGCGGGACTGTGAGGATGCCTTCCTGCTGGGCGACTCCCTGCTGGTGGCACCGGTGCTCGACCCGGGGGCGGACCGGCGTGCGGTGCAGCTGCCGAGGGGACGCTGGTACGACACGGTCACGGAACGCGCGTACCAGGGGCCGGGGCAGGTTCTCGTGGAGGCACCCTTGTCCCGGATTCCGGTGCTCGCGCGCGCGGGTGCCGTCCTCCCGGTGCGTGGGGAAAACGGCGGGCTGGAGCTGGAGGTGTGGGCGCCGGCCCGGGGACGGACCGGCGGCGGGCTGGTCGTGCCCGACGGGGGTGACGGCTGGGACGAGCAGGAGATCGAGCGCTACGTGGCCCGTTGGCGGGGCCGGCGCGTGGTCGTGGAGCGGGAGGGTGAGGACGGCGTGAGCGCACCGCCTCACCCGGTGCGCATGCGCGGGGCCGGGGAGCGCTAGGTCAGACGTACCGGCCCTCGAACCAGGCCCGTACGGCACGTGTGTGCAGCGGGAAGGCGAGCTCCTCGGGCCTGCGCAGCAGGTGCCAGCCCTCGGTCTCGTCCGTCGCGGCCGGGGCGGGCAGGCCGTCCGCCGGGCGCTCGGGAAGCGACCCGAAGAGCAGGAGGTGGCCGTCGGGCGAGCTCATGGCGTCGACGAGGCGCACGTCGCGGCTCGCCGCGTCGATGCCCGTCTCCTCCTTGAGTTCACGGACGACGGCCTGGCGCCAGTCCTCCCGGTCGTCGATGTACCCGCCGGGCAGGGCGATGCCCCCGCGTGCGGGAGCGATGGTTCGGGTGATGACGACAAGGGCGGCGCCTTTGGTGTCGTACACCGGCTGGAGTGCCACCGCGACGGGCACCGGGTTGCGGTAGGCCACGGTGGCACAGGTGGAGCAGGTGCGGGGCCAGCCGGAGACGCCCTCTCCGTAGGGCGCTCCGCAGCTCGAACAGTGGGAGTCGGGCGCGGAGTTGGGGGCGGAGGATTGAGTTTCGGACACGCGGCGGACTGTATCCGATCACAGGAAGGGCGTCGTCCGGGGGCCACTCAGTGTGCGCCGGTGAGGGACTTCCAGGACACCGGGAAGTCAAAGTAGGTGTCGGGGTAGGGCTCCGGCTTGTACGTGAAGTGCCACCATTCCTCGGCCAGGTTCACGAAGCCGAGGCCCTCCAGCGTGCTCTTGAGCAGCAGCCGGTTGGCGCGCTGTGCGCCCTGTACGCGCGGGTCGAGGGTGTGGGAGAGGGTGTCGAAGCAGTCGTAGCCGGTGCCCATGTCGACGGAGTTGTCAGGGAAGCGCTCGTCCTGGGGTGCGTAGCAGGGGACAAGGGGCTCGCCGGGGTGGTACGGCCGGGTCGGCTTCGCGGGGAGCTTCACGAGGGTGAGGTCCATCGTCGAACCGCGGCTGTGGCCGGACTTCTCGGCGATGTAGCCGTCCGCGAAGAGCCGGGTCTTGTCGACGTTCGGGTAGAACTCGCCCTTCATGGCCTGGTCGTCGAGGTCCTTGGCCCAGCGGACGAAGTGGTCGACGGCGCGCTGGGGGCGGTAGCAGTCGTAGACCTTGAGGCTGTAGCCCTGCGGGAGCAGCTTTCGTTGGGCCCGGTGGAGGGCGTCGGCGGCGGGCCTGGTGAGGATGCACAGGGGCTGCCGGTAGCCGTCGATGCGTTCGCCCACGAAGTTGTGCGGGGTGAAGTAACGCATCTCCTGGATGATCGTGGGATCCACGGTTCTCAGCGCCACGAAGTCGGCGGGCGCCTTGGGTTCGGGCGTCGCGCGGGCGGTGGCCGCGGCGGCTGTCAGGGTCAGCAGGGCGGCGAGGGTGGTGGCCAGGGCGCGCAGGGCGCCGGGGAGTGGTGTCATGCCTCTGCCTCTGCCCATCTCCGGTTCACCGTGACACACTTCTGACGTTCCGTCAGATTCTGTGCCTGGGAGGAACGGTGTCACGTGCACGTACGCCCGTGGTGGCGGGTTGGTTCGCGGGCGAGGGGGACGACTTCCGGCTCCTCGGCACCCGCTGTTCGGTCTGCGCCTCGATCTTCTTCCCTCGCGAGGACGTCCACTGCCGCAATCCCGGGTGTCCCGGGGAGGCGCTGGAGGAGGTCCCTCTCTCGCGGCACGGTCGGGTCTGGTCCTACACGGACAGCCGGTACCGGCCTCCGTCACCCTATGTGACCGATCCGGAACTTCCGTGGGAGCCATGCACGTTGATCGCTGTGGAGCTCGAAGCCGAGCGGATCGTGGTGCTGGGGCAGGGGGTCGCGGGGCTCACCGTCGCCGAGCTGGCGGTGGGCATGGAGGTGGAGGTCGTTCCCGGTGTGCTCCACGAGGACGCGGAGACGGTGTGGATGACCTGGCAGTGGCGGCCGAGGAGGGGGGTGACGGTATGACGAGGGACGTGGCGGTGCTCGGCGCGGGCATGCACAGGTGGGGCAAGTGGGGGCGCGGCTTCACCGAGTACGGGGTGGCGGCGGCGCGCGCGGCGCTCGCCGATGCCGGGGTGGAGTGGCGGGACGTCGGCTCGATCGTCGGGGCGGACACGGTGCGTGGCGGGTATCCGGGGTTCGTGGCCGGAGCGACCTTCGCGAAGGCGCTGGGATGGCAGGGGGCGCGTGTCACGAGCGTGTACGCGGCGTGCGCGTCGGGGGCGCAGGCGGTCAACACCGCGCGGGCACAGATCCTTTCGGGCCTCGCGGACGTCGTGCTCGTGGTGGGCGCCGATGCCGCGCCCAAGGGGTTCTTCCGGCCGGCGGGCGGTGATCGCCCCGACGACCCGGACTGGCTCCGGTTCCGTGTGCTCGGAGCCACCAATCCCACGTACTTCGGGTTGTACGCGCGCAGGCGGATGGCCGTGCACGGGGACACGGCCGAGGATTTCGCGCAGGTCAAGGTGAAGAACGCGGCCATGGGGGCGCTGAATCCGTACGCGCGCTACCGCAAGCGGGTCACCGCCGAGGAGGTCGCCGCCTCGGCGGTGGTCGCCGATCCCCTGCGGTTGCTCGACATCTGCGCGACCTCGGACGGCGGTGCCGCATTGGTGCTGTCCAGCATGGAGTTCGCGCGACGACACGGGGCGGCCGAGCCGGTGCGGATCCGCGCGGTGTCGACGGTGACACCGCGCTATCCCAACACCGTGCTGGATCTGCCGGACATCGCCACGGACTCCGCCGCGGCGGTGGATCCGGGCGAGGTGACGTTCCGGGAGTCGATCGCCCGCGCCGCCTACGAGGAGACGGGAGTCGGTCCCGAGGATCTCTCCCTCGCCGAGGTCTACGACCTGTCCACCGCCCTGGAGTTGCAGTGGTACGAGGACCTCGGGCTGTGCGGTGCGGGTGAGGGGGCGAAGCTGCTGTGGGAGGGCGCGACGGCTCTCGGCGGGCGCACACCGGTGAACGTGAGCGGCGGGCTCGCGTCCTTCGGGGAGGCGGTGCCCGCCCAGGCCATTGCCCAAGTGTGCGAGCTGACCTGGCAGTTGAGGGGGTCGGCGGGTGCCCGGCAGGTGGCCGGGGCGCGGGTGGGGGTGTCGGCGAACCAAGGGCTGTTCGGGCATGGGTCGGCGGTGGTCGTGGTGCGGTGAGAGGTGGCGGTTCTGGTGTACCGGGACGTCTGCCCCCGGGGCCGGGGCGCCGACCGACCGCGACGGCGGGGTGCGGGGCGGCGGAGCCGGGCCGGGGTGAGCCACGGGCCGCGGTGGGTTCCGCGTGTCCAACCGTTGCCGTCCGCGTCCTTGACGCCCCCTGGACACCGGTGAACACTTCCGGTGTCAGTCGACATCGTCGTACATTCTCGGCGTATCCACGCACTGCGCCGCGTGGGCTCCCCCATGCCCGAGGCCTTTCCCCAGGGACGATCCGGCTGCGACGGCACGCTCGTCACGCACGCCGGGCGGGGCTCGGGATCTCCCTGCCCTCGGCTGAAGCAGCCATGGGAAACGCACCCTGCACGGAGCACCGGGGTCGATCACCCGGGCCAGGGCCTAGGAGCCGCCATGAGCAACGGAGTCGTATTCCTCGGGGAGATCATCGGTGCCGCCGTCCTGATCCGCGGTGACGCTCGGAATGGCCGTCGGCACCGGCGACTGGGGCCAGGTCCATCTCTCCTGGGCGTCGGCCCCTCGCTCGACGGGCCCACGGGACACGCCGTCAACCCGGCCCGCGACAACGCAGCGTTCTGAAGCATCCGACGAAGGGGACGTCATGACGGACAAGTTCGTCGCCGCGATCGACCAGGGCACCACCTCCAGCCGATGCATCGTCTTCAACCAGGACGGCGCCATCGTCGCCGTGGACCAGCGCGAGCACCGGCAGATCTTCCCCAAGCCCGGCTGGGTGGAGCACGACGCCACCGAGATCTGGTCCAAGGTGCAGGCGGTGGTGGCCGGGGCGATCGCCAAGGCCGGGCTGCGCGCCGACCAGTTGAGCGCGCTCGGCATCACCAACCAGCGGGAGACGACGGTCCTGTGGGACCGCGCCACCGGCAAGCCCGTGCACAACGCGATCGTGTGGCAGGACACCCGAACCGCGGCGCTGACCCACCAACTCGGCGGCTCCGACGGCCAGGACCGCTTCCGCGAGCAGACCGGACTGCCGCTGGCCACCTACTTCTCCGGCCCGAAGGCGGCCTGGCTGCTCGACAACGTGCCGGGGTTGCGCGCGCGGGCCGAGAACGGCGAGATCGCGTTCGGCACCATCGACTCCTGGCTGATCTGGAACCTCACCGGCGGCACGGACGGCGGCCGGCACGTCACGGACGTGACCAACGCCGGACGCACCATGCTGATGAACCTGGAGACCCTCCAGTGGGACCAGTCGATTCTCGCCGCGATGAACATCCCCGAGGCCGTCCTGCCCGAGATCAGGTCCTCCGCCGAGGTGTACGGCACCGCTGTCGGCCAACTCGCCGGTGTGCCGGTGGCGTCGGCGCTGGGCGACCAGCAGGCGGCGGTGTTCGGGCAGGCCTGCTACGACGTGGGCACGGCGAAGAACACGTACGGCACGGGCAGCTTCCTTCTGCTCAACACGGGCAACCGGCCGGTGTCCTCCAAGAGCGGGCTGTTGACGACGATGGGTTACAAGATCGGTGGTGAGGCGCCGGTCTACTGCCTGGAGGGGTCCATCGCCATCACGGGCGCGCTCGTCCAGTGGTTCCGCGACCAGCTCGGCATCATCCGTACCGCCGACGAGATCGAACCGCTGGCGGCGAGCGTCGAGGACAACGGCGGCGCCTACATCGTGCCCGCGTTCTCCGGCCTGTTCGCGCCCTACTGGCGCTCCGACGCGCGTGGTGTCGTCACCGGGCTCACGCGCTACGTCACGAAGGCGCATCTCGCGCGCGCGGTGCTGGAGGCGACGAGCTGGCAGACGCGGGAGGTCGTGGACGCCATGTTCCAGGACTCCGGGGTCCGGATCACCACCTTGAAGGTCGACGGCGGCATGACCAAGAACAACCTGCTGATGCAGCACCAGGCGGACGTGCTCGACGTGCCGGTGGTCCGTCCCATGGTCTCGGAGACGACTTGCCTCGGCGCCGCCTACGCCGCGGGGCTCGCCACGGGCGTGTGGAACGACCTCGACGAGCTGAAGTCGCACTGGCGGAAGGACGTCGAGTGGACGCCCGGCATGGAGGCCTCGGTCCGCGACCGCGAGTACCACAACTGGCGCAAGGCCGTGGAGAAGAGCTTCGGCTGGCAGGAGGACGAGGAGAACTGACGAACTGACGGCACGCGCGCGTGGGCGCTGAACAGCCGTACGCGCGCGTGACGTTCGAGAACGCGGCCCGTACCCCGGTCGGCGGGGGTACGGGCCGTCCCCGTGGGTCAGGTCGTGACGGCGGTCCGGCGGCGCTCCGACGCGTGGTCCATGGCGTGCCGGACCACTGCGACGAGGACGTCCTTGACCGACTGGCGGTCGCGGGCGTCGCACAGGAGCAGGGGCACGCCCTCGTCCAGGTCGAGCGCCTGGCGGACGTCCTCGACGGGGTAACGCGCCGATCCCTCGAAGCAGTTGACGCCCACGACGAACGGGATGGAACGTCGCTCGAAGTAGTCCACGGCGGCGAAACAGTCCTCCAGACGGCGGGTGTCGGCGAGCACGACGGCACCGAGGGCGCCCTCGGACAGCTCGTCCCACATGAACCAGAACCGCTCCTGCCCGGGCGTGCCGAACAGGTAGAGCACCAGGTCCTCGCGGAGCGTGATACGGCCGAAGTCCATGGCCACCGTGGTGGTGTTCTTGCTCTCCACGCCCCGTAGATCGTCGACCGGGCGCCCCGCCTCGGTGAGCAGTTCCTCGGTGCGCAGCGGCCTGATCTCGCTGACCGCGCCCACGAGCGTGGTCTTGCCCACGCCGAAGCCGCCGGCCACCAGGATCTTGAACGTGACGGGCTCGACCGGGGGCTTGCCGCGCTCAGAACGCCCGAAGATCATCGGTCTCTTCTCCTGCTGAGTGGGTGAGGGTGAAGCGGCTGGTGCGTGCGGAGCCGGCCGTCCGCACGGTGCGCGATGACGCCGGGGAAGGTGCCGCCCCGGTCGACCTGGGACTGTCGGGATGTCGTCACGTCCGTCTCCCCGATCACGCTGTTCGGCACCGTGTCCCCGGAGTGGCGGCCGACCGTCCGCGGATGGTCGTCGACGATCAGTCAGATCATATCGGGAGTGCGGTGGTGACGCCCGATCCGCTCGGCTGGAGGGACGGGTGCGGGACCACGTCCCGAAGGCCGCCGCTGAGCGGCTCGCGGCGCCCCAGAAGGGCCGCCGCGGTGGGTGGGGTGCCCGGTCAGAGCGCCCGGAGGCCGTTGATCACGTCGCGCAGGATGCTCTCGTCCGGCAGCTCGGCGGGCGGCACCGGCCGGTTCACGTGGACGAACTCCGCGTCCACGAGGTCGCCCACGAGAACCCGTACCACGCCGATGGGCAGGTCGAGTTCGGAGGACAGCTCCGCGACCGACTGCGGGGCCTCACGGCACAGGTCGACGATGTCCACGTGCTCCGGGGAGAGCGTGTGGTCGCCTTCCGGGTCGTCCGCCTGGGCCTCCGCGACGACCACCGCGATGAGGTCGAGGCGGTGCTGGGCCGCACTGGTGGTGCGGCCGCGCGTCATGGCGTACGGACGGACGACCGGTCCGGCCTCGTCGTCGAACCAGTGGCTTCTTCCCTGACCGTCTGTGCTCATGTCATCCCACTACCCGCCCTGAGGCAGATCGGTGCGCGGAGCGGAGGCCAGATGTACGCCGACCCGCTTGACGAGGAGCGTCATCTCGTACGCGACCAGGCCGACGTCGGAGTCGGCGTCCGAGAGGACCGCGAGGCAGCTGCCGTCGCCGGCGGCCGTCACGAACAGGAAGGCGTCGTCGAGTTCGACGACCGTCTGCCGGACGTTGCCCGCCTCGAAGTGGCGGCCCACCCCCTTGGCGAGGCTGTGGAAGCCGGACGCGACGGCGGCGAGGTGCTCGCCGTCCTCCCTGGTCAGGTCCTTGGACACCCCCGTCGCCAGCCCGTCGCCGGAGAGCACGACGGCCTTGCGGATGCTTGCGACGCGGTCGACCAGGTCGTCCAGGAGCCAGTTCAGCTCGCCGGAGTTGTTCGTGGTGTGGCCGGTCGCCTTCGGTGCGGTCATCGACCGTCCCCCTTAGTTCCTCGTGGTGCTGTGCCGCTCTGGGTGTCTTCGCCCGCGGCGTCGTTCTCCGCTCGACCACGCTGCCAGCCGCGCTGGAGCGATGCCATACGGCTGCGTACCTGGTCGGCGTCCCGCTCCTCGACCTCCGTGTCGTCGTCGGTACGGCGTGCGGCCGGGCCCTGTTTCAACTGCGGGGCCAGGTTCGCCTGGCGGACGCGGCGGGGCAGCGGCGCGGTGTCCTGCGCCGCGGAGCCGCGTCCGGCCCGCTGGGGCGTGGCGGTGGCCCCGGGTTCCGGCGACTCGTGATGCGGGCCGCCGCGCCGGTCGGTGGCGCCGGCACCGGTCGACGGCGCCGCGAGGTCACCTGGAGCCGTCCGCGAGGGCTCCCCCGCGCCGCTCGACGCGATCTCGGCCCGCCGGGTGCGCCTGGGGAGGGTCGGAGCGCCGGGCGCCCCACCGGGTTCGCGGCTCGCCGGGGTGTCGGCGTGCTGGTCGTCCAGCCGGTCGGCGACGCCGGTGGCGCGGCGCTGCGGTCCCGTCGAGCGACGGCGGGCGGGCAGCGGCGGCCCCTGCTGGAGCGAGCGTCCGGGGCCCGTCGGGGCCTCCTCGTCGGCCCCGTCGCGCTGGCCGGTCACCGGGCGGCCGTGCGAGCTGACCAGCTTCGGGGTGTGGCGGCGGGGCAGCGGCACCGGGGCGTTCAGGTCGCTGTCGGGGTGCTGGCGGGATTCCTCGCTCTGGGGGTCGTCGGCGCGGACCAGGGAGCGGCGCGGGCGGAACAGCCCGCCGCGTTCGCTGTCCTCGTCGCCGAGGACGCCGGGGAAGTCGTCGATGGCGTCCAGGTCGACCGGGGCCTCCAGCTCTACGGGACCGTCCAGGAGCCCACCCGTCAGACCGGGCAGCTGCACCGGCACGTGGGCCGACTGGGCGCGGCGGGCCTCCTCCAGCTCGGCCTCCTTCGAGGGCTGGGGACGGTCCAGGCGGAAGCCGATGCCGTTGGTGTCCGGGACGTCGTCGGTCAGGAGGGTGTTCGGGATGAACACCACGGCTGTCGTGCCGCCGTAGGGCGACGGCTGGAGCGAGACGCGGACGTTCTGCCGCTGGGCGAGCCGGCTGACCACGAACAGGCCCAGCCGGTCGGTGTCGGACAGCTCGAACTCCGGTGTCTCGGCGAGCCGGAGGTTGGCGTCCAGGAGGGCGTCGGCCGCCATCCCGAGGCCGCGGTCGTGGATCTCCAGCGTGAAGCCGTTGGCGACTCGCTCGCCCAGTACCTGGACGGCGGTGTGCGGCGGGGAGAACACCGTGGCGTTCTCCAGGAGTTCGGCGACGAGATGGGTGAGGTCCGCGACGGCGGGGCCGGTGACGGCGACCCGCGGCAGGCGGCGGACCTCGATGCGCTCGTAGTCCTCGACCTCGGCGACGGCCGCGCGTACGACGTCCATGAGCTGGACGGGCTTGCGCCACTGCCGGGAGGGGGCGGCGCCGGAGAGGATCACCAGGCCCTCGGCGTGCCGGCGCATACGGGTGGTCAGGTGGTCCAGGCGGAAGAGGTCGGCGAGTTCGTCGGTGTCCTCGGTCCGGCGCTCCATGGTGTCGAGCAGGGTGAGCTGCTTGTGCAGGAGCACCTGGCTGCGGCGGGCGAGGTTCACGAAGACCTCGGAGACTCCGGCGCGCAGTTCGGCCTGCTTGACGGCGGCCTCGACGGCGGCGCGCTGGAGGGTGTTGAGGGCCTGGCCGACCTCGCCCATCTCGTTCTTGTCGTACTCCAGGCGCGGGACCTCGGTCTCCACGTCGACCTGTTCGCCCGCGGAGAGCCGGCGCATGACGCTGGGGAGCCGGACGCCGGACGCCTCGTGGGCGTCCAGGCGCAGCTGCCGCAGGTCGCGGATGAGACCGCGGCCGACCCGCACGGAGAGGAAGATCGAGAAGAGCAGGGCGAGCAGACCGAGGACGCCGGCGACGGCCGCCTTGACGATGACGTCCATCGCCACCGGCTGCACCCGGTCCTGGTAGCGGTCGGCCGCCTGGTCGTCGAGGGTGGCGAGTTCGTCCAGCACGCTGGCCGCGGTGGCGTCCCAGCTCTTGGCGCTGATGAACCGGGGCGCGCCGGGGTCGGAGTCGACGACGATCTTCTCGGCGGAACGCAGGGACGCGGTGGAGGCGTTCTTCCAGAACAGGTCGTAGCGCTCACGCTCCGCCCCGGGCAGCACCGGCAGGCTGACGTCGTACAACACGGTGCGCTGCGCGATCAGGTCGGAGACCTCACGGATCTCGTCATGGGTGAGCTTGCCGACCACGAGGGCGGAGCCCAGCAGGGCGTCCTCGCGGGAGAGGAGTTCGCGGGCGCGGTTGATGTTGACGAGGGCGCGGGACTGCTTGTCCATCTCCACGCTGTCCACCCCGTCCAGGGAGGCCAGCAGGGCGTAGCAGGGGTCGACCAGGCGGTTGTAGCGCTCGAGGGCCTGGGCGCGGTTCACCGCGCCCTCCTCGACGCTGCGGCGCAGGGACTTGACGCCGCCGAAGGCGTCCAGGACGGCGGTCAGGCGCAGCTCGTCGTCCTGGTCCATCCCGTCGCGGACGTCGGGGTCCTTGGCGTTCTCGCGGACCTTGGCGATGGCGTCGTCGGTGCCGGTGCGGGTCTCCCGGAGCGCGGCGAGCGCGTCCGAGGCCCGTGGGTCGGCGAGGTAGACGAGGGTCTGACGGCGTTCCTGCTGCAGGACGCGGACGACGTCCTCGGTCGGATAGCCGAGGTCCTCGACGACCGTCGACACGTGGAACAGCTGGGCGACCGCCCGTCCCGTGAGTACCGTGGCGAAGCCCCAGATCGCGGCGAGGGACACCAGCGGCACGAGAAGCAGCGCCACGATCTTCCGGCGGATCGACTTCCCGCGAAAGCGCATGGCCTCCCCCAGCTCGACCCCCGTCGGCCGGGGGTACACATGTGCGTCAACAAACGGCGCGAGCCTACTACCGTCGCACAGTTAACTCGAAGACCCGTCCGGAGGCCGAACTTCCGCACCGGCGGCACGAGATGGGGAGTTGTCCGGGCATTGCGGGAGATTGCCTCCCTCAAACCCACCTCGACGACTCCTATGGATTCGGTCGGTTCTGCTGGTCAGTTGGCCAGAATTTTTCGTTCTCGGGAATCTTCGACGCGTGTCGTTCGTCCTTCTCTTCGGGAAATGGGGGCGGAATCGGCCACACGAGCCGCATCCCACATCCGGGCGGCGTAAAACAGCGCAAGCCGGGCAGCCACAGGGGAGCCGTGTGTTCGACACGGGCAGTGGTCTGCTGGCGGTGGGGAGTGACACGTTGATGGGCACGGCGGAGCGGCGCGAGGCGCCCGTGGGCGGCGCCGCGGCGCACTCGAGGGTGCGGCGGGGTCCGGAGGCACTGGATCGCGACATTCCAGAGCGCGCAGGCGGGCCCGGGTCCGGGACCGCGGAGCAGGCCACGGCGGAAGAGCGGTTCGACTACCGGCCGTTGTGGGTCGAGGAGGTGGCGCCGCGGCGCCGGATGCCCGATCCGGTGCGCCGGTCGGCGGTGCGCGCGGTCCTGATCATCGCGGTGACGCTGATACAGGCGATGGTGGCGTTCCTGTGCACCATGGCCGGATCCTGGCTGGCGTTCCCGATGGTCCTCAGCAGCGTGGCGAGTACCGTGGTGGCGACCTGGGGCGCGCTGGACGTCTGGGTGACCCGCCAGGTGTGGAACCAGCGCAACGGCGTGGTGTCGGCCCCGAGCAGCACCGCCCGGGCGCTGCGGCGCGAGCGGCGCAAGGCCCGCCGTCACGCGCGGATCGACGCGCGGCACCAGGGGCGGATACGGCAGCGGGGCGGCGCGGGGCGGCTGTCGCACTCCTGAGGGAGGCGGCAGCACTCACGCACTCTTGAGGGGCTTTCCTGGCAGGAGCTTTGGAGGCGTCGGCGCCCCCTCTCGTCGGCCCGGCGGCCTCCCTCGGGAAACCACCGGGTCGACGGACGGGCTCCCTCAGGAGGTCGGCGCCGGGCGCTTGAACATCCGGGTCGCCGTGATCTCGCTGTGCCCCGCCTCCTCCGACTGCGCCTGCTGGGGCAGTCCCGGACGCAGGTGCTCCTCCACCCTGATGTACTTCAGGCCCGCCCTGAGGTCGGCGTCGTTGCGCAACCGGATGACCAGCGGGAACTCCGCGAGCGCGGTCGTGTCGAACAACCCCGTGGTGTAGAGGAGCTGGACGCCCAGAGCGTCCGACACCGCCCGCTGGAGCTCCAGCAGATAGGTCGCGTTGGCGCGTCCGATGGGGTTGTCCAGGAACAGCGTGCCCGCGTGCCGGTGCTTGTCCCGACCGCGGTCGTTCGACCGCAGCGCGGCCATGGTGCAGTACAGCGCGATGGCGGCCGTGAGCAACTGGCCGCCGGAGAAGACGTCGCCCATCTGCCCGACCGGCACCCGCTCGGCCCGCAGCACGGCGTCCGGCTTGAGGATCTCGACCGCGACGCCCCTGGGTTCGAGCGCCGCCCCGACCCCGCGCAGCAGCAGGGACATGCCGTCCCTGCGCAGGTCGGAGTTCTTCTTCACGGCCGCCCGGGTCGCCTCGTCGATGACCACGCCGAGCCGCTCGGTCAGGGTGGCCTGGTCGGGCTCCTCGAAACGGATCCGCAGGAACTCCTGCCCGGACCACTCGCCGAGCCCTTCGGGCAACCGGGACAGCCGCTGGGCGGACCGCAGGGTCGCGAGCGACGACTCCACGAGCCCGCGCAGCCGGTCCACGATCGAGTCCCGGTTCCGCTCCAGTTGCGCCAACTCGTCGGTGAGGACCCGCAGTCGGGGCGCGAAGGCGTCCGCCCACTTCTGGGCGTGCTCCGGCAGCGCGGAGGCGGGCAGTTCACGGATCTGCTGGCGCGCGGGGGTGCGAACCTGCTCGTAGCGCGTGGAGTTGGCGTGGCGTACGAGGATGTCACTCGCCTCGCGCACGGCACCCTCGGCGGCGGACAGGTCGGCGGCGCAGCCTCGCAGGGACCGGCGGGCCTCGGCGGCGGAGTGCCGGGCCTCCTCCAGGCTGCCCGGGTAGGGCTCCGGCTCCTCCTGGTCGTCCTCCAGGGCGTGCTCGCGCAGCAGGTCCCGGAGCATCGCGGCGATCTCGTCGAAGCCGCCGGCCGCGTCCTCGGCGGCGCGGTGGGCCTCCAGCAGCTCGGCGTGCGCCTCCCTGGCCTGGGTCAACGCCTCGGTGCGGGCGGCGAGTTCGGCGGTCGCCGTGCGCAGCAGCGCCTGTGCGTGCTCGGCGTCACGGGGCTCCAGCTCCTCGGACAGCTCGGTGTGCGCCGCGCCGTCCTCGGGCGCGTGCCGCTCGGCCTCGCCGCGCAACCGGCCGAGGTGCTCGCTCGCGCTGGACATCCGGGTCTCCAGGAGCTGCACCAGCTCCTCGGCGCGGGCGGCGGCGGCCTGCCGGGACGGTCCGTCGGAACCGTCGGGCGACTGGAGCAGCTGTGCCGCGCGCGTGCGAACCTTGTTGCTCAGGCGGTCCAGCTCGGCCAGCGACGCGCTCTCGTCGCTCTCGGCACGGGCCTGCTCGGCGCGCAGGTCGGCCCCGACACCGACCTTCTCGTAGAGCTGTGAGGCGGCCCGGTAGGCCTCCCGCAGGGCAGGCAGCGACGCCTTGGGGTCGGCGGCGTCGCTCTCCGGCACGTCGTCGGGGGCGCCCGCGATCTCGGCGCGCTCGGCACGCAGCGCACGCGCGGTGCGGCGGGCGTCGTCGGCGGCGCGCTGGGCGGCGCGCCGGTCCTCGTCGGCGGCGCGGGCGCGCTCCAGGCAGGTCTGGGCGCGGGCCTCCGACTCGGCGGCTTCGTCGGCGAGTTCACGGAGCTTGACCTGCCAGCCGGCCCGTTCGCGCAGCCGGAAGGCGAGGCCCGCGAGGGCGTCGGCGGCACGCCGGGCCTTCTGCGCGGCCTCCTGACGCTCGTCGCGCACCTGGGCGGCCTCCGCGGCGGCCTCGTCCGCCTCGGCCCGCACGGCCCGGGCCTCGGCGAGCTCCGCCTCGGCCTCCTCGGCGAACGCGCGCGTGTCGTGCGCGCTCCGCGCCAGCTCGACCAGCCGCCCGGCCGGGCAGCCGGTGCGCCAGGAGGCGAGCCGCGCGGCCAGCTCCCGGTCCTTGCCGAGCCTGGCCGCCAGCGCACGGATCTCCTCGTCCCGCTCGGTGGCCCGCGCGCGCAGCGCCTGCCGTTCCTCGTCGGCGGCGTGCTCGTCGTGCATGGCCGGGTTCGGCGGTACGAGGAAGACGGCCTCGCTCGCGGAGTCGGCGGCCGGGGTCGGGGCGAGCAGGGCGGCGGCCGTACCGACGGCGACGGCGGACCGCGGCAGCAGGGCGGCCTCGCTGAGCGCCTCGCGGGCACGCGCGTGCGTCTCGGGGTCGGTGATGATCACGCCGTCCACGAGCTCGGGCCGGGCGGCCAGCACGCGCGCGTGGTCGGCGGGGTCGACGGCCTGGGCGAGGTAGCGCCAGCCGGGCAGGGCCGGGATGCCGTGCTCGCCGAGGAACTCCACGGTGGCCAGCACGTCCGGGCCGGGCGGCAGCAGTCCGCCGTCACCGAGGGCGCCGAGGATGCGGGAGTCGTCGGCGGCGGCGGTGCGCAGCTCGAAGAGGTGGCGTTCCGCGGAGGAGACGGCGTCGTCGAGCAGCTCGCGCAACTCGTCGGCGAACCGGTCGAGTTCCTCGGGGGTGAGGGCACCGTCGGCCACGGCTCCCGCGCCGTCGTCCCCGACCGGGGCGCCCCCGGCGGAGGCGCCCTTCTGCCCGCCCGGGGCGGCGTCGCGTCCGCCGGGACCGTCGGCCCCCGCCCGGGGCTCGGGCACTCCCGCGCGTCCGGTGCCGGACGCGCCGGTCAGGCTGAGCAGCTCCGCAAGGCGCGGTTCGGCCGCCAGTGCCTCGGCGAGCCGCTTCTCCGCCTCGTAGGACCGTGCCGCGGCCGCCGCCGCGTCCGCCGCGCGTGCCGCCGTGAGTTCGGCGCGGGACTCGGCGGAACCCGCCTCGCGCGCGTGCTCGGAGGCCCGGCGTGCGGCCTCCCGCGCGGTGTCCCAGGCGGCCACGGCCGTCTTCTCGGCGTCGCTCGCGGCCAGTGCGGCCCGTGCCGGGTCGGCGTCGGGCGCGCTGTCGTCGAGCCAGCCGGCCCGCACCGCCTCGGCGGTCTCCTGCTCCACCTCGGTGAGCCGCTGCCGCAGATGCCCGGCCTCGCTGCGGGCGCGCTGTGCCTCGGTGGCGGCGGCGGTGGAGTCCCGGTGCGCCGTCTCACCGGTCTCCTGGAGCGCGGCGGACCGCTCCTCCTCCTCGTTGGCGAGGGTCTCGGCGCTCTCCGCGGCCGCGTGCAGGGCTCGGACGAGGTCGACGGCGGCCTTGGCGCGGGCGGCCAGCGCGGGTGCCGCGTCCCGCTCGGCCTCCTGGATCGCCGCCGACACGCGCGCGACGCGGTCGGCGGCCGCGCGGTGCCGCAGCACGGCTTCCGCGGCCTGCCAGGCCGAGTGCAACGTACGGGCCTCGGCGAGTTCGCGTTTCTGTGCGGCGGCGGACTTCTCGGCCGCGGCGAGCGCCAACGAGGCGTGCCGGAAGGCGAGTTCGGCGGCGATCAGCGCACTGCGCTCCCGTGCGCCCTCGGCATGCGTGACCGCGTACGCGGCGGCGGTGACCCGCTGGGCGAGGTCGGCGGCCCGCACCCGTTCCCGGGAGCCGCGCGCGGAGAGCCGGCGGGCCAGGGTCCTCGTACGGCGTTCGGCGCCCGTGTGGACATCCCGCGCGCGGGAGCGTGCCTCGGCGGCCTCGACGATCCGTCCGAGCAGATCGACGGAGCCGGCCGTGAAGTCCCGTTCCGCGATCAGTTCGGCGCGGCGGCCCAGCTTGTTGCCGAAGCCACTGACCAGGTCGGCGAGCCCGTCGGTGTCCCGGGTGTCGGTCACGGCCCGCAGCAGCAGGTCGGTGAAGTCGGAGTCCTTCTTGACCGCGAAGAGACCGGCGGCCTCTCCCTCGTCCGCGTTCATCTCCCGCTGGTAGCGGAAGAGTTCGGGGTCGAGACCGAGGTCCCCGAGGTGCTCGATCCAGCGGTCGTGGATCTCCTCCCAGTGCACCTCAAGGTGCGGATACGCCTTGCCCGCCTCGGTGATGGCGTCCCGGAAGCCCTTCATGGTGCGTCGGCGGCCCTGTGCTCCGGAGGCCCCCTCGACGGCCGTCCGCACGGAGGTGGACTCGGCGACGGGCAGGTTGTCCAGGGACAGCCCGGGGCCGGGCCGGAAGGAGTACCAGGCCTCGGCGAACTTCCGCGGGTCGTTGGAGACCTGCCGCCCCCGCCACTCGCTCACCTTGCCGACGACCACGCACTCGCCGGTCAGGGTGTGCTGCCACTCCAGCGCGACATGGCCGCAGTCGTCGGCGAGCAGGAACTTGCGCAGCACGCCGGAGCTGGCGCCGCCGAGGGTGTTGCGGTGGCCGGGCAGCATCACGGAGAAGATCAGCTTCAGCAGTACGGACTTGCCGCCGCCGTTCTCCAGGAAGAGCACGCCCGCGGGCGCGGGCCGGCGCGGCGGGCCGACCGGCTCGTCCTCGAAGAACTCCGCCTGGGTGGGTGCGGGGTCGGGCACTTCCGCGCCGACGCCGCGCAGGTCAAGCACGGTGTCGGCGTAGCGCGCACCGGCGGGACCGATGGAGTAGAGGCGGACCCGGGACAGCTCGTACATGGCGGACTCTCGTAAGTCTTCGGCAGGTGGGGGGAGTTCAGGGGGTGCTCAGGAGTGGAACGGCAGCCCGGCGTCGGCCACCAGCTCTTCGGTGTCCTCGGCGGGCAGCAGCGTCGGGGTGCCGTCGGTGACGGGGACCACGCCCAGTTCCAGCAGTTCGGCCATGGCGGCACTGCCGGCCATGTCGCGGACCTGGAGCTGGTAGCGGGCCGTCGTCCGGTACGTGCCGCCGTTCTCGTCGCCGGTGCGCTGGAGGAAGCCGGAGTCGGTGAGGAAGGCCACGGCCTTGCCGACGATGCCGGTCGTGGAGCCGGCGAGTCTGCGCGCGTCCTTCGTGGCGCCCGTCGCGCTGCGTCTGACCCAGATCCGCCAGGCGGCCTCCAGCCCGGGCGCGTCGGTGGCCGGGTCGGTGTTCTCGCCCGTCTCCTCGGCCCGCTCCTCCAGGCGCCGGCAGGCCTGCCGTACGAAGGCGTCGACGCCGTTGACGCTGACCCGGCCGATGTAGGCGTCGTCCGCGAGGTCCTCCGGACGCGGGAACGCCATGGCGGCGACGGCGAGGTGGGCCAGTCCGTGCAGGAACCGGTCACCGCCGTCGGCGGAGGTGCGGCGCGCGTAGTCGCCCATCCGCACGGCGAACACGGAGTCCTCGGCGGCGGTCACGGCCATCCCCGCGCGCGGGGAGACCTCCAGCACGACCAGCCCGAGCCCGGCGGCCACCGCGTCGGCGAGCCGCGCGAACGCCGGGTCCTCGCGATAGCGGCGCAGCAGCTCCGTGTACTCCTGGTCCCGCGCGGGCTGGAGCTTGGGCTGCAACCCGAAGGCGACCAGCCGCGCCGCGTCGGCGGCGTCGGCGGGCGTGACGGCGGCGGGCACCGGCGCGGGTCCGGCTTCCGGCTCGCTCCACTCGACGTGCTCGGTCACGGTCGGTCTCCCTGCTGCCCTGTCACTCGCCTCATGCCGCCACCGTCCCGGTCACGGCCGCTCCCTGCTGTACTGCTGTCGCCCGGCTCACGTCGCCTCCGGCCGGGCCACGGCCGGGGCCGCCGCCGCGCCGTCGCCCGGTCACGAACAGGTCTTCTCTGGGCTGTCGCCCGGTCACGGCCGCTCCCTGCTGCGCTGCTGCCGCCCGGCTCAGGACGCCACCGTCCGGGCCACGCCCGGGCCCGTCGCCGCGCTGTCGCCCGGTCACGGCCGGGCCTGCGCTGGGCTGCCGCCCGGTCACGGCCAGGCCTTCTATGGGCTGACGCCCGATCACGGCCGCTCCCCGCTGC
>NZ_JBIRUZ010000022.1:25650-117477 GCF_044386545.1 Streptomyces sp. NPDC020489
CGCTGCTGCCGCCCGGCCCACGACGCCACCGTCCGGGCCACGCCCGGGCCCGTCGCCGCGCCGTCGCCCGGTCACGACCAGGCCTTCTCTGGGCTGACGCCCGGTCACGGCCGCTCCCCGCTGCGCTGCTGCCGCCCGGCCCACGACGCCACCGTCCGGGCCACGCCCGGGCCCGTCGCCGCGCCGTCGCCCGGTCACGACCAGGCCTTCTCTGGGCTGTCGCCCGGTCACGGCCGCTCCCGACTGTGGTGCGGCTCCGCCCGGCCCGCCTTCGTCCCGGCCACGAACGACCCCGTCACCGCGCCGCCGACCGGCCGCCACGGCCGGTCCTCCGCTGCGATGCCGCCCAGTCGCGGCGACGCCCGGCTGCCCTGTCGCTCGCCTCATGCCGCTTCCGTCCTGTCCGCCGCCATGCCCGCCGCGTCCAGCAGGGCCGTGCCGACGATCAGGTCGGCCCCGCCGAACTCGGGGTCGTCCAGCTCGGTTCCGTCGTCCACGGCGAACAACAGCTTCTCCTCGCCCTGCCGGTAGGCGGTGCCCACCGGCGGGCTGGCCGCGTGCACCGCCAACAGGGCTACCAGGTACGGCAGATCGGGGTCCCGCCGACGGGCGTCCGCGAGCAGCCCCGACAGTCGGCGCGGCGCGTCCGCGGGCAGGTCGAGCAGCTCCATCGCGGAGGCCAGCTGCTCCTCGCTGAACCGGCTGTCGTCCGGGGTGGCGATGAGGTCCGGCTCGGGCATCTCCGCACCCAGGTGCTCCCGCTCCACCGGCGGGGTCAGCAGTATGTCGACGAGGTCCCCGACCCGCACCGACACCGGGGTGCGCAGACCGGTGCCGCGCGCGAAGAACGCGTCGGTGACCCGGACCGCCTGCTCCACGGGCAGTGGCAGAACGGGCGAGACCAGCTGCCCGTAGAGGTCTATGCCCGAGGTCGTCATGGGCGTGGCGAAGGCCTGCCGGTCCTGTTCGGCCCGGAAGAGCGGCCCTGCCTCCAGCAGTCGGGACTGGAGCTGGGTGTGCCGGCGGATGCAGTCCTTGACGATGTCGACCAGTTCGGCGGCCCGGCGTTTCTGCTCGGGATCCTCGGACTCGTCGCGCGCCTTGCGGATGTTGGTGAGGATCGCGTTCTCGTGGCGGTAGCGGTCGGCCACGTGGTCGAGCGCCTCGGCGATCATGTCGGGCACGGCGTTGAGCCAGTCCACCGCCCGGACGTTGCGCCGGGTCGCGTCCAGGGCGCGGCGCAGGGTCTCGGAGTACTGCACTGTCCGGTACCGGGCCTGTTCGGCGGCGAGTTGGGCATCGGCGAGGCGGCCGCGGCTGATCAGCACCTCCAGCTTGACCTCGGCGGCGATCTGGGCGCTGGTGACGTCGGTGTCGAGGGCGCCGACGAGGACGTTGACCGCCTCGTCGGTCGTCCGGAGGTAGACCGAGCCGCCGGGGCCGGGCACCTCCTCGATCAGCTTGAAGTCGTAGTCGCGCCGGACGTATGTGCCGTCGGTCGCGAACGTGCCGTACACCGCGCGGAACCCCCGGTCCACGCTGCCGACGTTGATCAGGTTCTCCAGGACCCAGCGCGCCACCCGCTCGTGCTCGGCGACGGGCCGCTGGGGGGCCTGTGCGGCGATGCGCGGGATGAGGCGGGCGACGATCTGGTCGTGGTCGGCGCCGGTGTCGAAGTCCATGTTCAGGGTGACCAGGTCGATGGCGGCCAGGGCCACCTCCGCCATGCCGTAGACCGAGTACTCGCCCGCCAGGTTGGCCTTGCGCACGTCGAGGTCATGCAGCGGCGCGGTGCACGCGAGCGCGCGCAGCCGACGCGCCAGCCCCTCGTCGGCGGCCGGGCCCGGTGCGGGGCGCGGCCCCGCGCTGAGCTGGGGCGGAACACTGTCCGTCGTCGCAGGCGAAGTCACGGTGCACAGACTAGGCCCTCGGTCTGACAACGGCCGAAACGCCGCAGAAGCGACCCCGCCCCCCGGATTTCACACGGTGGCTCAGCCGACCCGCGGGGACCCGCATCCGCCCGCCCCCCGCCGACACCCACATCCGCCCGACCCACCGGGACTCGCTCCCACCTGCCCCGCCGGGACCCACTCCCCCTGCCCCTCCGGACCGGCCCCAGCCGTCCCGACCTCTACCGGACCACCCCGACCGCCGGACGCACCCCCGCCCGACCCGCTGGCACCCGCTCCCGTCCCCCGCCGAACCGACCGCAGCCAACCTCGCCCCCGCACGCAGCCAGCCGCCCCCGCCTCCCCGCACAGCAGCCGGCCGCCCCCCGAACAGCAGCTAACCGTCCTCGCCCACCCTCCGCATGTACACCTCGACCACGCGCCTCAGCGAGTCGTCCAGGTACGTCGCGAGCAGTCGCTCCGCCTCGGCCTTGTCGCCCGCCTGGAGCGCCTGGAGGATCTGCTGGTTGCGCGCGAGGTAGGGCTCGTGGAGCCGGCGGGGGTCGTCCACCACGTGGAAGGCGAGGCGGAGTTCGGCGAAGACGCTGCGCATCAGCTCGTCGGTGCGTTCGCTGCCCGCGAGCGCGACCAGTTCCCGGTGGAAGTGGATGTTGGCGGTGCCCAGCGCTTTCCAGTCACCTTCGCGCACCGCCCGCTGCCCGGCGGCGACGGCCTCGGCGAGTCCCTCTCCGTCGTACGGCGGCTCGCCCAGCCCGCGTACGACGGCGCACTCCACGAGGCGGCGGGTGCGGTAGATGTCCTCGACGTCCTCCACCCTCAGGACCCGGACGAACACGCCCCGGTTCAGCTCGTGGACGAGCAGACGTTCGTGGGTGAGCAGGCGGAAGGCCTCCCGCAGTGTGTTGCGGGACACCCCGAGCGCGCCCCCGATGCTGTCCTCCGACAGGCGTGTCCCCGGCGGGAAGTAGCCCTCGGCGATACGGCTTCTGAGGATGTCCGAGACCCGCTCCGCGGTGCTGGTGCGGCCGAGGAGGGCGCGATCGTCGGCGAGGCTGGTCAGCTGCTCTGCCATGCCCGGAATTCAACCGCAGACACGAGAACGAAACAACAGGGGTATTGAAGGATCGTTCAACGATCCTCTACCTTTCTGCTCATCGCACGGCTCAGTTCCGCACCCTCCGTCCTCCCCTAGCGAGGTGCACATGAGCACGACTCCCCCACCCCGGGCCATGACCGCCGACCCCGCGAAGACAGAACACGCCGACGAAGACGGGGCGTTGGGCTGGTTCCGCGCGCTCGGTCCGCGCGGTCGGCGCGCCTTCGCCGGCGCGTTCGGCGGCTATGCCCTCGATGCGTACGACTACTTCACGCTGCCGCTGAGCATGGTCGCGCTGGCCGCGTACTTCGACCTGGACAGCGGCCAGACCGGCCTGTTCACCACCGTCACGCTGCTGGCCTCCGGCATCGGCGGCGCCCTCGCGGGCGTGCTGGCCGACCGCGTCGGACGGGTGCGGGCCCTGATGATCACGGTGATCACGTACGCGGTCTTCACCGTGGCCTGCGGTTTCGCGCCCGACTTCGCGTCGCTGCTGGTCTTCCGCGCCCTTCAAGGGCTCGGCTTCGGCGGTGAGTGGGCGGTCGGCGCGATCCTCGTGGCCGAGTACGCGAGCAGCGCGCACCGGGGCCGCACGCTGGGCGCGATCCAGAGCGCCTGGGCGGTGGGCTGGGGCCTGGCCGTCGCCGCGTACACGCTGGTCTTCTCGGTCTTCGACGACAGCACGGCTTGGCGCGTGATGTTCTGGACCGGCGCGCTCCCCGCCCTGCTCGTGGTCTGGATGCGCCGCCGGGTCCAGGACGCGCCGCAGGCCATCGCCGTGCGGGAGCGGAGCACCGAGCGGACCCCCTTCACAGCGATCTTCAAACCCGGCCTGCTGCGTACGACGATCTTCGCGGGCCTGCTCTCCACAGGTGTCCAGGGCGGTTACTACACGCTCGCCACCTGGGTCCCCACGTACCTCAAGAGCGATCGCGGCCTCTCCGTCGTCGGCACCGGCGGCTATCTGACCTTCCTGATCTCCGGCGCCTTCCTCGGCTACCTGACCGGCGGCTACCTCACCGACCGGCTCGGCCGCCGCCGCAACATCTGGCTCTTCGCGCTCCTGTCGGCCCTGTGCGTCCTGGCGTACGGCAACATCCCGGAGGGGGCCGACACCCTGCTGCTGGTGCTCGGTTTCCCGCTCGGGTTCTGCATGTCGGCGATCTTCAGCGGCTTCGGCTCCTTCCTGGCCGAGCTGTATCCGACGGCGGTGCGCGGCACCGGACAGGGCTTCACGTACAACGCCGGACGTGCCGTGGGCGCCGTCTTTCCCACCACGGTCGGCTTCCTGGCCGACAGCTGGGGCGTGGGCGGTGCTCTGGTGTTCGGCGCGATCGGCTACGGCATCGCCGCGCTGGCCCTGCTCGGCCTGCCGGAGACCCGCGGAAGGGAACTGACGTGAACCGCACCCAGGACCGACCTCTGCCCCACACCCAGGACCGGCTTCTGCCGCCCGCTCATGACCGGCTTCTGCCGCCCGCCCAGGACCGACCTCTGCCGCCCACCGGGCACCGATCCCTGACCCGCACCGGAGACCAGCTCCTGACGGTCGCCGGAGACCAAGCCCTGACGGGCGCCGAGGAGCGACCCATGACCGGCGCCGATGAGCTCCCGTCGAGCGGAGCCGCAGACCGCCTTCTCACCATCGCCGAGGACCAGCCCCTGACCCGCGTCGACGACCACGCGCACGCGTGGCGCCCCGAAGACGCAAGGGCCCGCTTCCGGGCGGGCCTGACCGGCCCCACGGCCGGGGTGGCCGCCGGTCACACCCAGGCCAACCTGATCGCGGTGCCCGCGGACTGGGCGTACGACATGCTGCTGTTCTGCCAGCGCAACCCCAAGCCCTGCCCGGTGCTCGACGTCACGGACGCGGGCTCCCCCACGACCGTCCTGGCCGAGGGCGCCGACCTGCGCACCGACCTGCCGCGCTACCGGGTGTGGCAGGACGGCGAGCTGGTGGACGAGCCGACCGACGTGCGCGCACACTGGCGTGAGGACCTGGTGTCGTTCCTCATCGGGTGCAGTTTCACCTTCGAGTGGGCACTGAGCGAGGCAGGCGTGCCGATCCGTCATCTGGAGCAGGGACGCAACGTCCCGATGTACGAGACCAGCTGGCAGTGCCGGCCGGCGGGGCGCCTGCACGGCCCGATGGTGGTGTCGATGCGTCCGGTGCCGCCCCAGCACCTGGCGGCGGCGATCCGGGAGAGCAGTCTGCTCCCTGCGGTGCACGGCGGCCCCGTACACTGCGGCGACCCCTCGACCCTCGGGATCGACGACCTCGATCGCCCCGATTTCGGGGACCCGGTGGACCGCGAGCCGGACGACATCCCGGTGTTCTGGGCCTGCGGAGTGACCCCGCAGGCCGTGGTGACGGCCTCGCGCCCGCCGTTCGCGATCACCCATGCCCCGGGCCAGATGTTCCTCACCGACGCCCGCGACCAGCAGTACCGAGTGGCCTGAGAGAGGGCCCGGCAAGGAGACGCGGAACTTCCATGATCTCGATCGATCTCAACGCCGACCTCGGCGAGGGCTTCGGCCGCTGGCGGCTGACCGACGACGAACAACTGCTGTCCGTCGTCACCAGCGCCAACGTGGCCTGCGGCTTCCACGCCGGGGACCCGGTCACCATGCGGCGGGTGTGCGAGCAGGCCGCCGAGCGCGGGGTACGGGTCGGCGCCCAGGTCTCCTACCGGGACCTGGCCGGGTTCGGGCGGCGGGCCATGGACGTGCCGCCCGCCGAGCTGACGGCCGAGGTGGCGTACCAGATCGGCGCCCTGGAGGTCTTCGCCCGCGCGGCGGGCACGCGCGTGTCGTACGTCAAGCCGCACGGCGCGCTCTACAACCGGGTCGTGCACGACGAGGAGCAGGCCGCCGCGGTCGTCGACGGTGTCCTCCTCGCGGACGCCACGCTGCCCGTGCTGGGCCTGCCGGGCTCGCGCCTGCTGGACCTGGCCGGCAAGGCGGGCCTCCCGGCGGTCACGGAGGCGTTCGCGGACCGCGCGTACACCGAGCGGGGCACCCTGGTGCCGCGCGGTGAGGAGGGCGCGGTGGTCACCGACCCGGAGGCCGTCGTGGCGCGCTCGCTGGGGCTGGCCCGGGACGGCTCGGTGACCTCCCGCTCCGGCGCGCGCATCGAGGTCCGGGCGCGCTCGCTGTGTCTGCACGGGGACACGCCGGGCGCCGTGGAGCTGGCCCGCCGGGTCCGTACGGGGCTCACGGAGTCCGGGGTCCGCGTGGAGGCCTTCACATGAGGGTGCTGCCCGTCGGTGACGACGCGCTGCTCGTCGAGGTCGCCTCGGGCGAGGAGGCCCGGGCCCTGCACGCGGAGCTGCTGCGCCGCCGCGCTGAGGGCTCCCTGAGCGCGACCGAGATCGTCCCCGCGGCCCGCACGGTCCTCCTCGACGGCCTCACGGACTCCGCCCGGCTGGCCTCCGAGCTGACCGCCTCCGCCGCACCGCCCGCTCCCCCGCGCACGGGTGACGTCGTCGAGCTGCCCGTGCGCTACGACGGCCCGGACCTCGCCGACGTGGCCGCGCACTGGGGCGTCCCGCCGCGGGAGGTGGCCCGCATCCACGCGGCCACCGAGTTCACGGTCGCCTTCTGCGGATTCGCGCCCGGTTTCGGCTACCTCACCGGTCTCCCGCAGCGCTACGACGTCCCGCGCAGGGCGACCCCGCGCACGGCCGTGCCGCCCGGCTCGGTGGCTCTGGCGGGCCCGTACACGGGCGTGTACCCGCGTTCGTCGCCGGGTGGCTGGCAGCTGATCGGCACGACGGACGCGGTGCTGTGGGACCACGCACGCGTGCCGGCGGCTCTGCTGTCGCCGGGCACGCGCGTGCGGTTCGTCACGGTGGGTTCGGCATGACCGACCGCGCGCTCGCCGTCGTACGGTCCGGGATGCTGACCACCCTCCAGGACCGGGGCCGTCCCGGCCACGCGCATCTCGGGGTGCCCCGCTCGGGGGCGCTGGACGGACCCGCCGCGGCGCTCGTCAACCGCCTGGTCGGCAACGCTCCCGGCGCGGCCGTCCTGGAGACCACGCTCGACGGCTGTGCCCTGCGCCCCCGTTGCGCGGTCACCGTCGCCGTGGGAGGCGCCCCCTGCCCGGTCACAGTGGACGGCCGCCCGGTCGCGTGGGGCGCCCCGGTGCCGGTCCCCGCGGGTGCCCTCCTCGACGTCGGCCGGGCGGTCTCCGGGCTGCGCTCCTATGTGGCCGTCTCGGGCGGCGTCACCGTCGAGCCGGTCCTCGGCAGCCGCTCCACGGACCTCCTGTCCGGCCTCGGCCCCCCGCCCCTCACGGACGGCGCGGTCCTGCCCCTGGGCGCCCCGACAGAGCCCCACGCACGCGTGGACGTGGCTCCGCAGCCGGCGCCCCCGGCGGAACTCATCCTGCGCGTGACACTGGGCCCGCGTGACGGCTGGTTCACCCGGGAGGCGCTGCGCGTCTTCACGTCCCGCACCTACCGGGTCTCCTCCGCGAGCAACCGCATCGGCCTGCGCACGGAGGGACCCGCGCTGGAGCGTGCCGTCCCGGGCGAACTCCCCAGCGAGGGCATGGTGCTGGGCGCGGTCCAGGTCCCGCCGGACGGCCGCCCGGTGGTGTTCCTGGCGGACCACCCGACCACCGGGGGCTACCCGGTCATCGCCGTGGTCCGCACCGGGGACCTAGCGGCAGCCGCCCAGGCGGTACCCGGGACACCGGTGCGCTTCGTGGAGGTACGCCGCCGCTGAGGGCGCCCAGTCGCTACTGGGGGCGCCCAGCCGCGACTCAGGGCGTCCGTCCGCCGCTCGGCGCCGTCACGGGCGCGCCGGGCCTCGGACATCCCGGAGCGGCCCGGCACCGGACACCGGCGCTCCGAACCACCGGTCCCCGGACCACGGGCACGCCAGATCACGGACACCTGTCCGCGACGAGCGGCAAGCGGCAAGCGAGCAGCGACAAGCGACACAGCAAGCGGCCACAGCCGCGGCAACAGATCGCCGCACCGCCAGCCCCCCGTACCCACGATGACCGACCGCCACAGACCCCCCGTTCCAGCCAGCTAAGGAAACTCGGGCTGCTGGGGACGAACGCACATCCCCGACCGCGAGTCCGGTCCGGGCCACCAACGCGGGGGCAACCGCAGCGCGAGCCGCCAGCACCCCCGCTGAGCAGGTGTCACCAAGGGCGGCGAACCGGACCGACCTCCTCACACGCCCCCGGACACCGAGATCGGCACGTCGTGCGCGGCAAGGAACGCCTCCACCGCCGTAGGCCACCCGAAGCACTCGGCACGCGCGCGTGCCGCTTCCCGGCGCTCGCCGAGGGGCCGCTCCAGCAGCGTCTCGACGGCGTCCGCGAAGGCACCCCCGTGGTCCGCGGCGACGGCCCCGGCGTGGCCGATCACCTCGGGCAGGGCCGAGGAGGCACTGGCCACGACCGGTGTCCCGCACGCCATCGCCTCCAGCGCGGCGAGCCCGAAGGTCTCGGCCGGGCCGGGGGCCAGGCACACGTCGGCGGAGGCCTGGAGCGCCCGGAGCAGCGCGCGGTCGGCGACATGGCCGAGGAAGACGACCGGCAGCCCACGCGACCGCTGTTCGAGACGTCCCCGCAGCGGACCGTCCCCGGCCACCACCAGCACGGCCCGCCGTCCGCGCCGCAGGAGCGCCTCCAGGGCGTCCACCGCCGTGCCGGGCCGTTTCTCCACGGACAGCCGGGTGCACGTCACCAGCAGCGTCTCGGCCCCGCGCGCGTACCGGGCACGCACCCCCGGGTCGCGCAGCGCGGGATGCCGCTCCACCAGGTCGACGCCCAGGGGCGCCCGGACGACGTTGCGCGCCCCGATCCGCACGAACTCGCGCTCGGCGAACTCGGTGGTGCACACCACGCGCGCGTAGGTGTGGGCCGTCCGGACGTTCAGGGCGTCCGCGGCGCGCCTGGCCGCGCCCTCGGGGACTCCCCAGGTGCGCAGGACGCCGTCGGTACTCTCGTGGGAGACCATCACGGCGGGCACCCGGGCCCGCCGCGCCCACCTGCCGGTCCACCGCAGGGTCGTACGGTCGGAGACCTCCAGCCGGTCGGGAGCCAGGTGCTCCAGCAGCCCGGCCACCCGCCGTCGGTCGGTGAGCACGCGGTACCCGCCGGTGCCGGGCAGCAGCGGACCGGGCAGGGTGATCACCCGCCCCTGCTCGGTCTCTACGTCGCTCATCCGCTCGCCCGGCACGACGAGCACGGGTTCGTGACCGGCGGCCCGGTATCCCTTGCCCAGCTCACGCAACGCGGTGCGCAGGCCCCCGGAGGCGGGCGTGACGAAGTTGGCGAGTCGCACGATCCGCAACGGGCGACCGCCGCCCCCGCCGCCCCCGCCGCCCTCGCCGCCCGGCGAGGAACCCGTCCCCGCCGCGCTCAAGGCCTCACCCCCGATCCGCTGCGGGACCACACCACGCCCACCACCACCGACCGACGACGGACACACACCGCCCCCAGCCCCCACCCCACTCACACCGCCACCGCCGTACGCCGCGTCGTGAGCACGCCCGCATAGTGGCCCAGCAGTTGGTCGCCGACGGCCTCCCAGGTGCGCCCCTCCACCGTGGCGCGTCCGGCGGCGCCGTACGCGGCGCGCAGGCCGGGGTCGGCCGCCAGGGCCCACACGGCGTCCCGCAGGGCGGCCGCGTCGCGCGGGGGGACCAGCAGGCCGGTGCGCCCGTGGGCGACCAGGTCCAGCGGGCCGCCGGTGGCGGGGGCGACGACGGGCACCCCGCTGGCCATCGCCTCCTGCACGGTCTGGCAGAAGGTCTCGAAGGGGCCGGTGTGCGCGAAGACGTCCAGGGAGGCGAAGATCCGGGCGAGCTCGTCGCCGGTGCGACGGCCCAGGAAGACGGCGCCGGGGAGCGCCTCCGCCAGCCCGGGCCGGCTGGGTCCGTCGCCCACCACCACGACCCGCACGCCTTCCAGGCGGCAGACGTCGGCCAGCAGTTCGACCTGCTTCTCGGGGGCGAGCCGTCCGACGTAGCCGACGATCAGCTCGCCGTTCGGGGCGAGCTCACGGCGCAGCGCCGCATCGCGCAGCGCGGGGCGGAAGCGGACGGTGTCCACGCCGCGCGGCCACAGCCGGACTCGGGGGACGCCGTGGGCCTCCAGGTCGTGCAGGGCGGCGCTGGACGGGGCGAGGGTGAGGTGGGCGGCGGCGTGCACGGAGCGGATGCGCCGCCAGGCGGCCTGCTCACCGAGGCCCATGTAGGTGCGGGCGTAACCGGCGAGGTCGGTCTGGTAGACGGCGACGGCCGGGAGGCCGAGCCGGGCGGCGGCGGCCATGCCGCGGACGCCGAGGACGAAGGGGCTGGCGAGGTGGACCAGGTCGGCACGGTGCGCGGCGATCGCCGCGGCGACGCGTCGGCTGGGAAGGGCGACGCGGACCTGGGGGTAGCCGGGAAGGGGGAGCGAGGGGACACGGACGACGGGGCAGGGCGCCGGGACGTCGGGGCCGGGTCCGGTACCGGCCGCGGTGGCCGGCGCGACGACGAGCGGGGAGTGACCGCGGTCCACAAGGTGCCGGGCGGTCTGGAGCGCGCAGTGGGCCACGCCGTTCACATCGGGGGGAAAGGACTCGGTCACGATGACGACACGCATACCGCTGTTGTCGCCGCACCGGACGTGGACGCGTCAACGTGGATCTTTCCGGGCGAGGAACGTCCCGTGAGCGTTGCGATGCACACCCGCGCAGGTCAGGCCGTGTCCATGCGGACCTGACCCGCGAGTCACCCCGAGTTCACCCTGAGGGCAGCCCTCACATGGCGGTGGTGTCCGAGGGACCGATCCGGCTGCGTACGGCGGTCTGGACCTCGGCCTCCTCGGCCGGGTCCGCGGCGAGGCGGCGGAGCTGCTCGACGACCCGGGCGTCGGCAGTCTCGGCGTGCCGGGCGGCGATCTCGCGGGTGGTCTCCTCGCAGTCCCACAGGCACTCGACGGCGAAGCCGGTGGCGAAGGAGGGGTCGGTCGCGGCGAGGGCCCGGGCGGCTCGGCCGCGCAGATGGGAGGAGGCCGTCTCGCGGTAGATGTGGCGGAGCACGGGGGCGGCGCAGGCGATGCCGAGCCGTCCGGTGCCGTCGACGAGGGTCCACAGGGTCGGCGCGTCCGGCCCCTCTCCTCGTACGGCCTCCCGCAGGGCCGCGAGGACCAGGTCACGGTCCTGGGTGCCGCCGCGGCAGGCGAGCATCCGTCCGGCGGCGGCGCCGAGCGGGTCGGGCCGGTGGGCCCAGCCGCGGGCTCGGTCCACGGCGGCGACACTGCGCATCCGTTCGAAGGCGTCGACGGCGGCCTCCACGACCGGCGCCGATCCGGTGACCACGGCGGCCTCGATCAGGTCGAGGGCGTCGGGATCATGGGCGTCGGCCAGGTAGCGCAGGGCGGTGCAGCGGGCGCCCTCGGTGCCGTCCTGGGCGGCGGCGACGATCTCGGGCCGGTCCTCGGGCCCCGCGACGGCCATGAGGCAGCGGGCGGCGGGCACATGGAGCGCGGCGCCGCGTTCGACGCCCTGCTCGGCCCATTCGAAGACCGCCCGCACGCTCCACCCCGGACGGGGCCCGGTAGGTCGCATCTGGCGTTGCCAGCGGTCGAAACAGCCGGCCTCGTGAGCGGCACGCACGCGTGCGGCGATCGACTCGCGCGGATCCTCCGCCCACAGCCGCCAGGGCCGTGGCTCGAAGGCGTCGCGCACGGTGGCGGCCAGTTCGGCCTCGCCCTCGGCGTCGGTGGCGAACCGGGCCAGCACGGGGACGGCGAGGGCACGCAGCCCGGCGTCGTCGTCCCTGAGGGCCAGTTCGTCCAGTGCCCAGGCCCAGTTGGAGCCGGAGGCGGCGTACCTGCGCAGCAGTTCGAGCGCGTCCCGCCTGCCGTAGGAGGCGAGGTGCCCGAGGACCGCCAGGCTGAGGCCCGTACGGGACTCCTCGTCGTCGAGGTGGTCCTCTACGTCGAAGAGGTGGGCCTCGATCTCGTCCAGCTCGCCGCTCAGGTCGAGGTAGAGGCGGGCGTAGTAGAGGGAGCGGTTTTCCACCTGCCAGTCGTGGCGGGGATCGCGCAGCACACAGTGGTTGAGGGCCGCGAGCGCTTCGGCCCGCGGGGCGGTGAGCGCGTGCAGTGTTCCGTCGCCGCGGCCCCTCTGGAGGAGGCCGAGCAGCGTACCGCTGGGCGCTATGACCGGTTCGAACATGGGAAACAGCCTCACATCAAGCGTCGACGCAACCGGGGTTCTTGCTTCACCTGGCCGCGTGACAACACGTCGGGGCGCCCGCCGTTTCCTGCTTGCTGTAGACCATTTCTCTCTGCCTCTCGTCGGTGGCCCATGCGGACCGCATCACGGCCCGCGCGGTGCGGCAACGCCTGCCCAGCCATCGCGTCCGTGAATCACGACGTCATGATGACTCGGCACTTACATCTGCCGCGACCGAAATTTCGGCGGCCCCGTACCGCCTCCCCCGTTTTCTGTGTTGTTGCTGGTCAGAGCGTTCGGGTCAGTGTGCGTCGAACAACTCGAGCAGTTCCGTCTTGTCGAACATGCGAGCGGTGTCGAGGGCCGACGGAGTTCCCGCGGCCGGGTCGGCACCGCTGTCCAGCAGCGCCTTGATGACTTCCGTCTCGCCCTTGAAGACCGCCCCCGCGAGCGGGGTCTGGCCTCGGTCGTTGATGCGGTCCGCCTCCGCGCCCCGGGCGAGCAGCGCGCGCACCGCGTCGGCGTGGCCGTGATAGGCGGCGAGCATCAGCAGGGAATCCCCGCGGTCGTTGGTGAGGTTGGCCGGAACTCCCGCGTCGACGTACGCCACGAGCGCCTCGGCCTGACCCCGGCGGGCCAGATCGAAGATCTTGGTCGCCAGCTCCACGACCTCCGGGTCGGGGGCTTCAGTCATCGGCCGTTCCGCCTCTCATACAACCGTTCAGGTGAATCGCCAGGGTACTGGCTGGCGCGGCACATGACCCGATGTGCCGGAGGTAAAGATCACCACTGACCCGGTCGGACGCAAGTCCCCTGCTCGTCCGGCCCCAACCGACCCCTGCCGACCGAGTGAAATCGCCCGTAATTCACCCAGTTGCACCTTTTATCGTATGGATACATGCTGTGATCCTGGAAGTACTCATGGTGACTGTCCCCACCTGAACCAGGAGCACTCACATGATCCTCTCCATCTCGGGCGTCGTGCTGCTCGGCATCGTCGTCTTCATCTTCTTCCGCAAGGACGGCCTCAAGGCGTCCCACGCCTTCGTCGCCTCCCTGTTCGGCTTCTACCTGGCGAGCACGGCCATCGCCCCCAGCATCAAGGCGGGCGGCGAGAGCCTCGCGAGCCTCCTGGGCGGCATCAAGTTCTGACGCCGCCCGGTTTCCGCCTCCAGTCCGTACGCACCATCAGGAGACAGAAGTGGCCCGGCGCCCCCTCCCCCGCATCCTGAGCACAGGCAGCGCGCAGATCGCCCGGAGCCGGGAGCTGGCCCGGACGGCGGCCGACAGCGCCACCGACGTCCTCCATCCGCTGATCACGATCACCCGCGGTCTGCGCCGGCTGGCCTCGGCCGGCCGGCGCAGGTGGGCCGACACCCCCAAGGACAAGCGCGGACCGCTGCTGTTCCTGGTGGCGTCGGTGGTCCTGGTCGTGGCCCTGGTGCCGTACGGCCCGCTGCTCGCTGTCATCACCCTGATGGCGGCGGCGGCCTGGCAGGGCCGGGACCGCACCCCACCGGCCCCCGAGGGCCCCGACGAGTCGCAGACCGAGCGCCTGCGCACGCTCTACGAGGCCCTGGTCCCCTACTTCTCGACGGCCGAGGACCCGGCTCCCCTCTACGCCCACGGCGGCGAGTGGGAGAAGGCCTTCCCGGCCTACGAGTTCGACGAGACGAACCGCGTCACTCACCTCGTGATCCGCTACCCCGCCTACTTCACCGACGGCGAGGCCGACTCCCGCGCGCGGATCGAGCAGCTGCTGCACGCCAAGTCCGGCCGCGGCCGCGAGTACCGCTTCACCTGGGACGAGGAGGGCAACGAGCTCGCCGTCTCCGTCCTGCCGCCGCTGCCCACCGACATCGCCGCCCAGCGTTTCGTCACGTCCCCCGGCGAGACGGTGCTCGGCTTCACCGACCCCGGCGAGGTCCGGCGCACGCTCCCGCTCACCTACGGCGAGGAGCAGCGCGACGTACCCCCCGTCGTCTGGCGCACCGGCGTCCGCTCCACCGAGCCGCATCTGCTGGTCATGGGCCAGCCGGGCAGCGGCACCTCGACCCTGCTGCGCTCCGTCGCGCTCCAGGCGCTCCTCCACGGCGACGTGGTGATCGTCGAGGGCGGCGGCACCGGCGAGTACGCCTGCCTCACCGGCCGGGACGGCGTCCTGGCGGTCGAGTGCGGGCTGACCGGGGCCCTGGCGAGCCTGGAGTGGGCCGCCACCGAGACGGAACGGCGGCTGATCGCCATGAACCGCGCCCGCCAGGCGGGCCAGCAGCCCCCCGAGGACACCAGGCGCCCCCTGTGGCTCCTCGTGGACCGCCCGAGCGCGTTCACGCACCTGGCCGCCGCCGACGGCCATCGTGACCCGCAGTCCCTCCTCCAGGTCCCCCTCCGGCACGGTCGCGCGGCCAACGTGACGGTGGTCGTGGCGGACCAGTTCGACAGCGCGGACACACTGAGCGACGCCGTACGACAGCACACACGCGCGCGTGTCGTGCTCGGCCCCGCGACGGCCGGCCAGGTGGAGGCCGTCCTGGGCGCCCGGCCGCAGACCACGCCGGTCACCGAGGTCCCACCCGGACGCGGCTACGCCCGCCTGGGCGCCGGCCCGGTGCTCCGCCTCCAGGTCCCGTCCACGCCGGACCCCTACGACGACGCGACGAGCGACGCGGACCGCAAGGCGGTGCTCGCGCTGCTGCCCCCGCGGACGACCCCGGCGGACGCGGAGGCGCAGCCCGAACCGCTCCCGGCCGACGCGGTGGTGGCCGACACGGTGCCGGCCACAGTCGTCGTGGAAACCGTCCCGGCGGAGGCCGTCCCTGCCGCAACCTTCGAGAAAACCGTCCCGGCGGAAGCGGTCCCGGCCACAGCCATCGTGGAAGCCGTCCCGACCGCAGCCGCTGTGAACACCGTCCCGACCGAGGCGATCCCGGCCGCAGCCATCATCAACGCCGTCCCGACGGAGGCCGTCCCGGCCGCAGCCATCATCAACGCCGTCCCGACGGAGGCCGTCCCGGCCGCAGCCGTCGCGGCCGAAGCAGTCCCGGTGGAAGCGGTACGGGCGGAGTAGGGGCCCCGGCGCGGCGCCTCTACGCGACGAACGTACGAGGCGCCTCGCCACCCCCGGAGGCCCCGCTCTGCACCAGCTTCGCCGCCATGGCCAGCCGCGCCGCCGCCTCCTCGGCCACCGCGCCCCCCACGGTGAAAGGCAGCCGCACATACCCCTCGAAGGCCCCGTCCACCCCGAACCTCGGCCCCGACGGCACCCGCACCCCGACCCGCTCCCCCACCTCGGCGAGCCGCGACCCGGACAGCCCCCCGGCCCGCACCCACAGGGTCAACCCGCCCCGCGGCACCTCGAACTCCCAGCTCGGCAGCTCCCGCCGCACCGCCGCGACCAGGGCGTCCCGGTTCTCCCTGGCCTGCGCCCGCCGCACGTCCACGGCCTGCTCCCAGCCCCCCGTGCTGAACAGCCAGTTCACGGCCAGCTGCTCCACCACCGGGGTGCCCAGGTCGGCGTAGGCGCGCGCGGCGACCAGGCTGCGGATGACGTCCGGTGCCGCCCGCACCCAGCCGATGCGCATCCCCGCCCAGAAGGCCTTGCTCGCCGAGCCCACGGTGATCACGGTGGAGCCCGCGGGGTCGAACCCGCACACCGGCCGCGGCATCTCGACCCCCTCGTCCAGCCACAGCTCGCTCATCGTCTCGTCGGCGACCAGCACGGTGCCCGCCGAGCGCGCCGCGTCCACCAGCCGGCGACGCTGGTCGTCGTCGGCGAGCGCGCCGGTCGGGTTGTGGAAGTCGGCGACGATGTAGGCGATCCGGGGCGCCGCGTCCCGCAGCACCTGGCGCCAGCGGTCCATGTCCCAGCCGCTCAGCCCCTCGGCCATGGCGACGGGCACCAGCCGGGCGCCCGCCTCACGCATCAGCTGGAGGATGTTGGCGTAGGACGGCGACTCCACCGCGATGCGCTCGCCACGGCCGCCGAAGAGATGGCAGATCGCGTCGATGGCGCCCATCGCGCCGGTGGTCACCATGATCTGCTCGGGCATGGTCGGGATCCCGCGCGCGGTGTACCGCTCGGCGATCATCGCGCGCAGCGCGGGCAGCCCGGCCGGATAGTCGCCGTGGGTGTGGGCGTACGGCGGGAGGTCCTCCAGCGCGCCCTGGACGGCGCGGGTCAGCCAGGGCTCGGGGGCGGGCAGCGCGGCGCAGCCGAGGTCGATCATCGAGCCGAGCGCCTCGGGGGGCAGCGGCTCCAGACCGCGCGCGGGCAGGGGGTTGCCGGCCGGGACGGCGGTCCAGCTTCCGGCCCCGCGCCGTGACTCCAGGAAGCCCTCGGCGCGCAGCGCCTCGTAGGCGGCCGCCACCGTCGTACGGCTGACGGACAGGGACAGGGCCAGTTCGCGCTCGGCGGGCAGCCGGGCCGCGACCGGGACTCGGCCCTCCAGCACCAGCAGCCGGATGCCGTCGGCGAGCGCCCGGTAGGCGGGCGGACGGCGCGTGCCGGGGCCCGCAGGACGGTCCTGCTGCGAGTTGAGCAGCCGGGCGAGCTGCGCCGCTCCCACCGCCGAGGTCCACTGCGCCATGGAAATCAGTCCACCTTCCCCGAATTGGCCATGGATGACGTCTCCACCCACGCCACAGGGTGTCATGGACCAGGCCACGACGACCACGGGGGCACCACTTGTCCGCACAGAGCCGGCTCGGACGCCGGCTGATCCAGCTGTACGTCGGTCTCGCCCTCTACGGAGCGAGTTCCGCGCTGCTCGTCGAGGCGGGCCTGGGCCTGGAGCCCTGGAACGTGCTGCACCAGGGCCTAGCCGAACTGACCGGGCTGACCATCGGCGTGGTGTCGATCGTCGTGGGCGCCGCGGTGCTCCTGCTGTGGATCCCGTTGCGCCAGCGGCCGGGCCTGGGCACGGTCTCCAACGTCTTCGTGGTCGGCGTCGCCATGGACGGCACGCTCGCCGCGCTGCCCGAGGCGCACACCCTGGCCGTGCGGATCCCGCTCCTCCTCGCGGGCGTCGTGCTCAACGGCGCCGCCACCGGTCTCTACATCGCCGCCCGCTTCGGACCGGGCCCACGGGACGGCCTGATGACCGGCCTGCACCGGCGCACCGGCCGCTCCGTCCGGCTGACGCGGACCGCCGTCGAGATCGCGGTCGTCGCCACCGGCTTCGCCCTGGGCGGCACGATCGGCGTCGGCACGCTGCTGTACGCGGTGTCCATCGGCCCGTTCGCCCAGCTGTTCCTGCGGGTGTTCGACGTCCCGGCGGCATCGGAGGGCAGCACGGTCGTTGCCACCGGGCCACCCCGGGGAGCGATACTGCGTCCGTGACCACCCGGATACGCCACCCCTACCTCGACCATCCCGGCCCGATCCCCTTCGCCCACCGGGGCGGGGCGGCGGACGGTCTGGAGAACACCCAGCTCCAGTTCCGGCGGGCGGTCGAGACCGGCTACCGCTACCTGGAGACCGACGTCCACGCCACGGCGGACGGCGAACTCGTCGCCTTCCACGACGCGACCCTGGACCGGGTGACGGACGGGGCGGGCCGGATCGAGGAGCTGCCCTGGTCGGAGGTGCGGCACGCGCGCGTGGCGGGCAGAGAGCCGGTGCCGCTCTTCCGCGAGCTCCTGGAGACGTTCCCGGAGGCCCGCTGGAACGTCGACCTGAAGGCCGAGTCGGCGCTCCACCCGCTCCTGGAGCTGGTCGAGCGCACCGGCGCGTGGGACCGGGTCTGCGTGGGGTCCTTCTCCGAGGCCCGGGTGGTGCGTGCCCAGCGGCTCGCCGGCCCGCGCCTGGCGACCTCCTACGGCACCCGTGGCGTCCTCAACCTGCGCCTGCGTTCCTGGGGCGTGCCGGCCGCGCTGCGCCGCTCCGCGGTCGCCGCCCAGGTGCCCGAGGCCCAGAACGGCATCCAGGTGGTCGACCGCCGGTTCGTCCGCGCCGCCCATGCGCGCGGGCTCCAGGTGCACGTGTGGACCATCAACGATCCCGAGGCCATGCACCGGCTCCTGGACCTGGGGGTCGATGGCATCATGACCGATCACATCGACACGTTGCGCAAGGTCATGGAGGACCGGGGCGTCTGGGTCTGACGGCCCCCGCACCCCCGGCACCGCGGGACCGAGGCGCGGGACCACCGAGGGGGCCGGGTTGGGCACCGACGCCAGCACCGACGCCATGCCTGCCGCAGGCGCCGACGAGGCCGCCGAGCGGCGCCGCGAACAGCGCGGCTGGTACGTCTACGACTGGGCGTGCTCGGTCTACTCGACCAGCGTGCTCACCGTGTTCCTCGGCCCCTATCTGACCTCGGTCGCCGAGAAGGCGGCCGACGCGGACGGCTTCGTCCATCCGCTCGGGATACCGGTGCGCGCCGGGTCCTTCTTCGCGTACTCGGTGTCCCTCTCGGTGATCGTGGCCGTGCTCGTCATGCCCGTGGCGGGCGCGGCGGCCGACCGCACCGGCCGGAAGAAGCCGCTGCTGGCGGCGGCCGCCTACACCGGGGCCGCCGCGACGGCGGCCATGTTCCTCCTCGACGGCGAGCGCTATCTGCTCGGCGGCGTCCTGCTGATCGTGGCGAACGCGGCGAACGCGGTCGGGACCATGCTCTACAACTCCTACCTGCCCCAGATCGCCGGGCCCGAGGAACGCGACGCGGTCTCCTCCCGGGGCTGGGCCTTCGGGTACGCGGCGGGCTCGCTGGTCCTGGTCGTGAACCTGGTCCTCTACACCGCCCGCGACTCCTTCGGCCTCTCCGAGGGCATGGCGGTCCGCGTCTGCCTCGCCTCGGCGGGACTGTGGTGGGGCGCCTTCACCCTCGTCCCGCTGCGCCGGCTGCGCGACCGCCGCATGGCGGTGAAGGAGGCGAGCACGCCCGGCTTCCGGCAGTTGGCGGCGACGATCCGGAGCATGCGCCGCCAACCGCTGACCCTCGCGTTCCTGCTGGCGTACCTCGTCTACAACGACGGCATCCAGACCGTGATCTCCCAGGCCTCCGTCTACGGCTCCGAGGAACTCGGCCTCGGCCAGTCCACGCTCATCGGCGCCGTCCTGCTGGTCCAGGTGCTGGCGGTGGCGGGCGCGCTGGGCATGGGCCGGCTGGCCCGGGTGTACGGCGCGAAGCGCACGATCCTCGGCTCGCTGGTGGCCTGGACGCTCACCCTGGCGGCCGGCTACTTCCTGCCGGCCGGGGCGCCGGTGTGGTTCTTCGTGCTGGCCGCCGGGATCGGCCTGGTCCTCGGCGGCAGCCAGGCCCTGTCCCGCTCGCTGTTCTCCCATCTCGTCCCGCCCGGCAAGGAGGCGGAGTACTTCTCGGCGTACGAGATGAGCGACCGCGGCATGAGCTGGCTGGGCCCGCTTCTGTTCGGCCTCACGTTCCAGCTGACCGGAAGTTATCGGGACGCGATCCTCTCCCTGGTGGCCTTCTTCGTCCTGGGGTTCGCCCTGCTCGCGCGGGTTCCGGTGCGCCAGGCGATCCACGACGCGGGCAATCCCGTTCCCGAGAAGATTTAGCGTTCGGCGCGAAAGGGCGGTAGTGTACGCGTTTGGCCTGCCAGGCGTACCGTTACTGCGCGTCAAAGATAGCGAAACGCTGGGTGACATCTGCTAGCAGATGTGACAAACCGGGCGCTGGTGGGTACAACAAGGGGCGGCTACGACGGCGACGCATTGCCCGGAACCGGGAATCTTTACCGCCGACCGGACGTTGACCGGATGACGACGACAGCGACACCTGTCCTGTGGGCGACAAGCCCGGGAGGCACGATTCATGAGTGAGCGAGCTCTTCGCGGCACGCGCCTCGTGGTGACCAGCTACGAGACGGACCGCGGCATCGACCTGGCCCCGCGCCAGGCCGTGGAGTACGCATGCGAGAAGGGGCACCGGTTCGAAATGCCCTTCTCGGTCGAGGCGGAGATCCCGCCGGAGTGGGAGTGCAAGGTCTGCGGGGCCCAGGCACTCCTCGTGGACGGCGACGGCCCTGAAGAGAAGAAGGCCAAGCCCGCGCGTACACATTGGGACATGCTGATGGAACGGCGCACCCGAGAGGAACTCGAAGAGGTCCTCGAGGAGCGTCTGGCTGTTCTGCGTTCGGGGGCGATGAACATCGCGGTTCACCCCCGGGACAGCCGCAAGTCCGCGTAGTCCCGCCACGGTTCGGGCGGAACACAACGCAAGCACGAGACCGCGGGCGCCGTACTTCACGTACGGCGCCCGCGGTCTCGTGTGTCCGCACCCGTCCGGGTGGTCCTCAGCCCGTCAGCGGAGGCCGCCGGTCCTCAGGTGTACCGGCCGGCTCGTCCCTGAGGACCTCGCCCTGGACGACCTTGCCGTCGGGGCGACGCAGCCGGGCCTGCTGGAAGGCGCCGCCCAGGGAGCCGCCGGCCTCGCGGAGCCTGCGTTCGAAGGTGCGCTCGGCCCGGCGGGAGACGGCCTTCTGGACCGGAGGGATCAGCAGGACCAGGCCCACCGCATCCGAGATCAGGCCGGGGAGCATGAGGAGGAGGCCGCTCAGCATCATCAGGCCGTTGCCACCGCCACCGGACGGCGCGGTGCCGCGCTGGAAGGCCTCGTTCAGGTTCCGGAAGGCCCGCCGTCCCGCCCGCTTGATGACCACCGCGCCGAGCACCAGGCCGGCGAGCAGCAGCAACAGCACCACGAATCCGCTCGCGGCGCCGGCCACCAGGGTCAGCAGCCAGATCTCCAGCACCAGCCACGCCGCGATCCCCAGCGGCAGGACGGTGCGCAACCGGGAGCGCGGGGGCCGGGCGGGATGCGTCGAGGTCGGAGCGCCAGTCGTCATGCGTCCAGTGTGCCTGGGCAGGGCTCAGCACGGGATAAGGGGACGATCAGCCCCGGCTGTGCGACCAGGGCGTACGGGCGCCGTCAGGCCTTCTTGTCGCGGCTGCCGAGCACCTTGCCGACCCGCTCCCCCACACCCCACGTGGTGACCCGCCACAGCGCCTCCACGAGGATGTCGCGGCTCATCTTGGAGTCGCCGTGCTCGCGCTCGACGAAGGTGATGGGGACCTCGACGACGTGGTAGCCGGACTTGATCGCGCGGCGGGCGAGGTCGACCTGGAAGCAGTAGCCCTGGGAGGCGACCTCGTCGAGACCGAGGCCCTCCAGCGTCTCGCGGCGGAAGGCGCGGTAGCCGCCGGTGACGTCCCGGATCGGCACGTCCAGCAGCACCCGCGAGTAGAGGCTGCCGCCGCGGGAGATGAACTCGCGGGACCTGGGCCAGTTCACGACCCGGCCGCCGGGCACCCAGCGGGAGCCGAGGACCAGGTCGGCGCCCTTGAGGGCGGTCAGCAGGCGGGGCAGCTCCTCGGGCTGGTGGGAGCCGTCGGCGTCCATCTCGACCAGGACGCCGTAGCCGTGCTCCAGGCCCCAGGCGAAGCCCGCGAGGTAGGCGGCGCCGAGGCCCTCCTTGCCCTTGCGGTGCAGGACCTGGACGTGGTCGTCGGTGGCGGCGAGTTCGTCGGCGAGCTTGCCGGTGCCGTCGGGGCTGTTGTCGTCGGCGACAAGGACGTGCGCCTCGGGAACGGCCTCGCGGACCCGGCCGACGATGGACTTGATGTTCTCCGCCTCGTTGTAGGTCGGGATGATCACCAAGGCCGTGCCGAGCGGGCCGAACTGCCTCCCCTGACCCTGTGCCGCAAGGGCCCCGTCGCCGTCGTTCACTGCTGCCCCTTCACGTTCGTCCGCAGACGTCCACCATAGTGGGCGCGGCCTGGGCCGACGCGACAAGACGTTCGTATGGTGGTGTCGTTTTCGCAAGATCGGGGTGCGGGCGCGCCTCTCGCGGCCGTGCGTGCTGCGGATGGGGGCCCGGCGCCCTTCGGGCCGACCTGGGGCCCGCTGGCTGCGGGTCGACCGAAAGCCGTTGTCTACTGAGCGTCCGGGCCCCACCCGGGTCACACCTCCCCGACCAGCCGGAACGTTCCCTCGCTGCGGCGCGGGCGCTGAGCCTGGCTGCAAGTGGCGGTGCCCGGTGCGGCACACCGTCCCTGACCCAGCGGCGCGGCGACGAGTCGGCGGACCTTCCCCGGTCGGGCGTCCGGTGGTGGACTGGGCCGAACCTACCGGCCCCCTGCCGTCGGCTGTCAACAGCCGCTTGAGCTGCGGGTCTGCGCACAACGCCCTGGTCAGCCCGGAGGATGCGCAGGTCGCGAGACAGGGCGACGGCGGCCGGTCGTCACCGCGCCACCCCGGGAGATCACTCGCTCGGCCGCACGTACACGGTCCGGCCGCCCACCACCGTGCGCAGGCAGACCGGCAGGTCGGCGCCCGGGGAGAGGTCGGGGAGCCCGGGGGTGCCGGAGCGGGGGTCGGTGGACCAGCGGGCGACCCGGTCGTCGGGCGCCTGGACGACCAGTTCGTCCGTGCGCCACACCGCGTAGTCGGCGGGCGCGCCCGGCACCAGCACGCCCGCGTCGTCCCGTCCGATCGCCCGCCAGCCGCCGCGTGTGTGGGCGGTGAACGCGGCGCGGACCGAGACTCGGTGCTCCGGCGTGCGATGGAAGGCGGCGGCGCGGACCGTGCCCCACGGGTCGAGCGGGGTGACGGGGCTGTCGGAGCCGAAGGCGAGCGGTACCCCGGCCCTCAGGAGGGCCGCGAAGGGGTTCAGGGCGCGGGCCCGCTCGGCACCCAGGCGTCGCGCGTACATGCCGTCCTCGCCGCCCCACAGGGCGTCGAAGGCGGGCTGCACGGAGGCCGTGAGGCCGAGGTCGGCGAAGGCGGCGATGGTCTGCGGGGCGAGCATCTCGGCGTGCTCGACGCGGTGCCGGGCGGCGCGCACCCGGTGCAGTCCGACCTTCTCGGCGGCGGTGCGGACGCCCTCGACGACGGCGGTCACGGCGGCGTCGCCGATCGCGTGGAAGCCCGCCTGGATCCCGGCCTCGGTGCAGGCCACGACATGTGCGGCGACGGCGTCGGCGTCCAGGTACGCGGTGCCGGTGTGCTCGGCGTCGGTGTACGGCTGGTGCAGACAGGCGGTGTGGGAGCCGAGGGCGCCGTCGACGAAGAGGTCCCCGGCCGCGCCGACCGCGCCCAGTTCGCGCGCCTTCGTCACGTCCTGCTCGGCCCAGTAGCCGACGACCCGGGGCCCGGCGCCCTCGGCGGCGAGCCGGAGCAGGCCGGTGAAGTCGTCCTCGGAGGAGATCTCCGGTCCGGCGCACTCGTGGACCGATCCGATGCCGAGGGAGGCCGCGTGGGCGAGGGCCGCGCGCTGGGCCTCGACGCGCTGGGCGGGGGTGACGGCGGCGAGGGCGGTGGCGCGCACGGCGTGGTGGGCGTCGGCGGTCAGAGGGCCGTCCACGCGCCCCAGGGACGTCATGTCGAGCAGGGCCGTGGTCACGACCGCCGAGTGGACGTCGATGCGGGACAGGTACAGCGGCCGGCCACCGGTGGCCTCGTCGAGCTCGGCGCGCGTCGGCGGGCGGCCACCGGGCCAGCGGGCGGCGTCCCAGCCGTGCCCGAGGAGCACGCGGTCGTCCGGGCGGGCGGCGGCGAACTCCCGTACGAGCGCGAGGGCCGCCTCCAGGGAGGGGGCGCGGGACAGGTCGAGGCCGGTGAGAGCGAGTCCCGTGGCGGTGGTGTGCACGTGCGCGTCGGTGAACGCCGGGGTGACCAGAGCGCCGTCCAGGTCGACGACCTCGTCGACGCCGTCCGCGAAGGCGTCGGCGGCGCCCTCCGACCCGACCCAGGCGACCTGCCCGCGCTCCACGACCATCGCGGTGGCGAACGGGTCGGCGGGACTGTGGACCTCGCCACGGCGGAGAAGGACGGTCTGGGGTACGGCAGTGGACTCACTCATGGGGAACAGTCTCGCGCCTCACGGCGACGGCTCCCGACTCGGGGCAGTCGTGACGCACTCAGGGCGCGGGGAACCGCGTGACCGGCCAGGAACGACCCGCGCGTGCCGGCGAAACCCGGTTCAGATCCGCGGTGGGCGGGCCTCGTACGGGGTCGACAGCACCACCGTCGTCCGAGTCGACACCCCCGCCAGCGACCGCACGCGTGCCAGCAGCTCCTCCAGCTCGTGCGGGGTCGCCACCCGTACCTTGAGGATGTAGTTCTCGTCGCCCGCGACACTGTGGCAGGCCTCGATCTCGGGCACCCCGGCCAGCCGCTCGGCGATGTCGTCGGGCGCGCTGGGGTCGAACGGTTTCACCGAGATGAACGCGGTCATGGGCAGCCCGACGGCCTCGGGGTCGACGACGGCGGCGTACCCCCGGATCACGCCACGCTGCTCCAGCCGGCGCACCCGCTGGTGCACGGCCGACGTGGACAGGCCGGTGGCCTTGCCGAGGTCTGTGTAGCTCATCCGCCCGTCCTTGACGAGCAGCTGCACGATCTGACGGTCCAGCTCCTCCATGGCGCAAGAACCTACAGTGCGCCTGATCTCCTCGGATACAGGAGCGGCGCAGGTCATACCCGGTTCGTGATGTGGCCGGGAGCGGCCGGTGAGCCGACCGGGGGACAAACGGGCCGCCTCGGGCACCTGCGAGTGGCATGTGACGAACGCCACAGCTCCCGGACGGTCTCCGTGATGGTCTCGTGATTACCTCCGAGACGGGGCGGGAAGTGCTTGCTGTGGTCGAGGCCGCAGTGCCTTCACGGCCCAGCCCGAGGGGGAGAACCCAATGCAGAGTCTTAAGCGCCCTGGTCGTACCGCACCCAAGCGACTCCAGGCGGTCGCCGAGCCCGAGCCGGAGGGCGTCGAACCCGACGCCCTCGAGGACGAACTCGACGCGTACGACACCTTCGAGATGTTCCGGGTCGTGTGCCCGGACTGCGCCCAGCCCATCGCGCTGCTGGCGGACGAGGAGTTCCTGCCGGAGCACGCGCTGTGCGCCTCGCCCTGGAACCCGTTCGGGCTCACGGTCTGCGCCGGCACCGGCCGCCGCGCCGCCGAGGCGCGTCCCGCGGACGAGGACCTGGAGCCCCAGGAGCAGGACACCGCCCTGCTGTTGACGCTCCCTCAGGGGCTCGACTGGCGGACCCAGCCCTTCTCCCACGTCGGTGGGCCGGGCTCGCGCCCGATCAGGGTCCCCGTCATGCGGCGTCACGCCGCCTGAGCGCACCCCAAGGGTCATCGCTCGATTCCCGTAGCTGCCCTGCGCCATGGCTCGCGGCTGCCGTGGTGCAGGTCCAGCGCGTCCGGGTGCGCGGCGCGACGGTCTCACCGATCGTCAGGGACCCCATGGCGAGCGGCATTCGGCCCTCCCCCCGGCGCATCTCCCCGGGAGATCACCCGGCTGACTGAACGTCAGGCAGCCGTCGAGGGGCCGGACTCGGTGCCGGGCGACGTCGGTGAACTCACGGTCGATTCCGTCGGCGGGTGACCTGTCCGACCGTCATCGCGTTGCCCTGGTGTGACCCCCACATATTCGGCGACCGGGCGTCAGCGCCACATCTTCGTGCCTCCGCCCGCGGGATCGGTTCCGCCTCCCGTGGACCCGCCCATCTACCGAGATCTGCTGCGCATGTGGGCCGACCGCGGCCGGACCCTGCCGGGGCGCCACGACCCGGAGTGGGTGCGGCTCGCGGCGCCGCAGGTGAGGCCGGGTCAGTTCAGCGCTGCTCCGGACCTGCCAGGTGGCGGGCGATGACCATCCGCTGGATCTGGTTGGTGCCCTCCACGATCTGGAGGACCTTGGCCTCGCGCATGTAGCGCTCGACGGGGAAGTCCGCGGTGTAGCCGTACCCGCCGAGGACCTGGACGGCGTCGGTGGTCACCTTCATCGCCGTGTCGGTGCAGTGCAGCTTGGCCATCGCGGCCTGCTTGGCGAACGGCCGGCCCGCGTCCCGCAGCCGTGCCGCCGACAGGTACAGCGCCCGGCCCGCCTCGATCTGGGTCGCCATGTCGGCCAGCATGAACCGCAGCCCCTGGAAGTCGACGATGGCCTTGCCGAACTGCCGCCGCTCGGTCGCGTACGCCAGCGCCGCGTCCAGAGCCGCCTGGGCCACGCCGATCGCGCAGGCCGCGATGCCCAGCCGTCCGGAGTCCAGCGCGGACAGGGCGATCGCGAAGCCCTGCCCCTCCTCGCCCAGGCGCCGGTCGTCGCCGACCCGGACGCCGTCGAGGTGGACCTGGGCGGTGGGCGAGCCCTTCATGCCCATCTTCTTCTCCGGCGGCGCCCCGCTCAGGCCCGCCGCGTCCCCGGGCACCAGGAACGCGGTGATCCCGCGCGGGCCCTCCTCGCCGGTCCGGGCCATGACCGTGTAGAAGTCGGCGACGCCGCCGTGGGTGATCCACGCCTTGGTGCCGGTGATCACCCAGCTGTCGCCGTCCCGCACCGCCCTGGTCCGCAGGGAGGCGGCGTCCGAGCCGGACGAGGGCTCGGAGAGGCAGTACGCGCCCAGCAGTCCGCCGCCGAGCATGGCGGGGAGGTGCTCGGCCTGCTGCTCCTTGCTGCCGTAGGCGGCCAGGGCGTAGGAGGCGAGGGTGTGCACGCTGACGCCGAGGCCGACGGTGAGGCGGGCCGCGGCGAGCTCCTCCAGGACCTGGAGGTAGACCTCGTAGGGCTGGTCGCCGCCGCCGTACGCGGAGTCGTAAGGCAGTCCGAGCAGGCCGGAGCGGGAGAGCAGGGTGAAGATCTCGCGCGGGAAGTGCCCGGCGTCCTCCTCCTCGGCCGCCCGCGGGGCGATCTCGCGCTGCGCGATGTCGCGGACGAGGGAGATCAGCTCCCGTGCCTCGTCCGTGGGCAGTTGCCGGTCCACCTGCTGCGGGGCGCGGTCGGGCATGGCGACGCTCTCCTCCCTGTGTCGGGCACGTCGGCGTGCGCCTTTGGTTGGGGGCGGCTCCGCCGGGTCTTGCTGCGGCTGGGCCGATGGTCGCACTTTCGGGTCGCGGAAGCTGTTGACCAGCGGCTCTGGGCTGTGAGTATGCCCGATCGGCGGCACCGCGTCACCAGTTAACGACCGCTTACTTCAAGAAACCGAGCGGGGGTCCCGCGGGACTCGAGATTGGTACGCACCATTGACGCACTGGTCTAGTCCTCCTACTGTGACGGACCACCGCTTTACCGCGTTCATGCCAATCGGCGCACGCTCCCCTCTCCCCCACGAGGAGACACCCGATGCACGAATCCCCTCGCCCCCGCACCCGCTTCCGGGCGCTCGTCTCCGCCGCGTGCTGCGCGGTCCTCGGCGCCGGACTGCTGGCCGGCGCGGGCACCGCGACCGCCGAACCCGCGGCGAGGCCCGCGGTGAAGGCCGGCTCCAAGGTCGTCGGCTACTTCACCGAATGGGGCACCTACGACCGCAAGTACCACGTCAAGAACATCGAGACCTCCGGCTCCGCCGCGAAGCTCACGCACATCAACTACGCCTTCGGCAACGTCACCGGCGGCAAGTGCGCGATGGGCGACTCCTACGCGGCGACCGAGCGCACCTACACCGCGGCCGAGTCCGTGGACGGGGTCGCCGACACCTGGGACCAGCCCCTGCGCGGCAACTTCAACCAACTGCGCGAGCTGAAGAGGAAGCACCCGGGCCTGAAGGTCATCTGGTCCTTCGGCGGCTGGACCTGGTCGAGCGGCTTCGGCGAGGCGGCGAAGAACCCGGCCGCGTTCGCCCGGTCCTGCTACGACCTGGTCGAGAACTCCCGGTGGGCCGATGTCTTCGACGGCATCGACATCGACTGGGAGTACCCCAACGCCTGCGGCAACACCTGTGACACCAGCGGCCGGGCGGCCTTCAAGAACCTGATGGCGGCACTGCGGGCCACCTTCGGCTCCGGCAACCTGGTCACCGCGGCGATCACGGCCGACGCCACCCCGGGCGGCAAGATCGACGCGGCGGACTACGCGGGCGCGGCGCAGTACGTGAACTGGTACAACCCGATGACGTACGACTACTTCGGCGCCTGGGCCGCGACCGGCCCGACGGCCCCGCACTCGGCGCTGCACTCCTACGCCGGCATCCCGCAGGCGGGCAACCACACCTCGGCGACCATCGCCAAGCTCAAGGGCCTCGGCATCCCCGCCTCGAAGCTGCTGCTCGGCCTCGGCTTCTACGGCCGCGGCTGGACCGGGGTGACCCAGGCGGCACCCGGCGGCACCGCGACCGGCCCGGCGGCGGGGACGTACGAGGCGGGCTTCGAGGACTACAAGGTGCTCAAGGCCAAGTGCCCGGCGACCGGCACGGTGGGCGGGACGGCGTACGCCAAGTGCGGGAACGACTGGTGGAGTTACGACACCCCGGCGACCATCGCCACGAAGATGGCCTACAAGAACCAGCAGGGGCTGGGCGGCACCTTCTTCTGGGAGCTGAGCGGGGACACCTCGGGCGGCGAGCTGATCAAGGCGATCAACTGACCGTGCCGGTGCGGCACATGGGGCGGAGGCGCCGGAGCCTTCGCCCCTCGGCGCGTCAGGCGTCGCGGCGGGCCGGGCTCGGGGCCGGGTAGGCGGGGTCCAGTTCCTCGATGGCGCGCATGGAGGCGCCGAGGGTCTTCACCAGCAGTTCGCGCATGGTGTCGCGGGTGAGCTGGGCCGGGCCGTCGATCCAGTCGAGGGTGGCGCCCTCGACGCTGCACACCCAGGCGAACAGGCCCATCCGGGCCAGCGCCGAGATGTCGGTCCGGCCGTACGCCCCCTCGGCGATGGTCGCGACGATGGCCTCGCGCACGCCGTCCCGGATGGCGTGCACCTCGGCGTCGAAGCCGACCCCGCCGCTCACGACGGTCCGGTACGCGGCCTGGTTGTGCTCGGCGTAGCGCAGATAGCCGTCGATCGTGCGCTGGACCCGGTCCACCTGGGCCAGCTGGATGCCGCTCGCCGCGAAGGCGACCAGGTCCGCGACGGAGTCCTGGATGATGGCCAGGTAGTAGCCGCGCTTGGACTGGAAGTAGTAGTAGATCAGCCCTTTGGCGACGTGCGCCTGGCGGGCGATGTCGTCCATCGAGAGCGCGTCGTAGGACGTGTCGGCGAACAACCGGCGCCCGATCGCGATGAGTTCGGCGCGGCGCGCCACCGAACGCTCGGTGCCGCGCGCCTTGGGGCGGGCGGCCTCGCGCTGTTGGCTGATACTCAATTTCGACCCTGGTCTCAACGGGGCGGGACACCCGCAGTATGTCAGGTCAATCCCGGGTCAGGTCACAGTAGTCCGAGCTGGGTCATAAGCATCGCGACCACCACGACCAGGGTCCAGCCCATGACGTGCTCGAGGGCCTTCGGGCCGTCTTCCTGGGGGCCGCCGGTGCGGACGCGGGGGGCGGCGGCTGAGTTCGCAGTCATGTGTCCACTTTGCCACCGAGCAGGGCTTTTGCGGCAGAGATGTCGGTCACAGCGCACAGGCCCCGGTTTCTCCGGGGCCTGTGCGCTCGGGGTGTGGCTCAGCGCACACCCACCGCCGCGAGCGCCTTGCACTGCCGTGCGGTCGGCCGCGCGGGGAAGTACAGGTAGCAGACGCCGCCGGTGCCGGAGACGACCTTGCCGCCGGCGTTGTACCGCTTGGTGCGCAGCCAGATGTTCTCCCATTCGCGCCGCTTGTAGACCCGTCGCACCGCCTCGTTGCTCGGCGAGGCCGGGTCGTTGGCGATCACGTCGCCGTCGGCGGTGAAGCCGATCACGGTCATCAGATGCCCGGAGGTGCCGTAACCCGCCCCGGTCAGCTCCTCCTTGAGGAAGGACTGGGACGTTATGGCCGGGATGCCGGCCGCGATCAGCGTCTCCAGGTCGGTCAGCGAGCCGAGCCGGGTGACCACGCCCTGGAGGCCCTCGAACGTGGCCGCGTAGGCCGCGTTGAACGGCCAGTTGCCGCAGCCCGCGTACTGGTAGTCGAAGGTGTACCGGGCCGCGTGGCACACCTGGGGGTCGGCGTAGGCCGGATCGACCCAGGCCAGCTGCGCCGGGGTGAGCCGGCCGCCCCAGTACTCGATGATCATCTGCGAGGAGGTGGGGCTGCACCACGCCTCGCCGCCGTTGTCGTACTCCGGGTACTGGCCGGCGTGGATCTCCTGCGAGTACCGCGGGACGATCAGTTCCTGGGCGAGCCCCGGCGTGGAGGCCGGGACGGTGAAGCGGTCCGGGACGTCCGAGCCCATCGCGCCGAGCCGCCACACGGTCGGGGTCCTCTTGGTGCCGGGCTTGCGGTAGAGGGTCAGGCGCAGCCGGTACGAGGTGAGGCGCAGACCCGTCGCCGGGTCGTCGATGGCGAAGGTGTCCGTCCAGATGCTGCTCTTGTCGTCCGTCTGGTCGTCGACCGAGGTCCGCCGGATGTCCTGGTCACCGGCCGCCCAGCGGCCCATCACGTACCAGGGGGTGTCCGTGCCGTCGGAGTAGGTGCCCTTCAGCTCGACCTGGAGCCAGGTGCCGTCCGGGGTGTGCGCGTTCCAGGACGCGATCGCCTCGGTGGCCGGGACGGCGAGCCGGTGGACCGGGGAGGTCCAGGTCGCGTACTCCCAGGCGGCCGTCTTCCCGGTGTGCGGGTCGGTGTAGTCGACACGGCCCGCCGCGGCGCCGATCACCACGCCCGGCCGGGCACCGGCGACGGCACGGGTGCCGTTCGCGCGGCCGCCGCGCCAGTCGGCGTACGTCGTCCAGAAGCGGTTGTCGACGAGGCCGGACCGGTCGGCCCGGCGGACGGTGGCCCCGGTGCCGGTCACGCCGCCGGCTGCGGCCGCCGGCCCTGCGCTGCCGGCCACCGCGGCGGCGACCGCGGCGGCCAGGACGGTTCTGCGGGACGGCTGTTCGGCTCTGCTCATGGGCGGAATGACCCCCAAGTTGGTCCGGTTCTGGGCAGGTCCACTGCACGGTTGTGCGCCAACTATGACCGCAGCCGCCCGCGCCTGCCAGCACTTCGGGCCATGCCACGCCCACGAATATTGGCCTCGACCACTGGCATGACCTGCGGCGGCACCCTCCGGGGCCACGGTTAGAGTGCACAAGCCCCCTGTCGGACTCGCGAAAACTCCAGGAACCGGCCATGCGCTCCCTCGCCGACCACCTCCACGGCCTCGCGCCGTCCTGCGGCCCGGCCCGTCTGATCGGCGTCGACGGTCACGCCGGTTCCGGAAAGTCCACGTTCGCCGGGGAGTTGGCCGCAGCGCTGGGGGGCGCGCCGGTGCTGCACCTGGACGACATCGCGAGCCACGACGAACTGTTCGCCTGGACCGGTCGGCTGCTGACCCAGGTGATCGAGCCCTTCACCCGTGGCGAGCGCGCGCGCTACTCCCCCTACGACTGGCGCACCCGCCGCTTCGGGCCGCCCCGCACCCTGCCCGCGGCGCCTGTGGTCCTCCTCGAGGGGGTCGGCGCGGGCCGCCGTGCGCTGCGCCCGCATCTGGCGCGGCTGCTGTGGATGGAGTTGCCCCGAGAGGAGTCCTGGGCGCGCGGCCGGTCACGGGACGGGGAGGAGCAGCGGGAGTTCTGGGCCGGGTGGGTCCGGGCCGAGACCGCTCACTTCGCCGAGGACCCTTCTCGCCCGTACGCCGATCTTCTGGTGCGGCAGGGAGAGAAGGGGTACGAGGTGCTCCCGGGTCCTGCTGGGACGGTTGGATCGGACCAGCCCCTCACGCTGGGTGACGGACCATCCGCAATGTGCTGAACTTGTGAAGACCCTTGCGGTCGAACTTCCCGGAGTGCTTCAACTCGGCTTGACCGAGGGGCCGTACAGGACTTACGTTCTCAATGCGCGGCCTTCAGCAGCCGCCCGCAGTCGCGAAGCCCCCGGTTGTTCCCCCGTGATCGGGGGCTTCGTTCTGCCCTCACCCCCTTTTCCGGGCGCTCCGGGCCGTGATTCGCTCACCCTCGGTCACCATCACGGATGCGCCCCGTCTGCTCCCACCTCGCCAAACGGCCTGTGCGGCACCCTTCGGCGGGCCGTACCCCCGCGGGTACGATGCCCTCGGTGCGACCTTAAGGACGGCAGCTCCGCGCACCGTTGCAACTCCGGTCCGCAGCAAGGCGGTTCGATCAAGGCGGTCGGCGGGCGACGGCTCGGTGACCAACCAACGGGGGCACGGTTTGTGGGGGACGTGATGGACTTCGGCACGCAGGGCTCGCAGGCCCCGGCCGACCTCGCCTGGCTGCGAGGTGTGGACGCCTACACGATGGGCGCCTATCCGCAGGCGGAGGAGGAGTTCCGCGCCGCGGTGCGGATGGATCCGGGGATGGCGGACGGCTGGCTCGGCCTGCACGCGCTGCGCGTCGACACGACGACCGCGCTGCTGCGGATGTTCCGCCACCGGGAACGCTTCGGCGAACAGCGCGCCCGGCACCGCCGCACCCTCAACTCCTGGTACTGGCTGGGCTGGTGGGTGCAGCCCGTGCTGGAAAGCCCCCGCGACCTGCTGCTCGCGCACGCCTCGCACTGGCTGGACGGACGCCATGTCCCGGAGCTGGACCGGGCCCTCGCGGGCCTGCCGCCCGTGGACACCGACCCCCAGGTGCGCTTCCTGCACGCCTGCCGCGCCTATCTGGTCAAGGACTGGGACCAGCTCGTCCGGCACACCGACCCGTTGATCGACGACCCCCTGCTGGGCATCGAGGCCGGCCTGTTCGGCGGCATGGCCCGGGTGCGGCTGGAGATGTACGGCCAGGCCGAACCGCTGCTGTCGGCGGCCCTGATGCGCTGCCGCAGCGAACAGCCCCAGCGCAAGGAGCTGCGCTACTGGCTGGCCCGGGCGCACGAGGGCACGGGCCGCTCGGCGGCCGCCCTCCCCCTGTACCGCGCGGTCCACCGGGTCGACCCGGCCTTCATGGACACCGCCGCCCGGCTCGCGGCGATCTCCGAGGGCGACGGGTACGACGAGGCCGCCGACCTCGCCTCGATCGCGCTCTCCGGCGTGCAGGACGTCCTGGAAGGACCGGACGGCCTCGATCCGCTCTTCGGCGGCGCCGACGGCCGTGACCTGAAGTTCTCCGAGCCGGACCTGCCCGCGGCCGGTCCGCTGCCGTCGGTGTCCGACCCGTCGGTGCGCGAGAAGACCCTGCCCTCGCCGACGCTGCCCGCCGGCCCCACCGACCCGGTGTTGCTCGAGGAAGCCCTCGCCGAACTCGAGCGCATGGTGGGTCTGGAGCCGGTGAAACGCCAGGTCAAGGCGTTGTCGGCCCAGTTGAACATGGCACGGCTGCGGGCCGGTCAGGGTCTGCCGGTCCAGCCGCCGAAGCGGCACTTCGTCTTCTCCGGCCCCTCGGGCACCGGCAAGACCACGGTCGCCCGCATCCTGGGCCGGGTCTTCTACGCCCTGGGGCTGCTCGGCGGCGACCATCTCGTGGAGGCCCAGCGCGCCGATCTCGTGGGCGAGTACCTCGGGCAGACGGCGGTGAAGGCCAACGAGCTCATCGACTCCGCGATCGGCGGGGTCCTCTTCGTCGACGAGGCCTACTCGCTGTCCAACTCCGGTTACGGCAAGGGCGACGCGTACGGCGACGAGGCCTTGCAGGTGCTGCTGAAGCGGGCGGAGGACAACCGGGACCACCTGGTCGTCATCCTGGCCGGCTATCCCGAGGGCATGGACCGGCTTCTGGCCGCCAACCCCGGACTGTCCTCCCGCTTCACGACCCGGGTGGACTTCCCCTCGTACCGGCCGCTCGAACTCACCTCCATCGGCGAGGTGCTGGCCGCGGAGAACGGTGACGTGTGGGACGAGGAGGCCCTCGACGAGCTGCGGTCCATCGCCGGGCACGTGGTGGACCAGGGGTGGATCGACGAGCTGGGCAACGGGCGGTTCCTGCGCACGCTGTACGAGAAGAGCTGCGCGTACCGGGATCTGCGGCTGTCGACGTACCCGGGGATGCTGACGCGGGACGACTTGTCGACACTACGGCTGCCGGATCTCATGCAGGCGTACGGGGAAGTGCTGTCAGGGCGGGGTCCCCAGGATCCGTCGGCGATGTGAGCTCCGCCCAAGAGCACGGTGACTTCTGGCGTCGCGCGACTGCGGGCCCGTCGTGGCTTGTCGCGCAGTCCCCCGCGCCCCTGGGTGGGTGCGGGGAACCCGCGTCAGCTCGCCACCGCTTCCTTCTGCTCGGCCATCCTCGGCTGCGGCGCCGTGTCCCGGTGCGCCGGGTCCGTCACCTCGCCCACCAGGAGTTCCAGTACGTCCTCCAGCGCCGCCAGGCCCAGGACCTTGCCCGACGCGTCCGTCACCTGGGCCAGGTGCGTCGCCGCTCGCCGCATGACCGTCAGGGCGTCGTCCAGGGGCAGTTCGGACCGCAGGGTCGTCATCTTGCGCCAGAGGTGCTGGGGCACCGCCCGCTCCGATTCCTCCAGGTCCAGGACGTCCTTCACATGCAGGTAGCCCATGAAGGCGCCGTTGTCGGCCACGACCGGGAAGCGGGAGTAGCCGGTGCGGGCCGTGAGCTCCACGACCTGGCCGGGGGTGACCGAGGGCCCCACCGTCACCAGTGACTCACGCTTCAGCAGCACGTCCGTGACCGGGCGGGAGCCCAGCTCCAGCGCGTCCTCCAGGCGTTCCTGCTCCTCGGGGTCGAGCAGGCCCGCCTGTCCGGCGTCCTCCACGAGCCGGTTGAGCTGCTCGCTGGTGAACACCGCCTCGACCTCGTCCTTGGGCTCGACCCGGAAGAGGCGCAGGATGCCCTGGGCGCAGGCGCCGAGGGCGAGGGTGATCGGCCGGCAGAAGCGGGCGAAGACGACCAGGCCCGGGCTCAGCCACAGCGCGGCCTTCTCCGGGGCGGCCATCGCCAGGTTCTTCGGGACCATCTCACCGATGACGAGGTGGAAGAAGACCACCGCTGCCAGCGCGATCACATAGCCCAGCGGGTGGATCATGCCGTGCGGCAGGTGGATCCACTCGAAGACCGGCTCGAGCAGCGCGGCGACGGTGGGCTCGGCGACCGCGCCCAGCGTCAACGAGCAGACGGTGATGCCGAACTGGGCCGCGGCCATCATCTGCGGCAGCCGCTCCAGACCGTAGAGCACCTGGCGGGCCCGGGCGGTGCCGAGCGGCTCGATCTGGCTGCGGCGGACGGAGACCAGCGCGAACTCGGCGCCGACGAAGAAGCCGTTGGCGAGCACGAGCAGCGCGGCGAACAGGAGTTGGAGCACGCTCATCGGGCCGCCTCCATGACGGGGGCCGTACGGACCAGGCGTACCCGCTCGGCCCGGTAGTGCCCGACCTGGCGCACCGAGAGCCGCCAGCCGGGGAGCTCGGCGCGGTCGCCCACGGCCGGGATGCGGCCCAGCAGGTCGGCGACGAGGCCGGCGACCGTCTCGTACGGTCCCTCGGGCACGTCCAGGCCTATGCGCTGGAGGATGTCGACGCGGCAGCTGCCGTCGGCGTCCCAGGCGGGCCGGCCGTCCTCCGGCGGGGCGGCGGCGAGTTCGGGCACGTCGAGACCGTCGTGCTCGTCGCGGACCTCGCCGACGATCTCCTCGACGATGTCCTCCAGGGTGACCACGCCCGCCGTGCCGCCGTACTCGTCGACGACGACCGCGATGGGCTGCTCGCTGCGCAGCCGGGCCAGGAGCGGCTGGACCGGGAGGGTCTCCGGGACCAGCAGCGCGGGGCGGGCGATCCGGCCGGCCGGGGTGCGCAGCCGGTCGTGGGCCGGGACGGCGAGGGCGTCCTTGAGATGGACCATGCCGACGATCTCGTCGATCTTCTCGCGGTAGACCGGGAAACGGGACAGGCCGGTGGCGCGGGTCAGGTTGACCACGTCCTCGGCGGTGGCGGACGCCTGGAGCGAGCTGACCTTCACGCGCGGGGTCATCACGTGCTGCGCGGTCAGCTCGGCGAGGGACAGGGTCCGCACGAACAGGTCGGCGGTGTCCTGTTCCAGGGTGCCGGCCCGGGCCGAGTGCCGGGCCAGGGAGACCAGCTCGCCGGGGGTGCGGGCGGAGGCCAGCTCGTCGGTGGGCTCGACACCCAGGGCGCGGACGAGGCGGTTGGCGACGGCGTTCAGCGCGGCGATGACCGGGCGGAACAGCCGGGCGAAGGCGTGCTGCGGGCCGGCGACGAAGCGGGCGACCTGGAGGGGGTTGGAGACCGCCCAGTTCTTGGGCACGAGCTCACCGATCACCATCTGCACCGCGGAGGCCAGGAGCATGCCGACGACCACGGTGACGCCGGAGACGGCGCCCTCGGGTATGCCGATCGCGGTGAAGGGGCCGTGCAGCAGCTCCGCGAGGGCCGGTTCGGCGAGCATGCCGACGACCAGGGAGGTGATGGTGATGCCGAGCTGGGTGCCGGAGAGCTGGAAGGAGAGTTCCTTGAGCGACTCCACGACCGTCGCGGCTCGTTTGTCGCCCTCGGCGGCGGCCCTCTCGGCCTCCGGACGGTCGACCGTGACGAGGCCGAACTCGGCGGCCACGAAGAAGCCGTTGGCCAGAATCAGCAGGAACGCGGCTGCCAGGAGCAGCAGGGGGATGGTCATGCCGCCGCCTCGGTGGGTCGGAAGGGGGCGGCGCAGGTACTACAGGACGATCCGTCCATCGCTGGAGGGAATCACTCCTCGGATAGCAGGGGGGCCTCTGAGGACCGGGGGGAACATCAGCGGCGGAGGCGCCATGAGAACGCCTCCGCCACCAGATTAATCAAGACAGGGCCCTCTACGGCAGATCCCCCGGGCCGTGGGCCTCGACGAGCGCCCGCAGCGCGCGGGCGTCGGCGATGGCCTGCTGCTTGGCGATGCCGGGCTGGATGCCCAGGGCGGGCAGGCTGGTGCCGTCGCTGAGGTTGAGGAACACCCAGGGGTCGCCGGGGCGGAGGTTCACCTGGACGATCTCGGCCCAGGCCAGGCGCCGCCTGCCGGCGATGTTCACCACGGTGACACCGGACTCGTCGGCGACGACCTTCACCCGGGCCAGCAGCGCCAGCACACCGGCCAGCAGGGCCGCGGTGAGGACGAAGCTGAGGCGCTCGCCGGGGCCGAGCTTCTCCAGCAGCAGCGCGATCGCCGTGATGACCACGAAGAGCGCGACGGCCGCGCTGAGCAGGACGGCCCGGGTGCGGCCCGGCCGGAAGGTGACGGGAAGGGCGGGGAGTTCGGACATGGTGTGCGGCCCTCAGAGACGGCAGGCGTGGATGGCCGTCGTCAGGATGGCCCGCGCGCCGATGTCGTAGAGGTCGTCCATGATCCGCTGGGCCTCCTTGGCGGGGACCATCGCGCGGACGGCGACCCAGCCCTCGTTGTGCAGCGGGGAGACCGTGGGGGACTCCAGGCCCGGGGTGAGGGCGACGGCCTTCTCCAACTGCTCGACGCGGCAGTCGTAGTCCATCATCACGTAGGTCCGGGCCACCAGGACGCCCTGGAGGCGGCGCAGGAACTGCTGGACCTTGGGCTCGTTCTCCGAGGTGGTGTCGGCGCCGACACGGCGGATCACGACGGCCTCGGACTTCATGATCGGCTCGCCGAAGACCTCCAGACCCGCGTTGCGCAGCGAGGTGCCGGTCTCCACGACGTCCGCGATGACCTCGGCGACACCGAGCTCGATGGCGGTCTCGACGGCGCCGTCGAGGTGGACGACGGAGGCGTCGACGCCGCTGTCGGCGAGGTGGCCCTCGACGATGCCCTCGTAGGAGGTGGCGACGGTCTTGCCCTTGAGGTCCTGGACGCCGCTGGCGGTGCCGGGCTTGGCGGCGAAGCGGAAGGTGGAGCGGGCGAAGCCGAGCGGGAGGATCTCCTCGGCACTGGCGCCGGAGTCGATCAGCAGGTCGCGGCCGGTGATGCCGATGTCGAGGCGGCCGGAGGAGACGTAGATCGCGATGTCGCGGGGGCGGAGGTAGAAGAACTCGACCTCGTTCTCCGGGTCGACGATCCGCAGCTCCTTGGACTCCCGGCGCTGCTGGTAGCCGGCCTCATGCAGCATCTCCGCCGCAGGGCCTGACAGGGAACCCTTGTTGGGGACGGCGATGCGCAGCATGAGGTCGGCTTCCTTCGCGTGACGGGGTGGGTGCGGAACGGACGGATTCACAGGTGGGCGTAGACGTCGTCGAGCGAGATGCCGCGGGCGACCATCATCACCTGGACGTGGTACAGCAGCTGCGAGATCTCCTCGGCGGCCGCTTCCTTGCCCTCGTACTCGGCGGCCATCCACACCTCGGCGGCCTCTTCGACGACCTTCTTGCCGATGGCATGGACGCCCTTGCCGACCAGCTCAGCGGTGCGGGAAGTGGCGGGGTCGCCGGTGGCGGCCTTCTGCTGGAGCTCGGCGAAGAGCTCCTCGAACGTCTTATTGGACATGGTGCTGCCCACCCTAGCCGTTGTGCCGGCCGGCCTAATGCCACGGTTCAGATACTGAGCGGAGGGTGGCCGCCGTCGCCACCGCGGCGGTCACCGCCTCGTGCCCCTTGTCCTCGTTCGAGCCCTCGATGCCGGCCCGGTCCAGGGCCTGCTCCTCAGTGTCGCAGGTCAGCACGCCGAAGCCGATGGGGACACCGGTGTCGACGGAGACCTGGGTGAGGCCCTGGGTGACGCCCTGGCACACGTACTCGAAGTGGGGGGTGCCGCCGCGGATCACGACGCCGAGGGCGACGATCGCGTCGTAGCCCCGGCCCGCGAGGACCTTGGCGACGACCGGGAGTTCCCAGCTGCCGGGGACCCTCAGCAGGGTCGGCTCGTCGATGCCCAGGTCGTGCAGGGCGCGCAGGGCGCCGTCCACCAGACCGTCCATCACCTTCTCGTGCCACTGCGCCGCGATGACGGCGACCCGGAGGTCACCCACATTGCGTACGGACAGTTCGGGTGCGCCCTTGCCGCTCACGTTCTCTCGTCTCCTAGAGGTGCGATTACTGGTTCTTGCAGGTGGACACCGGTGCGGTGTCCAGCCAGGGCAGGTCGTGGCCCATCCGGTCCCGCTTGGTGCGCAGGTAGTGGAGGTTGTGCTCGCCCGCCTGTACCGGCATCGGCTCCCGGCCGGTGACCTTGAGCCCGTGCCGCAGCAGGGCCTCGGACTTGTCCGGGTTGTTGGTCATCAGGCGCACGCTGCGCACGCCGAGGTCCTCGAGGATCTGGGCGCCGGCGCCGTAGTCCCGGGCGTCGGCGGGCAGGCCGAGTTCGAGGTTGGCGTCGAGGGTGTCCCGGCCGCGCTCCTGGAGCTCGTAGGCGCGCAGCTTGGAGACCAGGCCGATGCCGCGTCCCTCGTGGCCGCGCAGATAGACCACCACTCCCCTGCCCGCGGCCTGGATGCGCTCCAGGGAGGCGTCCAGCTGGGGTCCGCAGTCGCAGCGGGCGGAGCCGAAGATGTCGCCGGTCAGGCACTCGGAGTGGACGCGCACCAGGACGTCCTCGCCGTCGCCGATCTCGCCGTGCACCAGGGCGACGTGCTCGACGCCGTCGACGGTGGAGCGATAGCCGAACGCCGTGAACTCGCCGTGGGAGGTGGGCAGATGGACCTCGGCCTCGCGGCGGACGGTGGGCTCGGCGTTGCGGCGGTAGGCGATCAGGTCCTCGATGGAGATGATCGTCAGGCCGTGCTTGCGGGCGAACGGGATCAGCTCGGGCAGCCGCAGCATCCGGCCGTCCTCACCGGCGATCTCGACGATGGCGCCGGCCGGGCGCAGCCCCGCGAGCCGGGCGAGGTCGACGGCGGCCTCGGTGTGGCCGTTGCGGGTCAGGACGCCGCCGGGCCTGGCGCGCAGCGGGAAGACGTGGCCGGGGCGGACGAAGTCGGTGGGCTCGGCGTTGCCGCCCGCCAGCAGCCGGAGCGTGGTGGCGCGGTCGGCGGCGGAGATGCCGGTGCTCACGCCGTGGGCGGCGGAGGCGTCCACGGAGACCGTGAACGCGGTCTTCATCGACTCGGTGTTGTCCTGGACCATCTGCGGCAGTTCGAGGCGCTCCAGCTCCTCGCCCTCCATGGGGGCGCAGATCAGACCACGGCACTCGCTCATCATGAAGGCGACGATCTCGGGGGTCGCCTTCTCGGCGGCGATGACGAGGTCGCCCTCGTTCTCCCGGTCCTCGTCGTCGACCACGACGATCGGACGGCCGGCGGCGATGTCGGCGATGGCCTGCTCGATCGGGTCGAGCGAGAGGTCTTCCAGGCCGTCGGTGCTGTACAGGATCGGTGCCGTACTCATGCCGGCGCTCCTTCCAGAGCGGGCCGCGTGCCCTGGCGGGAGCGCAGCCACCAGTCGCGCATGCCCCACAGGACGAGCGCGCCGTAGATGACGTAGACGAAGCCGGAGAAGGCGTAGCCGTTGGCGAAGTTCAGGGGGACGCCCACCAGGTCGACGAGGAGCCAGGCGAACCAGAACTCGACCATGCCGCGCGCCTGGGCGTACATGGCGACGATGGTGCCGACGAAGATGTAGGCGTCCGGCCAAGGGTCCCAGGACAGGCTCGGGTACGCCTTGAACAGCAGCGCCACCGCGACGGTGCCGGCGGCGGCCGCGCCCACCATCACCGCGCGCTCGGTCCAGGTGGCGAACCGCGGGGCGATGTGGCCGTCGCCGGTCTCGCCCTTCTTGCGGTTCCACTGCCACCAGCCGTACAGCGCGACGACCATGACGATGGCCTGCTTGCCCGCGCTGCCGGTCAGGTGGCCGTAGAAGGCGCCGAAGAGGATGAGGCCGGCCAGGAACTGCACGGGCCAGCTCCAGATGGAACGCCGCCAGCCAAGGGCCAGGGCGACCAGGCCGGTGATGTTGCCGATCATGTCGGACCAGAGGATGTGCTGGTCGAAGGCGGTGAACGCCTCGGTGTTCAGCCAGTTCACTGTGCCGCCCCCCGAGCGCTCGCGAGCAGCCGCTCCACGTACTTGGCGACGACGTCGACCTCGAGGTTGACCGGGTCGCCGGGCTGCTTGTGGCCGAGCGTGGTCAGGTCGAGGGTGGTGGGGATGAGGCTGACGGTGAAGTGGTCGGGGCCGGCGTCGACGACGGTGAGGCTGATGCCGTCGACGGTGATGGAGCCCTTCTCCACGACGTAGCGCGAGAGGTCCGCGGGGAGGGAGACCTTGACGATCTCCCAGTGCTCGGAGGGCGTGCGCTCCAGGACCCGGCCGGTGCCGTCGACATGGCCCTGCACGATGTGGCCGCCGAGACGGGCGCCGACGGCGGTGGGGCGTTCGAGGTTGACGCGCGAGCCGACGGCGAGGTCGCCCAGGCTGGAGCGCTTGAGGGTCTCGGCCATGACGTCGGCGGTGAACTCGTCGCCCTCGTGCTCGACGACGGTGAGGCAGACGCCGTTGACGGCGATGGAGTCACCGTGTTTCGCGCCCTCGGTGACCACGGGGCCGCGCAGACGGAAGCGACACGCGTCGCCGAGGTTCTCGACGGCGGTGACCTCGCCCAGCTCTTCGACGATTCCGGTGAACACGTCCCGGGTCCTCCTGCCACATCGGGGCACGGACTCCGGGGCTGTCGATGACGACAGAGTTCACGAGCAGGAGCACGGGGGCGACGCCGGACGAACCCGTCCGCGAGGACGGGTGAATACGACGACGCGCACGAATGCTCGCCCGCCGCGCACTGCCTCCCATCCGGACTTTAACCGTCGGTCCAGGAATTTCACCTGGTCAACCGGCCGCTGGAAGCGGTCGGGTCGCGGACTGTAACCGCCGGTTCGGACTTTCACCGACCCCGGAGTGCGCTGCTGCTGATACAGAGCCAGTGTGCCACGCCCGATCGGCGTCCATACGGGTGAGTGATGTGGGGTGGCTCACAGGTGTGGTCACTGGGCTTCTCAACCCGCCCGACCTGATGGAGTCTTTGGTCTAGTCCTTTTTGGATCTCCCTGGACCGGCCCGGCGGCGGTGACGACGGCCCTTGCCCGCCGCCGGGCCTCTCAACCGCGTTCATGGCGGCGGGGCGCGTCCGGCACGTGCGATCGGCGACGTGCGGGCGGCACTAGACCCGGACAGACTGGGGTCCGGGCGCGGCCGGCTCGGCTCCCTCCGGGGGACTGTCACATTTCACGGGGGCTGTTCCGTCTCACCTGGAGAGGGACGCTCCACCGGGGAGCGTCCGGAGTCCGAAGGAGCTGAACAGCATGGCCACGATCCTGGTGACCGGCGGTACCGGAACACTCGGCCGGCTCGTCGCCGAGCGGCTGCGGGCGGACGGGCACGAGGTGCGGGTGCTCAGCCGGCACGCCCAGCCGTACGCCGTCGACCTGCGCGAGGGCGGCGGCGCGCTGGACGCGGCCGTCGAGGGCGTGGACACGATCGTGCACTGCGCCTCCAGCCAGACCGGCGGGGACGAGAAGGCGGCCGCGCACCTGATCGCGGCGGCACGGCGGGCCGGGGTGGGACACCTGGTCTACATCTCGATCGTCGGCGTCGACCGGGTGCCGTTCCCCTACTACCGCGCCAAGCTCGCCGTGGAGAAGCAGATCGAGGCGTCCGGGCTGGGGTGGACCGTGCTGCGGGCGACCCAGTTCCACGACCTGCTCGTCATGATGCTCCAGGGGCTGTCCAAGTCGCCGGTGGTGCCGCTGCCCGCCGGGGTCTGCGACCAGCCCATCGAGGTGGCCGAGGTCGCCGACCGGCTGGCCGAGCTGGCGGCCTCGCCGCCCGCGGGACGCGTGGCGGACCTGGGCGGCCCCGAGGTGCGCACCTTCGACTCGCTCGCCCGCGCGTACCTCAAGGCGACCGGCCGCCGACGCGGCGTGGTGAACCTGCCGCTGTGGGGCAAGGCGTACCGCGCCTTCCGCGAGGGCGGCCACCTGACCCCGGAGCGGGCGGTGGGCAAGGGGACGTTCGAGGAGTATCTGGCCCGGCGCTTCGCGGGCTGAGAGGGGCGGGGCGGCGGCCGGGGCCGTGCCCCCGGACCGCATCCGCGATCAGCGATCGGCCGGGGTGAAGAGTTCGTCCTGGGCGTGGTCGCGGGCCGTCAGGAGGGCGCCGCGCAGGACCGCGTCGCCGCCGAGGACGCTCGGGCGGACCTCGGTCGGGAGCGGGGACATCCGGCGGACCCGGAGCGCCACCCGGTCGGCGAGGTCCGCGCCGCCCGCCCGGCCGACCTCGCCGCCGAGGACCACGCAGCCGGGGTCCAGGACGGCCACGACGGAGGAGACGCCCACGGCGAGCCGGTCGGCGAGGGCGTCCAGGAAGCCGTAGACCCCTTCGGCCACCGCGTTGCCCACCAGCGCCGCGGCCACCGGCTCGGCCCCGGACGCGGCGCCCCGCACCCCGTGTTGCCGGGCCAGTTCCGCGATCGCCGCCGAGCCGGCCAGCGAGTGGAAGCCTCCGTCGCAGCCGGTCGCCGAGGGCAGTCCCGAGGTGCCGGGCACCGGCAGGAAGCCGATCTCCCCGGTCCCCCCGGAGGCGCCTCGCCGCAGCACGCCGTCCAGGACGACCGCCGCCCCGGTGCCATGTCCGAGCCACAGCAGCACGAAGGTGTCCCGGTCATGCGCCGCGCCGTCGCGCTGCTCCGCCAGTGCCGCGAGGTTGGTCTCGTTCTCGACGTGGACGCGGGCCTTCGGGAGGCGTTCCTGGAGGACGGCGACCAGGCGGCGGTGCCAGGCGGGCAGGCCGGTCGAGTCGCGGAGTTCACCGGTGGCCGGGTCGATGAGGCCGGGGGCTCCGATGCCGACCGTGTGAAGGCGGTCCACGCCGGCCTCCTTCGCGGTCCGCTCGACCAGCGCCACCGCCTGCTCCACGGCCGGTCCGGTCCCGGTGTCGTCGCCGATCGGCACGGACGCCTCGGCCAGCGGGCGCCCCAGCAGGTCGGAGACGACGACCCGGACGCCCTCGGTGCGGACGTCGAGCGCGGCCAGGTGGGCGAGGTCCGCCACGATGCCGTACAGCTTCGCGTTCGGTCCGCGGCGCTGCTCGCCGGACTCCCCGACCACCTCGATCAGGTCGGCGGCGATGAGGCGTTCGACCAGGTCGGCGACGGTGGGCCGGGACAGTCCGGTCAGCTGCTTCAGTTGTCCCGCCGTCAGCGGGCCCTCCTGCTGGAGCAGGCGCAGGGCGAGCCGGTCGTTGATGACCCGGGCGGTGCTGGGGGATGCGGGCATGCCGGGATCCTTCCAGATCGGCCGGACCCCGAGGGCGGCCTCGTAGCGACTATCTATCAGGCAGGGACCCTGATAGTTTACGTCGCCGATGGCCCGGAGACCGCGAAGGGGCGGGAGCATGAGTGCAGTGCAGTACGACCAAGGGCAGGTGAGGCGCGCCCGGTACGCCGTCGCGGCCGTCTTCGCCGTGCACGGCGCCGTCACCGGGTCGTTCGCGACACGCGTCCCCTGGATCCAGGACCATGCCTCGGTCAGCGCCGGGCAGCTGGGCCTCGCCCTCGCCTTCCCCGCCCTCGGCGCCTCCCTGGCGATGCCGCTGGCCGGCAGTGTCAGCCACCGCTTCGGCGCACGCAACGCGCTGCGCGGGCTGATCGCCCTGTGGACGCTCTCCCTGGTCCTGCCGGCCCTCGCCCCGAATCTGGCGACCCTGTGCCTGGCCCTGTTCGTCTACGGCGCGACGGCCGGCATGGCCGACGTGGCGATGAACGCGCTCGGCGTCGAGGTCGAGAACCGGCTCGGCCGGTCGATCATGTCCGGCCTGCACGGCCTGTGGAGCGCGGGCGCCCTGGTCGGCTCGGCGGCCGGCACGCTCGCCGCCCACCTGGGCTCGGACGCCCGGGTGCACCACGCGCTGGCGGCGGGCGTGCTGACCTTCCTCGGTCTGCTGGCCTGTCGCTGGGTGCTGGACCTCCAGCCCACCGAGGACGAGGAGCCCCCGCCGCGGTTCGCGCTGCCGCCGAGGTCCGCGCTGCTCATCGGTGCCGTCGGGTTCTGCGCGGTCTTCGCGGAGGGCGCGAGCCTGGACTGGTCGGCGGTGTATCTGCGGGACCAGCTGGAGGCCTCGGCGGGACTCGCGGCGGCGTGCACGACCGGCTTCACCCTCACCATGGCGATCGCGCGGATCGCCGGCGACCGGATCGTGGACCGCTTCGGCTCGGTGCGCACGGTGCGGGCCGGCGGGGTGCTGGCGGTGCTCGGCGGGGTGCTCATCGTCGTGGCGAGGAACCCCGCGATGGCGATGTCCGGCTTCGCGCTCATGGGGCTCGGCATCGCGGTGGTGGTCCCGCTGTGCTTCGCCGCCGCGGGCCGCAGCGGCGCCAATCCCAGCCTGGCCATCGCGGGCGTCGCGACGATCACGTACACCTCGGGGCTCATCGCCCCGAGCGCGATCGGCACCATCGCCCAGGCGACCAGCCTGCTGGTGTCGTTCGTGCTGGTGACCGTGCTGGCGAGCGGGCTGGTGGCCTTCGCCGGTGTGCTGCGTGCCGGTGACCGCGACCGCCCGAAGGTCAGCCGTCCGGCCGCAGCAGTGCCCGACCGGCGGCCCTGAACCGTTCGCTCCACGGCGCCGGACGCATCGTCCCGGGGTCCAGCCGGACCAGGACACGGGTGCCCCGCGCGTAGGTCACGGAGCCGTCCCGCGAGCAGAACCGGAAGCCGTACGTCAGGCCGGTGGTGCCGAGCCGCTCCAGCCACAGGTGGACGGCGTAGGCGCCGGCCCGGGTGACCGGGGCCTCGTAGCTGATCCGGAGTTCCTTGACCGCGTTGCAGGCGTCACCGGCCGCGACCCAGTCGCCGTCGAAGTGGATGCCGTGCTCCTGCCACAGCTCGGTCCAGGCCTGCTCGACCTTGAGCGGGTAGCGGGCGTTGTGCAGCAGTCCGAGGGCGTCCAGGTCGTCGAAGTGGACGGTGACGGGGATCAGCCGGCCGTGGTGCAGGGCGGTGGACGGGGGCGCTTCGACGGTCACGGGTGGTGCTCCAGGGGGGTACGGCAGAGACACCCCCACCTTGGGCGGGCGCTCGGCCGGATCCCCGACCCGGGGCGGTGACCTGGGCGGATCTCCCTGACAATGGTCCGGACATCCGCACGTACGACGAAAGCGAAACCGCACCATGGATCTTGGCGTCGGCTGGAAACTGCACGGCGACGGACGCGTCCCGGCGCCCGGAGCGGTGGTCCGCCCCGACGAGCGGCTGTCCTGGCCGCGCACGGTCGGCCTCGGCGCGCAGCATGTGGTGGCGATGTTCGGGGCGTCCTTCGTGGCGCCGGTCCTGATGGGCCTGGACCCCAACCTCGCGATCATGATGTCCGGCGTCGCGACCGTGATCTTCCTGCTCGCCACCCGCGGCCGGGTGCCGAGCTACCTCGGCTGCTCGCTGTCCTTCGTGGGCGTGGCCGCCGTCATCCGCGCGCAGGGCGGTACGAGCGCCACGGTGACCGGGGCGGTCTTCGCCGTCGGCGTCGCGCTGTTCCTGGTCGGTGTCGCCGTGCAGAGGTTCGGGGCGCGGATCATCCACGCGGCGATGCCGCCGATCGTCACCGGCGCGGTGGTCATGCTGATCGGCTTCAACCTGGCGCCGGTGACCGCCTCCACGTACTGGCCGCAGGACCAGTGGACGGCCCTGCTGGTGATGGTGTTCACCGGTCTGGCGGTCGTCTGTCTGCGTGGCTTCTGGTCCCGGATCGCTATCTTCCTCGGGCTGGTCCTCGGCTACGGCGTCTCCTGGGCCTTCGACCGGATCTTCGGCCGCATCCACTCCGTCGACGCGAGCGGCAGGCTCACCGACCACTGGCGCCTGGACCTCTCCGCAGTCGGCCGGGCCGACTGGATCGGGCTGCCGAGCTTCCACGGCCCGTCCTTCGAGTGGTCGGCCATCCTGGTCGCGCTGCCCGTCGTCATCGCCCTGGTCGCCGAGAACGCCGGGCATGTGAAGGCGGTCGGCGAGATGACCGGGGACTCGCTGGACGACCGGCTCGGCACCGCGATCTCGGCCGACGGCGTCGGCTCGATGCTGTCCACCGCGCTCGGCGGGCCGCCCAACACCACGTACTCCGAGAACATCGGCGTGATGGCCGCGACCCGCGTCTACTCGACGGCCGCCTACTGGGCCGCCGCCGGCTTCGCGCTCCTGTTCGGCCTGTGCCCCAAGTTCGGCGCGGTCGTCGCCGCGATCCCCGGCGGAGTCCTCGGCGGCATCACCGTCATCCTCTACGGCATGATCGGCCTGCTCGGCGCGCAGATCTGGATCAACGCCAAGGTGGACCTGCGCAATCCGCTCAACCTGGTGCCGGCCGCGGCGGGCATCATCATCGGCGTCGGCGACGTGACGATGAAGTTCACGGACACCTTCTCGCTGAGCGGCATCGCGCTGGGCACGCTGGTCGTCATCACCGGCTACCACGCGCTGCGGGCCTTCGCCCCGGCCCACCTCAGGACGCAGAGGCCGCTGCTGGACGAGGGCACCTCGGCCTACGACTCCGACGACTACGACGACGCCAAGTCGTAGGCGTAGGAGGGGGTGAACGTGCCCGGCGCGCCCTTGCAGCCGTCCGACTCCCCCGGCAGCTTCACCCACAGGTAGCCGTCGATGCGTGGCTCGCCGGTGTCCAGGGTCGGGGCCCGGCCGATCTTGCGGCCGGCCGGGTCGCACCACTCGCCGTCGGCGGGGGCGCCGGCGCCGTTGCGGCTGGTGTCGATGACCGCGCCGAGGCCCGCCGGGCCCCGCAGGGCGGCGAGGACCTGTCGGTCGTAAACGATCTCGTCGGCGGTGCGGTGGAAGTTGGAGACGTTGCTGAAGACGCCGTCGGAGGAGGCCGCGTCGGCGGCGCCCGCCTGCCGGAGCAGTTCCGCCTGTCTGGTCGCGGGGTGCCAGCCGGAGTGGCCGGCGTCGAAGTAGACCCGGGCCCTGGGGTCGGCCTCCTTCAGGACACGCCCCGCGCGGGCCAACGAGGCGAACCGGTCGGCGCGTTGAGCGGTGGACAGGCACTCGGACTGGGCGATCGCGTCGGGTTCCAGGATCACCACGACCTCGCCGGAGCCGAGCCCCGCGGCGAACCGGTCGATCCAGGCGTCGTAGGCGTCGAGGTCCGGCGCCCCGCCCTGGGAGGCCCCGCCGCAGTCGCGGTCCGGGATCGCGTACGCCACGACCACCGGCACCCGGCCCTGCGCCGCGCCCCCGGAGGTGACCGCGCGCACGCGTGCCGTGATGGTCGACGGGGTGTGGTCGGCGAACCAGACGGCCGCCGGCTGGTCGGCGATGCGGGACGCGATGACGTCCTGGCGCGGGTCGCCGGGGTGGGCGCGGACCCAGTCGAGGACCTGGGAGGCGGGGTGGCGGTAGAGCCGGGTGGGGGCCGCGGCGGTCCGCTGCTTCTTCTCGGTCCTCGTCGGTGGGGGCGAGGGGCTCGCGGTCCTCTTCTTCTTCGGCGAGGCGGACGCGGAGGCCGGCCCGGTGGCCGAGGGGGACGGCGTCGGCGGGGGCGGCTGGAGCTCCAGGGTCGGGGACCCCGTCACCTCCGGGCGTGCCTCGTCGGAGCCTCGCCGGTCGTCGAACGCCGAGACCATCCCGGTCGCGGTGGCCACGGCGACCACGACGGAGGCCGCGGCGACCATGCCGCTGCGGCGTGCGGCACGCCTGCGCTCGGCCTTGCGTTCGGCCAGGCGGTGCGCACGTGAGCCCGCCACCAGTGAACCCCTCCCCCTTCGGCGGGCGCGTTCCCCCGTTCTGGGGAAGCGTCGGGCCCGCCGGTGCTCCGGCCACCCTAGGCCTGGGACCCTGCCTGCATGTCGCAGTTGGAACAGTTCGTCACTCCGGTGGACACCGTCGTCTCCCGGATGCGCGCCCTGGACGAGGCGCTTCCGCCACGGGACGGGATCGCGGTGTTCAACCGCGTCTACCTCGCCGTCACCGAGGCGGTCGACCGGGGCATCGACGCCGGCCGGTTCACGGACGCGCGGGCGGCGATCACGCTGGACGTACGGTTCGCCGAGCGGTACTTGCGGGCCGTCGAGGTGGCGGCGGTCGAGCACCGCCCGCCCGCGTGCTGGCGGCCCCTGTTCCAGTACCGCCGCCATCCCGGCGTACGTCCGCTGCAGTTCGCTCTCGCGGGCATCAACGCGCACATCGGGCACGATCTCGCGCTGGCGGTGGTGGACACCTGCCGTACGCTCGGCTGCGAACCCGTGGACGTGGAGGACGAGTTCGACCGCGTGGGCGATCTCCTCGTGTCGCTGGAGGAGCGCATCCGCGAAGAACTGATGCCGGGCCCCGACCTCCTCCAGATCGCCGACCCGCTCACCCATCTGCTCGGCGCGTGGAGCCTGGAGCGCGCCCGGGAGGCCACCTGGACGGCCGCCCGGGCCCTGTGGGCGCTGCGCGGACTGCCCGACGTGGCCGAGGAGTTCACGCAGCGGCTGGACACCGCGGTCGGCTTCGCGGGACGGATGCTGCTGACGCCGCTGCCGGACTGACCCGGCTCCGTCGCGGAACCGGGCCCGGTCGGCGTGGCGCCCGGGCCGGGCGGTTCAGGGCGACGGCGGGACCCGCAGTCCCCGCAGGAGCAGGGCGACCAGGCGGCGCGGGTCGTAGGGGCGGTCGCCGCCCCGTCCGATGCACAGGTTGCCGATGCCGCGCATCAGTTCGTAGGCCTCGATGTCGGAGTCGATCTCGCCGGCCTCCGCGGCCGCGTCCAGCAGTCGGGTGCAGACGGGCACCAGGCGGTCCAGGAAGTAGGCGTGCAGGGCGTCGAAGCCGCCGCTGTCCGACTGCAGGGCGTTGGCGAGGCCGTGCTTGGTGACCAGGAAGTCGACGAACAGGTCGGCCCATCGGCCGAGCGCCTCCGAGGGCGAGTCGGCCTCGGCGAGCAGCCGCGGACCGGCCTCGGCGCAGGCCTCGACCTGGTGGCGGTAGACGGCGACGACGAGATCGGCCCGGGTGGGGAAGTGCCGGTAGATCGTCCCGAGCCCGACCCCCGCCCTGGCCGCGATCTCCCGGATCGGCGCGTCGACGCCGGAGGTGACGAAGACGTCCGCCGCGGCGGCGAGCAGCGTCTGCTGGTTGCGCTGCGCATCGGCCCGCTTGCTCCGGGGCGACGCCGCCCCGGGCTGGTCTCCAGTGGGCACCGTGCTGTCCTTCCGACGGCGTTGACGTCAGGCGTGGCCTCGGCCGGGCATGGCCGTCAGCCAGGGACGACCTTAGCCGTTGACCAAACGGAACAGTGTTCCGTATATTAAACGGAACAGTGTTCCGCTTTCAGCTCCGGCTGAAGCCGAAGGAGATCAGTCATCGTGAACGCACCCGTCCTCTCCGTCAGCCCGATCGTGCTGCCCGCCCCGGGCCGCGCCGTGGACCTCCAGGTCCGGGTCTCCGCGCCCGTCACCGGAGGCGACCTGCCGGTCCTCCTCCTGTCGCACGGCCAGGGCCACTCGAACCACCTCTCCTCCCTGAACGGCTACGCGCCCCTCGCCCACCACTGGGCGGCACAGGGCTTCGTGGTGATCCAGCCGACCCACCTGAGCTCGCGGTCGCTGCGCCTGGACCCCGACACCCCGGGGGCGCCCCTGTTCTGGCGGTCCCGCGCCGAGGACATGTCCCGCGTCCTCGACGGACTCGACCTCGTCGAGGAGGCCGTGCCCCAGCTGCGCGGGCGGGTGGACCGCGAGAAGGTCGCGGTGGCCGGGCACTCCATGGGCGGGCACACCGCGAGCATGCTGCTGGGCACCCGGGTCACCGACCCGCTCGACGGCACGGTGGTGGACCTGACCGAGCCCCGGATCACGGCGGGTGTGCTGCTCGCGGCGCCGGGCGGGGGCGGTGACTCCGTCACCGACTTCGTGGCCGAGAACTACGCGTTCATGGCCGGTCCGGACTTCTCCGGGATGCGCGCACCGGCCCTGGTGGTCATCGGCGACAAGGACGCCGCCACGCATCTGACCGTCCGGGGCCCGGAGTGGTTCCGGGACCCCTACGACCTCTCCCCCGGCCCCAAGTCGCTGCTCACCCTCTTCGACGCCGAGCACGGCCTCGGCGGGGTCTCCGGGTACGACGTCGCCGAGACCACCGACGAGAACCCCGACCGGGTCGCCCTCGTCCAGCGGCTCACCACCGCCTACCTCCGCAGCACGCTCCACCCCGGGGACCCCGCGTGGCGAACGGCGTGCGAGGCGCTGGCAGCCGCTCCCGACCCGCTCGGCAGGGTCGAGAGCAAGTAGGCCGCACAGCGGCTAGTCCTCCGGGAGTTCGACCGGCGCGATCTCGTCGTAGACGTCACCAGGACCCGGGTTCGTCGCGTCCGTCGCCCCGCCGAAGTGGTGCATGACGCCCCACACCGCGTTGAGGGCGGTCTGGATCGCCCCCTCGGCCCAGCCGGCCGTCCAGGAGATGTCGTCGCCGGCGAGGAAGATGCCCCGCTTGTCCTCGGGCAGCCGGTCCTGCATGAAGTGGGTGAACAGGCGCCGCTGGTAGCGGTAGTGGCCCGGCAGGTTGGCCTTGAACGCGCCCATGAAGTAGGGCTCGTTCTCCCAGGAGACGGTGACCGGGTTGCCGATGATGTGGCTGCGGACGTCGACCTTCGGGTAGATCTCCCCCAGCGACTTCAGCATGACCTCCATCCGCTCGTTCGCGGACAGCGGCAGCCACTTCAGGCTGTCGTCGCACCAGGTGTACGACAGGCAGATGACGGCCGGCTTGTCAGGGCCGTCATCGAGGAGGTAAGTCCCGCGCGTCATACGGTCGGTGAGGGTCATCGACATGACGTCCCGCCCGGTCTCCTCGTCCTTGTCCAGCCAGAACGGCCGGTCCACGGGCACGAAGAGCTTGCTGGACTCCATGTAGTGCGTGCGCTCGATCGCCGTCCAGTGGTCGATCGGGAAGAGCGAGTCGTCGCAGGCGATCTTCGACAGCAGCATCCAGGACTGGGCGGTGAAGATCGCCGCCCGGTAGGTGCGGATGTCGCCGTTCGCGTCGGTGACCGTGATCCGGTTGCCGGCCGTGCGGTGCAGCCGGGTCACGGCGGGGCGGGGCTCGCCGTTCACGTGCAGCTCGGCCAGCGAGGTGCCGTGGGGCCAGTGGACGATCTTCTCCGGCGCGCGCTCCCACAGCCGGAGCGGCAGCTGCTGGGAGCCGCCGACGATGCCGCGGTGGTGGTCGTCGGCCTCGGTGTAGACGACCCGCAGGATCTCCAGGATGGAGTTGGGGAAGTCGGTGTCCCAGCCACCGGTGCCGAAGCCGACCTGGCCGAAGATCTCGCGGTGCCGGAAGGACCGGAAGGCCTCGGAGTCGCAGAGGAAGCCGTAGAAGGTCTGGTTGTCGAGCTTCTCGACGAGCTTCGCCCAGATCTCGCGGATGCGCGGCACGTCCCGCTCGCGCATGGCCTGGTTCATGTCGGAGAAGTCGGCGCCCTCCTCCAGGCACTTGTTCCAGGCGGCGGCGACGTCACGGTAGACCTGCGGCAGGTCCTCGATCGTCTCGGCGTAGTGCGACTCGCCCTTGAGGTCGACGACCGTCGAAGGGGTCGCCTCCGCGAGGGGGTTGGGGAAGGGGCGGGTCTCGAGTCCGACCAGGTCGATGTAGTGCTGGAGGGCGGTGGAGGAGGGCGGGAAGCGCATCGCGCCCATCTCGGCGCTCAGTCCCTCGGTGCCCGGGCCGTCGAAGCCCACGGTCCGCAGCCGGCCGCCGATCTGGTCGGCCTCGTAGACGACCGGCTTCAGGCCCATCTTCATCAGCTCGTACGCGGCCACGACGCCGGACAGGCCGCCGCCGATCACAGCGACCTCGCTGCCGTGCTCGGTCGCCGGTATCTGGCCGAGACCCGCGGGGTGGGCGAGGAAGTCGTCGTACGCGTACGGGAAGTCCGGGCCGAACATGGTGATCGGCGGCTGCTGCTCGTCGGCGTGCTGGACGGCGTTGGGCACCGTGGACGTCATGGGGTACGGACTCCTTGCGACAACAGGGAAAGGGGGCTTCAGACCAGGGACCCGTAGAGACCGGGGCGGCGGTCCGTCAGATACGGGTTCGCCTCGCGGGAGGCGGCGACGAAGGCGGGGTCGGCGTCCGCGAACACCAGCTCCTCACCGCGTCCGGCGCGGGTGCGGGCCACCCCGTCGGGGCCGGCGAGGGTGGAGAGGCCGACGAACTCGAACTCCCCTTCCCTGCCGACCCGGTTGACGTACGCCACGTACATCTGGTTCTCGAAGGCGCGCACCGGGATCATCGACTCGGCGACGAACTGGAAGGGGTGCATCTGCGCGGTCGGGACGACCAGCAGGTCGGTGCCCGCGAGGGCGTGGGCGCGGACGTTCTCCGGGAACTCGACGTCGTAGCAGATCATGAGGCCGACGCGGACGCCGTCGAGTTCCGTCTGCACGACCGGCTGCTCGCCCGGTGTGAAGTGGTCGCGCTCGAAGCAGCCGAAGAGGTGCGTCTTGCGGTAGTTGGCGAGGCGGTCGCCCGTGGCCGAGATCAGCTGCGCCGAGTTGAAGACCGCGTCGCCGGAGCGCTCCGGGTAGCCGTACGCCAGGGCGATGCCGTGCCGCGCGGCGATCTCCGCGACCGCGTCCGCGCTGTCGCCGTCGGCGGGCTCGGCGAGGCGGGCGATGTCGTCGCCGATCGCGTACCCCGTCAGGAACATCTCCGGCGCGGCCAGCAGCCCGGCACCCGCGGCGGCGGCCCGGCCCGCGGCCTCGTCGAGGACCTTGAGGTTCCCGTCGACCGAGCCGGGGCGGCCGGAGCTCTGGAGCAGGGCGGTACGCATGCGTGTCCTCACCGGGGCGAAAGGGTGGATGTGGGGGCCATGTAGACGGTACGGGCGGCTGACCAGGGCGGACAAGAAGGAGCCGTTGCGCGCTGGTGAGCGGTTTGTTGCGTCGGTGCCGGGCGCTGCGGCGATTCGTTGCGTACCCGCGCGTCCCCCTGCGGGCGTACACGGCAGGGGCGGGCGCGACCCGGGGCGCACCCGGAGTGCCGACCGTGGCGCGATGCCCGGGGGGCGCGGCCCCAGGACAGTGGTGAGCGTCCCGCATCCCACGGAGAGGACGGTCATGAACCGTCGTACCAGGATCACTGTGCTCGGTGCCGCGCTGCTTCTCTGCACGGGGGCCGCCGCCTCCGCGACCGCCGCGGACGGGCGGGCGGAGCGCACCGCCCCGCGTGCCGCGTCCGAGGTGAGACCCCGGGAGGCCGCCGTCCTCACCGGCACCGCCAAGCTGTACCGCTCCGCCGGTGACGACATCACCTTCTCCTTCGACGCGCACCTCGCGGCCGGTGACAACACCGACCCGATGAAGGCGACCGGCACCTTCGCGTGGAGCCACCACGTCAACGGTCGTGGCGCCTGGGCGAAGGCGACCGTGGACTGTCTGCTCACCGGCGGCAAGGTGGCCGTGGTGTCCGGCGTCGTCACCGACACCGACCTGCCGGGCGCCAAGGGCACCCGGGTCGGCGTCACCGTGCACGACACCGGCCACCGCGACCGGCTCGGCTACAGCTGGGCGGCGACCGAGGGCCTGGGCCCCAAGGACCTGCCGAAGTGCGTGAGTTCGGCCCCGTTCGAGAAGGTCAAACAGGGCACGGGCGACTTCACGGTCGTGCCGTGGCAGCCCGACCTCTAGCCGACGCCAGCACCAGCGCCGTCAGCAGATAGGGCACCGCGAGCACCACGAACACGGTGCTGTGCGCCGCGACCGTGCCGAGCAGGGCGTACGCGCCGAACGTGGCGACCGTGACCAGCTCGGTGCCCAGGCTCGCCAGGGAGGTGAGGGTGGCGCGGCGGGCGTCGTCGATACGGTGCTGGAGGCGGACGTCGGCGAGCACCTCGGCCAGCTGGAACCCGCCGAAGGCGAGGCCGACGAGCACGATCCCGGCCGGTGTCCGGACCGCGGCGCCGACCGCCAGGGCCCCCGCGGAGGCCGCGAGCAGCCAGGCCGTACCGGTCGTGCCCAGGCGTTCGGCCGGTCCGGTCAGCAGGCTCGCGACCGTGACGAGCGTCCACACGAGCAGGATCAGGGCGGGCACCGAGGCCTTTGCCACCCCGGTGTCGCGGATCAGGAGCGGGGTGTACTCGTCGAGCGCGCCCCACACCGCGGCGACGGCCGGGATCAGCAGCAGGGCCCCCCGTACGGAACGGTCTCGGCGCGCCTCGGCGAGGCCGGCCCGCAGGGTGGCCGCCCAGCCGTCGCCCCCGCCCTCCGGCCGCGTCCGGTGTTCCGGGAGGCGGGTCGCCAGCACGGCGGCCAGCAGACAGGCCAGCACACTGCCCGCGCCCACGGCCGCGTAGCCGCCGAGCGCGAACACCGGCCCGGCGAGCCCGATCGCCGCCATGGTGGCCAGCAGCCGCGCCGCCCGCACACGCCCCATCACGCGCGCGTACCGGTCGGCGGCCCCGAGCCGGTCCAGTTCGTCGTAGGCCAGCGCCTCCAGCGAGCCGGAGCACAGCGCGCCGCCGACGCCCCACAGGACGAAACCGAGCGCGAAGGCCCCGTACGACGGGACGAGCACCCAGAGGGCGAACCCGACCGCGTTGAACAGCGGGCCGACCCACAGCAGCAGCCGTCGGGAGACCGCGTCGGCGAGGGCGCCGGAGGGGACCTCCAGCACGACGGCGGTGATCGACCACAGGGCGAACAGGGAGGAGATCTGCCAGAGCGACATGCCGGTGTCCGCGAACAGCAGCGCGTACACCGGGTAGAGCAGGACGAAGTCGTCGAGGAACGTGTAGCCGTACAGCGTGGCCGTCAGCCGGCGGACGCCGGTCGTGGGCACGCGTGCGGGTGAGAGTGTCATGAGGCCTTCCCGGAAGGACGGTGCGGACGTCGTCGGTACGGCGTCCGAGGCGGTCCTCGGGAGGCACGGCTGGTGGATCAATGTCGCCAGGTCATGGCATCGATGGTAGACACCTCGCGGCCCGCTGCCCAGCGAATTCCTGACGGCGGCGATCACCCGGTGCACCCTGCCCTGACGACGGCACGGGGTGGGTCCTGGCCCTCGACGGGCACGTCAGGGAGCCGGTCGCGGCGGGCGCACGGGCGACCACTACTGTTCGGACCCGGTGGACTCCACCGTGCACGACCCGCTGGACGACGACGCGCCGACCGCAGGACGGCCGGCCTAGGAGGTCAGATGGAGATCGCCGCGCTCCCCCACATCGACGAGCACGCCACGGTGGCCGCGGCGCCGGCGGAGGCCGTGCGGCGCGCCGTCGGGGAGGTCCTGGACCGTTCCCTCGGCTCCGGGCTGGGCCGCCTGCTGGGCTGCGCCGACCGCACGTCGTCCGGACCCCGGCCGCCGGCCGAGGGGTCGACGTTCCCCGGCTTCCGGGTGGTCCGCGCGGCGCCCGGAGGGGAGCTGGTGCTGGTCGGACGCCACCACTTCTCGACGTACGCCCTGATCTTCCGCTGGGAGGAGGCCGCCGCGGGCGGCACCCGGCTGCGGGCCGAGACCCGGGCCAGGTTCCCCGGGCCCGGGGGCGCCCTCTACCGGCTGCTCCTCATGCGCACCGGTGCGCATGCCGTCGCCACCGGGCGGCTGCTGGCGGCGATCCGCGAACGGGCCGAGCGGCTCAGGTAGGCGAGCCGGACGAGAACCGCCGCAGCAGCGGGGACAGCACCAGCACCGACTTGGTGCGCTCCACGAAGGGCTCGCCCGCGATCCGTTCCAGGACCCGCTCGAAGTGCCGCATGTCGGAGGCGAAGACCTGCACGACCGCGTCCGCGTCCCCGGTGACGGTGGACGCGGCCACGACCTCCTGGTAGCGCTCCAGGCCCCGCCGGATGGTGTCCGGCGAGGTGTTGTGCCGGCAGTAGATCTCGACGAACCCCTCGGTCTCCCAGCCGAGGGCCGACGGGTCGACCCGGACCGTGAAGCCGGTGATGGCCCCGGTGGCGCGCAGCCGGTCCACGCGCCGCTTCACGGCGGGCGCGGAGAGGCCGACGATCTGCCCGATGTCCGCGTAGGAGCGGCGGGCGTCCTCGGCGAGGGCGTGGACGATGCGTTCGTCGAGATCGTTGAGCACGGTGGGTGGATCAGCTCTCAGGTGTGGCGAGACGGGAGCGTCTCAGTTGTCGCGGGACGGGAGCGTCTCAGGCGTTGCCAGACGGGAACGGCGATGGCCGTACACGAAGTAGAACACGAGCCCGGCCGCCATCCAGACCCCGAAGACCACCCAGGTGACGGCGGACAGGCTGCCCATCATCCAGACGCAGAAGCCGAGCCCCAGCGCGGGCAGCACCGGCGACAGCGGCACCCGGAAGGTGCGGGGCATGTCGGGCCGGGTCCGGCGCAGCACCACGACCGCGATGTTGACCAGACCGAAGGCGAAGAGGGTGCCGATGCTGGTGGCGTCCGCGAGCTGCCCCAGCGGGATCGCGGCGGCCAGGACCCCGCAGAACAGGGAGACGATGACCGTGTTGACGCGGGGCGTGCCGGTCTTCTGGTGCACCCGCGAGAACGCCTTGGGCACGAGCCCGTCCCGGGACATCGCGAAGAGGATCCGGGTCTGGCCGTAGAGCACGGTCAGGACCACGCTCGCGATGGCGATGACCGCGCAGAACGCCAGCAGGGTGCCCCAGAAGGCCTGTCCGGTCACGTCGCGCATGATCTGGGCGAGCGCGGCCTCGGAGTCCCCGAACCGCTGCCAGGGCTTGGCACCGACCGCGACGGCCGCGACGAGGACGTACAGCGCCGTCACGATGACCAGCGACAGCATGATCGCGCGCGGCAGGTCGCGCTGGGCGTTCTTCGCCTCCTCACCGGCGGTGGAGGCGGCGTCGAAGCCGATGTAGGAGAAGAACAGCGTGGCGCCGGCCGCGCTCACGCCCGCCATGCCGAGCGGCATGAAGTGGTCGTAGTTGCCGGAGCGGAAGCCCTGGACGCCGATGGCGCAGAACAGCACCAGCGCGGCGATCTTCACGATGACCATGACGGTGTTGGCCCGCGCGGACTCCCGGGCACCGCCCAGCAGGAAGGCCATGGCGAGCAGGACGACGATCAGCGCCGGGAGGTTGAAGACCCCGCCGTCGCCGGGCGGTGCGGACAGGGCGTCCGGGATGGTGACGCCGAGGGTCCCGTCGAGCAGTTCGTTGAGGTACTCGCCCCAGCCGACGGCGACGGCGGCGACCGAGACGCCGTACTCCAGGATCAGACACCAGCCGCAGACCCAGGCGACCAGCTCACCCATCGTTGCGTACGCATACGAGTACGAGGACCCCGAGACCGGGATCGTGCCGGCCAGCTCGGCGTAGGACAGGGCCGAGAACAGCGCCGTCAGACCCGCGATCACGAAGGACAGGGTGACCGCCGGTCCGGCCTTGGGCACGGCCTCCCCGAGCACCACGAAGATGCCGGTGCCGAGCGTGGCACCGATGCTGATCATGGTCAGCTGCCAGAGTCCGAGGGACCGGCGCAGACTGCCGCCCTCGCCCTGGCCACCCTCGGCCACCAGGCGTTCCACGGGCTTGCGCCGCATCAGACGGGCGCCGAGCCCGGGGGACGCCGATCCGGTCCCGGTGCGCTGTTGCGGGGGTGCGCCTTGGTCGAGCACGCGCTGACTCCTTCGTCACTGCCTGAGGGCGGCGGGGGCCGGCGGCGCACCTGCGCGAGGCAGGAACCCACCGAGCGGGGTCCCCGCCACGCTACGTACAGCGCATGACCCTACGAGCCAGGGCATCGCGGTCGTAATGCAGCAACCTTGCGCGTGTCCGCAAGTTCGTTGCGTTCGTGGCGAGGGGACGGGTGTTCGTTGCACAAGGGCTTTCGGAGTGTTGCGCCGGGCCTGGTCAGGGCAGGTTTCACGGCCGATCCCGGCCGGTCGACGACCGGGACGGGCTCGGTCCCGATGCCGGTCGGCGGGCCCTCCGGGCGAACGACGGAATCCCGACGACAGGGTCAGTGGCGCGGCAGCGCGCACGGCCCCCGGTTCTTCGACGGGGGCCGTGTGCGACGCGGGCGGTGCCTCAGCTCCAGCTGGCGTGCAGCGCCTTGCCCTCGGCGTAGCCGGCGGCGCTCTGGATGCCGACGACGGCCTTCTCCGCGAACTCCTCCAGAGAGCCCGCACCGGCGTAGGTGCAGGAGGAGCGGACGCCCGCGATGATCGAGTCGATCAGGTCCTCGACACCCGGCCGGGCCGGGTCGAGGAACATCCGGGAGGTGGAGATGCCCTCCTCGAACAGCGCCTTGCGGGCCCGGTCGTACGCCGACTCCTCCGAGGTGCGGTTGCGCACCGCACGCGCGGACGCCATGCCGAAGGACTCCTTGTACAGGCGCCCGCTCGCGTCCTGCTGGAGGTCGCCCGGCGACTCGTAGGTGCCCGCGAACCAGGAGCCGATCATCACGTTGGACGCGCCCGCGGCCAGCGCCATGGCGACATCGCGCGGGTGCCGGACACCGCCGTCGGCCCACACGTGCTTGCCGTACTTCTTCGCCTCGGCCGCGCACTCCAGGACCGCCGAGAACTGCGGCCGGCCCACACCGGTCATCATGCGGGTGGTGCACATGGCACCGGGGCCCACGCCGACCTTGATGATGTCCGCGCCGGCCTCGACGAGGTCCCGCACACCCTCGGCGGCCACGATGTTGCCGGCCACGATCGGCACCTGCGGGTCGAGCGCGCGGACCACCTTGATCGCGCTGATCATCGACTCCTGGTGGCCGTGCGCCGTGTCGATGACGAGCGTGTCCACGCCCGCGTCGAGCAGCTGCTTGGCCTTGCCGGCCACGTCGCCGTTGATGCCGACGGCGGCGGCGATCCGCAGCTTGCCGTGCGCGTCCACGGCGGGCGTGTACAGCGTGGCGCGCAGGGCGCCCTTGCGGGTGAGGATGCCGGCGAGTGTGCCGTCGCGGCCGACGGCGGGCGCGTAGCGGCGGTTGGCCGCGTCGAGCCGGTTGAACGCCTCGCGCGGGTCGATGTCGGCGTCCAGGAGCAGCAGGTCGCGCGACATCACGACCTCCAGCTGCGTGAAGCGGTCGACGCCGGTCAGATCCGCGTCGGTGACGACACCGACGGGCCGGCCGTCCCCGTCGACGACGACACCGGCGTTGTGCGCCCGCTTGGGCAGCAGCGCGAGGGCGTCGGCGACGGTCTGGTGCGGGGCCAGCACGATCGGGGTGTCCAGGACGTGGTGGCGGCTCTTGACCCAGGTCACGACCTCGGTGACGACCTCGATCGGGATGTCCTGCGGAATGACCACCAGGCCACCGCGGCGGGCCACCGTCTCGGCCATCCGGCGCCCGGCGATGGCGGTCATGTTGGCGACGACCAGCGGGATCGTGGTGCCCGTGCCGTCCGGGGAGCTGAGGTCCACACCCTGACGCGAACCGACCGCGCTGCGGCTCGGGACCATGAAGACGTCGTCGTACGTCAGGTCGTACGGGGGCTGGATGTCGTTGAGGAAACGCACGTGCTGCACATCCCAGTCGTTCAGAGGTGGCCCCCGGACAGGTCAGCCAGGGGGAAGAGCACGTACTTCATTGTCCCATGTCGACCGGAATGCCATGCCCCGGCAGATCATCCAGGCAGGTCAGAGGGCCCTTGGGACGATCCTCCAAGGGCGAGCGCGACCGTGAGCGCCACCGCTCCGGCGAACACCTCGCACGCGGTCTCCCACTCCTCCGGCCGCGCCTCGGCGTACGCCCGCCAGTTCCGTACGACGACCAGCGGCTCCTGCTCGGTGGCGCCCCGCGGCCACAGGCCGGGGTCGGACAGGACGTCGGCCAGGGCGTCCCAGTTACGGCCGAACCAGTCCGGCAGCCCCAGGTCCCGCGCGCAGCGGTCCATCAGTCCCGACTTGTCCGAGACCCCCGCGAGGTCCACCGCGATCACGGTCTGTGTCATCTCAGCACCGCCCTGAACGAGTCGTAGTGATCGTCGGTGTAGTAGGTCTCCCCGCCCTCCCCCGTGACGATGCGCCGGGCCCCGCGGTCGCGCGAGCCGGGGGTGGGGACGGTGTACTCGTGGTAGTAACCGCGCTGGTGCGCGGGCAGCAGCCGCTCGAGGTTGCCGAAGACGCTGCCGTCCTTGCGGTACGGGAACGGGCCGCCCGCGTCGATGAGCCGGAGCGTCTCGCGGGCCTGGGCGGGCAGCCGGGCCTCCTGGACGGTGGCCAGGTCGCCGACCCACGCGGGACGGTCGTCGCCGGTGGCCGAGCAGCCGGCCAGCAGCAGTACACACAGAAGCACCCGGGAGACACACCGCGACAGCATGCTTCCCACGCTGCCACGGCCGCCCCCGCATGACCTTCCGTCAGGGTCCGTCCGGGTCGGACCTGTTCAGCGCCGGCCTCGGCGTCGAACCCGTCGTCATCAGCACGTCCGCGGCCTGGGTGTCCGTGACCAGGCTGGTGACCAGCCCGGACCGCAGCACCGCGTCGATCGCGGACGCCTTGCGCGCCCCGCCCGCGATCGCGACGACCTCGGGGACACGGCGGAGCTGGTCGGCCTTGACGGTGATGCACCGCTCGCCGAGGTCCCGGCCCACCCGGCGCCCCTCGCCGTCGAAGAGGTGCGCGGACATCTCGGCGGCGACACCGAGCGAGGCGTAGTGCGCGCGCTCCTCGTCGCTGAGCATGTCGTGGACCGTGGAGATGCCCGGCTCCCAGGACCCGATGGAGACACAGGCGACCGTGACCTTGTCGAAGTACTCGAAGGCCCGGGCGATCCCGGTCTGGTTGCGCAGCGCGGCCGCGGTGGCCGCGTCCGGCAGCAGCATGGGCGCGTAGATCGGGTGGGCGTCGCCGCCCGAGACCTGAGCGGCCCGGCGTACCGCCTCCACCGAACCGCGCTCGGCGGTCCCGGCGTCGTAGACCCCCGTCAGCTGCACCACCGTGCACGGGGGCAGCCGGTCGAGGGCCGCCGCCATGTGGATGGTGGACCGGCCCCAGGCCAGGCCCAGCACATCGCCCTCGTTGACCAGCTCGCCGAGCAGGTCGGCGGCCGTCTCCCCGAGGTTCTCGGGGTCGGGCGAGTCCTCGGCCTCGGCCGGCGACTCCACCACGACGGCGTGCCTGAGGCCGTACCGGGCGCGCAGCGCGTCCGAGCGCTCGGCGTCCAGCTCGGCCGGCACCCGGATCTCGATGCGTACGAGATCCCGCTCGAGGGCCGTCTCCAGAACCCGGGCCACCTTGAAGCGGCTGACGCCGAACTCCTCGGCGATCTGGATCTTGGACTTGCCCTCGAGGTAGAAGCGGCGGGCCATCGCCGCCGCCTGCACCAGCTCAGCGGGTCCCATCCGCATGGCTGACCGGCCCGCCGACATACCCGACACGGCCATCTCCTCACTGCTGTTCACACTCTGGATTCGCCGTTCATCCTTGCAGATCCGGCGGACTTGATCAGGCCCTGCAGAAAGCCGTTCACGTTCCCGTGGCTCAGTGGCCGCACGCCCAGGACGCCTTGGCGGTGGCCGAGTCCGCCTGGGTGCGTAGTGCGCGTACCGCCTCGGCCGGGTCGGACGCGTTGTAGACGGCGGAGCCCGCGACGAAGACATCGGCCCCGGCGTCGGCGCACTGCTCGATGGTGGAGGCCGAGACTCCGCCGTCGACCTGGAGCCAGAGGTCGAGGCCGTGCTTGCTGATCAACTCGCGGGTGCGGCGAATCTTGGGGAGCATGATGTCGAGGAACGCCTGTCCCCCGAAGCCCGGCTCCACCGTCATGATCAGCAGCATGTCGAGCTCGGGGAGCAGATCCTCGTACGGTTCGATCGGCGTCGCCGGCCTGAGCGCCATGGCCGCGCGGGCGCCCTTGGCCCGGATCTCCCGGGCGAGCCGGACCGGGGCGGCGGCCGCCTCGACGTGGAAGGTGACGGAACCGGCCCCCGCCTCGACGTACTGGGGCGCCCACCGATCGGGGGCCTCGATCATCAGATGACAGTCCAGCGGAGTGTCCGTCGCACGGGCCAGAGACTCTACGACCGGCACCCCGAGCGTGAGGTTCGGGACGAAATGGTTGTCCATGACGTCGACGTGGAGCCAGTCGGCTCCCTGCACCGCCTTCGCCTCGTCCGCGAGGCGGGCGAAGTCTGCGGACAGGATGCTGGGGTTGATCTGCGCGGCCATGACCCAAGCCTGCCATGCCCTGGGGGGGGTTGGCCGCACGGGTACCGGATGGGTACGGTCTTTTGTCCGGTGCGGGCCGTATATGGCTGGTCGCGCGGTTGTCCGCACCTTGACGGGGCGTGGTTGCGGGGGTCGGCATGAGTGACAAGCGTGGCATCGGGCACCTCGTGTGCGGGCGGCGCGCCAAGTGGGTCGTCCTGGCCCTGTGGCTGGTGGCCCTGTTCCTGACGGCCCCGTTCGCCCAGAAACTCACCGACGCCCAGGACAACGACGCCGCCTCCTGGCTGCCCGGCTCGGCGGAGTCCACCCAAGTCCTGAAGATCTCCGAGGACTTCAGACCGGAGCAGATCCCGGCGATCGTCGTCTACGCCCGCGCGGACGGGCTGACCGCCCAGGACCGGGCGCTGATCGCCGAGGACGCCCGGCAGCTGAAGGAGCTGCGCGAGCACGGCATCCGCGGCGCGGAGACCCGCGGCCCGGTCTGGGACCGTCCGGCGGATCCGCGCGCGGCCCAGATCCTCGTGCCGATCACGATGGACGAGAAGGGCTGGGAGGAGATCGCGCCCGCGGTCGACAGCATCCGGGACGACGTCGGCGAGGGCGGCGACGGACTGGCCGTGCACATCACCGGCCCGGGCGGGACCTCCGCGGACTTCTCCGAGGCCTTCGAGGGCATCGACTCGACGCTGCTGCTGTCCGCGATGGGCGTGGTCGTCGTGATGCTGTTGATCACCTACCGCAGCCCGACCCTCCTGGTGGTCCCGCTGCTCTCGGTCATCGCCGCCCTGTTCACCGCCCAGGCCCTCATCTACTTCCTCGCCGAACACGCGGGCCTCACGGTCAACGGCCAGAGCGCGGGCATCCTCACCGTCCTCGTCTTCGGGGCGGGGACGGACTACGCCCTGCTCCTCGTCGCCCGCTACCGCGAGGAGTTGCACCGCCACGAGGACCGGCACGAGGCGATGGCGCTGGCCCTGCACCGGGCGGGCCCGGCCGTGCTCGCCTCCGGCGCGACCGTCGTGCTGAGCATGCTGGTGCTGCTGGCGGCGGAGATGAACTCGACGAGCGGCCTCGGCCCGGTCGCGGCGATCGGCGTCGCGGTCGCCCTGCTGGCGATGATGACGCTCTTCCCCGCCCTGCTGGTGATCTGCGGCCGCTGGATCTTCTGGCCCGCGATCCCGCGCTTCGGCGACCCCGACCGCATCGAGCGGGGACTGTGGGCCCGCATGGGCCGCCGTATCGCCCGTCGTCCGCGCATGGTCTGGGGCGCCACCGCGCTGATCCTCGCCGTCTGCTCGCTGGGCCTGATCCAGCTGCGCGCCGAGGGCATCAGCAACGCGGACGCGTTCACCGGTGAACCGGACTCGATCGTCGGCCAGGAGGTCTCCGCCCGCTACTTCCCGGCGGGCGCCGGCGACCCCCTGATCGTCATCAGCGACCAGGCGCAGGCACCACGGGTCCGGGAGGCGGTGGCCGCCACGGACGGAGTCGTCCCCGCCTCCCTGGGCCTGCCCCCGGGCACGAAACCGTCCTTCGACGGCAAGGTCCTCTTCGAGGCGACCATGACCGACCCGGCCGACAGCGAAGCGGCGAAGCAGACCGTCGAACGCGTCCGGGACGCGGTCCACGCGGTACCCGACGCCGATGCCCAGGTCGGCGGCGGCACGGCCTCCCTGCTCGACATGGACAAGGCGACCACGCACGACAACATCCTGATCATCCCGCTGGTGCTGGCCGTGGTCCTGCTGATCCTTTGCGCCCTGCTGCGCGCCCTGATCGCCCCGCTGCTGCTGATCGGGACGGTGATCCTGTCGTTCGCGGCGGCCCTGGGCATCAGCGCGCTCGCGTTCCGGTACCTGTTCGACTACGCGGGAGAGACGACGGACTTCCCGCTCTTCGTCTTCGTCTTCCTGGTGGCCCTGGGCATCGACTACAACATCTTCCTGACCACCCGCATCCGCGAGGAGGCGGCCCGCCAGGGCACGCGTCCCGGCGTGGTGACCGGCCTCGCCGCGACGGGCGCGGTCATCACCTCCGCGGGCCTGGTCCTGGCCGGCACTTTCGCGGCCCTCGGCACGCTGCCCATGGTCGCCTTCGCCGAGATCGGCTTCGCGGTGGCGCTGGGCGTCCTCCTGGACACGTTCATCGTCCGGTCGGTCCTGGTGACGTCCCTGTTCCTGGACGTGGGCCCGAAGGTGTGGTGGCCGCACAAACTGGCGCGGGAGGACGGTGACGCTCCCGCGGCGACCGAGCCGGAGAGGGTGAGCCGAACGCCCTGAGGGGTCCGGGGCTGTGTTGAACGGGCGGCTCCGCCGCGTGGGCGCGACGAGCCACGACGGACCCGCCCAGGCACGGCGACCCGCATCCCTTACGGCGCGAGGGCGGACCTCACCCCGTCCGGCGGATCAACGCCAGATACATCGCGTCGGTCCCGTGCACGTGCGGCCACAACTGCACGTCCGGCCCCTCACCGAGCTCCGGCACCCCGGGCAGCAGCGGCCGCGCGTCGATCAACTCCGCGTCGGGCCACTGCTTCAGCACGTCCTCGACGACCGCCCGGGTCTCGGCGAGATGCGGCGAACAGGTCGCGTACCCCACGACCCCGCCCACCCGCACGGACTCCAGCGCGGTCCTCAACAGCCCTCGCTGCAACGGCGCGAACCCCTCCAGGTCCTCCGGCCGCCGCCGCCACCGCGCCTCGGGCCGCCGCCGCAACGCGCCGAGCCCGGTGCACGGCACATCCATCAGCACCCGGTCGAAGCTGCCCGGCCGCCACGGCGGCTGGGTCCCGTCCGCGGCGATGACCTGGTACGGCCCCGGGTTCCCGGCCAGCGCCCTGGCCACGAGCCCGGCCCGGTGCGGCTGCTTCTCGGAGGCGAGCAGGGTGGCCCCCCGCTCCGCGGCCAGCGCGGCGAGCAGCGCGGCCTTGCCACCGGGCCCCGCGCACCCGTCGAGCCACTTCTCGTCCGGCCCCTCGAGGGGCGCGTCGGCGAGCGCCAGGGCCACCAACTGGCTGCCCTCGTCCTGGACCCCCGCACGCCCCTCCCGCACGGCCTCGATCGCCCCGGGTTCGCCGCCCTCGGCCAGCCGCACGGCGTACGGCGACCAGCGTCCGGGGACGGCGGCCTCCTCCCGCAGCAGTTCGTCGGTGGTGGCCCTGCCGGGGCGGGCGACCAGGGTCACCTCGGGCCGCTCGTTGTCGGCCTCCAGCAGCCGCTCGATCCCCGCCCGTCCGCCGCCGAGCGAGTCCCACAGCGCGGAGACGACCCAGCGGGGGTGGGAGTGCACGAGGGCGAGGTGGTCCTCGGGGTCGTCCTCGTAGGGCGGCGCGACCTTGGCGATCCACCCCTCCAGGTCGTCCTGGGCGACCTTGCGCAGCACGGCGTTCACGAACTTGGCCCGCCCGTCACCGAGCACCACGCGCGCGAGCTCGACGGAGGCGGACACGGCCGCGTGCGTGGGGATCCGCGTCCCCAGCAGCTGGTGCACCCCGAGGCTCAGCACATCGAGGACCGGCGGGTCGACCTCCCTCAGCGGCCGGTCGACGCACGCCGAGATGACCGCGTCGTACGTCCCCTGCCACCGCAGCGTCCCGTAGACGAGCTCGGTGGCCAGCGCGGCGTCCCGCCCGTCGAACGCGTCGGGCCCCGCCTTCTCCCGCGCCTTGCGCAGCAGCGGCGGCAGGACGAGGTTGGCGTACGCGTCCCGCTCGTCGACGGCCCGCAGGGCCTCGAAGGCGAGGATGCGGACGGGGTCCTTCTTGGGCCGACGGTAGGGCTTGCCGGACGGGCGGGGCCCACGGGACTGCTCGCTCACGAAAAAGGTGCTCCGGATGTGGTGACGGGATACGCCCCAAGGGTACGTCCCACTCGCGCGCGTGCGCCCGGCCGAGGGGTTCGAGAAGCCCCGGCGGGCGTCAGGCGCCCAGGGTCTCGCCCTCGCCGATCCGCACCCCACGCGCCCAGTCGGCGGCCCGCATCGGCTTCTTGCCCTGGGCCTGCACCCACAGCAGCTCCACGGCGTACGAGCCGGTGCCGACCTGGACGCTGTTCTTGCCCACGGCCAGCTGCCCGGGCGCGAGGTCGGCGCGGTCGGGCACGGGCTGCACCTGGATGAGCTTGAGCCGCTCCCCGCGGAAGACGGTCCAGGCGCCGGGAGCGGGCGTGCATCCGCGGACGACCCTGTCGACCCGCAGCGCGGGCGTGGCCCAGTCGACCAGGGCGTCCTCGACGGTGATCTTCGGCGCGTGGGTGATGCCCTCGGTGGGCTGCGGTACGGCCTTCAGGGTGCCGTCCTCGATCCCGTCCATGGTCGCGGCGAGCAGCCCGGCGCCCGCGAAGGCGAGCCGGGTCAGCAGGTCGCCGCTGGTGTCGGTGTGCCGGATCTCCTCGGTGACGGTGCCGTAGACGGGCCCGGAGTCCAGGCCTTCCTCGATGAGGAACGTGGACGCGCCCGTGATCTCGTCCCCGGCCATGATGGAGTGCTGCACGGGCGCCGCCCCACGCCAGGCGGGCAGCAGCGAGAAGTGCAGGTTGACCCAGCCGTGGGCGGGCACGTCGAGGGCGACCCGGGGCAGCAGCGCGCCGTAGGCGACGACGGGGCAGCAGTCGGGGGCGATCTCCCGCAGCCGCTCCAGGAACTCCGGGTCCCGCGGCTTCACGGGCTTGAGCACCTCGATGCCCGCCTCCACGGCCCGCTCGGCCACCGGACTCGCCACGAGCCTGCGCCCGCGCCCGGCCGGCGCGTCGGGCCGCGTGACGACGGCTGCCACCTCGTGCCGCCCGGAGGCGATGAGAGCGTCCAGAGCGGGAACGGCGACCTCGGGGGTACCGGCGAAGACGAGCTTCATAGGTGGGTGCGGGCCTCTCGGGCGGGGGTCGATACGGGCAACGCACAAGTCTATGACCCCGGGTGACGTCGGGAGGAGGGACCATGGGCGGTGGGGAGGGCTTGGTGGGGAGGGCGGGGCGCACGGTGGTGACGGCGGGGGCGGCACTGGAGTGACGGTGGGGAGCGCAGCGGCACGGCGGCGGGGACCGCACTGGGGTGACCGTGGGGGCCGGATCAACGCGACGGCGGGGACCGCGCCAGGGCGACGGCGAGGAGCGCAGCGGCACGATGGCAGGGACCGCACCAGGGCGACGGTGAGGACCGCACAGGGGGCGACGGTGGGGACCGCACAGGGTGACCGTGGGGTCGGATCAACGCGACGCCGAGGCCGAACCAGCACGACGGCGCGGGCCGGATCGACGCGACGGCGCGGGCCGCACCGGGGTCGCGGTGCGTACCCCTGCCGGGGCGCACGCATATGCCGCTGCGCCCCCCATGCGTGACCCGCGGAGCGATCCCGCGTTGGTCAAGAAAGAGTTGACCACAACGGGCCGCAGTCGCGGCCCGATCCTTTTCATCGCCGGTTCGAGAGGCTTGTTCATGGCCGACCACGCAACCCACGACGCCCAGGCTCGGGCCAGCCTGCACTTGCTGGTGCGGGACATCGAGCGGGTCCGCCGGCAGGTGGACGCACTACGCACGCTCACCGCCCAGTTGGGGAACGTCTACCGCCCGCGCCGCTCCGGCCCGTCCACGGGCTTCGTCGTCTACGGCCGCGCCCCCGCGCCGACGGTCCGTCTCGCGCAGGAGCTGCGGGACAGCGTCGAGACCCTCGTGACGGCCGCGGTCGACTTCGACCGCTCGCTCGGCTTCTCGTGGGACGCGGTGGGTTCCGCGCTCGGGGTCACCAAGCAGGCGGTGCACCGCCGTTACGGTGCGCGTCGCGCCGTGACCCAGGCCGCCGCCGAGGCCGAGCGCACCACCGAGACGTCGACCACCCGCACGGTCAACGTCAACACCGGCATCACCTCGGTACCGACCGTGCCCGCCGCCCGCTCCATGCCGACCCAGCCCACGGCGGGCAGCCCGTCCCTGCGCGACGAGGTACGCCCCACAGCCTTCCCCGGCCCCCGGAACGGCTGACACCCACCCCGCCCCTCTGCCCTCCTGGGGACTTCCTGGGAGGGCAGCCGCACGCCGGGACGTCCCGACGGCCAGCCGCCGACGACGCCCACCCCAAAGGAGTCACCCGCACCCGACCGGCGGCCGCCGCACCCGTACCACGTCACCCCACCGATGGCCGCCGAACCCGCCCCACAGCTCCCCACCCCTCACCCGATGTCCGGCGGATCGATCCGCACCCGCACCGCCGGCTCCGCACCCCCGCGGGCCATCCGCGCGGCCTGCGCGGCCTTCAGCGCGGAGGCGAGCGCCGCCCCCTTCCCGGGCGGCACCCGGATCAACGCCCGCTCCCACTGCTCCCCCGGCGGCGGAGCCCCCACCCGCCGCGGCCCCCGCACGGCCGTCACAGGCATCGGAACCGGCCCCAACACCTCGGCCTCCCCCGGCAGTTCCACGGCCGCGAGAAACGCCGTCACCGCCTCCGCGTCCCCCGACACGGCCGCCATCCGGGACACCGGCGGGAACCCCAGCTCGGCCCGCTCGGACAGCTCCCGCACCGCATGTCCCACCGGATCCCACCGCACCAACGCCTGCACCGGCCGAAGCGTCGGCTCGGCGACGACCACCACGGTCCCCCCGGCCCCCTGCGCACGCACCAGCGCCGCCGCGGCGATCCACCGCCGCAGCGCGTCCTCACCGGCCCGCAGATCGGGCCGCCCGAGCATGGCCCAGCCGTCCAGCAGCAGCGCCGCCGCGTATCCGCCCTCGGCGACCGGCTCGGCCCCCGGTGTACTCACCACCAGCGCGGGCGCCCCCGGCACGGTGTCCAGCACATGCTCCCGCCCGGACGTGCGCACCGGCACGGCGGGAAAGGCCCGCCCCAGCTCCTCCGCGGTCCGGCGCGCCCCCACGACCTGGGCCCGCAACCGGAATGCCCCGCACTCAGGACAGTGCCAGCCACTCTCCTCGCGCCCGCACCACCCGCACCGCAGGGCCCCCGTTCCCTCCTGCCCCTCCAGCGGCCCGGCGCAGTGCCGGCACCGCGCGGGCGCCCGGCAGTTGGCACACGCCATGCGCGGCACATAGCCACGCCGGGGCACCTGCACCAGCACCGGCCCCTGTTTCAACCCGTCCCTGACGGCCTGCCAGGCGAGCGTCGGCAGCCGGGCGGCCCGAGCCGCCTCGTCCCGGGCGAGATCCTGGTCGCCGACGGTACGTACGAGCGGCGCGGTACTCCGGACCTGCTCGCGGGCGGCGACGATCGGTCGCGCCCACCCACTCTCGACGAGCTGCGCCGCCTCCACGGTGCAGCTCCAACCCCCCAGCAGGAAGGCGCACTTGTCCTGGGCGGCCCGCAGCAGCAACACCTCACGCGCGTGCGGCTGCGGCGCGTGCGGCTCGCTGTGGCTGTCGTCGCCGTCGTCCCAGATGGCGACGAGCCCGAGGTCCCGCACGGGCGCGAACATGGCGGCGCGCGTGCCCACCACGGCCCGCACGGTCCCCCGCCGCACGGCGAGCCACTCCCGGTAGCGCTTCTCGGGCCCGGCGTCGGCGGTGAGCACGGCATGCCGCCCCTCCCCCAGCAGGGAGGTCAGCGCGGCGTCCACGCGCGCGACGGCCCGCCCGTCCGGCACCACGACGAGCGCCCCGCGCCCGGAAGCCAGCGTGGCGGCGACGGCGCGCGCCAGCTCCTCGCTCCACTCGGGCCCGGGCAACGCGTTCCAGACGGCCCGTGGCGCCGCACCGGAGGCGAGGGCCTCCAGGAACCCGGCCCCCTGCTCGTACCGCCCCCAGGAGCCGGCCTCGGGCGCTCCCGGCGGCGGCAACGGCTCGGCCGAGGGACGCTGCTCGGCCCGCGCACTGCGCGGCGGCACGGCGAGCTGCAACACGTCCGCGAGACTCCCGGCGTACCGATCGGCGACGGCCCGGGCGAGGCCCAGCAGCTCCTGATCGAGCACGGGCTCGGGCGAGACGACCTGGGCGAGCGCGGCCAGCGGCCCGGAGTACTCCGACTCGGCGAGCCGCTCCACGAGGAACCCGTCGATCAGCCCGCCGCCCTCACGCCGCCCGTCCCGCACCCGATGCCGCCCGGCCCCGAACCGCACCCGCACCCGCACCCCGGGCTGCGCCTCGGCGTCGAGCTCCTCGGGCACGGCGTAGTCGAAGTACCGGTCGAGATGCAGTACGCCCTTGTCGACCAGCACCCGGGCGACGGGCAGCTCCTTGGCAAGCGCGGCCCCCCGCCACGTGCGCGGCTTCGCCCGCGGCACCTTCGCGTTCCGCACACTCTCCCGAATGAGCGCGAGCTGCTCGGGCGGCGCCCCCTCGCCCCCCGCACCCACCTGCTCGTCCTCGCCGCTCACCCTTGCATTCTTACCAAACCCGACTGACAACCGGCGCCGCCCGGGCCCTCCCGCGCCCCGTCCTTCCGCCTCCTGGCTGAAATCGCTTTCTCGACATGTTTCCTCAGCTCGGCTTCGCTCCGGATGAGGAAACGGGAAACGCCCGTTTCACCTTGTTCGGCCCAGCCGTTCCCCGCACGCTGAATCGCGGCGCTCACCGGCTGGCGGCCGGAGAGCGACGGAGGTCGAAGTGCTGGAGCAGTCGCACGATTTCGGGCGGGAACTCCGCCGTAGGCGGATGGCGGCCCGCTTGTCCCTGCAACAGCTGGGACAGCGCGTGCATTACAGCAAGAGCCAGCTCAGCAAGGTCGAACGCGGTCTGAAGCCGCCGACGTCCGAGTTGGCCCGTCTGTGCGACACCGTGCTCGATGCCAGGGGCGCCCTGACCCGGCTGGTGCCCGTCCAGCGCTCGCGGCCGCCTGTGCCTGTTCCCGGTAGCGACGACGAGGTGTGGCTGATGCAGCTCCGCAAGGACGGTTCAAGTTCCTTCCAGCCGGTGACACGGCGGGATCTGATCGCGGTGGGGGCCGCTTCCGTGCTGAGCATCTGCTCGGCTGATCCATTCGCCCTGCCCCCGGACCTCGCGGGTGCGGAAACGCTCGTGGATGCCTCGCGCATGTTGTTCGACCAGTACCGTCGCCTCGGCCAGGCGTCCGGACCAGCGAGCGTCCTGCCCCCGCTCATCGCCCAGACGCACAGCCTGGAGCAGTCAGCCGTACGCAGCGGCCCTCACGCCAGACGTGAGCTGCTTCTCCTCGCCTCCCGCTATGCCGAGTACACGGGCTGGATGGCCCAGGAGTCCGGCGACGACACGGCAGCACTCTGGTGGACGGAGCGGGCGGCCCAGCTGGCTGCGGCGGGTTCGGACCCTGGACTGGCCACCTACGCCCAGGTCCGCCGCTCCTTGATCAGCCTGTATCGCGGAGACGCCCCCGACGCCGCTCAGCTGGCCACACACGCTCTGGACAGCGACGCCCCCTTACGCGTCCGTGGGTTGGCGGCCCAGCACCTCGCCCAGGCCAGGGCCGTCGAGGGCGACTACGACGCCTGCATGCGCAGCCTCGACCGCGCGCGGGATCTGCTCGAACAGGACGCCGCCGACCCCGCGCAGCCGGTTCTCGGAGCCTCTCAGGTTCCCGACGTCGTCTCCATGTTCACCGGTTGGTGCCTGTACGACCTCGGTCGTCCCCAACGTGCGGCAGCGCTTCTCGATGAGGAGACCGCACGCATCGCACCCCACGCCTTCCGCACGCGGGCGCGGTACGGCCTACGACGTGCCCTCGCGCACGCGGCGGCGGGCGAACTCGACCATGCCTGCCGGATCACGTCAGAGCTGCTGCCGTCGGTCCGGCTCATCCACTCCTCGACGATCCTGGCCGATCTGCGTCGCCTCTCGCGCATCCTCGGCAGGCATGCCCGCCAACGATCCGTGCGGGCGTTGACACCGGACCTGTCCGACACTCTCGCCCGCTGCACTTCCTAGAAGGGACACACCCGTGCACGAGATCTTCGTCAACTACCGGACCAAGGGCGGCAAAGAGGTCGCCTACATGTGCGAACACCATCTTTCAGCACGGTTCGGCCCGGACAGCGTCTTCCTCGCCCGGTATGCGATCGCCCCCGGGGACACCATGGACGCCCTCCTGCGCGCCTCTCGACGGTGCCACGTGTTATTGGTTCTCATCGACGCGGAGTGGATGGACGCGCCCCATCGCGACGAGCCGGGCAAGCGCGCACTCGACGACCCAGATGACTGGGTGCGCCGGGAAATCGAGCAGGCTCTGTCCGGTGGCGCGCTGATCGTGCCGGTCTTCATCGGGCGCAAGGTGGAGCAGCTCGATCCTCGGCGGCTGCCCCGTTCGATCACCGAGCTCGCGGACTACCAGTACACGCGTGTGGAAGTGCACCGCATCGAGGAAGACCTCACCAGCCTCGGCGACCGCCTCGTCCGCCGGGTGCCCGCCCTGGCCGCGCTGGACAGCAGGAAACCCGCCCAAGCGTCCAGGCCGGCCGAACGGGCCGCCGGCGTCCACAACGAGCACCAGAGCGGTGGCATCGGTCAGGTCGGCGGCTCTGTCGGCACGTACATCAACGATGCGCGTGGCCCGCTCCACACCGGACCTGGCAACCAGATCAACGGCGACGGCACCAACTACGTCGGCGACAACCAGGGTGGCATACGGCAGGGCTTCGGTACCCGGACCCCGCGCGGGGGCGAGGACCGGTGACGGAGACGATCGGCTCGTACGTAGGCCAGGCCCACGGGTCCGTGCATACCGGACAGGGCCACCAGTACATCTACTACTTCCAGGAAGCCGCGTCCCGACTGCGGGAGCAGTCCTGCGCCCGCAGACGCGTCATCGCAGAGGCGGACCGCGAGCACCTCGCCGCTCGTTTCGTTCCCCCGGCCGGGACCCAGAACGCACGCTCCAGGCTTGCCGAGAGCCACACCGTGCTGATCGGGGGCCTGCCGGGCAGCGGACGCCGCACCGCGGCAGTCATGCTGCTGCACGACTTGTCCGACACTCGCGGCACTCTGCACGAATTGCCTGACACCTCCGACGACGACACCGACTCCGCCCCGCTCGACGCGGACGACATCAACGACGGCGACCGCCTGTTGCTGGACCTCTCGGAAGCGGACGAGTCCCGGTTCGTCGCCGTTCAGAACGTCCTCCCCAGTTTTCGGGCCGGCCTCCTGGACCGCGGGGCCCATCTCGTGGTCGTCCTGCCCCACCGTCTCGGCTATCTGCTCGACGACGGACTCAAGCGGTTCACGGTCGAGATCGGCCGCCCTTCCGCACGACAGGTTCTCAGCCGCCGTCTACGGCTCGACGACGTCGTCTTCCAGCCCGAGCAGCTGGACGGCAGCGATCTTGGAACGTTTCTGACGCAGGCGCCGATGCGTGAGGTCGCCGGACTGGTAGACCGGATCCGACGCCATCGGGACACGTCACCGCCTGACCGTGGTTTCCCGGACTGGCTCGCCGCCGCCCTGCACCATCGGCAGGACCAGAGCATGCGCGTGGCAACGGACCTCGCGGCCGAGCAGAGCGGACGCCGCAAGGCGCTACGGCTGTCCCTCGCCATGTTCCACGGCGCCACACCGGACGTCGTGCTCCGAGCAGCCAACTCGCTGCTCGACGTCCTGAGCCATCCACCGGAGACCGCTCCCCGGCTGGAGCGCGACGACCTGCACGCGGAGCTCTCCGCCATCAAGGCCGAGCCCGGGCCGGACGGCAGGGTGCTCTTCCGCACCCCCGAGTACGACCGGGGCGTGCTCAACCATTTCTGGACATTCCTACCGGACATCCGTCGGCAGTTGTGCGACTGGTTCGAACACTGCTTGGCCCAGATCCCGCTCCCCAAGAACGAACGGAACGACGCGGTCAAGCGATTCGCCGACCAGAGCCTGCGCACCGCACGCCCCGAGGATCTGATCTGCCTCACGGAACAATGGACGTCGAAGGGCGCACCGGGCCATCTGATCCCGAGCGCCGCCCAGGTGCTCGCCTGTGGACTGGACGACGAGCGTCACGGCCGCCATTTCCGACAGAGGATCTACGAGTGGGCCACCTCCCGGGAAACGAGCGAGCGGCTCAGGCAAGTACTTGTGGTCGTCTGTGCCGAGTCGATGGCGGGCTCCCATCCGGACCAAGCGATGGTCCGCCTGCATCACCTCGCCCGCCGCGCCGAGCGGCAGGCCGGGGCCGATGCCCGTCTCGCTCTGCTGAAACTGACGGGCGCGGACCACCGCCTCTACCGGAGCATGCTCCACCGCCTCAGCACCGGGATCACTCAGGGCCACTGGGCCCGCGACCGCGAGATCTTCCTGCAACTCGCCGATCCCGTACGCCTGATCGGCTCCCGCACCGTACGGGACTCACTGGTGTCGTGCTGGGCGGGCGTGCTCCGGCAGCCGGTCGAGTCCTGGCATCTCGCGCTCACCGGGTGGCTCACCGCCGCCGAGGACCTCCGCCACCGCGAGCTCGTCCTGCGTGTCCTGGCCGCCGCCTGCGCCCCGGACATCCGGGTCTCGGGGCAGGTATATCGCGTGGCGCGCGCCTGGGCCCGCACCGCGGGGGGCGTCGAGCGCTCACACACCGCAGACCACCTGCTGCAGCGGATCAACGACGAGCAGGGCATCGAGTCCTACGGCCATGCCGCCTGACACCGAACGACCACCGGGGGCTTTCCATGAGTTCTGGACACCGCACGATGACACTGTTCGTCACCGTGATCCTCGGGATGATCCTGGTCATCCTCGGGCTGAGTGCCGACTGGCCGATCTGGGCCTGGCCCACCATGGCCGCACTGCTGTTGGTAGTGGGCGTGGCAATCCACAGAATTCTCGCTCCGACACCGGAGGCGTTTCCTCGTGCCCTGTTGACAGAGCCCGACCTGCCCGAATCCGTACGACAGGAACAGCGAGTCGCCCATGTGGCACTGCCCAGCTCCGTCCCGGACTACGACTTCTCCTTCTCCGCCACCGTGCGGTGGCTCGTCCTCGACACGTCTGACGACGCCCCGTACGCCAACCCGGCCGGCCTCGCCGTGGACGCGGTCCTGCAACGAGCACGCGTGGTGACGGCTCAACAGCCGCCCCATCGGAGCGCGTTCACCCAGCACCAGCTCGACGGCGCCTTGGCGACCATGCGCTGCGACTCCACGGGGCGGGTCATGGCGATGGCCCAAGACGTCACACTGAATCTGCCGGAGCCCGACCGCGAAAGGCTCGCAAAGCTCGCGGGTGTCCGTAAGGATGAGGACGTCTGGGAGCACGAGCGCAACTACGAACGCAACAAGCGGGCATACCTGGGCGACGATGTGCTCAAGGACACCGGCAGCGCCGTCGTGTGGTGGCTGTCGAGAAACGAGGACGAGGTCGAGGGTGCGGTCGACCGGATCGGGCTACTTGCCCAATTGTCCGCCGCCGCCAACAACGACGAGGTAGCGCCACCTTTCGAACACCTGGTGACGACCGTGCCTGGTCCTTCGTACACGGACGGCGCAGCCTGGGAGCCCCGGCACCCCGACTGGCAGCAGACGTTCGAACCCGGCCGTCCGTCCCCGGGGAACGGTGCGACACCGGCCCCCTCCGTGGACTCATTCCTGGCTTGGTTCGGCTTCGCTCCCGACGATCCAGACATCGACCTTTTCGCAGGACGCCTCACCAACCTCGCCCGCGCCCACGGCAAGTCCGAGGTCGCCGAGGAGCTGAGCCGCCGGTTCGACGGCGCCTCGGTCGACCAGGGCGACGACGAGGGCGTGCCCCCAGGGCCACCCCCGCCGGACCAACCCGACCTGTGACGCGCCGAGGCCCGGCGTCCCCACCGGACGCCGGGCCTCGCGCACATCACCTGCGGGCTTCTACAGCCCGGCCGCCTGGCGCAGCGCGTCCACGCGGTCCGTCTTCTCCCAGGTGAAGTCCGGCAGCTCACGGCCGAAGTGGCCGTACGCGGCGGTCTGGGCGTAGATCGGGCGGAGCAGGTCGAGGTCGCGGATGATCGCGGCCGGGCGGAGGTCGAAGACCTCGTCGATGGCCTTCTCGATCTTCTCGGCGTCGATCTTGGCGGTGCCGAAGGTCTCGACGAACAGACCGACCGGCTCGGCCTTGCCGATGGCGTACGCGACCTGGACCTCGCAGCGGGAGGCGAGGCCCGCGGCGACGACGTTCTTGGCCACCCAGCGCATGGCGTACGCGGCCGAACGGTCCACCTTGGACGGGTCCTTGCCCGAGAAGGCGCCGCCGCCGTGGCGGGCCATGCCGCCGTAGGTGTCGATGATGATCTTGCGGCCGGTCAGGCCGGCGTCACCCATCGGGCCGCCGATCTCGAAGCGGCCGGTGGGGTTGACCAGCAGGCGGTAGCCGTCGGTGTCCAGCTTGATGCCCTCGTCGAGCAGCGCCTTCAGCTCCGGCTCGACGACGAACTCGCGGATGTCCGGGGCCAGCAGGGACTCCAGGTCGATGTCGCTGGCGTGCTGCGAGGAGACCACGACGGTGTCGAGGCGGACGGCCTTGTCGCCGTCGTACTCGATGGTGACCTGCGTCTTGCCGTCGGGGCGCAGGTAGGGGATCGTGCCGTTCTTGCGGACCTCGGACAGACGGCTCGACAGACGGTGCGCCAGGAAGATCGGGAGCGGCATCAGCGTCGGCGTCTCGTCCGTCGCGTAGCCGAACATCAGGCCCTGGTCGCCCGCGCCCTGCTTGTCCAGCTCGTCCTCGTCGCCCTCGACCCGGGACTCGTACGCCGTGTCGACACCCTGCGCGATGTCCGGGGACTGCGAACCGATCGACACCGACACACCGCAGGAGGCGCCGTCGAAGCCCTTCTTGGAGGAGTCGTAGCCGATCGCGAGGATCTTGTCCCGCACGAGCTGGGGGATCGGCGCGTACGCCTTGGTGGTGACCTCACCGGCCACGTGCACCAGGCCGGTCGTGATCAGGGTCTCGACCGCGACCCTGGAGGTCGGGTCCTCGCGCAGGAGCGCGTCGAGAATGGTGTCGCTGATCTGGTCAGCGATCTTGTCGGGGTGACCCTCGGTCACGGACTCCGAGGTGAACAGACGACGGGACACAACGCTCCCTGGGGTTGCAGCGGCTGCTGGCTGATCATGGGCGGACGGGCTCGGGGGCTGCGCCCGACACCGTCCGAGAACAGTTTATCGGTCGCGCCCGGCCATCGGACTCCCTGTCTCGCCTCTCGGGAGCGCTGTGACCTGCGGCACGGGCATTCTGCCCAATCCCGAGCGGGCTTGGCCAGGCCCGCCACGCCTCAATCGGCGAGGTGTGAGAGCGGGGTGAAGCGAATGAGACAGTCAGCGCAGGCGCCGGACCACCAGGTCCCACACGATTTCGGCCAGGGCTTCCTTGGGGCCGTGCGGCACCGGGGTCTCGCTGCCGTCGGCGCCCAGCACCACCGCCTCGTTCTCCTCCGCCCCGAAGGTCTTGCGCTCCCCCACCTCGTTGACGACGAGAAGGTCGCAGCCCTTGCGGGCGAGCTTCGTCCGGCCGTTGGCCAGCACATCGTCGGTCTCGGCGGCGAATCCGACGACGATCTGTCCGGGATGTGGACGGTCGGCCGAGATCTCGGCGAGGATGTCCGGATTCCGCACCAGAACGACGGGGTCCGGATCCTGGCCGTCCTTCTTCTTGATCTTCCCGGCCGCGTAGGTCTGCGGGCGGAAGTCCGCGACCGCGGCGGCCATGACCACCGCGTCGGCGTCGCCGGCCGCCTTGAGGACGGCTTCCCGCAGCTGTACGGCCGTACCGACCGGGACGACGTCCACGCCCGCCGGGTCCGGCAGGCCGGTGTTCGCGGCGATCAGTGTCACCCGGGCCCCGCGCGCGGCGGCGGTGCGGGCGAGGGCGTACCCCTGCTTGCCCGAGGAGCGGTTGCCGAGGAAGCGGACCGGGTCGAGGGGCTCGCGGGTGCCGCCGGCGCTGACGACGACGTGACGGCCGGCGAGGTCGGGCTCGGTGACGCCGCGGGCCAGGACACGACGGCAGACCTCGAAGATCTCGGCCGGGTCGGGCAGCCGCCCCTTGCCGGTGTCGACGCCGGTGAGGCGGCCGACGGCCGGCTCGATCACGACGGCGCCCCGGCGGCGCAGGGTCGCCACGTTCTCCTGGGTGGCCGGGTGCTCCCACATCTCGGTGTGCATCGCGGGGGCGAAGACGACCGGACAGCGGGCGGTCAGGAGGGTGTTGGTGAGCAGGTCGTCGGCGAGGCCGTGGGCCGCCTTCGCGAGCATGTCGGCGGTGGCCGGGGCGACGACGACCAGGTCGGCGTGCTGCCCGATGCGGACGTGCGGCACCTCGTGCACGTCGTCCCACACCTCGGTCGAGACGGGGTGGCCGGAGAGCGCGGACCAGGTGGCGGCGCCGACGAAGTGCAGGGCGGAGGCGGTGGGCACCACGCGCACGTCGTGGCCGGACTCCGTCAGTCTGCGCAGCAGCTCGCAGGCCTTGTAGGCGGCGATGCCACCGCTGACCCCCAGCACGACCCTCGGCTTGTCCACCAGGTCTCCCATCCCTCGAAGCTACGACCGGAGCTACGGCTCCCATGACACACCACAGGCCCGACAGTCGCGCTGCCGGGCCTGTGGACAAGTCAGCTCAAAGCCGAAAATACTACTTACTGCGCCGGGCCCTCGACGGCCTCGGACGTCAGCAGACCCGCGTTGATCTCGCGGAGCGCGATCGAGAGCGGCTTCTCGTGCACGTGGGTGTCCACGAGCGGACCGACGTACTCGAGGAGGCCCTCACCGAGCTGCGAGTAGTACGCGTTGATCTGACGGGCACGCTTGGCCGCGTAGATCACGAGGCTGTACTTCGAGTCGGTGGCCTCGAGGAGCTCGTCGATCGGAGGGTTGATGATGCCCTCGGGCGCGGTGATGGAAGAGGACACGCTCTGCCTTCCGATGGGTGGGAAAGAATCAGTCTGGATGATCAACGCTGACCGAACAGCATCGATCAGACCACATCCATCAAGGCTAGCAGCTCGCGCGCCACGTCCTCGACGGAGGTGTTGACCAAGGTCACATCGAACTCGGGCTCGGCCGCCAGCTCGACCTTCGCCGCCTGAAGGCGGCGCTCGATCACCTCGGGCGGCTCGGTCCCGCGTCCCGTGAGCCTGCGCACGAGCTCCTCCCAGGAGGGCGGGGCCAGGAACACCAGCTGGGCCTCCGGCATGGACTCACGGACCTGCCGGGCGCCCTGGAGGTCGATCTCCAGCAGGACCGGCTCACCCGCCTCCAGGCGCTCCAGCACCGCGTCGCGCGGGGTGCCGTAGCGGTTGCCGGCGAACTCGGCCCACTCCAGCAGCTCACCGTTGGCGATCAGCTTGTCCATCTCCTCGTCGGTGACGAAGAAGTAGTGGACACCGTGCTTCTCGCCGGGGCGGGGCCTACGGGTCGTCGCCGACACCGAGAGCCAGACCTCGGGGTGTTCCTTGCGCATATGGGCGACGACCGTGCTCTTGCCGACCCCTGAGGGGCCGGAGAGCACGGTCAGCCGCGGACGTTCACTCATGCAGCGATTATTCCAGCAATCCCGGGGTGCCCGGGACTCCCGGTCCGGACCGGGCCGGACTCAGGAACCGGTGCTGCCGAACTCACGCTCCAGGGAGGCGATCTGGTTCGAACCGAGACCACGCACGCGGCGGCTCTCGGAGATGCCCAGACGCTCCATGATCTGCTTGGCGCGGACCTTGCCCACGCCCGGCAGGGACTCGAGCAGGGCGGAGACCTTCATCTTGCCGATGACGTCGTTCTCCTGGCCCTGCTTGATGACCTCGTGAAGGGAGGCGCCGGAGTGCTTGAGTCGATTCTTGACCTCGGCCCGCTCCCGGCGAGCCGCGGCGGCCTTTTCGAGCGCGGCTGCGCGCTGTTCAGGGGTAAGGGGCGGAAGAGCCACGCCTACGTCACCTCGGATGTTGAACTGTCGGATACGGACCGGTGAGGAACCTAGTCGCCCCACACCTGGGGAGCCACGAGCAACACGCTCGCCCGTTCTCCCCCATTACTCATGGGTGCGGGAGGTGCCCCCACTCGTCGGAGACTAGCGGCCAAGTCCGCCAGAGTCAGCGAGAACAGCGGAAAAGTCCTGGTCAGCCTCCGTCAGGCCGGACATTTGGGGCATATTGCCCTGGATTTGAGGATGTATTCAGCCTCAAGTCGTCCTGGAGACACTGATCGGAGGACCCCCTCGGCCGTCCTGAGGACCCTCGACGACCGTCATACGAGCGCCACCGCGGCCCGCGTCTCCTCCGCGAAGCGCTCCGCGGCCGCCCGCAGCGCGCCGACGTCCGGACCGTGCCGCAGGACGCCCCGGCTGACGTTGGGGACGACGTTGCGCACCACGGACCCGAACACCTTGGGCAGGTCCGCCGGAGTGGCCCCCTGGGCGCCGATCCCGGGCGCGAGGAGCGGGCCGTTGATGTCCAGGTCGTAGGAGGACAGATCGCCGAGCGTGGCGCCGACGACCGCACCGAAGGAACCGAGGGGCTCCTCACCCGCGTTCTCGGCCGCCAGGTGCCCCAGCATGGTCGCGCCGACGGTCCGGCCGTCCGCGCGGACGGCGTGCTGGACCTCGCCGCCCTCCGGGTTGGACGTCAGCGCGAGCACGAACAGCCCCGCGCCGCTCTCCCGGGCCAGCGCGACCGCCGGCGACAGCGACCCGTAGCCGAGGTAGGGCGAGACCGTCAGCGCGTCGGAGAACAGCGGGGAGTCCGGGTGCAGGAAGGCCTCGGCGTACGCGGCCATGGTGGAGCCGATGTCGCCGCGCTTGGCGTCCATGACGACCAGCGCGCCGGCCGCCCGCGCCTCCTCGACCGACTTCTCCAGGACGGCGACGCCGCGCGACCCGAAGCGCTCGAAGAACGCGCTCTGCGGCTTGAAGACGGCGACCCGGTCGGACAGCGCCTCGACGACCGTGCGGCTGAACCGCTCCAGACCGGCCACGTCGTCGTTCAGGCCCCACTCGCCGAGCAGGGAGGCGTGCGGGTCGATGCCCACGCACAAGGGGCCGCGCTCGTCCATGGCACGGCGCAGACGGGCGCCGAAGGGTGCGAAAGAGCTCATGCCGTCTTCCTTGTGTCGGCGCCGACCGCGTCGGCGAGCGTGGCGTACGGGCTGGTGCGCAGGCGCGCGGCAAGCCCCTTGTGCACGGCGCGGGCCCAGAAGGGCCCTTCGTAGATGAACGCGCTGTAGCCCTGGACGAGCGTGGCACCGGCCAGGATGCGCTGCCAGACGTCCTCGGCGTTCTCCACGCCGCCGACGCCCACGAGGGTGACGCGGTCGCCCACGCGCGCGTAGAGGCGCCTGAGCACCTCCAGGGAGCGGGCCTTCAGCGGGGCGCCGGACAGGCCGCCGGTCTCCTTGACGAGCGAGGGTTCGGACGTCAGACCGAGGCCCTCGCGCGCGACGGTGGTGTTGGTGGCGATGATCCCGTCCAGGCCGAGCTCCACGGCCAGGTCGGCGACCGCGTCGACGTCCTCGTCCGCGAGGTCGGGCGCGATCTTCACCAGCAGCGGTACGCGGCGCGAGGGCACCGTGCGGTCGGCTGCCTCGCGAACGGCGCTCAGCAGCGGGCGCAGCGCCTCGGTGGCCTGGAGGTTGCGCAGCCCCGGTGTGTTCGGCGAGGACACGTTCACGACCAGGTAGTCGGCGTAGGGCGCCAGCCGCTCGGTGGACTTCACGTAGTCGGCGACGGCCTGGTCCTCGGGGACGACCTTGGTCTTGCCGATGTTGACGCCCACGACGGTCTTGAAAACCGGCGTACGGGAGGCCAGGCGCGCGGCGACGGCCAGCGAGCCCTCGTTGTTGAAGCCCATGCGGTTGATCAGCGCGCGGTCCTTCACGAGCCGGAAGAGCCGCTGCTTGGGGTTGCCCGGCTGGGCCTCCCCCGTCACGGTGCCGATCTCGATGTGGTCGAAGCCGAGCATCGACATGCCGTCGACGGCGACCGCGTTCTTGTCGAAGCCGGCGGCGAGCCCGAAGGGGCCGTGCATCCGCAGCCCGAGGGCCTCGGTGCGCAGCTCCCGGTAGCGGGGGGCGAGCACGGCGGCGAGGAAGGTCCGCAGCACCGGGACGCGGGCGGCGAGGCGGATCCAGCGGAAGGCCAGGTGGTGCGCCTGCTCGGGGTCGAGCCGCTTGAAGACCAGCTGGAAGAAGAGCTTGTACATGTTCAGTCCTCATGAAGAGGGGGACACCGTTCCCGGTGTCCCCCTCGTCGGCTGCTAGTCGCGGGCCGCGGTCAGGTGTTCGGCGTGTTCCTGGAGCGAACGGACGCCCACGTCACCGTGGTTGAGGGCGTCGATGCCCTGGACGGCGGCGGCGAGCGCCTGGACCGTCGTCAGGCAGGGGACCGACCGTGCCACGGCCGCCGTACGGATCTCGTAGCCGTCGAGGCGGCCGCCGGTGCCGTACGGGGTGTTGACGATGAGGTCGACCTCGCCGTCGTGGATGAGCTGCACGATGGTCTTCTCGCCGTTCGGGCCGGTGCCCTCGGACTGCTTGCGCACGATCCTGGCGTTGATGCCGTTGCGCTTGAGGACCTCGGCGGTGCCGGAGGTGGCGAGCAGCTCGAAGCCGTGCGCGACCAGCTCGCGCGCCGGGAAGATCATCGAGCGCTTGTCCCGGTTGGCGACCGAGATGAACGCGCGGCCCTTGGTCGGCAGCGGCCCGTAGGCGCCGGCCTGCGACTTGGCGTAGGCGGTGCCGAAGACCGAGTCGATGCCCATGACCTCGCCGGTGGAGCGCATCTCCGGGCCGAGGACCGTGTCGACGCCGCGCCCGTGGATGTCCCGGAAGCGGGACCACGGCATGACGGCCTCCTTGACGGAGATCGGCGCGTCGAAGGGCAGCTCGCCGCCGTCGCTGTTCGCCGGCAACAGGCCCTCGGCGCGCAGTTCGGCGATGGTCGCGCCCAGCGAGATCCGGGCGGCGGCCTTGGCCAGCGGGACCGCCGTCGCCTTGGAGGTGAAGGGGACCGTGCGGGACGCGCGCGGGTTGGCCTCGAGGACGTAGAGGATGTCCCCGGCCATCGCGAACTGGATGTTGATCAGGCCGCGCACCCCGACACCCTTGGCGATCGCCTCGGTGGAGGCGCGCAGCCGCTTGATGTCGAAGCCGCCCAGGGTGATCGGGGGCAGCGCGCACGCCGAGTCGCCGGAGTGGATGCCGGCCTCCTCGATGTGCTCCATGACACCGCCGAGGTAGAGCTCCTGGCCGTCGTAGAGCGCGTCGACGTCGATCTCGATCGCGTCGTCCAGGAACCGGTCGACCAGGACCGGCCGGGAGGGGCTGATCTCGGTCGACTCGGCGATGTAGGAGGCGAGGCGGGTCTCGTCGTAGACGATCTCCATGCCGCGGCCGCCGAGGACGTACGAGGGCCGCACGAGGACCGGGTAGCCGATCTCGTCGGCGATGGCCTTGGCCTCGGCGAAGGTGGTCGCGGTGCCGTGCTTGGGGGCGGGCAGGCCCGCCTCGGCGAGCACGCGTCCGAAGGCGCCGCGGTCCTCGGCGGCGTGGATGGCCTCCGGGGACGTGCCCACGATCGGCACGCCGTTGTCCTTCAGCGCCTGCGCCAGGCCCAGCGGGGTCTGGCCGCCCAGTTGGACGACGACACCGGCGATGGGGCCCGCCAGGGACTCCGCGTGGACGATCTCCAGCACGTCTTCCAGCGTCAGCGGCTCGAAGTACAGGCGGTCGGAGGTGTCGTAGTCCGTGGAGACGGTCTCCGGGTTGCAGTTGACCATCACGGTCTCGTACCCGGCCTCGCTCAGCGCGAAGGAGGCGTGCACGCAGGAGTAGTCGAACTCGATGCCCTGGCCGATGCGGTTGGGGCCGGAGCCGAGGATGATGACGGCCGGCTTCTCGCGCCGCTCGACCTCGGTCTCCTCGTCGTAGGAGGAGTAGAAGTACGGCGTCTTCGCGGCGAACTCGGCGGCGCAGGTGTCGACCGTCTTGTAGACCGGGCGGATGCCGAGCGCGTGCCGCACCTCGCGGACGACGTCCTCGCGCAGGCCCCGGATCTCGCCGATCTGCTGGTCGGAGAAGCCGTGCCGCTTGGCCTCGGCCAGCAGCTCGGGGTCCAGCTTCGGCGCCTGGGCGAGCTCGTCGGCGATCTCCTTGATCAGGAAGAGCTGGTCGACGAACCAGGGGTCGATCTTCGTGTACGCGAAGACCTCCTCGGGGGTGGCGCCCGCGCGGATGGCCTGCATGACGGTGTTGATCCGGCCGTCGGTGGGCCGGACGGACTCCGCGAGCAGGGCCTCCTTGTCGCCGGGCTCACCGACGAAGGTGAACTGGCTGCCCTTCTTCTCCAGCGAGCGCAGCGCCTTCTGGAAGGCCTCGGTGAAGTTGCGGCCGATGGCCATGGCCTCGCCGACCGACTTCATGGTGGTGGTCAGCGTGGAGTCGGCCTGCGGGAACTTCTCGAAGGCGAACCGGGGGGCCTTGACGACCACGTAGTCGAGCGTGGGCTCGAAGGAGGCCGGGGTCTCGCGCGTGATGTCGTTGGGGATCTCGTCGAGGGTGTAGCCGACGGCGAGCTTCGCGGCGATCTTGGCGATCGGGAAGCCGGTCGCCTTGGAGGCGAGGGCCGAGGAACGCGACACGCGCGGGTTCATCTCGATGACGATCACGCGACCGTCCTCGGGGTTCACCGCGAACTGGATGTTGCAGCCACCGGTGTCGACGCCGACCTCGCGGATGATCGCGATGCCGACGTCGCGCAGTACTTGGTACTCGCGGTCGGTGAGCGTCATGGCGGGTGCGACGGTGATCGAGTCGCCGGTGTGCACGCCCATGGGGTCGAAGTTCTCGATGGAGCAGACGACCACGACGTTGTCGTTCTTGTCGCGCATCAGCTCCAGCTCGTACTCCTTCCAGCCGAGGATGGACTCCTCCAGGAGCACCTCGGTGGTCGGGGAGAGCGTGAGGCCCTGCCCGGCGATGCGGCGCAGCTCCTCCTCGTCGTGGGCGAAGCCGGAGCCGGCGCCGCCCATGGTGAAGGAGGGGCGGACCACGACCGGGTAGCCGCCCAGGGTCTCGACGCCCTGGAGGACGTCGTCCATGGAGTGGCAGATGACCGAGCGGGCGGACTCGCCGTGCCCGATCTTCTTGCGGACCTCCTCCACGACGCCCTTGAAGAGGTCGCGGTCCTCGCCCTTGTTGATGGCCTCGACGTTGGCGCCGATCAGTTCGACGCCGTACTTCTCCAGCGTGCCCGCCTCGTGCAGCGAGATGGCCGTGTTGAGGGCCGTCTGGCCGCCCAGGGTCGGCAGCAGGGCGTCGGGGCGCTCCTTGGCGATGATCTTCTCGACGAACTCCGGGGTGATCGGCTCGACGTAGGTGGCGTCGGCGATCTCCGGGTCGGTCATGATCGTCGCCGGGTTGGAGTTGACCAGGATGACCCTGAGGCCCTCGGCGCGCAGGATGCGGCACGCCTGGGTGCCGGAGTAGTCGAACTCGGCGGCCTGACCGATGACGATCGGGCCGGAGCCGATGACCAGGACGGACTGGATATCGGTGCGCTTAGGCACGCTGGCCCTCCATCAGGGATACGAAGCGGTCGAACAGGTAGGCGGCGTCGTGCGGGCCCGCTGCCGCTTCGGGGTGGTACTGGACGCTGAACGCCGGGCGGTCGAGGAGCCGGAGGCCTTCGACGACCTGGTCGTTCAGGCAGACGTGGGAGACCTCGGCGCGGCCGTAGGGGGTCTCGGAGACCTGGTCGAGCGGCGCGTCGACGGCGAAGCCGTGGTTGTGCGCGGTGACCTCGACCTTGCCGGTCGTACGGTCCTGCACCGGCTGGTTGATGCCGCGGTGGCCGTACTTCAGCTTGTAGGTGCCGAAGCCGAGGGCGCGGCCGAGGATCTGGTTGCCGAAGCAGATGCCGAACAGCGGGGTGCCGCGCTCCAGGACCGCCTGCATGACGGAGACCGGGTGGTCGGCGGTGGCGGGGTCGCCGGGGCCGTTGGAGAAGAACACGCCGTCCGGGTCGACCGCGTAGACGTCCTCGGCGGTCGCCGTGGCGGGCAGGACGTGCACCTCGATGCCGCGCTCGGCCATGCGGTGCGGGGTCATGCCCTTGATGCCCAGGTCCACGGCGGCGACGGTGAACCTCTTCTCGCCGACCGCGGGGACGACGTACGCCTCCTGGGTGGCGACCTCCTCGTACAGCGAGGCGCCCTTCATGTGCGGCTGGGCCTGCACGCGCGCGACGAGCTCGGACTCGGTGGCGATCGCCTCGCCGGAGAAGACCCCGGCGCGCATGGAGCCGCGCTCGCGCAGGTGGCGGGTGAGCGCGCGGGTGTCGATGTCGCTGATGCCGACGATGCCCTGCGCCACCAGCTCCTCGTCCAGGGACCGCTTGGCGCGCCAGTTGGACGGTACGCGCGCGGGGTCGCGCACGACGTAGCCGGAGACCCAGATGCGCCGCGACTCGTCGTCCTCGTCGTTCCAGCCTGTGTTGCCGATCTGCGGGGCGGTCGCGACGACGATCTGGTGGGCGTACGAGGGGTCGGTCAGGGTCTCCTGGTAGCCGGTCATGCCGGTGGAGAACACGGCCTCGCCGAAGGTCTCCCCCACGGCCCCGTAGGCGCGGCCGCGGAAGATCCGGCCGTCCTCCAGGACGAGTACCGCGGGAGCTTTCGAGGCTCCCCTTGTGGAGGTGGTCATCGTGCGCCTTCCGTTTCCGTCTTGTTGATCATGGAGTTGATGACGTCGACCCACTCGTTGTGCTCGGCCGCCCGGTCGGAGCGGAACCCGGAGTCGATCAGCCGGTCGCCGTGTTCCCAGGTCACGACCAGCAGCCCGCCCTCGGTGAGGACCTTGCCGGCGATGCCCTTGTCGAGCCGGGCCTCGCGCAGCGCCGCGCGGGGGACGAAGAAGTCGGCGGCCCCGGGGCGTACGACGTCCAGTCCCGCCTCCGTCAGGGTGAGCTCGACCAGGCTGCGGGTGCCGAGGCCGTGCGCCACGATGCGGTCGAGCCACTGCCCGGCGGTGGTGGAGCCGTGGTAGCGGCCGCTCATCGTCAGTCTGGCCGCACCGGGCTCCGAGGGCGCGCTGGGCAGCTCGGGCAGGTCGCCCTGGAGCGTGCCGCGCCACTTCCAGCCCTCGCGCATCAGCCAGTAGATGAGCGCGACGAACAACGCCAGTCCGACGAGCCAGCCGATACGGGCGGCCCAGTCGGTGACCTCAGCCGATTTCTGCTCGGCGGCCAGCAGGATTTCAGATGTCACGTGAGCTTCCCGTCGACGAGCGTGGCCTTGCCCCGGAGCCACGTGTGCGTGACACGGCCCGGCAGCTCACGCCCCTCGTACGGGGTGTTCCGGCTGCGCGAGGCGAAGCCCGCGGGGTCCACGTCCCCACGGTATTCCGTGTCGACGAGCGTGAGGTTGGCGGGCTCACCTGCCGAGACGGGGCGACCGTGTCCGGTGGCCTGCCCGATCCGCGCGGGCGTGAAGGACATCCGGTCGGCGACCCCGGCCCAGGTGAGGAGCCCGGTGTCCACCATGGTCTCCTGCACCACCGACAGCGCGGTCTCCAGGCCCACCATCCCCATCGCGGCCGCGGCCCACTCGCAGTCCTTGTCCTCGTGCGGGTGCGGGGCGTGATCGGTGGCCACGATGTCGATCGTGCCGTCGGCGAGCGCCTCGCGCAGGGCGAGCACGTCGCGCTCGGTGCGCAGCGGCGGGTTGACCTTGTAGACCGGGTTGTACGTGCGCACCAGCTCGTCGGTGAGGAGCAGGTGGTGCGGGGTGACCTCGGCGGTGACGTCGATGCCGCGGGACTTGGCCCAGCGGACGATCTCGACGGACCCGGCGGTCGACAGGTGGCAGATGTGGACGCGGGAGCCGACGTGCTCGGCGAGCAGGACGTCGCGGGCGATGATCGACTCCTCGGCCACCGCGGGCCAGCCGCCCAGGCCCAGCTCGGCGGAGACGACGCCCTCGTTCATCTGGGCGCCCTCGGTCAGGCGCGGCTCCTGCGCGTGCTGGGCGACGACGCCGCCGAAGGCCTTCACGTACTCCAGCGCCCGGCGCATGATCACGGCGTCGTCGACGCACTTGCCGTCGTCGGAGAAGACGGTCACACCGGCCGCCGACTCGTGCATCGCGCCCAGCTCGGCGAGCTTGCGGCCCTCCAGGCCGACGGTGACGGCGCCGATGGGCTGCACGTCGCAGTACCCGTGCTCCCGGCCCAGTCGCCAGACCTGCTCGACCACACCGGCGGTGTCGGCGACGGGGAAGGTGTTGGCCATGGCGAACACGGCCGTGTAGCCGCCGGAGGCCGCCGCGCGCGTGCCGGTGAGCACGGTCTCGGAGTCCTCGCGGCCGGGCTCGCGCAGATGGGTGTGCAGGTCGACCAGGCCCGGCAGGAGGACCTTGCCGCCGGCCTCGACGACCTCGGCGCCCTCGTCCGACAGGCCGGTGCCCACCTCGGCGATGACCTCACCGTCGATCAGGACGTCCTGCGGCTCGCCGCCGAGCACCTTCGCACCACGGATCAGGATCTTGCTCATGTCTGTTACTTCTCCTCGGTACGGGTGTGGCTGACGGCGGGCTCGTTGCCACCCAGCAGCAGGTACAGAACGGCCATCCGGATGGAGACTCCGTTTGCGACCTGCTCCACCACGGTGCAGCGGTCGGAGTCGGCGACCTCGGCGGTGATCTCCATGCCGCGGACCATCGGCCCGGGGTGCATCACGATGGCGTGCTCGGGCATCCGCGCCATGCGGTCGCCGTCGAGCCCGTAGCGCCGCGAGTACTCGCGCTCGGTCGGGAAGAACGCGGCGTTCATCCGCTCGCGCTGCACCCGCAGCATCATCACCGCGTCGGACTTGGCCAGCGTGCTGTCGAGGTCGTACGACACCTCGCAGGGCCAGGTCTCGACGCCGACCGGCACCAGGGTGGGCGGCGCGACGAGGGTGACCTGGGCGCCGAGGGTGTGCAGCAGGTCGACGTTGGAGCGGGCGACCCGGCTGTGCAGGACGTCACCGACGATCGTGATGCGCCGGCCGGACAGGTCCTGGCCGATCCCGGCGTCCCGCCCGACGAGCCGGCGGCGCATGGTGAAGGCGTCCAGCAGGGCCTGGGTGGGGTGCTGGTGGGTGCCGTCGCCGGCGTTGATCACGGCCGCGTCGATCCAGCCGGAGTTGGCGAGGCGGTACGGCGCCCCGGAGGCGCCGTGCCGGATGACGACCGCGTCGACGCCCATGGCCTCCAGGGTCTGGGCGGTGTCCTTGAGGGACTCACCCTTGGACACGCTGGAGCCCTTGGCGGTGAAGTTGATGACGTCCGCGGACAGGCGCTTCTCGGCGGCCTCGAAGGAGATGCGCGTGCGCGTGGAGTCCTCGAAGAAGAGGTTGACGATCGTGCGGCCGCGCAGGGTCGGCAGTTTCTTGATCGGCCGGTCGGCGACCCGGGCCATCTCCTCGGCGGTGTCGAGGATGAGGACGGCGTCGTCGCGGGTGAGGTCGGCGGCCGAGATGAGATGACGCTGCATCTGTCAGGCTCCGTAGGGAAGTTCGGGAGATTACGGGCACGTGCGGGCACGCCGAAGGCCGGCGTCGCTCGCCGTCTCGCTACGGGGTCTGCTTCGCGCCGAGCAGCACGGTGTCGCGACCGTCCTCCTCGGCAAGCTGGACCTTGACCGTCTCCCGCAGCGACGTGGGGAGGTTCTTGCCGACGTAGTCGGCGCGGATGGGCAGTTCGCGGTGGCCGCGGTCGACGAGGACCGCGAGCTGCACCGCGCGCGGACGCCCGATGTCGTTCAGGGCGTCGAGGGCGGCGCGGATGGTGCGGCCGGAGAAGAGCACGTCATCGACGAGGACGACGAGGCGGCCGTCGATGCCGTCACCGGGGATCTCGGTGCGGGCCAGCGCACGCGGCGGGTGCATGCGCAGGTCGTCCCGGTACATGGTGATGTCGAGCGAACCGACCGGAATCTTGCGCTCGGTGATCTGCTCCAGCTTGGCGGCGAGCCGCTGGGCGAGGAAGACGCCACGGGTCGGGATGCCGAGGAGCACCACGTCGTCGGCGCCCTTGGCGCGTTCGACGATCTCGTGGGCGATACGGGTCAACACCCGTGCGATGTCGGGGCCTTCGAGAACGGGCCGCGCATCGGGCGCCGCCTCGGCCTGGGAGTCCTGCTGGTTGTGCTTGTCCATATGAAACGGACCTCCTTCTCCGCCTCACGGGACGGACCTTAAAGGACGTCGGAATTGCGCCATCCACGGTAGCAGGCCGGAACGACGCCCCCGATCACCCCCCTGGCCTAATCGCCCACCACAACCACGGAAGAGGCGGTGCGGCTCATTCGGCTTGACGCAGAAGAGTAACGCTGCGTAACCTCACAGTGAGTTACCAGCCGCGCGGCTTGGATCACACCATCCGCGTCGACACAGTGTCCGGGGAGCTATATGTCCAGCGAATACGCCAAACAGCTCGGGGCCAAGCTCCGGGCCATCCGCACCCAGCAAGGGCTTTCCCTCCACGGTGTCGAGGAGAAGTCCCAGGGACGCTGGAAGGCGGTCGTGGTCGGTTCGTACGAGCGTGGCGACCGTGCCGTGACCGTGCAGCGTCTCGCCGAGTTGGCGGATTTCTACGGCGTACCCGTCCAGGAGCTGCTGCCGGGCACCACGCCGGGCGGTGCCGCCGAGCCGCCGCCGAAGCTGGTCCTGGACCTGGAGCGGCTGGCCCACGTCCCGGCCGAGAAGGCGGGCCCCCTCCAGCGCTACGCGGCGACGATCCAGTCGCAGCGCGGTGACTACAACGGCAAGGTGCTCTCGATCCGCCAGGACGACCTGCGCACACTCGCCGTCATCTACGACCAGTCGCCCTCGGTCCTCACCGAGCAGCTGATCAACTGGGGCGTCCTGGACGCGGACGCTCGTCGCGCGGTCGCCCACGAGGACAACTGAGCCGCTTCCCGCCTCAGCAGAAACGTGGCGCCCGGGGGGGGGGGGGGGGCCCCCCCCCCCCCCCCCCCCCGGGGCGGGGGGGGCCCCGGGGCCCCCGGGCCCCCCGGGGCCCGGCCCAGCCCGCCGGGGCGCGCCCGCGGCA
>NZ_JBIRUZ010000023.1:0-82765 GCF_044386545.1 Streptomyces sp. NPDC020489
ACCCGCCCACAACCTGACATCAGCAAGGTCCCCACCCATGACCACACCAACGACCGAGCTGGCCAGCAGTCACGGCAAGCACCGTTGCAGTACTAAGAACCAGCGGAGCAATGCCGTAGTCCGCGGCGGTTGTGGAGGAACAGCTCCTCCAGTGAGCCGTGCCGTTTGCTGAGGGGGTGGCCGGTCATGTTCTCGCCCTGCCCGTGCAGCAGGTCGAATGCGCCTTCCTTCCTGTTGGATTGGCCTGTCTTCACGCGCGTGCAACGGGAAGACGTCCCCGGTGGGAGGCCTGCGCGACCCGCACGTTCGGACCGCGGCCGTCAGGCTTGTGGACTCCGTGTCGCCGGCTGGTCGTTGTTGCCGTGTGCCAGTGACGCGAGAATCTCCTCGCGGCAGATATCGAGGATTTCGTCCGCCAGCGGAGAGCCGTCCGGGCAGGCGCGGGACAACATGACCGCGCCGACCGAGTGGGCGAGCATGTGGATCACCATCGTGCGGGTCGTGCGCTGGTCCGCATTCCCCGGCGTATCACTCTGGGTCTGAAGAGCCGTCAGCAGGTTCTCGATCCCGGCTGCGAACTCTGTCTTGATGTCTGCCGGCTGGCGTGCGGCGTCGCCGCCGAGGGCCGCGATGGTGCAGCCGTCGCCGCGCCCGTCGCGATGCTCCCGCGAGACGTAGCGCTCGACGAACTCGGCGGGGTCCAGACCTTCTGTACGTGCCACGGTCTGCGAGAGCCCGCTCGCGGACGCTTCGGCCATCAGGTCGGCCTTGGAGCGGAAGTGCTTGTAGAACCCGCCATGGGTGAACCCGGCGGCTGCCATCAGTTCTGCCACGCCGACACCGTCGTATCCGCGCTCACGGAACAGCCTGGCGGCTGTCGCGACGATGTGGGCCCGGTTCTGCTCTGCCTGTGCCTTGGTGACCCGCATGTCCAGCCGTCCCTTCCTCGGTCGACGCTCGACAGTCCAGCATACATAGATGTCGATCGACATCAAAGAGCTTGACTTTTTAGATGACGATCGTCATCTTATTGCTCATCCCCTCCAGAAAGGCTCAGGCCATGAGTGACACACATGTGACCGCACCGACCCAGTACATCGAGGTCGACGGCGACCGATTCGCCTACCGGCGCTGGGGCAAGCCCTCGGGCGTCCCGATCTTCCTGGTCCAGCACTTCCGCGGAGGGATGGACAACTGGGACCCGCTGCTCACCGACGGCCTGGCCGAAGGCCGTGAGGTCATCCTGTTCAACGGCCGCGGCGTCGCCTCGTCATCGGGCACGCCGCGTAACCGGATCGAGGACATGGCCGACGACATCGCCGCGGTCATCCGGGCGCTGGGGCTGGAGCAGGTCGACCTGCTCGGCTTCTCGCTCGGCGGTTTCCAGGCGCAGGAGGTCACGCTGCGCCATCCCCAGCTGGTGCGCAAGCTCCTCTTGCTCGGCACCGGCCTCCGAGGCGGGGACCCGACAAGTGACCCCGAGGTGCCTCAGTACGCCCTGAACCCGGTCCCCACCCTGGAGGACTTCCTCTTCCTGTTCTTCGGCCGCTCGGAAGCCGCGAAGCAAGCGGGCAAGGCCTTCTGGGAGCGCCGCCACCAGCGGGTCGACCAGGACCCGCCGAGCTCGCCCGCGGTCGCACAGGCGCAGTTCGAAGCGACTATGGCCTACGCGGAACCGCTGCCGGGCGAGAACCCCTACGCCCACCTGAACGCGATCACCCAGCCGACGCTGGTCCTCAACGGCGAGAACGACGTGATGATCGCCTCGATCAACTCCTGGCACCTCGCCCAGAACATCCCCGACGCGCAACTGCTGATCTACCCCGATGCCGGGCATGGGGCGCAGTTCCAGTATCCCGAGCGATTCCTGAAGCACGCCATTCAGTTCCTCGACGAGTAACACCTGCGGGGGTTCGGTACAGTCGCTGACGCCCGGTCCGTGGTGACGGGCCGGCTCATCGGATCCCCGGAGCGCGACAGGCGCTCTTGCTCGGGCCATGGAGCCCGCTCGCCCCGTGGTCGAAAACGGAAGACGGTCGGCGGATCGCCGCCGTTCTCGCCGGTCGGAACTGTCGGAGAAGATCCTGGAATCGACCCACAAAGTCCTGACCGCACCACAGGGGCCTCGACTCGGAATCCTGGGGTAAGGGGCTGTGCGACGGGGCTCTATGCCCCGTAGACAGGCAATCCCCGAAATCCCGGCGGCGCGCGGGGGCGGTGGTTCACCGGCCGCCCACCCCACCCCTGCGGCCATGTCGGAATGGGTAGAGGCGGCTGGATGGCCTGCCCTTTAGGGATTCGGGCCATGACGCGGCCGAGGACCACCCGGGCGGCCGAGGACCACCCGGGTGGTCGCGTGGGCCTGAGGCTGAGGCCGGGCGTCAGTGAGGCAGCACGACGGCAACCTGCCCCCGGATCTCCTGCATGATCTCCTCGACGCTCAAGGCGATGTTCATGCTCGCCGCCATGCTGAGGAACATCACGGCGGACACGATGTGTGCCAGCGTCGCGGCGTCGCCCTCCGTGACCCGATCGTCTCGGCGCAGCACGGCGGCGACGGCCTCCTCGGTCTGCGCGACGATGGCGAGTGCTTCGCCGTGCCGGGGCTCCTCGGGGTCGCCGAAGACCATCTCTCGCAGGTAGGTGCGTCCGTTGTCGATCTGGGTGCGGTTGCACTCCACGATCGGCCGGGCGATCGCCAGCACTGCGTCCAGCACGCCTGTGACGGTCTCGGCGTCCGCCCGGCCCCGCTCGAGCGCTTCGGCGTACTTGGTGTTCTGCACCAGCAGGAGGAGTTCGCCCTTGGTCTTGGCGTAAAGGAACAGGGTCCCGGTGCCGATGTCGGCCTTGTCCGCGATCTGCTGGGTGGTGACCTCATCGACGCCGTGTTCGGCGAACAGTTCGCTGGCGGCGGCGACGATGCGGTCGAGCTTTTCCTGCTTGTTCCGCTCGCGCCGTCCGACCGACCGGGGGGCGACAGGCATGGCGGTGACCTCCAGCAATAATTTCTGACTACACTCGGTTATGATGGCAGTCATTACCGCGTGGGATCCAATATGGCTCCGCTCATTCTTCCACGGCAGAGCGAGTCGTCATTGCTCCATCCGTGCGCAGCCACGCACTTCACACCCCCGGGAAAGAAGGAGAAGCAATGCCCTCGCTCGACGGATCAGTCGTCCTCGTCACCGGCGCCAATGGCGGTCTCGGCACCCACTTCGTCCACGACGCCCTGGCACGCGGCGCCACCAAGGTCTACGCCACCGCCCGTTCCCCCCGCGCCTGGGAGGATGAACGCATCGTCCCCCTGACCCTTGACGTCACCGACCGCGCGTCGATCGCCGCGGCCGTCGCCGACGCGGCGGATGTCACCGTGCTCGTCAACAACGCGGGCGCCACGCCGCCGAGCGCGAGCCTGCTGGACGTCACCGAGGCGGACATCCGGGCGAACATGGAGACGAACTTCTTCGGGCCGCTCTTCCTCGCCCGCGCCTTCGCACCGGTCCTCGCCGGCAAGACGGGCTCACTCCTCATCGACGTGCACTCCGTTGCCAGCTGGTATGCGTTCGGCGGCGCCTACAGCGCGTCCAAGGCCGCGCTGTGGTCGGCCACCAACTCGCTGCGCATCGAGTTCGCACCCATGGGAGTCCACGTGACGGGTGTGCACATGGGCTACGTCGACACCGACATGGCCGCGCACGCTGACGGACCCAAGATGCAGCCGACGCAGCTGGTGAAGGCGGTCTACGACGCCGTCGAGGCCGGAGAATACGAGGTCCTGGCCGACGACTTGACCAAGGGGGTCAAGGCGGCCCTGAGCGGCCCGGTGGAGGCGCTTTACCCGGACCTGCCCAGCACGGACGCCTGAGCTTGTTCTTCGGTTGTCGGCGAAGCTCGGTCAGGCCATGCTCGGCACGCACTCGTTCGCGCATCATCCGGTGTAGTTCGTCCAGGACCGTCAGGGCCTTTCCCCGCCACCACTCGCAGCAGTGTCAGCGGGTGCAGGCTGAGCCACGTGGAGGTGCGTCCTGGCCGATCGGCCTGTGCCGCGACGCGGACGCCGACTTGTCAGCATTCGCCCGCGATGCTGGCGCGCCGGTCAACCACAGTGCGGGAGACGTCGAAAATCGGGTGAGCCCCGCGGCATACGAGGACGGACGCGGCATCCGCTGCGTCCGTCCTCGTTTCCTGGTGGATTTCAGCGTTGCTGGTTGGCGATGCCGATGTAGTGCCCGAGCCGGTACTCGAAGTCGATGCCGACCTGTTCGACGACGGCCTGCGTGCCTGCGGCCCGGGTGAGGAAACCAGGGAGGGTGAGGGAGTGGGCGAACTCGCCGTACGCGGCGACCAGGTCCGCGTCCGGGGGCAGGGATGCCCGGTTGATCTGGGCTTTGGCCGAGGCGAGTGAGGTGCGGTCGAAGGAGGCGAGCCGGGCGGCGACGGTGCCGACGAAGGCGTCAAGTTCGCTGTCGGGGAGGGCGCGGGTGACCCAGCCCCAGCGTTCGGCGGTGTCGGCGTCGTAGTCGTCGCTGGTGAGGATGGCTTCCAGGGCGCGGTCGCGTCCGATGGCCCGGGGCAGGCGCTCGGCGCCGCCACCGCCGGGCAGCAGCCCGTTACCGACCTCGGGCTGTCCGAAGATCGCCTTCTCCCGGCTGGCGTAGCGCAGATCGAGGGCGAGGGAGAGTTCGTTCCCGCCGCCTCGGGTGCGTCCACGGATGGCCGCGATCGTGATGTAGGGCGCTCTGGAGAGTTCCAGGACCAGATTCGTCCATGCCGGCACCGCGTCCGGGTCCTCGGGGGCGGGGAAGTCGGCGGCGGCGGCCAGGTCGAAGTGGTTGTAGAAGAAGTCGGGGGTGGCGCTGTCGAACACCACGACCTGGATGTCCGGGTCCGTGGCCAGTTCGGTGACGATCTCGATGAGGCGCAGGACCGTCTCGCCGGTGATGAGGTTGACGGGCGGGTTGGCGAAGGTGATCTTCGCGGTCTGCGGTGAGGTGCGCTCGTAGTGGATGGTGCTCTGCTGCTCGCTCATGGCTGGCTCCGGATGCGTGGTGGGTATCAGACGGCGATCGGGGTGAGAGGAGGGCAAGGAAGCCGGGGCGAATGGATGTGCCGAGCAGATCCGGCGGTCCCGCTTCCCGTCTGCGCTGCTCACTCCTGGTAGTGCGGGAGGATCTCGCCGTTCTTGACGTAGGTGAAGGTGGCGGCGACGTCGTAGGCGTGGATCGCGGAGACTTGCGGTGCCAGCCGGTTGGACAGGTCCTCGATCGCGTTGCCGGTGAAGAAGGCGTCCCGTGCCGCGGTGTCGGTGAACCCGAGGCTGACCGAGGCGTGGAAGCGCTGGTCGTGGGGGTTGTCGTGGGCGACGTCCGGGGTGTCCCAGAGCTTCTTCGTCCAGGGCAGGAACGTCTGCGTGCGCAGTTCCTTCAGCACTCCGGTGCCGGCGAGCGCGGGGGCGAGCTGCTCGTTGACGAACTTCCGGAAGGCGCCGGCGCCGACCCCGTCCCTGCGGCGAAGGTAGATCAGCGCGCGGGCACCGACCACCTCTCCGCGGCCTGCGACGTCGTACCACCGAGAGGAGTTCGGCGGGCCGGCGTAGAGCAGGGTGCGGCGGAACACGTTGATCTCGTCGGCGTAGGCCAGCTTCGTCTGCTCGCGCCCTTTCAGGGGGGCGAGCACCGATTGGAAGGTGACTTCCGCGACGCCGTCGATCTTCCGGTCGGCGGGGATCGCGGTCTGGACCCCGTCGATGGTCGGCCACAGGCCGGTGTTGAGCTCGGCTAGGTGGATCTGCCGATACTCCTCCAGCCCCGGGGTGGCGGAGATGATCCCTGAGTGCGGGCCCTTCCAGTGGTCCATGCCGGTCTGGCGGGGCTGGTCGGTGCGCACCCACAGCATGATCGAGGAGGTGAGAGGCTTCTTCACTTCCGGGGGCGCGGCGACCGGTGACGTGCTCATGATGTTGCCCTTTTTCCTGGTCAGGTGGGGGTCATCGAGCCAGGAACTCGACCGCGACGGGGGCGAACTCCTTGTGGTACTGGAAGATGCCGCCGTGCCCGGAGTCGGGGTAGATGATCAGCTCGCTGCCCTTGATGCGCCGGTGCAGGTCCTCCGACAGGACCGACGGCACCATGCGGTCGTTGTCGCCGTTGGCGATCAGGGTGGGCTGCGTGACGGTCGACAGGTCGTCGGGGGTGGAGCGCCCCCACTTCTTGATGGCCTTCAGCTGCGTCTGGAACGCCTTCGTCTTGATGTCCGCGTCGCGGTCGACGGTGCGCTCCTTGAGCCGGTTGACGAACGCGCGCCCGGCGGCCTTGCCGGCGGCATTGCGGTTGAAGAACAGGAACTCCTTGGGGTCCGAGCGGGTCAACGTGGCACGCAGGATGTCCCAGTAGGTGACTCTGGCGACCTTGTCCATGTCCTTGCCGCCCTTGGGCCCGGTGCCGGTGAGGACCAGCTTGCGGACGAGCTCGGGGTGCTTGACCACCAGGGCCTGGGCGACCATGCCGCCGAGGGAGAAGGAGAAGACGTCGATCTTGTCGTACCCGAGCGCCCTGATGAAGGTGTAGGCGTCGTCGGCCATCGCCTCGACACTGTCCGGCACCTGACCGGTGGATGCCCCGACACCGCGGTTGTCGAAGGCGATGACGTGACGGCCCTTCGCGATGGGATCGATGATGCGGGGGTCCCAGTTGTCCAGGGTCGCGGCGAGGTGGACGAAGAAGACGACGGGGATGCCGCCCTTCGGTCCGAGCTCGCGGTAGGCGTAGGTGACGCCACCGGCATTGACAGTGCGGGCCGGGGCCTTCGCGTAGGAAGTGATGACGGCTTCGTCAGGGGTGTCGGTGCTGCTCATGACGGATTCTCCTTGCGTGTTCTGTGTTCTGTGTTCTGTGGTCTGTGTGCTGCGTGTTTCGTGTCGCCCGTCGCGGTTGCGGCGGGTCAGCTGTTGGCGATGACGGCCTTGCCGCGGATGCCGCCCTGGGACAGGGACTCCAGGGCCTGCGGGGTCTGGTCGAAGCCGACCACCTTTCCCACGACCGGACGCACCGCGCCCTGGTCGATGAGGGTGGTGATCTGGCGGAGCTGGTCGCCGCTGGCGCGCATGAGCAGGAACTCGTATGTCACGCCGAGCTTCTTGGCCTGCCTGCGGATCTTGCCGCTCAGGCCCGCGACCGCCAGGCGCATCAGCGGATTCAAGCCGACCTCGCGGGCGAACGCGGGGTCCGGGGGGCCGGCGATCCCTATGGCCTTGCCGCCGGGCTTGAGCACCCGCAGGGACTTCTCGAGAGTCTCCCCACCGAGGCTGTCCAGCACCAGGTCGTAGCCGGTCAGGAGCTGCTCGAAGTCCTGGGTGCGGTAATCGATCACGGTGTCCGCGCCGAGCGCGCGCACGAAGTCCGCGTTGGAACCGCTGGCGGTCGTGGCGACGTGCGCCCCGAGGTGCGCGGCGAGCTGGATCGCGATCGAACCGACCCCGCCGGCGCCGGCGTGGATGAGAACCTTCTGCCTGGGCCGCACGTTCCCGCGCTCCACCAGGGCCTGCCACGCCGTGAGCGCCGCCAGCGGCAGCGAGCCGGCCTCTTCCATGCTGATCGAGGCGGGCTTGAGCGCCAGGTCGCCCTCCGCTACGGCGATGCGCTCGGCGAACGTGCCGATGCGGTCCTGGTGGGGCCGGGCGTAGACCTCGTCTCCGGGCTTGAAGCCGCGCACCGCCGTCCCGACGCTGATGACGGTGCCCGCGACATCGTTGCCCAGGATCAGCGGCAGCTTGTAGGGCAGGACCTGCTTGAACTCACCGGCGCGGATCTTCTCATCCAGCGGGTTCAGGCCGGCGGCCTCCACCCGGACGAGCACGTCGTGCTCCCCGACGGTGGGTTCGGGGACGTCCGCCTCCTGCAGCGGCTCCTTGTACTTGGTGACGACGAACGCTCGCATGGGGCGCCACTCCTTGTCTTCATCCTATTTATCCGGGCGTGAGGACAGGTCAGCCACTTCGGAGCGACATCCGGGTCTCGCCTCACTCCATCAACCCGAGTAGACTCAACTATGAGTCCACTCAGAATTATTGTCAAGGGAGGTCCCATGGGACGCGGCCACATGCCGATCGGGCGCCGCGAGCGGGCCAAACAGGCCAAGCGTGAGCGCATCATGACCGCGGCCCGCGAACTGTTCGCCGAACACGGCGTCAGCGGGGTCACGACACAGCAGATCGCCCACCGGGCCGACGTCGCGATCGGCACTCTCTACCTGTACGCGTCCACGAAGGCCGAGTTGCTGATCATGGTGCAGAACGAGAAGTTCGCCGCCGCCATCGACTCCGGCCTCGCCGCCGCGAACGCCGCCGTCGGACAGGGTTTACTGGAGCCGGTCATCGCTCTCATCCGTCCCGTGGTGGAATGCGCGAGGGAGCACATCGAGAACGGCCGCACCTACCTGCACGAACTTGTCTTCGGCGACCCGGCCGAGCCCTACCGGCAAGCGGGTCTAGCCCTCGCGGGCCGCCTCGAGGCCGGGATCACCGGCCTGCTCGTCCGCGACGAGCACATCGATGCCGCCGCCGCGGCGACGCTGGCGCGGGTCATCACCGCGATCATCCACATCAGCGTCACGGCAACCCTGTATCTGCACCGCAGCGACGAAGCCGTGCTCGCCGACATCCGCGACCAGATCCACGCCACCCTGGCACCCCACCACCGAGCGGCATGACCGATCGGTCCACGAGTCAACCGTCGAAGACCCTGGGAAGGGCACGTCATGAGGGCGCACCACGACGTCGTCGCCCCTGGCGCCGGCCCGAGCGGGTGCATCGCCACGATCCGCGCATCCCGCTGGCCGCCGAGATGCCGCACGGCGGGTTCAAGCACTCCGGCTACGGCGAAGGACCTTTCGTCCTACTGCCCGGAGGGCTGCAACCCGCGTCCGGCACGTCATGACCTACCTGAGGTCATAGCCGCAACAGCGCCCCGACGACGGATGGCCGGTGAGTTCATCGCAGCGCGATGAGCCCGATCGCGAGCGCCGCACAGGCCAGACCGGCGGTGTGGCGGCGATTCAGACGCCCCTTCAGGAGTGTCAGGGCGAGGAGGGCAGGGATGGCAAGGTCGAGAGCGGAGAGCGGAGAGCGGAGAGCGGAGAGCATGGTGGCGATGGCCATCAGCTGTTACCTGGTGGGTTCCAGGTACAGCACGATCGCGAGCGTGCCCAGGGCGGCGGCCGCGACTGTGGCCCGCCATGGCCATCCCGTCAGCCTCCAGTCAGCACCGTACGGCCCTGCCGAGTGGCATCCGTTGCCGTCATCGCCGTGGTCGTGCGGCGGGAATGATCGCGCCAGCCGGCCTGCACGACGAACCGTTCAGGACCGTCGGTCTTCAGCTCCCGGACCACCAGCGCGGTCGGGACACGGATGCCCTGGGCACGGGAGTGCAGCACCGACGTCGCGTTTCGGGCCTTGCCCTCGCCGAGGATGCCCTGGCCTACGGCACCCGGTTGACTCGCATCGGCAAGGCCCCATGGTGGACCGGCTCCAAGGGCATCCGCTCAGGCTCAAGACGCAAGGAAGTCGAGCGCACTTGCCACGAATTCATCGTGGTACTGGAAGATTCCCCCGTGACCGGCATCCGGATAGAGGGGGACGAGTTCGCTCCGGGGGAGGCGTGCGGCCAGGTCGAGTGTGTTCTGGCTGGGCACCATCCGGTCGTTCTCGCCGTTTGCCACGAGGATCGGCTGGTGGATCTTCGACAGGTCCGAGGGTGCCTGGCGGCCCCAGCGTTTGATGGCCTTCAACTGGGCGCGGAACGACGGTAGCGAGATGTCTTTGTCGCGGTCCTGCGTACGCTCCTTCAGCCGTTCCAGAAAGTCGCGCCCGGCCTGCTTGCCGCTTGCGGTCGCTGTGAAGAAGAGAGAGAGCTTGGGGTCCTGGCGGGTCAGGGCACCCTTGAGTGTCGCCTGGACGGTGAGTGCCGGGACCTTGTCGATGCCGGGCCCTCCGGCGGGCCCCGTGCCGGCGAGGATGACCTTGCGGACGAGGCGCGGCTCGGCTTCCGCGATGACCTGTGCGATGAAGCCGCCCATCGACAGGCCGAGCAGATCGACCTGGTCGAATCCGAGGGCGCGGATGAACAGCACGGCGTCGCGTGCCATCTCCTCGATGGTGTCCGGCGTGGAACCGCTCGAGCCGCCTACCCCGCGATTGTCGAAGGTGATGACCCGACGGCTCGCGGCGAGTCCGTCGACGACGCGCGGGTCCCAGTTGTCCAGGACCCCAGCCAGGTGGATCAGGAGGATCAGCGGCACGCCCTCCGCGGGGCCGAGCTCCCGGTAGGCGAAGTCCTCGCCGTGAGCGGACACGGAACGGGTCGGCGCGTTCTTGTAGGACGACGTCGAGGGAGACGGGGGATTCTGCGGTGTGGTCATGTCCAGGGCCTTCCGTTGGGTTTGCGGGCGCTTCTCGCGGCGGGTGACGTTGTCGTCCGCGCTCGTGGAAGACCGTGATCGATGAGCTGGGCAGTGTTCCGTAACGTCATCCTGACGACGACCTTGCCTGCCTTCACGCCCCCTGCTTCGACGTACTCCCGCGCTCCTCGGGGCGATTCGAACGGAAAGCACGGTGTCGACTTCGGGCCGGATCCGGTCGGCCTCGATGAGAGGTGTGAGCTCGCGCAGCTGGTCCCCGCTGGCCCTCATGAAGAGGAACGAGTACGTCACGTTGCGCTGCCGGGCGCGTCGTCGTGACAGTCTCGAACGACGTGATTCCACTGGCCGTGACCGTCGCATCGGGCGGCCTTGAGCCTGGTGGTCTTCGCCCTCGGCCGCGTTGTGCGAGGCCGTGAACAGTTCCCTCCTCAGGGCATGAAGGAGAGGGCGTTCTCGATCCCCTGCGCCAGGACCTCGTCCGAGAACTTCTGGTCGGAGAGGGCTCGGGAGAGCTGCAACGTGCCCACCATCATGGTGTAGAGCCCGATGGCCCTGCCCCGGGCGGACTGCGGATTCGCAGGCGTCAGGCGGGCGGCGATCTCGTCCACGATGTCTCGTGCGCCCTCGGTGTAGGCCTGCTGCGTCTCGTCCCCGCAGCGGCTGATCTCGTCGAGCAGCGCGGCGGAGGGGCATCCGTCGCCGGGGTGGTCCCGGTGCTCGGGCGACAGGTAGTCGCGAACCAGGTCTTCGAGACCCTGGCGACCGGGCCGCAGGGTGCCGTACCTCGCGACCTGTGTGCGCAGTTGGTCGGCCACGACGTGGGCGACGAGGTCGTCCTTGGATGCGAAGTGGGCGTAGAAGGCTCCGTTGGTGAGCCCGGCATCCGACATCAGAGTGGAGATGCCCGAGCCGTCGATGCCGTCCTGCTTGAATCGATGGCCGGCCGTCTCGATGATCCGTTGCCGTGTCGCCTGCTTGTGCTCCTTGGCATAGCGCGCCACGAGCATCCTCCGTTCGCTCCATAAGGCCGACGCCTCGCCGACAAGCCTAATCCAAGACCTGACATACGTAATATTATGATCGGCAGGCCATTCGGGCCGCGTACGCTGCGCGCCACTGGCTCAGTGGGGCCTTCAGGATGCCGGCCGAGATCAACTTCTGGAAACGGTCACTGGGGGCGCCTCCGGCAGGCAGATGTGGCGGTGGAGGTCGTCGAAGCGTCGGACTCCTTGGTCTCGTCACGCGGGATCGGCAACGTCCATTCCTATGACACGGGTACGGTGCGGGCCATCGGCGCCGTTGTCAGCAAGGGTTGTCAAACCGCCCTGGCCCAGGCGCAGTTGGCGGCCCGCACGGACCTCCTTCTTGCCGTGGTTCCTGCAACCGCATGCTCTTTCGGTGTGTCTCCCCCTCGAAGGTGCGGGGGAAATGCCTACGGGCACGGTGGTGACGGCCCGCTATTCCTTCTGTCGTCACCACCGTGCGCGCAGGCCTGTTCCAGGCAGGCCAGGGCGACGATGTCGCCCGGGCGTATGGCCCTTCGTCAGGCGGCGAAGGTGGGGTAGTCGGTGTAACCGGCCGCGCCGCCGCCGTAGAAGGTGGCGGGGTCCGGGGTGTTCAGGGGCGCGCCGGAACGTACGCGCTCGACGAGGTCGGGGTTGGCGAGTGCCATGGTGCCGACGGTGACCACATCGGCCAGGCCGTCTTCGATGTCCTTGGCGCGGGTGGAGAGATCGGCACCGGCCCGGTTGAGGAGCAGCGTGGTCGGCCACAGCTTCCGGAGGGTGTGCAGGAGTTCCTCGTCGCCGCCGTGGCCGATGTGCAGGTAGGCGAGGTTGAGGGGAGCGAGGGCGCGCAGGAGGTGCGGGTAGAGCTCGTGGGGATCGCTCTCGGTGAGGTCGTTGAGCTGGAAGGGATTGCCGGGAGAGATTCGGATGCCGGTGCGGCCGGCGCCGATCTCGTCGGCCACGGCCGTGGCGACCTCCACCGCGAAACGGATGCGGTTGTCGAGCGAACCCCCGTACTGGTCGGTGCGCTGGTTGGTGCTGGGGAAGAGGAACTGGTTGACCAGGTAGCCGTTGGCCCCGTGGATCTCGACACCGTCGGCGCCGGCCGCGATGGCGGCCGCGGCGGCACGCCGGAAGTCGTCGACCGTCGCAGCGACTTCCGCTGTCGACAGCTCGCGCGGCACCGGCATCTCCTGGAGCCCGGACGCGGTGAACGTCTGGCCCGTCGGCTGGATCGCGGAGGGAGCCACCGGCTGCCGGTGGTGGGGGGTGTTGTCCGGGTGCGAGATGCGCCCGACGTGCATGAGCTGGATGACGATGCGTCCGTCGGCCTCGTGCACCGCGTCGGTGACCTTGCGCCAGCCGGCGATGTGTTCCTGGGTGTAGATGCCCGGGGTCACCGGGTAGCCCTGGCCGTCGGCGGAGGGCTGGGTGCCCTCGGTGATGATGAGCGCGTGCGAGGCGCGCTGGGCGTAGTACTGGGCGTTGAGTTCGGTCGGCACGCCATCGGGGGTGGCCCGGCTTCGGGTCAGGGGGGCCATGGCGAGCCGGTGCGGCAGGGAGATCTCTCCGGCGACGGTCGGGTTCCACAGGGCGTTGAGCATGGGTGATTCCTCAGTTGATGAGTAGTCGATCGCTGAGGGCAGGGGCCGGCAGTAGGTGTGATTCAGCCGGGCGGGAGGACCGGGCCGTCCTGCTTGGGGCCCGATGGGGGACCCGTCGTGCCCCCTGTCGGCCGAGCTGTGTCGGCGCGATCTATAGAATTACGATCGTAATACTATGTGGGTGTGCGGGCAGTTGCAAGCGGGAGTCGGCAGTCTGCGGGGCCTGCGAGTGGGTGTGCCACATGGCGCGGTCCGGAAGCTCGCCCGTCCTCGACCGGGCTGCCGGTCAGCCGTTCACGCGGTTCGGCCGGGGCGTCGGAGAACAGGGCGCAGGGCCTCGATGACGCCGGGGTCGTCCACCGTGGAGGGGATGGGTTCGTCGTGCCCGTCGGCGATGCCGCGCATCGTCTTGCGCAGGATCTTTCCCGAACGGGTCTTGGGCAGGGCGGCCACGACCGCGACCTTTTTGAGGGAGGCGACGGCTCCGATGCGTTCACGTACGAGCTGGACGAGTTCGGACTCGACCTCACCCGGTTCGCGGTCGACGCCGGCCTTCAGGACGACGAACCCGCGTGGTACTTGTCCCTTGAGGGCGTCGGCGACGCCGATGACGGCGCATTCGGCGACATCGGGATGGGCGGCCAGGGCCTCTTCCATGCTGCCGGTGGACAGGCGGTGCCCGGCGACGTTGATGACGTCGTCGGTACGGCCCATGACGAAGACGTAGCCGTCGTCGTCGATGTGACCGCTGTCGCCGGTGAGGTAGTAGCCCTCATAGGCGGAGAGATAGGAGGCGAGGTAGCGGTCGTCGTCCCGCCAGAGCGTGGGCAGCGCGCCGGGCGGCAGGGGGAGCCGTACGACAATTGCGCCGTCGACACCTGTGGGCACCGGCTTGCCCGAGGGGTCGAGGACACGGACGTCCCACCCTGGCAGCGGGCGGGTGGGGGACCCGGGCTTGAGAGGAGCCGCCTCGATGCCCACCGGGTTGGCAACGATGGGCCAGCCGGTCTCGGTCTGCCACCAGTGATCGATGACCGGGACGTCCAGCAGATCGCTCGCTCAGTGATAGGTCTCGGGGTCGAGGCGCTCACCGGCGAGGAAGAGATGGCGCAGGCCTGCCAGGTCGTAGTCCGCGGTGAGAGTTCCCTTCGGGTCCTCCTTGCGGATGGCCCGGAACGCGGTGGGCGCCGTGAACATGGTCTTGACCTGGTACTCGGCGGCGACGCGCCAGAACTGGCCCGCGTCCGGTGTGCCGACCGGCTTCCCCTCGTACAGGACCGTCGTGGCTCCGACGAGCAACGGTGCGTAGACGATGTACGAGTGCCCGACGACCCAGCCGACGTCGGAGCCGGTGAACATCGTCTCGCCCGGGCCCACGTCGTAGACGGCCCCCATCGACCAGTGCAGGGCGACCGCGTAGCCGCCGCAGTCACGCACGACTCCCTTGGGCTTTCCGGTCGTTCCGGAGGTGTAGAGGATGTAGAGGGGATCGGTGGCGGCGACGGGAACGCAGGCGGCGGGCGGTGCGGCGGCTACCAGCTCGCCCCAGTCGAGATCGTCGGGACCCAATGCGGCCGTCTCCTGCGGGCGTTGCAGGATCACGCTCTTCTCCGGCTTGCGGGCCGCGAGTTCGATCGCCCGGTCGAGCAGGGGCTTGTACGCGATGACACGGTTGCCCTCGATGCCGCAGGAGGCGGAGACGACTACCTTCGGGGCCGCGTCGTCGATGCGCAGGGCGAGTTCGCGCGGGGCGAACCCGCCGAAGACGACCGAGTGCACCGCGCCGATACGTGCGCAGGCCAGCATCGCGACAACGGCCTCGGGGACCATCGGCATGTAGATCACCACGCGGTCGCCGTGCTCGACGCCGAGCCGCGAGAGCGCCCCGGCGAACGCCGCCACCTCGTCCCTCAACTGCACGTAGGTGTAGGTGCGCCGGGTGTCGGTCACCGGTGAGTCATAGATGAGTGCAGCCTGTTCGCCGCGGCCGGCTTCGACGTGCCGGTCGAGCGCGTTGAAACAGACGTTGAGCCGACCGTCGGGGAACCAGCGGTAGAAGGGGGCACCCGAGGAGTCCAGGGCGCGTCGTGGGGCGACATCCCAGTCGATGCCCTCCGCCGCCTTCAGCCAGAAGCTCTCCGGGTCCTCGGTACTGGCGCGGAAGGCATCCTCGTATGTTCCCATCGCGCACTCCTTCGTGGCATCAAGGGACAGTGGTGTGGCTGTGCGCGGAACCGTGTCGGACACAAGTACCGCATGCCGGCCGACATGGTCGAGCAGGATGCCGGCGACCGGCGGTCCGTTCATCGGCGGTCCGGTCATCGGCATCGCGGTGGTGCGGCGGCGGTCCGGCCGACGGGCCGTTCCGCCAGGTGCGGGTTCAGCTCACGTGCCGAGGTGCTTGCGAAGCCACTGACCCATACGCTGGATCGCCTGGTCCACCTCGGGTACGCGCCCCGCGCCCAGGACGAACGAGTGCTGTCCCTCGGCCAGCGGGTGGACCTCGGAGGTGACATTGAAGTCCTCGAGGCGACGGCCCAGTTGGGCACCGTCGTCGGCGAGGGTCTCGTACTCGCCGTAGAGCACGATCGTGGGAGGCAGGCCGGTCAGGTCGGCGTTCACGAGGCTGATCTTCGGATCGGCGAAGTCCACTCCGGGCTCCTGGAGCCAGGCTCCGCGGAAGAGCTCAAGAGTGTTCCTGCTGAGCATCTTGTCGTTGTCTTCGTTCTCGTCCACCGACGCGTTCTGGATGGTGAGGTCGGTCCAGGGCGAGACGCTGACGATGGCGCCCGGGGTCGCCTCGCCCTGCGCGAGCAGGCGCAGCGGGAGCATCACCGCGAGGGTGCCGCCGATCGAATGGCCCGTGCTGCCGATGTTCCGCGGCTCGTAGCCCTGCGACAGCAGCCACCGGTAGGCCGTCTCGGCGTCGTCGAGCTGTGCCGGGTGGGGGTGTTCGGGAGCCAGGCGGAAGTCCACGACAAGAGAGCGGGCGCCGGCCGCCTTCGCTATGTGGCCCGCGGCCTTGCGGTCCGAGTGCATGGATGCGGTGACCGACCCGCCGAAGTGGAAGTGGAGCAGAGCCCGGTCGGGATCGGCTGCCTCGGGGATGGCCCAGAGGGCGGGGACGCCGCCCGCGTCCACCTCGGCGTACGTGACGCCTTCCGGCTCGGTCGACGCCTTGTGGTTCGAGTCGACGATGTCGCGGACGATGGCCAGGTCGAGGCCCGGCGTCGAGGATTTCGCGCTCACGCTCTCGAGGAACTGGGCGAACTGCTGCGCCTCTGGGCTTGCTCCCATGGTGGTGCTCCTTCGCAGGTTGCTGCCACGCCCTCGTCCCGCGTGCAGCCGGATGGATGTGCTGGCCGTGACGCTACTTGCTGAGTATAGAAAAGTAAACTCAGCAGAGGCTGGGGTCACTTCCGCGACGAGCGGCCCACGCCGCACAGTCCCTACTCGCCCGAGTACGAACGCCGTAGGCACGTGAACCAGGCCCGGGGTCGTGAAGGGGTACCAGTTGAGACTCGCGTCCCGAGGCGGAGGCGATCGGCGGAGGTTGCACCGCACCGGAAACTCTTCGGCCGTCACTCCGGGATCAGTTCTGCCGCCGGATCGGTGACCTCCTGACGCAGTGCAGTCCACAGGGCGCGCACGGCAGGGTGCGTCACCGCCTCGCGGGAGCCGGATGTCTACAAGGCCCCGCGCACCAACCTCGGTCCCGCGCTTGTGGTCCGCGCCTGTGGTCATCGTGGTTCCCACCACCGCGAGCAGCGGCTCGGAGGCCACCCAGTCCACCCGTCATCACCGACCAGCGCCACGGACAAGAAAATGCTCTGTTCAGGGCCGGCGTTCCCGTCGCGGCTGTCGTTCGACCTCGAACTGACCCTGCCGATGCCCCCGGCTGACCGCCGACACCGGCATCGACGCGCTCACCCGTGCTGTCGAGGCGTTCGTGAACCGCAAGGCCGATCCGTTCTCCGACGGTCTTGCGCTGAACGCGATCCGGACCAGCGGGCGCCACCTCGGCCGCGTGTACGCCGACGGGGGAGACGCCGAGGACCGCGAGGCGATGATGCTCGCCGCGACCCAGGCCTGCATCGCCCTCTCCAACGCCAGCGCGGCGCTCGTGCACGGCTTCACCGCCCGGTCGGCGCGCACTTCCACGTCGCCCACGGTCTGTCGAACGCGATGCTCTTCCCCGCGGTGACGCGTTCTGCATACCCGCCACCAAGAGCCGGTACGGCGACTGCGCCGGTGCACTCGAAGCCGCCACCGACGGCGACAGCGAGGCCATGGCGGCCGAGAGATTCGTGGAGGCGCTCCGCGACCTGTGCAAGGATCTTGACGTGCCCACCCCTCGGGCCCACGGCATCGACAAGGACGAGTGGTCCTGCCTGTCGCCCCTCATGGCAGAGCAGGCGCTCAGGTCCGGATCCCCAGCCAGCAACCCCGTCGTACCGACCGCGGACGAGATCCAGGATCTCTACGCCAAGATCCACGCCTGACACCCGACGAGTGAGGAACCGTGATGGCCACGACAGCCAGGTCCACGCGGAGTGCGAGATGACGAGCCATGACTGATACCGCTGCGGTCGAGGTTCTCACCGACGTGCACCGAGGCGTCGGCCGCATCCTGTTGAACCGGCCCAAGGCGCTCAACGCCCTGACGACCAGCATGATCGGTGCCATCGACGGCGCACTCGCCGCATGGGAGCACACCCGCCTGTCCGCTGTGGTGCTCGCCAGCACCAGCACGAAGGCGTTCTGCGCCGGCGGAGACATCCGCACGATCCGAGAGCACAGCCTTGCCGGGGATGCCGCGGCCAGCGAAGGGTTCTTCGCCTCCGAATACCGGCTCAACGCCCGGATCGCCGAGTATCCCGTCCCGATCGTGTCGCTCATCGACGGCCTCTGTATGGGTGGCGGTCTGGGGCTGTCCGTCCATGGAGGCTTCCGCGTCGTCACCGAGAGCGCGGTGCTGGCGATGCCCGAGACCGGGATCGGGTTCTTCCCGGACGTCGGGGCCAGCTACTTCCTGCCGAGGCTGCCCGGCGCGATCGGCATGTACCTGGGACTGACCGGGCACCGGCTCGACGCGGCTGACACCCTGTACACGGGTCTGGCCACACACTTCGTCCCCAGCGACCGGCTCGACGCGGTCGTGGACGCGGTGGCCGACAGTCCCAGTGACCCGGTGGAGGTCGTCCTGAACCGTCTTGCCGGCCATTCCCCGGTGGCGGAGAGCAGGCTGGCGGACGTACGCGGTGACGTGGACCGGGCGTTCGGTGCGCCGACCCTCGGCGAGATCGAGAAGCGCCTGCACCACCTCGGCACCCCCTGGGCCGCAGCAGCGCTGGCCGCCCTGGAGGCGGCCTCGCCGCGGAGCCTGGAGATCACTCACGCCTTGCTCGCGCGAGGCAGGCAGTACACGTTGCGCGAATGCCTCGCCGTCGAACTCGCTCTCACCCGCACGACCATCCGCACGCCGGACTTCCTGGAGGGCGTCCGTGCGGCCCTGGTCGACAAGGACCGCAGTCCCCACTGGCAACGTGCGTCGCACGCGGACGGGCGTCGATGACCGCGAGCCGTCAGGGGGGCTCGCCTGGCGTGGTGAAATCTCGGTCTCTCCGCCTCGGCGGGCTCGCCTGTGCGGGTCATTCCGATGTGATCAGTGGTCATAGGCGATCAGGGATCGGATGACGGGCCGGCGGGTCTTGTGGTTGTGCCAGATCACTGCGGCCGTCACGAGGATGCGTTGGGCGACGCGGACGGCGACACCCTCGGAGGTCCGGCCACCATGCTGTTCCAGGTCGAGCTGACCCGTGAGGGTGTCGTTGACCGACTCGATCAGTTGCCGCACCGACTTCAGGAGGCTCTCGCCCTCCTTGGAGGCGAAGCCCTTGTCAGCATCGCGGACAGCACCTCCCGCTCGTCCCTCTTCGGGTTCGCCAGCGCCCACCGGACGGGCATCCCGGTAGGGGTGCAGAGCAGGAACAGGCGCAGGCCCCAGAAGAACCGGGAGCGCGAGGCGCAGTACCCGTATCCGGCCCAGTCGGCCATGTCCGACCGCTTCATCGTCGGACGCGAGCGGCCGCACTCCACCGGCGCGGAGTCGACGATGCGGTGGTTGTCGAACCAGAAGTCCGCATCGACGGCCAGTAACCGTATTGCCTTCTTGACCAGCGGCAACGCCGCCCGCAGCCGCCTTCACATCCAGTGCGGTCAGCAGGGCGTCCAGGTTGTTCGTCACATAACGATCTTGGACGCCCTGTCCGCGTTCCCGGACACACCATCAGCATTCGAATGCCTCGTCCAGGGCGCCCGCTGCGGCGAACGAAACGAATTCCGGCCGCAGCGGGCTGCCCCTTGTGCGGGGCGGCGTGTTCACCTGGCGAGTTCGGCCGGCTCATCGAGCCGTGTCAGCTTCTGCGGATTCCGCACGATGTAGATCCGGGTGACCTGCCCGTTCTCCACCACGAGGCTCACCGCGGTCGGCTCGCCGTTCATCTCGATCCGGCCCGCGGGAGCGCCGTTGAGCCACACGGGTGTCATCTCGAACGGGACCGCGACCTGGTTCGCGCGCGTAAGCAGCCTCGCCACCGGTTCCGCCCCGTGGATCGGCGCCAGCACGGCGGCCACGACCCCTCCGCCATCGGCGACCAGGACGACGTCCGGCGCCATGACCTCCAGCAGGTCCTGCAACTGCCCGGTGCGCAGGGCGAGAAGGAAGCGGTCGACGACGGTCCGTTGCTCGGCCCGGCTCACCCGCATGCGCGGCTGCCGGGCGGCCACGTGCTCGCGTGCCCGCCGCGCGACCTGCCGTACCGTCGCCGCGGACTTCCCGATGGCCTCGCCGATCTCGCCGTACGGCATCTCGAAGACCTCCCGCAGTACGAACACCGCCCGCTCTGTCGGCCCCAGCGTTTCGAGGACGGTCAGCATCGCGATTGAGACGCTCTCCGCGAGTTCGACGTCCTCGGCGACATCAGGGCTGGTCAGCAGGGGTTCCGGCAGCCACTCACCTACGTACTCCTCACGGCTGCGGGACAGCGTGCGCAGCCGGTTGAGCGCCTGCCGTGTGACGGTGCGGACGAGGTACGCCCGCGGTTCACGCACCTGCGACCTGTCGACGTCGGCCCACCGCAGCCAGGACTCCTGCAGTACGTCCTCCGCGTCGGCCGCCGAGCCGAGCATCTCGTAGGCGACCGTGAAGAGCAGGCTGCGGTGGGTGACGAAGGGATCCTCGGTCATATCGCCGACGACGCCACGCCGGAGTTCCCCGAACGCGCGGCCAGCGGAGTCCCGCACGTGTCGGAGAAGCCCTGTGAGGTGATTCCGTGCGCCGTGTTGTTCCTGGTCGACAGGTTGGCGAAGGCGATCGACGCGGTGAGCTCGACCATCGCGGCCGGTCCGAGCCGGTCGAGCAGGCCCGCGTACAGCTCGTCGGTGACGGTCGGCGGCGTGTTCGTCATGGCCTCGGCGTACTCCAGCACGTTCCGCTCCAGTGGCGTGAACACCTCCGACTCCCGCCAGCGCGGCACCTGGCTCGCCTTGGCCAAGTCCAGGTCCTTGTGCAGCGCCAGGAAGTAGTTGATGTCGAGGCACCAACTGCAGCCGACCTGCGCGGCAACCGCCATATGTGCGAACGTCTTGAGCCCCTCGTCGGCCATGTCCCACTCGCTCACCTGGCGCCCGAGCTCCGTGGAGTCCTGGGCGACCTTGAGGTTGTGCGCCGTCACTTCGAAGGGCTCGGGCACGGCACCGAACTGTTTGATCATGTTCTCGGTGAGGTCGGCGGGGAGTTCTGCCTTCGGGATGCGCAGTGTCACGGTGTGCTCCTTCTTCTCCATGTCCGTTGGCCTGTCGGCCTGTCGGACATGAAGACACCGCCGGGCCCGGGAATGTGACAACCACTGTGGCGCGAGGAGGCGTTCGGGTTTCCGGCAGTTCGTTGTCCCGTGGCGCGAGGGAGGTCACCGAGCCCACGGTGAAGCTCAGGTGGGCCTGGCCGGCCAGGCTGCGAAGTCGGTGTGACAGCTGATCGAGTCGGTCAACGACACCCTCAAGGGCCAGCTCGATCTGGAACAGCACGGTGGCCAGACCTTCGAAGGTGTCGCCGTTCGCGTCGCCCAACGCATCCTCGCGACGGCCGCCGGGATCTGGTCTGGCGCGGTGGTTCGGAGCCGTGACCCAGCCTGACGCGCAACGGGTGCGAGGTATCGACCACGGCTCGTGGCGGCGTAGCGGCCCGTCCTGATCTCAGTCGCCGTCGGGCACCATCGAGACCACGACCTTGCCGGCCTTGGTGCGGCCTTGCTCGACGTACGCCATCGCCTCGAGGGTCTGGTCGAACGGGAAGGTCCTGTCGACGACCGGGCGGAGCTTCCCGCTGTCGTAGAGGGCGCTGAGCTTGCGCAGCTGGGAGCCGTCGGCCTGCATGAAGAAGAACTGGTAACGCACGCCCAGCGCCTTGGCCTGCTTGCGGACCTTGCGGCTGAGCATGTTCATCACCAGGCCCATGAACGAGGGGGCGCCGAGCTGCTTGGCGAACCCGGCGTCCGGCGGGCCGACGACACCGATGGCCAGCCCGCCGGGCTTCAGCACCGTCAGGGACTTCTCGAGGTTCGCCCCGCCCAGGGAGTCCAGCACCAGGTCGTAGCCGGACAGCACCTTGGAGAAGTCTTCCTTGGTGTAGTCGACGACGACGTCGGCACCGAGGCTTCGGACCAGCTTCTCGGAATCGGTGCCCGCGGTCGTCGCCACCGTGGCACCGAGGTGTTTGGCGAGCTGGATGACCGTCGATCCGAGGCCCCCGGCACCGGCGTGGATGAGGACCTTCTGGCCCGGCTTCACGTGGGCGCGGTCGACGAGGATCTGCCAGGCGGCCAGGGCCACCAGCGGCACCGCGGCCGCCTCTTCGGAGGTGAGCGAGGCCGGCTTGGGCGCGATGTCGTCCTGGTCGATCGCGATGTACTCCGCGAAGCCTCCGATCCGCAGATCGCGCGGACGGGCGTAGACCTCGTCTCCGACCTTGAAGCCGCGCACTGCGGATCCGACCCGCGTCACTACGCCGGCCACGTCGTGGCCGAGCGTGAACGGAAGCTTGTACTTCAGGAGTTGCTTGAACTCCCCGTTGCGGACCATCTTGTCCAGCGGGTTGATGCTGGCGGCGCTCACTTTGACCAGGACGTCGCGGTTCCCGATGGTGGGCTCGGGTACCTGGGCGGCGCGGGCGCCGTCCTTGCCGTACTTCGCGACGACGAATGCCTTCATGCCGACCGCCTTTGTGCGAGGCCCCGCTTCGCGTGCGCGGCCGGGTTGATGTGCCACTTGTGACGCTACTCGCTGAGTATGGGAAAGTAAACTTAGGTGAGGTTAGTATCACCCCATGGATGTGTGGACCGAAGCTCTTCAGGACGCCGGCATGGACACCCGACTCGACCGGGACATGTCGAACTGCTCGATCGCCCGGACCCTCGAGGTCGTGGGGGAGAAGTGGACGATCCTGATCCTGCGCGAGGTCTGGTACGGCTCGTCCCGCTTCGGCGACTTCGAACGTGTCCTCGGCTGCCCCCGCAATCTTCTCGCTGCCCGGCTCCGGATGCTGGTCGAGGAGGGGATCCTGGCCACCGAGACCTACAAGGAGCCGGGTGCGCGGAGTCGGCCGAAGTACGTGATCACCCCCAAGGGCGTGGACCTGGTCCCGGCCGTGATGGGGCTCCTGCAGTGGGGCGACCGCTACCGCGCCGATCCGGAGGGGCCGGCCGTGCTGACGCGGCACCGTGGGTGCGGCGCGCACGTCAACGTCCACATCCGCTGCGAACAAGGCCACTCCGTGCGGGAGGAAGACATCGAGAGCGTGCCTGGGCCCGCCTTTCGCATGAAGGCCGCCCAGTGAGCTGAACGCGGTCGCGTCGGCGACCGGGCCTCAGCCTCTCGGGGTGTGCTCGCTCCGTCTGGCCCGGGCCTGGTGAAGGCGGACCTTGGTGCGGTTGCCGCAGCGCGCCATGGAGCACCAGCGGCGGTTGTGGGCAGGGGAACGGTCCAAGAAGCGCAGGGCGCAGGTGTCCGCGCCGCAGACGCGTACGCGCCGGATCTCGGCGGACAGAAGTAGATCGACGGCGTCCTGGGCTACGAGCGCCAAGGCGGCCGCGGGGTCGGTGGCCAGGTTCGCTGTACCGGCAGGCTCCAGGTGTCCGTCCGTGATGGCGATCTGCAAGGCGGGGCGCGGCGCCTGCGCTGCTGATCGGTTGAGCGCCATGATGTCGTCGGCTGTGGGCAGCCGGCCGTCTGCGACCGCCAGTACGGCCCGGTCGACCGTCTCGCGCAGTCGGCGGCCCGACGCCAGGGCGGCGGCAGTGGCGGGGTGCGGGGGGTCCGGTGCGAGCAGCTCGGCCTGTTGGAGCCAGAGAGCCAGGTCGCCTGAACGCTGGAGTGTCTCCGTCGGCGGAGTCTGCCAGCGGTTGCGCAGGGTGTTGACGAGGTCCAGGCAGACCCGTCCGCCGTCCCAGATCCACATGTCGTCCGTTGTCACGTCCCTATTCTGCCCGTTAGCGTAACCCTCTAAGACGGTTAGTTCGTGTCAGGAGGCAGATCCATGGGGCAGCCGACAGCGACGACCGGAGTAAGTCAGGTGGACGGGGTCCGTCTGCACTATCTCCGAGCAGGATCCGGCCCGCTGCTCGTGCTTCTCCACGGCTGGCCGCAGACCTCCGACTGCTGGCGGCCGGTGCTGGCGGATCTCGCCGCCGACCACACCGTCGTAGCACCTGACCTGCGCGGTTACGGCCTGAGCGACAAGCCCGTGACCGGCTACGACAAGCGACGGATGGCCGCCGACATCGCCGGCCTCGTCGAAGCGCTGGGCTTCGAGAAGGCCGCCGTCGTGGGGCACGACCGGGGAGCCAGGGTGGGCCACCGCTGGGCGCTGGACCGCCCGGAGCAGGTGGAACGGCTGGCCGTGCTCGACATCGTGCCCACCCGGGAGATGTTCCGCCGCCTGGACGCCTCGCTTGCCTCCGGGTACTGGCACTGGCTGTTTCAGATGCAGCCCGATCTGCCCGAGCGGCTGGTGGGGCATGACATGCGGGGGTATCTCGAGTACTTCTTCGAGCGGTGGACCTACAACCGCCACGGACTGACATCCGATGCAGTCGACGGGTACGTCCGCGCCTTCTCCCGCCCGGGTGCCATGCGCGCCAGCTTCGACGATTACCGGGCCATGGAGCAGGACGTCGCGCTGGACGACATCGACGCCGCCGCGGGGCGCCGCCTCGCCATGCCGGTGCTGGCCTTGTGGGGTGCCGCAGGGCTGCCGGCCCGCTTGCCGACGCTGGAGATCTGGCGCGACTACGCGGATGACGTCACGGGTGCCGAGATCCCGGAATGTGGTCACTTCATCCCGGAAGAGCAACCGGAGGCGCTGTTGGCGCACTTGCGCCCGTTCCTGGCCGGAGAGACGAACCGTTGACGCCGTCGCGGTGACGGACATTGCGTCCGTCCGCAAGGCGTGCCCCGGCCGCATGGGCAAGTCGTCGGAGGGGGCTTCGACCACGGTGCAATGGTCTCGCGCGCGGCGCATGAGCCGGAGGCGTGAAGCATGGGGCCGAGGGGCGGCCCCGCTGCAACAGGCTGGGCCATCCCCCGGCGTGGAGGTCAGATCGCTACCGGTGCGCCGGCCGGAGCGTCTTCCGTGGCAAGGCCGGCAGCTGGGCCGTCCGCCCGTGCCGCCGGGGCATCAGGAGAGCCAGGTGCCGCCGCCAGGCCGGTCGCACCGACCCAGAGCGCCGACACCAGCCTGTCCACGAACAGTGAGGGCGATGCGTAGATGCCCTGCCGGAGAACAGCGTCACCGGCAATGCGACGTCTCTGGCACCGCCGACCTCGCGGATCGTGCTGTCGGCACCGGAGGCTTTGCCCTGCCTGCGGCTCGACGGCCAGCGCCCGGAGCCCCGGGCCCCTCGTGGGTCCATCGTGTTCAGGGTCATGCCGACTGTGACAACGCGAGCACCACCGATGCGGTCGGACAGGCGCGGCCCATAACCTCAACTGTGCTGATCAGGACCCTGTAGGGACGGCGGTGTGGCCTGCCCGCAAGGAGCCTTTGTCGATCTTGCCGACCGCGTTCTTCGGGATGGCCTCCACCACGACGTATGAGGCCGGGCGCTTGAAGCCGGTCAGGCTGCGCGCGCAAAGCGCTTCGAGCGCCGCGAGGTCGACGTTCGAACCGGGCCGGGGCTGAACGTAGGCGACCACCACCTCGCCCCACTTCTCGTCGGGTACGCCGATCACCGCGGCCTCGAGGACCGAGGGGTCGCTCGTGAGCACGTCCTCGATCTCCTTGGGGTAGATGTTCTCCCCACCACGGATGATCATGTCTTTCGAGCGTCCGACCAGGGTCAGATAGCCCTCGGCGTCGAGGTGTCCCACGTCGCCCGTGTGCAACCAGCCGTCGACGACGACCCGGGCCGTGTCGTCCGGACGGCCGAGATAGCCGCGCATGACGTTGGGGCCCCTCAGGACGACCTCGCCGTCCGTGCCCGGCGCCGCCTCGTTACCGTCGGCGTCGAGGATCCGGATCTCCTGGCCGGGGAAGGGAAGCCCCACGGTTCCTGCGCGACGGGGTCCGGCGATGGGGTTGATGGTGGAGCCGCAGGTTCCTTCGGAGAGCCCGTACCCCTCGATGAGGGGAAACCCGTACCGGGCCTCGAACCGGGTCAGCAGCTCGGCGGAGGCAGGTGCGGCGCCGCAGACCGCGAACCTCACCGACGATGTGTCGGGTCGAACGTCGTCAGGGAGTGCGGTGAGCATGCTGTAGATCGTCGGGACGGCGCTGAAGAAGGTGGGGCGTTCCTGTTCGACGAGGTCGAAGAAGTGGTGGGGATCGAACCGGCGGCCCGCGATGACGACACTGGCGCCGGCAAGAAGCGGCGTCAGGATGCTTACCACGATGCCGTTCACGTGGAAGAGCGGCAGGATCAGCAGGCAGCGGTCGCTCGGCCCCAGGTCGAGAGCCTGGCGTCCCATCTCCACCATGGCGTCGACGTTGGCGTGGTCGAGCATCACGCCCTTGGGTACCCCGGTCGTGCCGCTGGTGTAGATGAGGAGGGCCAGCGCGGACGAGTCCGGACGCGGTGCCTGATCCCACTCCGGCGCCTGATGTTCGCGCAGTTCACCGACGGTGAGTGTGCTCAGGCCTGCCCTGGTATCCGAACCGTCCTCGACCACGAGCAGGCGCGCATCGGAGTCCTTGAGCTGCCGGGCCACTTCGACATCGGTCATGCTGGGGTTGACCGGCGTGATGGTGGCGCCGAGCCGCCAGGCGGCGAACAGCAGAAGGACGAACTCGACGCGGTTCGTCAGCTTGAGGGCGACGACGTCACCGGGACCTATTCCGAGATCGTGGAGCCGGCGCGCCGTCCGGAGGACGCCGCTCAGCAGTTGGGCGTTGGTGAGGGACTGCCGCCCGTCCGATACCGCGGCCCCCTGGGGGTCGAGCTCGGCGCGGCGGTCGGGCAGAGAAGCGAAATTCATGGCGAACGTACCTGTCTCGGTGTGATGCGATCCGGTCAAGTCGTCGACACGGCGGATGCCGGGTCCAGTTGGCGGGAGAGGAACTCGATCTGGTCGCGGACCAGCGCCTCGAACGTCTCGCCGGTATAGAAGTCGAAGTGACCGGCGTCGTATCTCTTGATCTCTCCCCGGGGCGCGGTCCGTGCGTACCGGAGGGTCTGGGCGGGAGGCGTGACCGAATCGGTGTTGCTGACGCAGAAGAGGATGGGCATGGCGACCTTCTTTGCCGCGCGCCCGGGCCGGTAACCGGCGATGGTCGGAATGACCCGTGCCGCCACTTCGTTGCGGAACGTTGTGCCGGCAGGCTGCAGTGCCTGGTATCCGGGGAGGGCGTCCGCAGCGTTCATGAGGGCCGGGGTACCAGGGGCGGCGGCGATGGGAACCATCGCGGGCGCCTTCCCACGCACTCGGGCTGCCAGATCCCGGGCAAGCACGGGGGTCATTCTGAGCGAGGCGACCGGGCCGAGCGCGAGCGCGGAGGCGAGACCGTCGGTGAACGGGCACTGGGCCACGGCCGCGCGCAGTTCCGGATGCCGAGAGGCCACGGTGATGGCGTGGCCGCCGCCGAAGGAGCTGCCCCACACCGCGACGCGTGCGCGATCGACATCATGGCGTGTCTTGACGTAGGCGAGGGCGGAGTCCCAGTCGGCCAGCTGGCGCTTGATCGACAGGAGCTGCCGAGGGTGGCCGCCACTGTCCCCGAAGTGTCGGTACGTGAAGGCGAGCGAGGCGATGCCGGCCTGTGCGAAACGCTCGGCGAAGGCGTCGAGGCGCATCTCGCGGGTGGCGCCCAGGCCGTGTCCGAGAACGACGACGGGCGGGGAGGTGACACCTGTGGGCAGGTAGAGCCAGCCGGCGCAGGTACTGTCGCCGGAGGGGAAGGTGACGTTGTGCCGGATGAAGGGCTGTGGTGCTGTCATGTCGCGTCACCGTCCATTCGTCGAGCGGGGTCCGGGCACGCTGCCCGAGGCGAGTGCCTGTGCGTAGATGTCAGGCCTGTAGAGCGGGAGTTCGCCGATCACGTCTGTCGCATTCAGGTAGCCGAGCATCAACTCCTGACCTTCCTGCGACATCACCCTGGTGAAGAACTCGGCGCGTTCGACGTGCAGACCGTCCTCCAGCGACATGGAGCCGCCGAAGTACACCGACCTCTTGGCAGCCGCGACCGATCCCTTCGATCGCTTGCCGAGGCGTTCCGCGAGTTCTATCGCCTGTGGGACCACCTTGTCCTGCGGAACGACCTGGTCGACCGCTCCATTGGCGAGAGCCTCCTCAGGTGTGAAGGGCTTGCCTTCGAGGATCGCTGCCAAGGACCGGTGGGTACCGATCAGGCGAGTCAACCGCTGGGTGCCGCCTCCGCCGGGAATGATGCCGAGGAGGATCTCTGGCTGGCCGATGAAGAAGTCTCCGTCGGCCATGACCCGCAGATCGCATGCCCAGGCGAACTCCGCGCCGAGGCCGAGAGCCGAACCGTTGAGGGCAGCGACGAAGAGGACACCGCTGCGGTTCATCCGGAGGAACGTCGTGTGCAGGCGCTCCAGTTGGAGGGCACCTCGCATCGGAGTCTTGCGCATCAAGGTGCCCAGGAGACGAGATCGGTCCACGTGCTTTGCCATGCGCACGACGGCGGCGGCTCCACGGCGGCCGACGGTAGGGCTGGCCGCACCCTCTTCTTGCAACCATCGGACCGCAGCATGGCTGACGAAGCGCTCGGGATGCGCCCCGGTGAAGACGACGGCACGAATGTTCGGATCGCGGTCGGCCCGGTCCACCAGTTTGTCCAGCTGGACGGAGATGTCGAGGCCGAATTCCTGGTGGGGGCCACCGTCGACACGGACGAGCAGGACGGCTCCCCGAGCCTCGATCTGGAGATGGCCCTTGTCTTTGTACGGCATGAGGTCTGCTCCCGTGCTGAGTTCATGGAGGGGTGGGAAAGTGCGGGGGGACAGTTGCGGCCGCGTGTGGCGGTGACGGGTCGGGACCGCCCCGGGGGTTGTGTCCGCGTAGGCGGCATGAGACTGGGCAGCGCGTGACGACGTGTCCAAAGACGCACGCCGTGGTCGTGACGACATGTCGCCCACAATGTGTAACATTGCCGTGAAGAGTTAGATAACCAAGTTATTTTTAATGTGTCAACGGTGGAGGCGGGCGAGACATGGCGGGGCGGGCGAGGGTCGAAGACGCGCGGGATCGACTTGTCCAGGCGGCCGTCGGTCTGCTGGCCGAGCAGGGGCCGTCGGCCATCAAGGCGCGCACGGTGGCTTCCGCGAGCGGACTGTCGACCATGGTGGTCTACAGCCACTTCGGCGGGATCCCCGAGTTGATGAGTGCCGTTGCCGACCATGGGTTCAAGGAACTCGGTAGAGCTTTTGCCCAGGTGCCGGTGACCGAGGATCCGATCGCGGAACTCTTCGCCATGGCCTTGACGTGTCGTCGAATGGCTCACGAGAACCCTCATCTGTACGACCTGATGTTCGGCCTGTCCACTCGCGCGACATACCGGCCGCTGTCCGACGCGGACCTTCGCCTGAGCGGGCACTCACCTGCATTTCGAGAAGCCCACGCCCATGTCGCCGCGGCGTGCGAACGTGTTGTGCGCTCCGGCAGAGGCCGGCGGCAGCGACCCGAGGTCGTAGCCGCTCAGTTGTGGAGCTTTGTGCACGGCTACATCACCCTTGAACTGGCCGATCACTTCGTCGAGTTCGACGACGCGGTGATGGAGGTGCTTCTGCCGATGGGCGTGAACTTCTCAGTCGGCCTGGGTGACAGGCGTGAACGTGCCGAGGCCTCGCACGAGGCCGGCGCGCGCTTGTACGACTCGATCGTCGAAGGCCGGTGAGAAGGGGGCGGCCGGGTGCCGCCCCTTGCGCTCCATGCTAGGGCGACCTGGTCTCCACGGTGGGGCTGTTGGTGCCCGGTGCGAGTTGGTCGTGCCTCCCCAATGCCTCGACCTCCCGTTCCAGGGACGGAACCGCACGGGCCGCGAAACGCCGAGCCCAGGGCCAGGTCAGCGGCGAGTTCAGTGCCCCCTTGGCCCAGTTGGCCACGGCGACGGCGCGCGGGACGTACACGCGGCTGCGTCGGCGCACGAGCCCGTCGACGATCGCGGAGGCGGCCCGGTCGGCGCTGGTGGTGACATTGCCCGGATAGGGCAGCCGCCGGCGCAGCCCCTGGAACGACGGGAGGTCTGCCTCGGCCCCCCGGACGAGGTCCGTGTCGATCCAGGAGGGGTGCACGAGGCCGACCGTGACCCCGAGGTGTGCCACCTCCTGGCGGTAGGTCAGGGCGAGCAACTCGGCCGCGGCCTTGCTCGCGCCGTACGAGGCCATCGCGGCCAGCGGCATGAAGGAGAGCGCGGACGCCACGACCAGTACATGGCCCCGGCTGAGCTCCAGATGGGGCGTCGCGTACTTGAGGGTGCGGAACACCCCGTTCACATTGACGTCCAGGACCCGCTCGAACGACACCTCGTCTGTCTGCCGCACCGTTCCGTACGCCACGACGCCGGCATTGGCGACGACAAGGTCGATGCCACCCATGACCTCCGCGGCCCCGTCGATCGCTGACCGGAGTGCGGCACCGTCACGCACATCGGCCTCACACCATGAGGCGGCGGGGCCCAGATCGTCGGCGAGGTCACGCAGCCGATCGGACTCCAGGCCGATCAGGGCCACACGAGCCCCTCGGGCGGCGGCCAGGCGGGCCACCTGCTCGCCGATCCCGCGTGCCGCTCCGGTGACAACCAGCCTTCTGCCCAGCAAGTCACGTTTCATGGCGGCAACATAACGTCGTTATTTAAGGAGCACAAGACATCGCGCGCAGGTTCCCTACGCGCAGTGCCTGCTGGGTCTCATGACTGGACGAACCTATGCTGGCTGTCATGAGGCGGACATCCTTTGCTCAGTGGCCCTGCTCGATCGCGCGGACCATGGACCTGCTCGGGGACTGGTGGACGCCCTTGGTGCTGCGCGAGGCGTTCTACGGCATCCGGCGGTTCGACGCGTTCCAGGAGTCGCTGGGGATCGCACGCAACACGCTCACGGACCGGCTGCGCCGGCTGGTGGAGGAGGGGCTGCTGGAGAAGCGGCCGTACCAGACGGAGCCGGTTCGCTACGACTACGTGCTCACCGAGAAGGGGCGTGACTTCTACGGCGTGCTGCTGGTGATGAATCGCTGGGGGGACCGCTGGCTGGCTGGTGAAGCCGGCCCGCCGGTCGCCATGCACCACGAGGTGTGCGGGGAGGAAACCCATGCCGAGGTGGTGTGCGCCGCCTGTGGTGAGCCGATGACCGCGGACAACACCCGCACTCGGATGGGCCCCGGTTATCCGCCGCATCTGGCCGAGCGGCCGGATGTGAAAGAGCGTTTCGCGGACTGACTCAATGCTTCTGCGGATCCGCGCTCACCCTTGACAAGTAAGTCTATCTAAGCAACTTTACTGGTCAAAAGCTCACGTGGGTGTCTTTTAGCGAGAGGGTGCGGGATCATGGAGTGGACGGGCGCGCACTATGCGGACAAGCCGACGGTCGAGGTCCACACCTGGATCGCCGCCCCACCGACAGAGGTGTGGGCGCTGGTGTCCGACATTGAGCTGATGCCGCGCCTGAGTCCCGAGCTGCAATCGGTCGAATGGCTGGATGGCGGAGGCGGCCCTGCCCTGGGGGCCCGATTCATCGGCCGGAGCAGGCATGAATCCCTGGGGGAGTGGGCCACAACGTCCCACATCGTCGAGTGTGAGCCGCCGAGGAGGTTCGCGTGGGCGGTGGAGGACCCGTTGAACCCGACAGCGATCTGGCGGTTCTTGTTGGAGCCGCAGGACGGCGGCACTCTGCTGCGGGAATGGATGCAGATGGGGCCCGCTCGCTCGGGTCTCTCCTTCGCCATCGACCGCATGCCGGAGAAGGAGCAGAAGATCGTCTTCGTGCGCATGCGGGAGTTCGAGGCCCACATGATCGCCACTGTCGAGGGGATCAAGAAGCTGGCTGAAGGCGCCGGGGCCGCTGGCGAGGCGACGCTCTGATGCGCACCTCCACCACGATCGAGGCCTCCGGCGCCGATTGGCAGGAGATCGTCGACTACGTGACCGAGGCGGAGAAACTCGGTCTGGACATCTGCTGGGTGGCGGAGGCGTGGGGCTCCGAGGCGCCCTCGCCGCTGGGCTACCTCGCCGCGAGGACCGAGCGCATGCTGCTCGGATCGGGCATCATCCAGCTCGGCACCCGCACGCCGATGGCCATCGCCCGCGCTGCGATCACGCTGTCCCGGATTTCCGACGGCCGCTTCCTGCTCGGACTGGGCCCCTCCGGGCCGCAGGTGATCGAAGGACTGCACGGAGTGCCCTTCGACCGTCCGTTGTCACGGATGCGAGAGACTGTCGAGATCGTGCGGCGGGCCGCGTCGGGGGAGAAAGTCGCCTACTCCGGGCGGGAGTTCCAGATCCCCCTGCCGGGCGGGGAAGCCAAGCCCATGCGGCTGTCGATGCGCGCCGAGTACGACATCCCGGTCTACCTGGCGACCCTTTCCCCGAAGATGCTGCACCTGACCGGTGAGATCGCGGACGGCTGGCTGGGCACCAGTTTCGTACCCGAGGGTGCCAAGGAGGCGTACTTCGACCACCTGGACCAGGGCCTGGCCGCCGCTGGTCGCAGTCGCTCGGACCTGGACATCTGCCAGGGTGCCGAGGTCGCCTTCGCTGAAGACGAGGACGCGCTGTGCGCCATGGTCGCCGGGCGCAAGAAGGAGCTTGCCTTCAGCCTGGGCGGCATGGGCTCGGCGACCACGAACTTCTACAACAACGCCTACAGCCGTCAGGGTTGGGCCGAGGTGGCGGCCGAGGTCCGGACACGTTGGCAGGCGGGGGACCGGGACGGCGCGGCCGGTCTGGTCGCCGACGAGATGGTGCTGGCGACCACGCTGATCGGAACCGAGGACATGGTGCGCGAACGGCTGCGCGTGTGGCGCGACACCGGTGTCGACACCGTTCGTTTCTATCCCGCCGGCGAGACCCTCGCCGCCCGACTCGCGACCTTGGGCCGGGCCATCGACCTGGTCCGCGACATCGAGGACGAGGCGGCACAGTAGCGACGGGTCATGCCGGCCGACGACGGCCGCTCAGCGTCGGCGCCGTCGACGGGGTCCCGGTCAGGTCAAACAGCGGGCGCTGATGTCGTCGGCGGCCAGGCCCGACATCAGCGGGGTGATCACACGGAACGTCCTGGCCAGGGCATCTTCCCTATCCGCGGCGGCGCGAATGTCTGGTTGCCCTCGCACAGGCCTGCCAAGAGCAGCCGGGCGACGGTGTCGACGGGCACATCGGTTTGCAGGTGGGCCACCGCGGTCGTGGCGGGCGTGCCCAGCGTGGTCCGGACCGCCTCGGGCCTCGCGTCTGCCAGAGCCCCGACCTGCTGAATGAACTCCGTGCACAGCTCGGCGAACATCGCCTTCCTGTCCGGGTAGTGGTGAGAGAAGGTGCTGCTCACCAGCGTCGCCCCGGTGACGGCCTCGACCGACATGCCCGCGAAGCCGTTGTCGACGAACAGTTCGCGCGCGGTCGCCTCCAGGTCCGCCCGGGTCTTCTCCGCGTACATCCGGCGTCGGGCATGGGTGGGTGGTCAGGGTTCAGCGGTTGGGGTCTAGACGAAGGCCGGAGGCGGCACGAAGCCGTCCACTTCCCGGCCGAGCAGCGCGGCGAACTCGATGGTGGTGAGATCGCCCCCGCTGGGGCCCATGGCCTGGAGACCGATGGGCAATCCGTTCCTGCTCCGGCGCACCGGGATGGTCGTCGCCGGCCCCCCTGAGACGTTGGCAACGGCGCTCCACTTGACCTGGTCCCAGTAAGGACGTCGTGCACCGTCGACTTCGAAGGGCCGTCCGAACCAGTCGACCAGCTTGTTGTGGTGGGCGGGGGCGGCCGTCGGGGTGACCGGCATGAGCACGATGTCGAAGTCCTGGAAGAATTCGAACCATCGCTGCCGGATTTCGTTGCGCACCATGTGGGCTTGCAGCCAGCGGTAGTGGGACTGGAAGGTTCCGCGCAGGGCGGGGCTGGCGTCGCCACGGGGGTGCTGGATCATCCGGGCCAGTGTCGCGGCGCTGGAGGCGGGAGTGAGGCCGGTGCGGTCGCCCGCGCCGAAGAGCAGGGGTTGGAAGGCCTTCCCGTGATTCGTCGCGATGTCGACAGGGAGGCCGGCGGGCTGGACGGTGATCTTCGCGCCGGCCGCTCGCAGCACAGTGACTGCGTCGTCCATGGCGGCCGTGATGTCGCTGTCGACCGGGCACGCGGGATCCTCACCCCAGACGGCGACCCGGAAGTCGGCCAGCTTGGTCGCGCGCGGCGGTGCGAGTGTGTAGCTGAAACCGCCGTCGTAGTCGGCGGGCCCGACCGTTGCCCGCAGGATAGGGACGAGGTCACGGGCGTCGCGGACCTGCGCGCCGCCACAGCCCATGTCGGCCTCGGTCCATCGTCCCGGACCCGGGCCGTAGGGCACATGCCCGATGAGGGGTATCGACCGCCAGGTCGACTTGTGCCCGTACAGGCCGTTGAAGTGGGACGGGATCCTGGTCGATCCGCCGATTTCCGAGCTGAAGTCGAACGATGTGAGGCCTGCGGCGGTGGCGACCGCACCGCCCCCGGCGGATCCGCCCGAGGTGCGGGTCGTGTCCCACGGGTTCGATGAAGGACCGAACACCGGGTTGTCGGCCTGGACGTCCTGGTTGCCCGGAGGCATGTTGCTCTTCCCCATGATCACGGCACCGGCCGAGCGCAGCCGTTTGACCGCCTCGGCGTCCTGGTCGGGCACGTGGTCCTTGAGGTCCGTACGCCCGCAGACGGTGCGCATCCCGGCTGTCTCGAAGCTGTCCTTGACCGTGATCGGCACCCCATGCAGCTGACCGAGGTCCCGCCCCGCCGCCCGGGCGGCGTCGGCTTCCCCGGCCTCACGACGGGCCCGCTCGGCGTCGAGGGTCACCACCGCGTTCAGTGCGGTGTTGTGGAGGGTGATCCGCTCGAGATAGAGCTCGACGAGTTCCCGGCTCGAGATCTCACCCGCGGCCAGCGCGCGTGACTGCTCCACTGTGGATCGGAAGGGGACGTCACTCACGGCATGCCTCATCTCTGACTCCGACATCGCCAATAAGATGCGGGTCATAATATTACATTCGACAGACAATAGGCGTGGGGTGGGGCGCAAGGCAATGGCCTTGCGGAATGAGCGGAGGAGTCTGTGGCGCGGTAGGTCGGTTGGCGCTCCAGGGGGCGGTGTCGGCTGCGCCGGGACCAGTGCGGCGTTGGATGTGCTTCCGTCGCCTTGCTCAGGCAGTCGGCCGCTGCCCGGGCGCGTCGACCGGGCCGGCAGCGACGGCGCGCGGGCCGGTCCGGACAGGATCGTCGGTCATCTGGCCCCCGAGGATCCCCCGCCCGCATGCGCCAAGGCCCTCGGGCTCTTCGCGATGATGGCGGGTCGCTGCAACTGTCCCGCGTCGCCTTCGGCTCGAAGCTCACCGACGAGCTCCTTGAGAAGGCCCTCACGTTCCTGTGCTGAGCGGTGCGGGATCAGGCCGGATCGACGAATATGTCGAGTGCGAGATCACCCTCGACGCCGGCAGGGCTGTAGGCGGACAGGTCGGTGACGCCCTCGTCCGAGAGAACCTCGTCGTCGATGAACAGGTTGGCGGTGCACTTCCGTGCGTCACGCGTGACGATGGCATACGCGGCGTCAGCCATGATCCGCGGACTACGGGCTTGTCCGGCGCCGCCGACCACATTGCGCACGGCGGCTGTGTCGATCAGGGTCCGCGGCCACAGCGAGTTGGCGGCGATGCCGTCGGCCGCGAGCTCCTCGGCGAGCCCGATGGTGCACAGACTCATGCCGTACTTCGACAGCGTGTAACCGAGATGCTTCCCCACCCAGTACGGCGCGAGGTTCAACGGCGGAGAGAGCGTGAGGATGTGCGGGTTGCTCGCCTTGCGCAGGTGCGGGATCGCTGCCTTGCTCAGCAGGAACGTGCCACGCGTGTTGATGTCCTGCATCAGGTCGTACCGCTTCATCTCCAGCTGCTCCGACGGCGACAGGTCGATCGCGCTGGCGTTGTTCACCACGATGTCGATGCCGCCGAAGGCGCTGACCGCCGCGTTGACCGCGGTGCGCACATCGTCCTCGTTGCGGACGTCACCGACGACGGCCAGTCCCTTGCCGCCCGCGCGCTCAATCTCGTCAACGGCGGTGTGGACAGTGCCTTCGAGCTTCGGATGCGGCACGGCGGTCTTGGCGAGCATCACCACATTCGCACCGTCGCGAGCCGCGCGCAGAGCGATGGCGAGTCCGATGCCGCGGCTGCCTCCCGACATCAGGATGGTCTTGTCGGCCAGCGTCTGTGTCATGGTCGAACCTCCAAAATAGGTTGTCGAGCTAATGATACGCGATGCTAATGATATCTTCCCCGTATGACTTCCACTCCCACGCGCCAGATCGACCGGCTCTACCACGAGCTGCTCGCCCCCAAAGAGACACAGGCCGTTCGCGCTTCCGTGCGCCGGATCGCAGAGCACGAAGTGGCTCCGCACGCCGTGGCGATCGCGGGGGGTGACGAGCGCACGGACGGCTTCCCCCGGCATGTGTTCGACCGGCTCGCGTCGGCGGGGGCCTTCCGGATCCCCTTCCCCAGCGAGGTCGGCGGCGACGGTCTGACCCACCCGGCGACGGCCACCGCGGCGGCCATCGAGGAACTGGCCTACTACTCCAGCAGCGTCGCGGCCGTCTTCGATGTCCACTGCATCCTGGCCGGCAACGCGCTGCGCCAGGGCACCGAGGAGCAGCAGCAGCGATGGCTGCGCAAGGTCGCGGAAGGGTCGGTGGTCGGCGCGTTCGCGACCACCGAGCCGAACGCCTCAAGTGACCTGTCCCCGCAGGCGGTTCAGACCGAGGCGATACGCACCGAGGCCGGCTGGCTGCTGAACGGTCACAAGCGGTGGATCTCCAACTCGCCCGTCGCCGGGTTCGTGGTGGTTCTCGCCCGCACTGGCAGCCGGCTGAGCATGTTCATCGTCGACACGGCACTTCCCGGAGTGGAAGTCGGCCTTCCCGACCGCAAGATGGGCAACCGCGGCCAACTCACCGCGGACATCCGATTCACGGATGTGCACCTGACCGACGACGACCTCCTCGGTGGCGTCGAGGGACACGGGCTGCGCCACGCGCTGTCCACCCTGACCTACGGCCGGATCGGCATCGCGGCTGCCGGGGTCGGCATGGCGCAGGCCGCCTTCGACCACACCGTGGCCCACCTGTCGACGCGACACGCCTTCGGCAAGCCGGTGGCCGCCAACCAGCACTGGCAGTTCCTGCTCGCCGAACGGGCCACCGAGATCGAGAACGCCCGCACCCTCTGCACCAAGGCGGCCCTGCGCCTGGACGCGGGTAATCCGTCCCCGGAGCCCGAGGCTGCGATGGCGAAGTACTACGCCACCAAGCTGTCGGTGGACATGGCGCGCGACGCCGTCCAGGCTTTCGGAGGCCTCGGCTTCGCGCGCGAACTGGGTGCCGATGGCAGCCCTGGCCCTGTCGAGGCGATCTACCGGGACAGCAAGATCGGCGAGATCTACGAGGGCACCAACGAGATCCAGAAGTGGGTCATTGCTCGGCAGATCTTCGGTCGGGACATCGTCGGCTGATCGCCCAGGAGGTGCCGGTGCAGTAAGCCGACGGACCGTGGGGCATCCCGTCGGCCTGCCGCGGTCCTGCCCCGTCGGGCTTTCTCGTACGATGGACCAGGACCATACGTATGACTAACCATGGGCGGGATGAACGATGTCCGAGGCTCCGCTGGTACCGGGGACAGTGGCCGAACACACCATCTGCCTGCTGGTCAAGCTCGGGCAGGTGGCTTTCAGGATCGCCGAGGACGGCATCGGCGGAACCGGCCTGCGGGTGCGCCATTACAGCGTCCTGCAGGCTCTGGCGGACAACGGCGCCATGCCGCAACTGGCACTTGGTTCATTCCTGCGCATCGACCCTGCGACGATGGTGACGAGTCTCGACGACTTGGAGCGCGCCGGATACGCGGAGCGGACGCGAGATCCGCAGGATCGTCGCCGCTACGCCGTGGACATCACCGCCGAAGGCCGCAAGGTTCTTGCCGAGCTCAACCGCACACTCGTCGCTCTCGACGGTGAAGTCCTCGCAGACTTGGGCGCCACGGAACGACACTTGCTGCACGCCCTGCTGGGCAGCCTCGCGGAAAGTCCCACTCTGACCTCGCTGTTCGACTCCGTCCGGGAGCAGAATGGAGCGAGACGGGCCTAGGTCGTGTCTGACAAATGATCTTGGCTGGGTTCGCGGAGCCAGAGGATGAGTGCTGCGAGATGGAGTCCGGCCCGGTAGCGGGCGGCGAGTTTGTCGAAGCGGGTCGCGATGGCGCGGAACTGCTTGAGCCGGTTGAAGCAGCGTTCGACGACGTTGCGGGCCTTGTAGAGAGCGCGGTCGAAGGCCGGTGGTCTGCCGCCGGTCCGGCCGCGTCGTATCCGGTTGGCCTTCTGGTCCGCTCTTTCCGGGATCACCGCGCGGATGCCGCGGCGCCGCAGCGTCTGGCGGATCGCCTGTGCCGAATACGCTTTGTCGGCGATGACCGCGTCGGGTTTGCGGCGCGGCCGACCGACGCCGGTCCGGGGCACTCGCACCGCGTCCAGGACCGCGTCGAAGGCGGTGGAGTCGTTGACGTTGCCGGGCGTGACGAGGACGGCCAGGGGCAGGCCCCGGCCGTCACAGGCGAGGTGAACCTTGGTGGTCAGCCCGCCGCGGGACCGGCCGAGCGCCTGACCAGCCGCCGCGCGTGCCGGATCTTCCAGTTCGTCCCTCGGCGCCGCCCCTTTTTGCGGGTGCCGGCGGCGTGCTGATGGGCACGGTTGATCGTGGAGTCGACCGACACGGTCCACTCCACCGCCCGGACCGAGTCGTCGCGGACCTGGACCTCCTCCAGCAGGCGGGCCCAGGTCCCGTCCGCCTCCCACCGGGCGAACCGCTCATAGACCGTCTGCCACGGCCCGAAGCGTTCCGGCAGGTCACGCCACGGAGCACCCGTCCGCAACCGCCACAACACCCCGTTGATCACCTGCCGGTGATCCCGCCACGGACGACCCCGCCCATCAACACCCGGCAACAACGGCGCTATCCGCTCCCACGCCACATCCGTCAGCTCTCCACGACCCACCACAAGATCAATTATCGGACAAGACCTAGGGTCAAGGCATAGAGCCCACCGCTTCCTGCGCCGTCGCGTAGGCGTCTGCTGGGGTGATCCGCCAGGCCGGGGCTGAGGAGGGCTGCCTCATCGTCCGTCACCCCAGCCGCATGAGCAACGACGACACGGTTAGCCCCCGGTCACTGAGAATCAATGCGTACCAGGAATCCGAGACGACGCAGGTCAGCCTGGCGTACAGCTCGACGGGGTTGCCGCCCGGACTCAGCTTCTGTCCGATTGGGGTTCCTCAGCGGACGCCGTTCATGTTGCTGCTACCAGTGTCGTTCTCCGAACCTCGCTGGCAGCCGGATGCTCGGGCAAGAGCGGCTCGATCGCCGCATACACGGCGTCTACAACCTCGCGTTCGAGTGCGCGCATGATGATGGGGACCTCCCCGGTCGTCGGCTATGGATCGCACTCGGTATGAAAACCGAGCTAACCCGCCGACCGGCGGATGGTCACCTATCCGCGCGAGTCCTTAGTTCGCTGCTGGCGTCGTTGACGACTTCCCGGGGGTGAGTCCGTGCGCTGGCTGCCCAGTTGACGAGCCCGCGGCAAGATCCGCGTCATCGGAGCCCCCGTCATAGGGAAGGGATCGCAGGCTGCAGATCGCGTTCGCGCCAACACGCGGCGAGACTCCGGAACTCAGGAGTCGCCGCTCACCGACCGATGCTGACGTGGCCGATGGGCCTGCGTTCCGAAGCGACCCACGGTCGCGACCTGATCAGTCGACGGGTTACTGGTCGAAGAACGTCTTCAGTACACGGGCCATGAGTTCGGGGGCGACGACGTGTCCCTGCCCGTCGAGCGTGTGTCGTTCGGTCTGGGGGGTGGCAGCGGCTATCGCTTTCGCGGCGCGGTCGAAGAAGTCGGTCGGGAGGCCCGCCATCTGGGGCTCGGTGATCGGACCCTCGGTGGTCACCAGGACCGACTGAGTGATGCGGGCAAGTCGGTTCGTGGGGATCTTGTAGTCATTGAGGACCATGGCGTCCTTGACGAGCGTGTGGGCGAGCGCGACGGACAAGGCCCAGTACGGGTGCTGTTTGCCAGCCGCGATGTCCGCGTCGGGTCCGCCGGTAAGCCTCATGAACAGTTCCAGCATCTCCTCGTCCCGCCCGGCTTTGTATGCCTCGTGGGTGTCCGCGAGGTACTGGTTGAACCTCGGCCACAGGTCGTCCCCGATCACGTACGGCACATCCCACACCGCGATCTTGTCGATCGCCGAACCTGCCGCTGCTGCCTCCAGCGCGAGGGCGCCGCCAGATGAGGCGCCGTACAAGTGAGCTGAGCCGCCGGCTGTCGCAATCAGCGCGTCGAGGTCTTCCACCTCCCGCGCCACGGCGTACGGCGGTGTATTACCGCTGTCGCCCCGGCCGCGTCGTGCGTAGTTGTAGACCGTGAAATGGTTGGCAAGGAGCCGGGCCAGCGGCGCGTTCTCAGCGCCGTCGTCTAGGGTGCCGCCGACGAGGATCACCGCCGGGCCAGTGCCTTTCCGGTCGTAGGCGATCCTCGTACCGTCGGCGGACGTCACACGAAGTGTCATCTCGTTCACTGCTTGTCTCCATATCTCGATGCGTGGTCGTCACCGTCGGAGCATGTTGACCCGCGCCGTGTGTAGCCGATGACGGTGCCGTCGGCTCAGGTCACGATTCATACTCCTAATTTAGGAGCATTCACTCCTGTTGTCTAGTACACTCGGGTGCATGAGCAAGAAGCGGGTGTTCGACGACCCCTGCGGCATCGCGCGAGCGCTCAACGCGGTCGGCGAGCGGTGGGCGTTGCTCGTCGTGCGGGAGCTGGTCTTCGGCCCGAAGCGCTACTCCGACCTGCACCGCGGGCTGCCGCAGATGAGCCAGAACGTCCTCGCGCAGCGGTTGCGCGAGCTCGAAGCCGACGGCCTGGTGCGGCGAAGGCGCCTGGGACCGCCTGCGCCCGCCGCCGTGTATGAACTCACCGAGCGCGGGCAGGAACTGGAGCCCGTGCTCCGCGCGCTCGCCCACTGGGGCAGCCGCGCACCGCTGCCCGAGGATGGCGCGGCGGAACTGAGCGTCGACGCGCTGCTGTTCGCCCTGCGCGCGACCTTCGATCCGGCACTGGCGGGTGAGCTGTCGCTGCGCTGCCAGCTGGACGTCGCGGGCGACCGGTTCCGCGCCACCGTTGCGGGCGGACGCCTCGAGCTGGACCGCGGTGAGCACGCCGAACCCGATGCGTGGCTGACCGTGCCGGAGGCGGCGACATTGCGCGATCTGGTGTTCGCCGGTGCGGCGCTGCACGACGCCGTCGAGCGGGCAGACACCGAAGTGGCGGGCGATACCGAGCGGCTCGCCGCGCTGCTGCGCTGCTTTCCCGCAGCCGTGCGGTATCCGGCGCCACAGGACCCCGGGCCGCCGGATCCCGTATCACCTGACCCCGGATCACCTGACCCCGGATCACCGAACGCCGAACTCCCGGATCCCGCCGTCAGCGCAGCAAGTCGTCGGGGGTGAGCGGCAGTCCGCGGACCCCGGACACCGGTGGCGAGATCACGCCGGCCGACAGTGAGCAGGTGCTGTTCGCCTGCGAAGTAGTCGCCGACGGTGCGGGTGCGGCCCCGCAGCCGCCGTGCCTCGACCACCCGGGCCCGAAGCCGGGACGCAGCTACGCCGAACTGGTCGGCGGACCGCTGGACGGACTGCTGCTCGACATCACCGGCTGGAGGCCGGAGGAGATCGACGACGGCGTCTCCCTCCTCACGGACCGCTGGGACCGCCGCGGCGGAACTCTCGCCGGTCGCCCGGGCGTGTAGGGCCGTACATGAACCCGATCAACGAGGCACACGTGAGTGAGCCGGGCCTGGTCGTCGTCGACGACGCCATCGCGCTCGCCTTCCAGCAGATGCTCGCCGACCGGTGGGCGACGGCCACAGCGGAGGACACGACCCGAGACCCGGGCGAGCCGGGCGTACGGCTGCGCTGCTACCTGGACCTGCGCCAGGAGCTCACCACGGTCCGGTTCTGAGATCGCCGGGGTCGCAGTAGTCAGCGCCTTCACCCTCGGTGTCGGAGGCGGCGTCAAGGCCCTCGCCAAGAGGAGCGCCGTCGCCGGCTGAGCCGGTTTGTTAGCCCTATATCCGAGGAGCGCGTACCCGGCGTCCACCCCTGTGGCAGTACGTCCTGCTCGACGGAACCCTGGCGGAGTGCGACCGGGTCGGCGACAGCCGGGCCGACTACTCGGCCAAGCACCGCCTGCACGGAGTGAACCTGGCAGCTGGTCACCGACCCGGCCGGCGCACTGCTGTGGATCTCGCCCGCACTGCCGGGCCGCACGCACGACCTGACCGCCGCCCGCACCCACCGCATCATCCGAATCTGCGAACGCCAAGGAGTCCCGGTCCTGGCCGACTGTGCCTACATCGGCGCAGGACCATGGGTGACCACACCACGGCGACGCCCGCCCAAAGGCGAACTGTCCCCCACGCAGCGGACCGTCAACCGAGCGCTGTCCCAGGCCCGCGCAGCGGTCGAGCGCGGCCCGGCACGACTCAAACGATGGCGGATCTTCCGCAAGGCGCGTTGCAGCCCGAATCGAATGACGTCAATCGCGGCAGCCGTTCTCACTCTGGAGCGGCAACGCTGAAAGAGCTCAGTGATCGCGGAAGCGAGTACACATCGGCCCAATTCCGCGACCGCATCCGCGAGTTGGGGCTGCGGCAGAGCTGTGGACGCACCGGATCATGCTTCGACAACGCCGCCGCGGAAAGTTTCTGGGCCCTACTCAAAGAGGAAATCGGCACGAGAATCTCGCCCGACCCGGCCGCCGCCCGCGCCGAGGTCTTCAACTTCGTCGAGACCTTCTACAACCGCCGCCGCCTGCGCAAGCACAAGACCTTCGGCTACCTCACTCCAGCCGAGACCAGGCAGCGGCATCAGCACACCCTCGCGGCATAACCATCGAGTGTCCGAGATCACGGGCAAACTTCACCAGGACCACGACCAGGCTCATTGCCTTGTTCAGGATGACGGCCGAGAGGGCGGCGAACCCGAACAGGCTGATCAGCAGGGGCAGGCGGAACTCCGCGCCGCCCAGCCCGATCATCCCACCCAGAACGCCGATGGCCGCTCCTGCCCCGAACACCACAGGTAGAGCCTCCTCGTCACCCGCGCGAGAGACGAGCGCGACTCGGTGAAGTCCAGCAGCCCGCGGGTGCAACCCCCAGTCGTTGTCGCACCAGCCGAAGATCTTCACCAGGTCGGTGCTCAGCGGGGCGCCGGGTCTCACGATGGCGCGCGAGACGATCGGCGCGTCCGAACTCCGCAGGAACCCTTTGAGCGGGCCGTCGGCGGCCCTCGGCGTACAGCCGCTCGCCCGCATCTTCCGTTCGAGCCCGCCATCAACCCGGCGCCTCCCGTCCGCCCCCACGGCTCTGGCGTTGCGGCCCAGACCGTGCTCGGCCTTCAGCCAGGCCACGAGTTCCATGTGCCGCGTCCGGGACGAGGCTGCGGGGCCCGGTGCATGGCGGCAGCTCGGTGGCACCGAGCCCCGCTCACCCGTGCCGACGAGGCACGTCCCTCACGGCCGGTCTGATCCGCCGGGCAGGCCCTGCGGTCCGGGTGCCCCCGCGCGCAACCCGTCCATGACGATGTCCAGCAGGCGTGTCGCCCTCGACTGCCAGTCATCGTGCGGGGCGAGCTGCCACAGGCCGGCGATGGCCAGCATGAAGTCGTCGGCGGTGACGCCGGGACGAATTGTGCCGGCCTCCTCGCAGGCACGGAGCAGCAGGTCGGCCGCGTCGGTCACCGGCGTGTGGCCCGGCTTCGTGGCCTTCCCGGACGAGGTGGCCTGGCGGATCGCCTCCGCCAGGCCGGCCTTGGTGATCGCGAACCCGGCGAGGTGGTCCATCCACGCCCGCAGCGCGCGGTCGGGCTCCCTGGTCTCCAGCAGCTCGGACGCGGTGTCGGCGATCTGCTGGACTCCGTGGCGGTAGAGCTCGAGAACGAGCGTCTCGCGGTTGGGGAAGTTCCGGTAGAACGTGCCCTGGCCGACACCCGCCTTCTTGGCGATCGCGCTCAGCGGGGTGTCGGCGGCCCGGGAGAATTCGGCGAGGGCCACTTCCAGGATGCGTTCGCGGTTGCGTTGCGCGTCCGAGCGTAGGCGCGGGTCGTCCTGCCGCACTCGTCCTCCTCGCCGGTTCGTGTCCGAAAGCGGTCCTTGAGAACCGGACAGTTGTCCACTACGTTCGGGCCGTAGGCGGACAGTTGTCCGCTTGAGCTCACTCTAGCGTCGGACTGACGCCCCGACGTGTCCGGGACACGTGAAAGAAGGCTGAACATGGCCCCAGCCCCACCGTCTACGTCCAGCGACATCACCCTGAACATCAACGGCGAGAAGCACACCCTGCCCGTCGACCACCGCACCACCCTGCTCGACGCCCTGCGCGAGCGCCTCGACCTGACCGGTACCAAGAAGGGCTGCGACCAGGGGCAGTGCGGCGCCTGCACGGTACTGCTCGACGGGCGCCGGGCGGTGTCCTGTCTGCAACTCGCCGTGGCCGCCGAAGGACGCGAGATCACCACCATCGAGGGCATGGCCGAGGGCGACCGACTGCACCCGGTGCAGCAGGCGTTCCTCGACCTGGACGGCTACCAGTGCGGCTACTGCACCCCCGGCCAGATCTGTTCGGCGATCGCGGTGATCGAGGAACACGCGGCCGGCTGGCCCAGCGCCGCCACCGACGACATCCACCCCGAGGCCGGACCACCACCGCTGAGCGCCGAGGAGATCCGGGAACGGATGAGCGGCAACCTGTGCCGCTGCGGCGCGTACGTCTCGATCGTCCAGGCCGTGGCCCGGGCGGCGGAAGCGAAAACCGGGGAGGCGGCAGCGTGAGGGAGTTCGCATACGACCGGGCCCTCGACGTCTTTGGGGCCCTGGCCCTACTGGACGCCGACCCCGACGCCCGCTTCCTCGGCGGCGGCACCAACCTCGTCGACCTGATGAAGACCGGCGTCGAGCGGCCCGCCCGCCTGGTTGACGTCCGCGAACTCCCGCTGGACGACATAGAGGTGACGGCGGACGGCGGCCTGCGCATCGGCGCGACCGCCACCAACAGCGACCTCGCCGCCCACCCTGAAGTCCGCCGCCGCTACCCGGCGTTGGCCCAGGCCGTCCTGGCCGGCGCCTCCGGTCAGCTGCGCAACATGGCCACCGTCGGCGGCAACCTGCTCCAGCGCACCCGCTGCGGCTACTTCACCGATGTGACCAAGCCCTGCAACAAGCGTGTGCCCGGCAGCGGTTGCCCCGCGATCGAGGGCGAGCACCACAACCACGCCATCCTGGGCGCCTCCGAGCACTGCGTGGCGACCCACCCCTCGGACATGGGCGTCGCGCTGACCGCCTTCGACGCGGTCGTCAATTACGAAACCGCCGACGGGTCCGGCGCGTTGCCCCTCGCCGACTTCTACCTGCCGGTCGGTGACACCCCGCACCGCGAGACCGCGCTGCCGCCGGGCGCACTGATCACCGGCGTCACCCTGCCGCCCACTGCGGTGGCCGCCCGCTCCCGCTACCGCAAGGTGCGCGAGCGGGCCTCGTACGCCTTCGCCATCGGCTCGGTCGCCGCCGCGCTCGACGTCCAGGACGGCGTCGTACGCGAGGTACGCCTCGCCTTCGGGGCGGTCGCGTCCCGGCCCTGGCGGGCGACGGAGGCCGAGCGCGTCCTGACCGGAGCGCCGGCCGACGCGGGGACCTTCGCCGCCGCCGCGGACGCCGAACTCGCCGCCGCGACACCGCTGTTGCACAACGCGTACAAGGTGACCCTCATGCGCAACCTCGTCGTGGCCGTGCTGACCGAACTGGCCGAGGAGGCTGCCCGATGACCACCGCCCCCACAGCACGCGAGAACGCCGTCGGCACCGCGCACACCCGCGTCGAGGGCCGCGACAAGGTCACCGGAGCCGCCCGCTACGCAGGCGAGTTCCCGTTCGCCGACCTCGCGTACGGCTGGCTGGCGCTCTCCACCGTCGCCCGTGGCCGCATCCGCTCCATCGACACCGCCGACGTCCTCGCCATGCCCGGCGTGGTCGCCGTCCTGCACCACGGCAACGCCCCGCGGGTCGAGACCGGCTACGTCGGTCTGCTGGGCGTCCCGGACCCGACCGCGGCCGTCTTCCAGCACGACCGGGTACCGCACGCGGGCTGGCCGGTGGCCCTGGTCGTCGCCGAGACCTCCGAACAGGCCCGGGAGGCCGCCGAAGCGCTGGTCGTGCACTACGAACAGGAGCCGCACGACGTCGACTTCACCGGCGAGCACCCCGACGCCTACACGGTCGACAGCCACGGTCCGGCGGTGATCGAGAAGGGCGACCTGGAGGCCGAACTCGCGGCGTCCGCCGTCGTCGTGAACGCCGAGTACACCACCCCCGAAGAGCACCACGCCATGATGGAGCCGCACGCGGCCACCGCCCGCTGGGACGGCGGCCGGCTCGAAGTCGTCGACTCCAACCAGGGCACGTTCTGGGTCGCGAGTGAGCTCGCGCAGATGTTCTCGCTCGACCCGTCCGCGGTCCGAGTGCGCTCCGAACACGTCGGCGGCGGCTTCGGCAGCAAGGGCATCCGCGCCCACCAGGTGGCCGCCGTCATGGCCGCGACCGAACTGCAGCGCCCCGTCCGCGTGATCCTGACCCGCCGTCAGATGTTCTGCCTCACCGGCTACCGCAGCCCCACCCGGCAGCGCCTCAGGCTCGGCGCCGACGCCGACGGCCGACTGCGCGCGCTGGAACACCGTTCCCTCAGCGCCACCTCCACCGTGCACGAGTTCGTCGAGTCGGCCGCCGGCCCGGCCCGGACCATGTACGGCGCCGACGCCCACCACACCGCCAACCGGCTCGTACGACTCGACGTACCGACCCCGACCTACATGCGCGCGCCAGGCGAGGCACCGGGGTCGTTCGCGCTGGAGTCGGCGATGGACGAACTCGCCGTGAAGTGCGGCCTCGACCCGATCGAACTGCGCGCCCGCAACGACCCCGAGACGGGCCCGGTGTCGGGGCTGCCGTTCAGCGGCCGCAACCTCATCGCCTGCTTCCGGGAAGGCGCCCGCCGGTTCGGCTGGGCCGACCGCGACCCGCGCCCCGGCCTGCGCAGCGACGGACGCTGGCTGCTCGGCACCGGCACGGCCGCCGCCTCCTTCCCCGCCGGCGCCGGCCCGTCCACGGCGGCCGTAACGGCGGAGGCGGACGGCACCTACACCGTGGGGATCAACGCCGCCGACATCGGCACCGGCGCCCGGACCGCACTCACCCTCGTCGCCGCCGATGCCCTGCAGACCACACCGGAACACATCCGGGTGCTGATCGGTGACAGCGACCTCGGTCCCGCGTTCATCGCCGGCGGCTCCATGGGCACCCGCTCCTGGACCTGGGCGGTCACGATCGCCGCCGGGGAACTGCGGGAACGGCTCGCCCTCGGCGCCGACATCCCGCCGGAGGGGATCACCGTGCGGTCGGACACCACCGAGGCCATCGGCGCCCTCGCCCAGAAGGAACGGCACTCCTTCGGCGCCCAGTTCGCCGAGGTCGCCGTGGACCCGGCCACCGGTGAAGTCCGCGTGCGCCGCATGCTCGGCATCTTCGCGGCCGGCCGGATCGTCAACCCGCTCACCGCCCGCAACCAGCTCGTCGGCGGCATGACCTGGGGCATCTCCATGGCCCTGCACGAGGAGGCGGTCCGCGACCGGGCCCTGGGCAGCCACTACGGCGCCGACCTCGCCGGCTACCACGTCGCCGCCCACGCCGACGTCCCGGCCATCGAGGCGGATTGGATCGACGACCCGGACCCCGACGACCCGGTCGGCATCAAGGGCATCGGCGAGATCGGCATCGTGGGCACCGCCGCGGCCGTCGCCAACGCGGTCTGGCATGCGACCGGCGTACGCCACCGGGACCTGCCAATCCGTCCCGACCGCGTCCTGACGGCAGGCGTCCGTGCTTGACCTCGCCGGGGAACTGCACCGCTGGATGGAGGAGGGCCGCGCGTTCGCCGTCGCCACCGTCGTGGCCGTCGGCGGCAGCGCCCCGCGCGGGCCCGGCGCCGCCCTGGCCGTCGACAGCGAGGGCACGGTCATCGGCTCGGTCTCCGGCGGCTGCGTGGAGGGAGCGGTCTACGACCTGTGCGTCCAGGCCCTCCAGGACGGTGAGACGGTCGTCGAACGGTTCGGCTACAGCGACGACGACGCCTTCGCGATGGGGCTGACCTGTGGCGGGACCATCGACATCATGGTCACCCCGGTCGGCCCGGACGCGCCCGCGCGGCCGGTGCTCCGGTCGGCCCTGTCGGCCGCCGCGCAGGACGAACCGGCAGCCCTCGCCCGCGTGGTACGCGGCCCCGCCGAACTCCTCGGCACGGCCCTGCTGGTACGGCCGGGCGAAGCGGTGGGGGAGCCCTCCCGGTTCTCCCGGCCCGGCTCGTACGAAGGCGGACTCGGCGGGCACGCGGAGCTGGACCGTACGGCGGCCGGTGAAGCCCGCGCCCTGCTGGACGCCGGCCGCACCGGCACGGTCGAGCTCTCGGCGGACGGCTCGCGCTGTCCCGGCGGAGTGACCTTGCTGGTCGAGTCGAGAGTGCCGCCGCCCCGCATGATCGTCTTCGGGGCGATCGACTTCGCCGCGGCACTCGTACGGGTGGGCAAGTTCCTCGGCTACCACGTGACCGTGTGCGACGCCCGCCCCGTCTTCGCCACCAGGGCCCGCTTCCCGGAGGCCGACGAGGTCGTGGTCGACTGGCCGCACCGCTATCTGCGGGAGACGGCGACCGACGCGCGCACGGTGCTGTGCGTGCTCACCCACGACGCCAAGTTCGACGTACCCTTGCTGGAAGCGGCCCTGCGGATGCCGGCCGCCTTCGTCGGCGCGCTGGGCTCGCGGCGCACGCACGCCGACCGGGACCGACGGCTGCGTGAAGCGGGCCTGACGGAACGGGAGTTGGCGCGGCTGCGGTCGCCCATCGGTCTCGATCTCGGTGCCCGCACACCCGAGGAGACGGCCCTGTCCATCGCGGCGGAGATCGTCGCCACCCGGCGGGGCGGTACGGGCACGCCCCTGACCGGGTCGGGCGGACCGATCCACCACGGCCATGCGCCCCGACATCCTCGTGGACCGGCTCTCAGTGAGCATCCTGCGGTAGGCGCAAGGTGAAGGTTGCTCCCTTGCCCAGCCCGTCGGATTCGGCGGTGATGTCTCCGCCCTGGGCCCGGGCGACGCCCCGGACGATCACGTGGTGCCCGGGCGACGGTTCGCCGTGCACGGACAGCGCCACATGCCCGTGCCGATCGCACGAGCCCAGTGCGTTGCCGAGCAGGTTCACCAGGACCTGAATGATCCGGTCCGGGTCGCAGACAGTGGCGGCGGCTGTACCTGCGTCAACGGCCAGGGTCACCTTCCGGTCGTCGTACTGGAGGTGCAGTCGCTCCGCTGTGCTCCGGGCCGGCGTGGTCACGTCACTGAACTGCGACCTCATCAGGCAGCACAACTTCAACGGCACGAGGACCCCGAGACATGAAAACGGGCTACAGATTCAAGCCCGCGATGTCAGGCGCAACACAGTAGGGGTCCGTCTTCAAAGATCATCCGGGGGGTGAATCATGGTGGGCTCGTCCGGCGCGGTCCGCGGCGCAGATCGCTCACGGTCTCGCCGAACTCGCTCTTCAGTGCCCTGCCGAGGTGTTTGGCGTCCTGCACGCCCCATCGTGCCGCGATGGCCGCCGTGGAGACGTTGGCGGAGGCGGGATCGAGGAGATCTCGCCGGATCCGACGCAGGCGTTCGTGCCGGACCCAGGCGGCGAAGGTCATGTCGCTTCCCCTGAAGAGCGCATGGAGGTGTCGCACCGAGATGTTGTGCCGGCGTGCGGTGCGTTCTGCGTTGAGGTGGGGGTCGTCGAGATGGGCCAGCACGTAGGCCCGGATGCGGTCGACGAGGTCGCTGGCGACGGCAGCGCGTTCAGGGGTGGTGTCGGCGAACGCTCCGAGGAGCAGCGCGGTGAGGGCGTCGGCGAGGTGCATCCGTACCGCGCCGTGTCGAGGAAGGTCCTCGTCGACGGTGGACAACGCATGGCTGAGGAGCTTGCCGATCGCCCCTTGGGCGGGGAGGGGGAGCGCGGTACGCCGGCTGATGGCGTCCACGTGCCTGCCAAGACTCGCCCGGGGAACGCACAGCACCGTCATGTCACTGGAGTCGGCGCCGATAAGCCGGTACGGCCGGGTGTTGTCGCACGCGAACAGTTCACCGGGCCGCACCGTGGTGGTGCGGTCGTCCTGGATCGCGCTGACGGTGCCGCGATGGTGCAGGTTGAAGTGCACCCACTCCACATCACTCGACGTGATGCTGCGTCTGTCCCGCGTCACCGTCGCCGCGGTGGCCCGAATGCGAGCGACGACGAGGGGTCCGACGGCGGCGTGGTCGACCACTGCTTCGAACTCCCGCGGGTCGGGATCGACCACCCGAAGGGGCGCGAACAGGGCCGAGGCAAGTGCCTCGAACGACTCGGTTCCGCATAATCGGGAACCCATGTGCTCCGCCATGCCGGTACACCTCCAGCAGCATGCATGTGCGATGGCGCGGAGATTCTGCGCGATGACGGGGGTCTTGCGGCAAGCCCCCGCACGCGCTATAAGTTGAGAGTGGCAAGGAGCGGATGACCTCTCCTTGCCTTTGCTGTTTCCTGGGCGCCGTTCGCGAATCGGGCCGTACCACGCGACAGGTGACCTGCGCGATGGCCGCGTCGGCCTCACTGGTCCTGACCGGTTGCCCTGAGGACGCCAGCGCGGCTGATTGCGCGGCGTCGGCCGCGAGGGGGCGGGGCGCCCGCGGCCGCAGTGGGGCTCACGTGGACCCAGGAGTTACGGATTCCGCCGCCCAACAGGTCCTGATCGCGTGGCGCGTGAAGGAGCTGAGATTCGGCCTCTGGGAGCAAGACGCGTCACGCCTCACCGGTTCCCTTGACGCCACGGCGGCCACGCGCGTGCTGCTGCGGTCCCTCGATCCGTATCGTGCACCGTGCACGAACTGGAGGGGCACGGTGCACAGTTGGGTGCTCGCGGATCGCGGGTTGCGCCTACCGTCGTCAACGAGCGATCAATCGCCGGGCGGAGTGAGCCGGCGACGCATACACATCTCGTCGACACCTGGGAGATCTGCATGATCAAAGGTCGTATCGCAAAGGCATTGGCATCAACGGTGCTCGTCCTGGGGGGAGCGATGGCGCTTGCACCTAGCGCGGTGGCGGACAGCGGCTCGTCTGTGGCCGCCCTCCCTGCGTCCAGCGACTCCGCTCTGGCCTCATGTTGGGGCCAACGGGTGACCGGCAGTGCGGGCCATCAGGGGAACAAGACCTGGTGCAACTCGGGACGGTACCGTGAAGATGTCAAGTGCGAGACCCTGGGCGGCTACCAGTACTGGCACTACGGTCCCTGGGTATGGGCGACCGCGGAGAGCGTCGCATGGTGCAACCTCGGCGACAGGATCATCGGAGACTATACGGAGTGGGTGGCCTGAGGGCTCCTTCTGAGGACGCCCGATCGGTACGCATCGACCCACGCCGGCGAGCTCTGTGCGGAGATGGACCAGAGGTTGTCCCGTAACCGGTGATGCGGTCGGTGCGTCCGCCGGACCTTCAACCATGCGGTCACGCGATCCGCGGCAAGACAGCGGCCGATGCCGTTTCGCGGAGACGTTTCAGTACCACAGCGGCCGCCTCGGGGGCCGCACCCAGCACGTCCGCGGCGACGTCCGCGCCCTGCGCGCCACGGTCCGGCAGGAAGCCCGGCGCCAGCACGTAGGGCGCGACGGCGTCGATGCCCCGGCCGCCGCCACCTCCGCCCCCGACCCGTCCGGCAGTCTGGACCGTGCCCTCGGTACGAGGGAGGGTGTGCAGTTGACGATAGACATGCAGACCGACACCTACGAGCATGCGATCGCGGCCGTCCAGGCCGCCCACGGCCTCAACCCCGGCGCCGTGACCAGCAGTTGGCCCGACGCCCCCGCGGCGGTGCCCCGGCCGGGCCCGGAGAGCCTGAGCGGCGAGGACCTGGGGCAGGGCTGGACGGAGCGGATGCTGTTCGACACCATCGCCACCGTGGTGCCCCTTGGCGATCTGGCCGACCGAGCGGCTGTGGGTCAGCCAGGCCGAAGTCGACGCGGCATAGGCCTGCGCATCCTCGGCGTCTCGGCCGAGCCGGGCACTGATGCCGCCGAGGACCTGCAAGGCGTGTCGGCCGCCCGGGCCGGACCGTGGTCTCGGCCCGGGCCCGGACGGCGTCGGGCGGCAGGGATCGGTCAGGCGCGGGTCCACTGCTGGTGAGGTGCGCCGCCGCAGGACCAGATCTGGACCTTGGTGCCGTTGGCGGTGGCGCCGCCATTGACGTCGAGGCACTTACCTGAGCCGACGGCCGTGATGGTGCCGTCGGCGTTGAGTCGGAACTGCTGGTTGGCCTGGCCGTTGCAGTCCCAGATGTTCACGGCGGTGCCGTTGGCGGTGGCGCCGCCGACGACGTCCAGGCACTTGGCGCCGCCGTAGACCCGCAGTTCGCCCGCGCTGGTGCTGGTGAACCGCTGGTTGGCGGCGCCGTTGCAGTCCCAGATCGCGGCCAGGGTTCCGTTGACTTGGGAACCCCCGGTGATGTCCAGACAGCGGCCGGAGCCCTGGCCCTTCAGCGAGTAGGTGCTGTTGCCGGGCGGGTTCCCGCCGCCGGAGATCACGTACATCGCGGCGCCGTGGGCGGGGACGGAAGCGCTGATGGAGCCGCTGGTCGTGCTGGTGGTGTGCGCCCACAGGTCGCGTACCGAGTAACTGGACGCCGAGCCGAGGCCGATCTGTGTAGCGGACGTGGAAACGGTGGCCGTGCCGCTGCCGCGGTTGAGGAGGACCACTGCGACGGAGCCATTGGCCATCGGCTTGGTCCACACCTCGGTGTTGCCGTTGTCGACGAGGCGGTTGCCCTGCCGGCCGCCCCAGTCCTGGTTGACCCCGATGACCTCGGTGTTGGTCAGGATCGATTTGGTGGCGGCGCTCATGGTGCGCAGGTCGTTGCCCGCGATCAGAGGCGCGTTCAGCAGCGCCCAGAGGCTGAAGTGTGCTCGGGACTCGGTGTCGGAGAGGCCGTTGCCGACCTCGAGCATGTCCGGGTCGTTCCAGGCGCCGGGGCGGGAGAAGCCCGCCCAGGCGGGCTGGGCGTCCAGGATGCCCATCACGGAGTTCCAGTTGGCCTGGATGTCGCCGGTGTTGCGCCAGGAGTTGCCGGTGGCGGGGCCCCAGGTGCCGACCTGGTCCTGGCCCCAGTTGCAGAGGGCGAAGAGGATGGGGCGGCCTGTCCTGGCGAGCGCGTCGCGCATGGCGGTATAGCGTTCCTGGCCGCTGCGGCCTTGGTGGTCACCGCAGTTGTCGTACTTGAGGTAGTCGATGCCCCAGGATGCCCACAGGTTGGCGTCGCGCTGCTCGTTGCCGAGGCTGGCGGGGTAGCCGGCGCAGGTGGTCAGGCCTGCCGATGAGTAGATGCCGAGCTTCAGCCCCTTGCCGTGCACATAGTCGGCGACTGCCTTCATGCCGCCTGGGAATTTGACGGGGTCCGGGACCAGGTTGCCGCGGGCGTCACGGTTCCGTGTCGACCAGCAGTCGTCGATGTTGACGTACTGGTAGCCGGCCGCTGCCATGCCGCTGGAGACCATCGCGTCCGCGGTCTCCCGGATCAGACGGTCACTCACGTTGCAGCCGAAGCTGTTCCAGTCGTTCCAGCCCAACTGCGGGGTCCGGGCGAGGCCGTTGTCGAGTGCCTGAGCCTGGGGGGCGGGTAAGAGGGCGACAGGTGCCGCGGCGGCGACCAGGGCCGCCGATAGCACCGCGCGGATGAGCCTGAGCATGGGTTCTCCTCGATCGGTGTGCGGATCCGAGGGCGTCGAGCGTGGGCCCGGGCCCGTTGTGCCGGTGGCCGACGTCGTCCCAGATGGTGCTGGTCGGTGCAGCGAGTGCGGTACCGAACGTCCCGCATCGGGCAGCCGGACGGCGGTGCAACGACCCTGCCCAGGGCTGCGCCTGGCGGCCGGAGTGCGGCGATGCCGTCGCAAGTCGTCCCCTGCGGCCCGTCGGGTGTCCGGGCCGCAGGGGGTGCCTGTGGCGGCCGAAGTGCCGTGTGCTGGGCGGCACTTCGGCCTCCTTCTGCCGAGGGTCGGGTTGTGTCCTCCTTATCGGAGGGTCCAGCGCTGGGTGGACGCGCCGTTGCAGTTACTCAGGACGGTCTGGGTGCCGTTTCCGGTGCCGCCGTTGTTCGTGTCCAGGCACAGGCCGGATGGGGCGCTGGTGATGGTGCCGCTGGCGTTGATGTTCCAGCGCTGGTTCTGTCCGCCGTGGCAGTCCCAGATGATGACCCGTGTGCCGGGGGAGGTTCCCGCGCCTTCGGCGTCCAGGCACTTGGTGCCGTACACGCGCAGTTCCCCGGCGTCAGTGCGGGCCCACTTCTGGTTGGCATTGACCGAGCAGTCCCACAGCTGGACCTGGGTGCCGTTGGTCTGTGACGCGTTCGGTACGTCCAGGCAGCGGCCGGAGCCGGCGCCGACGATCTGGCCACCGCTCGGCGGCGGAGTGGTCGTGCCGGGCGGCACGTAGGGACACTTGGTCTGGGAACGGGAGATGCCGGTGTGGTCGGCCAGCGACGGGCACAGGAACTGGGTGTAGCGGGTGTCGTTGTCGAGGAAGATCTTGAGCCAGGGGATCGTACGGCGCGTCACGTTGGAGTTGCCCCAGGTGGGGAAGCCGTGGCCGCCGCTGGTGAGCTCGATGTAGGCGCTTTGGGTGGCGGCCGGCATGCCGCCGTAGAGTCCGTTGAGATAGGAGGGGGTGACGGTGCCGTCGTCCCGTGCGCCCATGATCATCGTGGGTACGCGCAGGGTGGACAGGTTCTGTGAGGGGGAGAAGGGCGCGAGCGGCAGGGCTGCCTTGAGGGACGGCCGGCGTTCGGCTGCGCTGATGGCGCCGCCTCCGCCCATGGAGTGGCCGAGCACGCCCAGCCGGTTGGGGTCGACGCGGTCGCGCACCGGGCTCTTCTGGGTGAGGTAGTCCAGCGCGGCGAGCAGCTGGGTGCCGCGGGCGGTGTCGTAGTCGTTGGGGCTGTTGGTGTCGATGCCGATGACGACGAACCCGAAGGACGCGAGCCAAGGTCCCATCCACGCTCCTTCGGCGTCCCACCGGGCGGTGTAGCCGGGCACGGCCGCGACCGCGGCCCACGTGCCCAGAGAGGTGTCCGTCGGGTAGTAGATCTTCCCGCCGTTGAAGCCGTTGCCGGGCGGTACGGTCACCTCCGCGGTCGCGAACGTGCCCCGCTGGGCCGCGACGCTGCTGACCGTGGGAGCCGGGCCACGCTCGTAGGGGTTGGCCGCGGCCGACGGGGATTGCGCCGACGGCGATTGCGCTGCCGCCGGCTGGATCGCCACCAGTGCGGTGATCAGTCCGGTCACGGCTGCGACCACGGCCGCCTTCAACGTGACCGTCCTGCTCCTCGTGCCGGATCTCGTCGGGCGGGTGGGGGCGTCGCCGGACACCGGGACGCCGGTGGTGCTCGAGTGCATCGTCCTGTTCCTCCATGCCTTTGTCGTGGTTATGGACGTCGCGCCGAACGGGCGACTGGATATGGCGTGCGCATGACAGGTAAGTGTCGAGGTGGATCAGTGCTGGAGCCCTGGGACGGCCGAGGGGCTGGTGCTCGCCGCGCCGGCAGAGAAGACCGCGGCCTCCTTGGCGGTGGCGGCGATGCCGTTCGTTCCGTTGAAGAGGCGCTGGCCCCAACTGGTGAGCTGGTTGGGATCGAAGTTGGTGACGAGGTCCAGGTACTGCACATCGCTGCTGTTGCCGCTCCACGACCAGCCCAGGTAGCCGAGGCGGAGCCGCTGGGTGGTGGCCAGGATGGCGTCCTCGTCGGGGTTGCCGTCGGAGTGGTTGTGGCCGAACTCGCCGACCACGATGGGGAGTTTGGCGGCCACGAAGCGGTTCAGGTAGTCGTTGACCTTCGCGGCCGTGTTGAAGACGCCGTACATGTGGACCGAGAACACCGTGTTGCGGTCCGGGTCGGCGGCGAACACCGACGCGGCGTTGTCGCGCATCGTGAACGCCCAGTCCTGGCCCCAGTTGGGCGCGTCCACCATCAACGTGTGATTGAACCCGGCGCTGCGCAGCTTCTGGACGGCGGCCTTGGTGTCGGCCGTCCACCTCGTGTAGTTGCTGTTTCCGTACGGCTCGTTGCCGATGTTGACGATGACGTACTTCTCCTGGCCGGTCAGGGCACTCTTCAGGCTGATCCAGTAGTCGGCGGCGCGGGAGAGGGTGGTCGCGCCGCGCTGGTCGCCGTAGCCCGTGGTGTCGTGGACTTCCAGGACGCAGATGAGCCGGTTCTGCTTGCACTGGGAGACGACGTTGGCCACGTCGGCGGCGCTGTTGCGGGTCCAGCGGTCGCCGCTGGCGAGGACGACGCGGACGGTGTTGGCGCCCTTGGTCTTGATGTGGGAGAGGGAGGTGATCCGGTTCGGGTACCAGGTGTGGGCGTGGTTGACGCCCCGCATCACGAAGTCGTGGCCCGACGCTTCCAGCAGTCGGCCGTTCTGGACGCGGAAGCCGGTGGGCGAGGCCTGGGCCGGGGCGGCGAGACCGAGCAGGGGAACGAGGAGACCCACGAGAGCTGCCAGGACGGTGGCCGATCGTGGGGCGGTTCGCGTGCGGTACTTCATGGCTGCGGCTCCATGGGTGAGGACTGTGTGCTCAGCGGGCGGTGGCTCATGCCGTGCAGTTGACGGCGGCGGTGCGGGGATCGGAGACGGCTGCTGGACTTCGGGCCGCTCGGCACGTCCGTCAGAGGAGGGCGGCGAGGGCGGGATACCAGCGGGCGGCGATCTTCGTGTTGCCGGAGGTGGACGGGTGTACCCCGTCGTAGGTGTCGCCCGAAGTGTTGAAGCCCGTCCACTGGTCGACCACGGTCACCGGGGAGCGGCTTGTGCTCGTCGTCCGGGCCCAGCCCGGGATCCGCGCATTGAGGTCGACCACTCGCCGCGCGCAGCCGGTGCAGTTGGTGGGGTTCATCGGAATGATCTGTGCGACGAGGATCTTCATGTTCGGGTTCGACGCCCGCATCTGTGTCACCAGCTTCGTGTAGGCGGTGAGGATGCGGTCGGGCGCGATGCTGCTCCAGACGTCGTTCGTGCCGAAATGCATGACAACGATGTCGGGACGGGTGGCCGAAAGCCGGGCGGGCAGCAGGTTCTGGTTCGCCACGTTGGTCACGAGCTCACCGCCGTGGCCCTCGTTGTCGCCGTCGAACGCCTGGGAGCAGCCCTGTTGCCTGAGGGTGCCGACGAAATCGATGTTCGAGTGTCCGGCACTGTGCAGACGGTTCCACAGCACCGAGCGCCAGCAGCCGGGGGAGCCGGTGATCGAGTCACCCAGCGGCATGATGCGTACGGGGGCAGTCGTGGGCGCGGCAGCAACCGCGGGTGCGAAGGTCACGCCGAGGGCGAGCAAAAGCAGAGTCAGCAGAATCCGGAAGAACGGTAAGTGCGGGGTGCTGCGCATGCCAGTCCCTTCGTATGTGAGCGGGAGCGCTCCGAGAGATGTGCTCCGGTGAACAGCCGCCTCGCTGTCGCGCAGCTGCCCACGACGTCAGCGCGCCTGGGTTCGTGCACCACCACTGGTCAGGTGTGCGGGGCTCAGGCAGCCCAGGTGTCAGGGCGAGGCGGGGTGGGCAGGCTGCCCCGGAAGTACCCAGGGCGCGGGGCCGGTTCTAGGCGGAGTGATGCCAAGCCGACGCGGTACTGGGCTTCATGGAGCGGCGGGGTGTGCGTGCCACTGGTCAGTGCGACGCTGTTGATGCCGCCGAGCGGTCAGCTTCTGGGAATCGAATTGTGGCTCTTCGCGGTGCTGGTGTGGTGTCGAGGCGTGCGTCGGTCACGATGGTCTCCGATGCGTGGGGGTGTCGAGTGAACCGGTGTCCTTGAGGGCCTGAAGGTGACCTTCACTCAGACAAGCATGGGAACGCTCCCATGGAGCGTAAGAAGGTGCTGAGGGCCCGTCAAGGATTCTGTCGGAACCCGATGTTCGAGCGTGCTCGAATTCGTTGGCCTGGGAGCCGCCGGTGCAGCCGTCGACGGTACTGGAGGTCCCGTTCCATATGTACAGGAGCCGACGCCGATACGGGCGACCTCACGGTGGATCCGCCGGGCCGGCAGCACGCCGCCCCAGTAGGTCTCCGAGCTGAAGGGGACATCGGTGTCTGATTGCCGCCAGCAAGGTTCTGCTGTGGTCCTCATGCTGACGGCATGACGATGTCATCCACTACGGAGTCAGCAACAGTTCTCACCGGCATGTATGCGGCTGAGGCGGAGTATTTGGCGGCGGGAGGCCCTGGCGAGGCTTCGTTCGACCTCCTCGCCCCCTTCTTTGCCCCGGATGTCGAGCTGCATCAAGCAGATGCCTTGCCATACGGAGGCACGTGGCGTGGGCACAACGGCATGGCGCAGTTCTTCCTCGCGATGGGAGAGGTGTGGGAGTCGTTCGAGATGGTGGAACAGGAGTTCCTGGCCACCGGTGAGACTGCGGTCGTACTGACACAGGTCCGTGCTCGCGCTCGGGCGACCGGCCGTGAACTCAGCTTCCCCATTCTGCAAGCGATCACGGTCAAGGACCGTCGTATCACCGAGGTCCGTCCGTTCTACTGGGACACGCGGGCCATCGCCAACGCCTGCGCCGTGCCGAAACCGCCGGCCTGAGGTCGACGGCAACACCCACTGTCCCAGCCACTCGTTGAGGACTGCCACCAGCACGGTGATCGTGTACCGCGTGATGGTGTAGCCGATCAACTCGTCGGCAGGGTCGGCGTGTTGGTTAGCGCCGGGGCGCTGTCGGGGGGTTCGGGGTAGAGGTCATCCATGCTGCCTTCGGGGAGGTAGTGGCACGGGAAGGCGATCCATTCGTCGTGCATCTCGAAGAGTACGGCGGTGACCAGCCGCAACAGGGCGTCGTCATTTGGGGAAGATCTGGACGACGTCGGTGCGGCGTTTGATCTCCCGGTTGACCCGCTCCAGCGGGTTGGTCGACTGGATCTTCTTCCAGTGTCTCTCCGGGAAGACCGCGACGGCGGTCAGGTCGTCCTTGGCGGCCAGCAGCATCTGCTTCACCTTGAGGGACTGCCCGCCGAGCATGCCGGCGGCAGTGTCGACCTGGGCCCTGACCGAGCTCTGGCAGGACTGGGCAAAGAGTGTGCGGATCGTCGCGGCCACCATCTCACCGGCGTGCTTGTCGATCACGCCGCAGACGTTGCGCAGGAAGTGGCCCCGGCATCTTTCGTAGGCGGCGCCGAGCATCACCTTGCCGACCGCGGCGACCAGGCCGCTGTGATGGTCAGTGATGACCAGACGGACCCCGGACAGGCCGCGTTCGCGCAGGTGACGCAGGGACTACGTCGAAAATGCCTCGGTCTCGTTGTCGCCGACCTCCCCCACTCTCGACGTCGTTCGAGCGGGGGACCCTCATCGCCGAGGACTTCGCGGCCTCCGTCCTCGGTGACGCCGGTGGCGATGACCACGGCCCGCGAGGCGATCTGGTGGTGGACCCTCGCCTTGCAATAGGTGGCGTCGAGGTAGATGTAGGGGAAGCGGGTGTGGTCCAGCGGCAGGGTGCGAAACGCGGTCAAGGGCTCGTCCAGGGCGGCGCAGATCCTGGAGACCTCGCTCTCGGAGATCCCGGTGTCCGCCGCAGGGCCTTGATCAGGTCGTCGACTGACCGGGTGAAGACGCCTTCGACGCATGCCTCCATGATGACGGCATAGAGGGCCTGGTCGATGCGGCGCTGACGCTCCAGCAGACAGGGGACTCTCCGCACTCGACTGATCATTTTACGTCGGATTCTCGTGTCTCGCGTCCGGTCGTGCCGGTCAACTGACCGAGTGAGAAACAGAACTGACGGGCAGCCAGTTGGGGGCCGGGTGGCGTATGAGCCAATTCTGCCGTGAGGACGGTGTGTTGAGCGAGGCGCGGGCGGGATCGTGGACTGGTCGACAAAGCGGGAGGGATGCCGGGTGGCCCGCCGATTTATGTTCGATGTCCCTGACGGCGACGCCGGTGAGCGCCCCCTAGCCACAGGTCGGCGGGAAGGGAAGCAGCGGCGAACAGACGCGGCCTGTTCAAGATCCTCGGCTACAACTTCAGCCCCCGGTTCCGCGACCTGGACGACCAGCGTTTCTGGCGTGCCATGATGCCCGGCGTCGAGACCGGTACGTACGGCGTGGTGGAGGACCTGGCCCGCAGCCGCGTGAACCTGAACAAGGTGATCACGCACTGGCCGGACATGCTGAAGGTCGCCGGTTCCCTGGTCACCAACGAGGTCCGCGCCGGCGACCTGCTGCGCATGTTCGGACGTGACGGCCGCCCGACCCCGCTGGGATCGGCGTTCGCGGAGTACGGGCGGATCGCGAAGACCGTGCACCTGCTGCGGCTGGTCGACCCGGTCGACGACACCTACCGCCGACAGATGAGCCGGCAGCTCACTGTGCAGGAGTCCCGCCACAAGCTCGCCCGGACGTGTGCCACGGCAAGCGCGGCACCATCCACCAGGCGTACCGCGACGGGATGGAGGACCAGCTCGGCGCGCTCGGCCTGGTCCTCAACGCCATCGTGCTCTGGACGACCCGGTACATCAACGCCGCTGTCCAGCTCCAGACCGAGAGCCACGAGATCCGGGACGAGCACATCGCCTGGCTCTCCCGCTAAAGCACCGCAACCTGAACCTGCTCGGCCGCTACAGCTTCACCGCCAGTGTCCCGGCCGCCGGCGCCCTGCGCCCACTGCGTGACCCGGACGCGATCGAGCTGGACGAGGACGACGACGGCGCCGTTCAGGAGTGAGCCGGAGTGCGGCCCCACCCATGGACCGCACGGGAGTGGACGGTCGATTGCGGGCCTCCCTCGGCCAGGCGGGCGGTTCGGTCGTCGATCGCCTGATAGAGGGCAGTCCAGAAGTCCTGCATAGCCCGTGCGGAGTCCGGGGTGGACATACCGGTCTGGGTGAGGAGGACGCCTACAAGACGATGACGGCGGCGAGGAGTGACGGCGCAGGTCACCCGTCCTGGGCGGGGTTGTGGTGCATGAGGCCGGAGTGACCGGTGGCCGCTTCTGTGTGGGTCTGGCCGGCGCGGGGGTTCCACTGGAAGCCGCTGCGGGCTTCGACGGTGGGCAGGAGCCGCTGGTCGGGTCCGTAGTCCTCGCGGGGGTGCATGAAGAGGGGGGCGGTGGTCTCGATGGTGCGCAGACGCTCGGCGTAGGCGTCGAGACACTCCTTGCGTTCCTGCTCGGTGGCCAGGCGGGGTGCGAAGGCGGTGAAAGGGGGCAGGGGTGTGAAGCCCATGTAGTGGAAGATTCCGTTGTTGACCGGCCAGAGCAGATGCAGGATGTCGCCTTCGACGCCGTCGGGTGCGTAGGTGTCGGCGGAGGTTCCGGTGGTGCAGCAGGCCATGGCCTTGCGGCCGAGGAAGACGCCTCTGGCGTGTTTGCGTCCGCCGCCGTAGGCGAAGCCGCGGGCCATGACGCGCTCGACCCAGCCCTTGAGAATGGCGGGCATGGAGAACCACCAGATCGGGAACTGGAAGATCATCAGGTCGCACCACTCCACCTTGGCCTGCTCGGTGGCCACGTCGGGCGGGAAGGTGGCGGTCTCGTGCTGGTGCTCCTGTTCGATGTCGATCTGGAGCCGGTCGGGGTCCTTGCGGGCCGTGGTGAAGTCGTCGGCGTCCGGGATCGCCTTGAAGCCCATCGCGTACAGGTCGCTGACCTTCACCTCGTGCCCCTGTGCGCCGAGGGTGGCCACGGCCGTGTCCTTCAGGGCGGCATTGAAGGAAGCGGGCTCGGGGTGGGCGTGGACGATGAGGACCTTCACGTCGTACTCCGGTGGGTGGTGGGACGGTGTGCGGTGGAGACGGCGACGGTGTTCGCGCCGACGATCATGGCAATGGCGAGCCAGGCGAGGGCATCGAGCTGCTGTCCGAGGAGGGTGAGGCCGGCCAGGGCTGCGAAGACCGGGTTTACGCTCATGAACACGCCGAAGAAGTGTGCCGGGATGCGGCGCAGTGCCAGCAGGTCGGCCAGGAACGGCACCGCGGAGGAGAACACTCCGGCGGCCAGCGCACAACCCAGCGCCGTGGCCGTGGGTGGGTGGTGCCACAGCACCCACACGCCGACGGGCAAGTAGAGGGCGCCGGAGACGGCCGCGGCGGCGGCCGAGCCTTCCAGGCCGGGCAGGCGGGCCCCGACGGTTCGGTTGAGCAGGATGTAGCAGGCCCAGCATGCCGCGGCCAGCAGAGCCAGTCCGATGCCCAGGTAGTCGGTGGAGGGTGTGGGGCGCGTGAGGACCACGACCGCTGCGGCTGCCGCCACCGCGGCGACCAGGTCGACCCGGCGCCGGGAGCCGGCCAGGGCCACGGCCAGCGGGCCGAGGAACTCCAGCGTGACGGCCAGGCCGAGCCCGATCCGTTCGATCGCCGCGTACAGGGACAGGTTCATCGCCGCGAAAACCAGCGCCAGGCCCAGCACGGGACGCCACTGCGCCGCGGTGAAGTGTCGCAGTCGGGGTCGGCCGACCGCCCCGAGTACCACGGCCGCCACCCACTGGCGCACTGCCACCACCCCGACCGGCCCGAGCACCGGGAACGCCAGCGCCGCGATCGAGGCCCCCGTCTGGTTGGACAGACCGCTGCCCAGCATCAGCGCCACCCCGGCCCCGCGCCCCGTCCCCCGGGCAGAGGCGGCCCCGTCAGCTGCAGTGCCCCGGGGCGATGCGACGGGGGAGGAATCGAGCTTCATGGCCTCCACGATGAGCGCACCATCGGTATACGCAAAATGCATCCACACGCTCAGCTATACGCTGGATGCATGGATGAGACGCGGAACGGGACGGCTGCGCTGGAGCTGAAGCACCTGCGGTGCCTGGTAGCCATCGTCGACACCGGCAGCTTCACGGACGCCGGCATCGAGCTGGGCATCTCCCAGGCCGCCGTCTCCCGGAACCTGCTCGCCCTCGAAAAGATCCTCGGGGTGCGGCTGCTGCACCGCACCAGCCGCACGATCACTCCCACCACCGCGGGCGTACAGGCTCTTGCCCGCGCCCGCCCGCTGCTGTCCGGCGCCGAGGAACTCGTCACCGAAGCCTCCACGGGCCACAGCCGCCTGCACATCGGCCACGCCTGGTCCGCGTTCGGCCGCCACACCACCGAATTCCAGCGCCGCTGGCACCACAGCCACCCCGAGACCGAACTCCGGCTCATCCGCCACAACTCCTCTACCGGCGGGCTCGCCGAGGGCCTCTGCGACCTCGCGGTCATCCGCGCCCCTCTCGACCTCAAGCCCTGGTCTCACGCCCTCGTCGGCCACGAACACCGGTACGTGGCTCTCGCCTCCGACGACCCCTGGGCCCGCCGCCGCAGTATCCGCATGGGCGAGATCCCCGGCCGCACCCTCGCCATCGACCGCAGAACCGGCACCACCACCCTGGACCTGTGGCCCGAAGACGAACGGCCCGCCGTCGAGTACACCCACGACATCGACGACTGGCTCGCCGCCATCGCCACCGGCCGCTGCGTCGGCATCACCCCCCAGGCCACCGCAGCCCAGTACCGGCGCGATGGCATCGCCTATCGTCCATTGCGCGACACCGATGCCGTTCCCGTCCACTTCATCTGGCGCAGGCAGGACCCCCACCCCGCCACTCACGCCGCCGTGGCTCTCGCTATCGACCTCTTCCGCCAGGGCAAGAATCGCCGCGTCCCGGCCAACTCGGATAAATGACCGTTTTCTGGGCCTCGCGTGGCTGCCGCACGCGAGGCCCAAGCGTGTTCTCCAGGCGACGAGACCGCCTTGCTCTTCTTGGGCGTGTTCACGACATCCGTCGACCCTTTCGCGCGTCCTGGTCCGAACGGGACGCCGCCGGGTCGAGGGCTGTCAGTTCCTGGATCACAGCGTGGCGCGCAGGTGGCTGACCGTGACGAAGTGGTAGCCCCGGGCGGTGAGGGTGCGCAGGATCTCGGGGACGGCTGCGACCGAGGTGGCGTGGATGTCGTGCAGGAGGACGACATCGTTGGGCTGGGCCTTGGTGATGACGGTCCGGGCCACCTTGGCGGGGTCGTGGTACTTCCAGTCCTCGGTGTCGACGTCCCACAGGACCGGCGACAGAGTGGTGGCGGCCTTCACCTGGGCGTTGACAGCGCCGTACGGCGGGCGGAAGAGGGTGGGGGTCCTGCCGGTGGCGGCCTTGATAGCGGCGCTGGTGCGGTTGAGCTGGGAGGCGATCTGCTGGGGGGTGAGCCGGGTGAGGTCAGGGTGGTTCCAGGAGTGGTTGCCGATCTCGTGGCCGGCCTTCGCCTCGGCGCGGACCAGGCCGGGGTGGGCGGCGACGTTCTGGCCGACGGTGAAGAAGGTGACGCGCGCCTTGTACTGGGCGAGGTGGTTCAGCAGGGTCGCGGTCTCGGGGGCGGCGGGTCCGTCGTCGAAGGTCAGGGCGATGCACTTGACCTTCTTGCAGTCGGTGTCGTCGTCACCGGAGGCGGTGTGGGTGGGGACGGTCGGAGCGGGGACGTGGGGCGCGCCCAGGTTGAGTGAGCGGCTGGGGTTCAGGGTCTGTCGCTGGGCGCGCTTGCCGAACGCGGACAGCCATGGCGTGATCGTCTTCTTGGGGATGGTCACCGTCTGGGGCCCGGCGGCCGGAATGCCCACGTCGCCGCGGTCGAAGTGCACCTGCAGTTTGCCGTCGGCGGTGAAGGCCATGTCGTTCAGGGCGGCGTCGCGGCTCTCCGGGTTGGAGAACGTGTCGTCCAGGTCTGCCGCATCCACGCCCTGCCGGTCCTTGAGCTGATCCTTCACGGCGGCGAGGAAGGCGTCCCGGGAGCCGTCGGCGGCAAGTCCGAGTGCCGTGCGGTACGTGTCGGCCCTGCCGTCGTACCAGTACGTCCTGGCGGACAGGCCGTCGCCCGCCGCACTCTGGTCCTGAGTGGTGAGGCGGACGCCGAGCACGTCGCCGGAGGCGACCAGGAACTGGTGGCTGATGTTGAGCTCGCGGCTGTCCGCTCCGCCCGAATCCGAGCACGCCCCCGAGCGGAAGGTTGCCAGGCGCCGCTCCACCTCCTTCTTCATCGCGGCCGTCATTGCCTCAGCGCCGGGCACGTCCGGGTAACTGGTCGCGAACGGGCAGGAGCCGTTCTCGCTGCTGTCGCTGACGATCTCCAGGCCCTTGATCCTCGACGGGTCGACCGTCCGGGCCGGGGACGGCGACGCGCCGGGCCGTGCGCCGTCGGCTGCTGTGACCGGGGGTTCGGACGTGCCGTGCGCACAGGCCGCGGTGAGTGTGCCGAGCAGCACGAGGGCGGGGAGCAGGGTGTGAGAGCGCATGTGACCAGAACCTGAGGAGAGGAGACCTTCCGGGCGTCGCGGACCGGACGCCGGGCGGCCGCCGCGTCCGAGGACGCCGACTGCCGTTGTGATCTCCGATCGTTCTGGTCAGGGGTGTTTTTCAGCGAGCCCTGGGGTCACCGTGAACAATTTCAGGGCCGGATCTGGCGGCGCTCTGTCCCGTTTTGTGTGCGTTTTCAGCGCACTGCTGGGCAGACCTGCCGGTACGGCGCGTCGGGGACGTACCGCTGCCACTGCGCCGGGGTCAGCCCGCCCCCAGCGCGTTCGCACAGGGCGCGGACGGCCGCGTCGGGGGCGACGGGGCGGCGTTGGAACACTACGTTCGGGCCGGTGGCGTAGAGCATGCCGTCGTTCCCTCCGAAGGCGAGCGAGCGGATCTCGGCCCCGAGCGTGGGCAGGTCGCCGCCGAGCAGAAGCTGTCCGGCGGTGTCCCACAGCCGGAGGGTCCCGCCGACTCCCCCCACGGCGAGGGTGCCGCCGTCGGAGGAGAAGGTCAGTGCGCCGACGGCCTCGGTCCGGCTGCTCGGGGCCGTGTCGGCGGTGCCGTTCAGGACACCCGTGGGGTGCCGCAGGTCGCCGTCCCAGAGGGTCACGTGCCCGGTGGTGTCGCCGACGGCGAACCGGGTGCCGTCGGGGCTGAAGGCGAGCGCGGTGACCTCGCGGCCGTCGGCGAGCGCCCACCCGGTGACCTTGCCGGAGTGCAGATCGGCGTACTGGTCGGCGGAGCCGACGAGCAGCCGTCCGTCCGGCCGCACGGCCACGGCTTGTCCGAAGATGCCGTGCAGGGTTCGGGACTTGCGGTGGGTCCGGGTGTCCCAGACCTCCGCCGCGTCGCCGCCACTCGCGGAGCGCGCGGTCAGCAGTGTGCGCCCGTCGGCGCCCAGGGCGAGCGCGGACACGGGGCGGTCGGCCGCCCCGGAGGTGGTGAAGCTCGTACGGACCGTGTGGGTCCGTACGTCCCACACGGTGAAGCGCAGCCGCAGGGAGCCGCCCGAGGAGGTGGTGTCCGCGACGGCGAGCGTCCGGCCGTCCGGGCTGAAGGCCAGGTGCGGGGTTTCGTCGCCGGTGTCGCTCGGCAGGGGGCCGAGCGTACTCCGGGCGAGTACGGCGCCCGTGTTGGTGGAGCGCAGCTCGAAGCGGTAACCCTGCCCGGACCGGGTGGCGGTGGCGAGGGTGGTGCCGTCCGGGCCGAGGAGCGTGGCGTCGGCCGGGGTGCTCTGCCAGCGTGCGGCGAGGCGGTCGGTGAGGTCGAGGGTGTGGACGGTGGCGCGGTCGAGGTAGCGCAGGAGGCGTTGGCCGTGGTCCGGGGTCCACGTCAGCCCTGTGATCTCCGCGCCGGCCAGCGGCCGGTGGAAGACCTGCCCGCCCCCCGACGCCAGCTGCCATACGGCGATCTCCTGGTCGTCGGTGGTGGCGAGGAACTCCCCGTCGGGCGACAGGTCGGCCTGGGCGAACCCGGTCGTGCCGCCGCTGGCGAAGTCGGTGACGACGCGGCCGCTGCGGACGTCCCAGACGGTGACCGCTGTCCCGTGGACCGAGGCCAGCCGCCTGCCGTCCGCGCTCAGGCGCAGCAGCCGGTCCCCGCCGTCGGCTCCCGAGCCGGTGCCGCACACGGTCTTGTCCGCCTTCTGCCAGGCGCCGGGCAGTTGCCTGCCGCGTACGGTGTCCCACACCTGGGGTGGGCCCTCGGCAGGGCAGAGAGCGGCCAGACGTCCACCGTCGGCGAGGGCCGCCGTGGTGATACTGCGGGAGACACCGGTGGTGAAGAGGACCTTGCCGTCATCGGTCCGGCGGACCTGCACCTGGCCGGGCCCGTCGAACGGCTGGATGAGGTAGGCGTCTGTGTCGGGCGCGGTCGCCCCGAGGTCCGCGTCGCCCAGGTCGGCGATGGACCTCCCCTCGGGGAGGTTCCACAGGGTGTCGCTGTCCGCCCCGGTCAGGACGAGGAACCGGCCGCCGGGGCCGGCGTCGGACGCCTCCGCGTCGCTCGGCAGGTGGTAGGCGCCGGTCCGGCGGTGATCGGCCACGTTCCAGGCGGTGACGCGGCCGCCGTCGGCCCTGAGCAGGGTGCGGCCCTGGTCGGTGAGGAAGCGCCGGACGTCCTGGCCTGTCTGCGGGTCGGTGAAGGCGTCCCGTTCCGGCTGGGCCAGCGCGCCCAGCAGGGCCGAGCGGGTCTCGGTGAGCGGGGCGATCCGCCACGCGGCGGCACCGAGCAGCGACGCGGTACGGGGGTCGGTGGCGCGCAGGCTCTCGGCGACGGTGGCCAGGCGGCGGGCGGCGGCCTTGGCGGCCTCCTCCTCGCCCACCCGGTCGCGCTGCCAGGCGACGAGTCCCGCGGCCAGTGCGAGCACGAGGAAGACGGAGAGACCGACGGTGAGCGCGCGCGTGCGGCGGGCGGTGCGCGTGACGGCGTCCCGTTCGGTGTCACGGGCCGCGGTGGAGGCGGTCAGGAACACCCGCTCCGACCGGGTGAGGTCGTAGGTGTCGTCGTTCTCCCGCTGCCTGCCGAACAGTTCCTCGGCGCGCTCCAGCCGTGCCCCTCGGAACAGCGCGCCGGGGTCACGGTCCAGCTCCTCCCAGGCCCGGGCGGCTTCGCCGAGCGCCCGCTGGGCGCGCAGCCGGTCCCGGCTCTCCTCGATCCAGCCGGCGAGGCGTGGCCATCCGGTGATCAGGGCCTCGTGGGCGAGTTCGACGGTGTCGCCGTCCAGCGTGACCAGGCGGGCGGCGGCGAGTCGTTCCAGGACGTCGAGCGCACCCGGTCCCAGTTCCGAGCGGGACGCCGGGCGGCGCGTGTCGGCCGTGCGGTCCCCGGGTGCGATCAGCCGCAGCAGGATGCGCCGGGCCGTGCGTGCCTGTCCTTCGTCCAGGTCGCCGTAGACCTGCTCGGCGGTGGCGGCGATCGCTCCGCGGACGCCGCCCGTCTCCTCGTACGCGGCCAGCGTCAGCGTGCGGCCCCGGCGGCGGCGCCAGGTTTCCAGCAGGGCGTGCGAGAGCATCGGCAGCGCGCCGGGCCGGTCGCCGACCTCCTCGATGATCCGCGCGGTCAGGACCCGCTCCACGTTGAGTCCCGCCGCGGTGGCCGGGCCGGTGACGACCTCGCGCAGCTCGTCCTCGTTCATCGGTCCGACCAGCAGGTTCGCGTGACTGACGGCCTCCGCCAGCTCCCGGTGTTCGGCACAGTGGCCGTAGAAGTCGCCGCGCACGGCGACCACCACGCGCAGGTGGCTGTCCGGCTCCCGCGCGCCGAGCAGCAGGTCCAGGAAGCGGTCCCGCTCCTCGCGGTCGGGGCAGAGGGTGAACAGCTCCTCGAACTGGTCGACGATCACCCAGGTGTCCAGCTCGCCGTCCTGGGGGACGAGCGCCGGCCCGTGTGTGTGGGCGGGCCGCTCGCCGGGGGTGAGGACCCGGATCACGGCCGGGCGGTCGGCACCCTCGCTCTGCCGCAGCTGGGGGATGAGGCCTGCCCGCAGCAGGGAGGACTTGCCGGTGCCGGAGGGCCCGAACACCGCCGCGAACCGGTGCGCGCGCGCCAGGTGCAGGAGTTCGAGGGCCAGTGCGTCCCGGCCGAAGAAGAGGTCGGTGTCGTCCGGTTCGAAGCGGGCCAGTCCTCGGTACGGAGCACGCTCGTCGGCCGCGGGCGCGCGGAGCTCGGCGTCCGCCTCCCGCCAGCGGGCCTCCCACTCGTCGGGGTCGGCGTCGAGTGCCTCCGCGTACGCGCGCACCACCGCCAGCGTCGGCAGCTGGTCACCGGCGGCGGCCTGTGACAGCGCGGTCGTGGAGTAGCCCGCACGCTCGGCCATCTCCCGGTACGGCGGCTTCCCGGCCTTCTCCCGCAGCAGGCGCAGGTCGTGAGCGAGGCGCTGCACCGGACCGGCACTGGGGTCGACTGGTTTTTCTCGTCGGCCCACTTGGTGGCACCTTTCAACCATCGAACAAGAAACGGGGCTCAACATATGTTTTCACCTGTCGGGAGGCAATCCCGGCCCCAGTCGATGAGGCCGGGACTGCCTCGGGCTCAGGGCAGCAGCTCGATGGCGTCGTACGACACTCCGGGGCTGAGGTAGGCGGTGCCGCCGGAGCCGCTGACGATGTCGATCGTCAGTTCCTGGTAGGTGTCGGCGGACTTGATCCACGCACTTGCCGGGATGGCGTAGCTGTAGGTGTGGTTGTTGCCGCGGTAGGAACCGACGGTGAGTGAGCGGGTCGTGGGTTCCTTGACGGGCTGGGGGACGGTCGAGAGCCAGTCGTTGACCTTGATCCGGGGGCGGCCGTTGGCGAACGCGGTGGTGATGCCGATGTTGAGGGTGTGGCCGGAGGCGAGCTGCTGCTGGGTCAGCTTGAAGCGGATCGTCAGCTTGTTGTTGATGTCCGCCCACTGGTAGCAGGGGAAGTCGGCCGGGGACGAGGAGCCCACCGTGTGCACGCCGGTCGTCCAGGGCCTGGCCCGGGCGTCGGAGGGGTGCATGGTGGTCATCAGGGAGGCGTTCTTGAAGCCGCCGGGTGTGCCGGTCCAGTCGCCGATCCGCCAGATCGCGGGGTTCCGGCTCGGGTCGGCGGTGATCTTCAGCGTGTGCAGGGCCGTCGTCTTCCCGGCCGTGACGGAGACGGACGTGGTGTGGACGGCGAGTTCGTCCTTGTAGACGGTGAGCTTGTAGGCGCCCGGCAGCATGTACGGGGAGGCGAAGTGGCCGGTGGCCGCGTCGGCCTTGGCCCAGTACTGGGCGGCGTCGTTCGCGAAGCCCACGGTGTAGGCGTGGCGGTCGCTGCGGCCGCTGATGCCGACGCCGGCGACCCGTCCGCGGCCTGCGCGGCCGACCCAGCCGACCAGGCCCAGACCGTCGACCCACGTGGTGTCGATGACGTTGTGGCTGAGCGAGCCGGCGGGGGCGCCGCCGTCCGTGAAGGCGAGGACGTAGGGCCCCTGGAGACCGAACCGCATCGGCTCGGTCTGGTTCTCCCCGTAGTAGAGGATCTCGTACAGCCCCGCGCCGTCCTCGTAGTGGTGGCGCATGAGTGAGCGGTAGAACGGTCCGCCGGATGCTTTCTCGTGGTTGCTGCGCACCATCCACATGCCGGTCTTGCCGTCGCTCCAGCCGACGTGGTCGTAGTCGATGACGCGTTGGTTGGAGTAGTGCTTGGAGCGGGTGGTGCCGTTGGGCTTGCGGCGGATGTCCTGGGCCTCGATCAGGGAGTCGGTGCGGGCGTCCCAGGTGTCGGGGTTGTTGTTGGGGAAGAGGCCGGGTTTGACGCGGACGATGTAGCGGGTGGCGGTGATGGAGGTGTCCGCCTTGTTCGTCCACATGTAGACGTTGTTCTCGCCGCGGCGGGCGGCGTAGTAGTGGTGCATCGTGCCGTGGACGATGGTGACCAGGATGGTGTCGCCGGTCTTGCGGATGCTCACGGACGAGTTGCCGAGCCCGGTCTCGACGTGGGAATTGCGGTTGCCGTAGCCCTGGTACTCGGTGCCCTTGTGGACCAGGGAGGTCAGGTCGCCGTTGCGGTGGTCGACCTTGAAGACCAGGTCGGCGCCGGTGGTAATGACGTAGGCCTGTCCGTCGTCGCGGTATCCGAAGGCGCTGGGCGCCGTGTCGGCGCTGGCGAGCAGAGGCCGGGCGACCGCGGCGCCGCCGGCTACGACGAGTCCGCCGGCGGCGGTTCTGAGCAGGACATCGCGGCGGGTCAAGCGTCGGCGACGGTGGTGGGCCATGGTTGTTCCGTTCGTGAGCAAGAAGCTGATCGAGCTGTGGTGTGTGCGGCGGTGGTGGCCGGGCGGAGAGGGCCACCACCGCCGGGGGTGTCTTCCGCCTACCGGACGGTGCGGTAGGCGTTGTGGATCGTGCCGGTGTAGGTGTTGCCGGCGGTGTCGGCGAGGTCTGCCCTGAAGGAGACGGTGCCGGGCCTGCTCGGGTTGGTAAGGGTCAGGTAAGGCTTTCCGCTCGCCGCGCTGTGCACGGTGACCTGCTTCCAGGTGCGCCCGCCGTCGTACGACGCCTTAACCGTCAGCGACTTCAGGTGCCCCCTGGCCGCGGCCGGGCCCTGCAGGGAGAGCGGGACGGTGATCCGGGCGCCCGCCTTTGCCGTGCCGGTCAGGCTCAGGTTCGGGTTGAAACGGACGACGGACAGCGGCCAGGCGGCAACCTCGGTCTCGGGTGTGTTCGCCGAGGTGAACGTCCACACGCCCTCGACGTGATCACTGATCCGGTAGCCCTTGCTGCGGTCGGCGGTGATGGACAGCTTGTAGCGCGCCGTTCCGGCTCGCAGGTTGGAGTAGGTGTTCGGGCAGGTGTCCTCGGTGAAGTCGCCTATGACCTTGCTGCCGGAGGTGAGCCGGGTGTGGATCTGGATCTGCCGGGAGTAGGAGATATCGCCCGCCCCGCCGGAGAACATCGGCACGCACAGCGCGTAGTACCGGCCGACCCGCAGGCCGCCCACGGTCTGCGTCGGTGTCACGATCGGGCCGTGGACACCGCCGTCCAGAGTGATGCGGTAGGTCCGGTTCGGCTCGAAGCGCCGAGAGTCGGCGAAGGCGGTCACGCCTTCGCCGTCCGTGCCGTTCTGCGTCCGGGTGCCGAGGTACCAGCGCATGCCGTGGTCGGCGGATAGGTACTGCATGACCGAGGAGGTCGGCGCCGGCCGCAGCGGCCCTTCGAGGGGGGAGATGACCTGGTCGAGCGACGGCCAGCCGGGTGTGGTCCACCAGCCTTGCGGCGCGGTGCTCGCCTTGGCCAAGGTCGTGGCGACGGGGGTGTTCACCCTGGCCATGCCCCAGGTGGAGGCGAAGGTACCGGTGAGACCGTCGAAGAAGCCGCCGCTGTGGGTGGTCACCAGGTTGTACGCCGGGGATGTCGCGGTGTGCTGCCAGACGCCGCCGATCTGGGCGATGGCGGAGTTCGCGGGGGCGCTCGGGCCGACCTGGCCGAGGAAGGTGTCCTTGGCGTCGAGGTCAGCGCCGACGGAGAAGTCGTAGGCCCGCTTGGCGCCGCGGGCGGCGAAGACCACCTGGCCGTCGCGCAGCGTGGCCCGGCGGTCCGGAGCGGTCACCTTCACCGGCTTCGCCTTGCGCCCGTCGAGGGCGACGGTGGTGTCGTGGTCGAGCACGATGTGCGGCGCGACCAACTGGGCGGACCGGCCTGCCGGGCTGACGGTCATCGCGCTGATTACGTAACACCCCTTCGGCAGCCGCAGGGTGACCGTGCCGCGCTGCGCCTTGCCGTCGTCGTAGGGCGTGAACTGCTTGCCCGTGTCCAACCCCGCCACGGTCACATCGGGCGCGTTGTCGCGCTTGCCGTCCCTGCGGGTGGTGACCAGGGTCAGCGTGTGTGCCTCGACCTCGCGGTCCACCACCAGGGCGGTGCGCACGCTCTGCCCGTCACCGCTCGCGGTGATCGCACCGGAGTAGAGGCCGTCGGCGCTGCCGAGCCGCGTGTCGGCCGTGACCGTCGCCTTCGCGGTGCCGTCGGCCGGGACGGTCAGCCGGGCGGGGGAGACGGTGACCATGCCGGTGGGCGCGGCCTTGCCGCCGGGGCCGGTCGCGGTGGCGTCCAGGTCAAGGGTGATGGGCCGGGAGCCGTCGTTGCGGTAGGTGACGGTCCTGGTGACCGGGGCGTCGTCGTCGTGCGGCCAGGGGGCCGGCGTGCCGAAGTCGACCGAGGACGGCTCGCTGGCGACGGTGGCGTCGATTGCCTGGGGCAGGTCGACCCGGCCGACGCCAGCGTCGTACGCGGTCACGCCGCCCAGCGTCTTCGCCGAGGCGGTGAGGGCGGACTTGAGCTGCTCGCCCGTCCAGTCGGGGTGCTCCTGGGCCAGGATGGCGGCGGCGCCGGCGGTGTGCGGGGTGGCCATCGAGGTGCCGGACATCGACACGTAGCCGGGCGCCTCGTCGTTGCCCTCGGTGCCGTGGGCGGCCTTCGCGGCGATGATGTCGACGCCGGGCGCGGCGATGTCGGGCTTGAGGCGGCCGTCGGCGGTGGGGCCGCGGCTGGACCAGGAGGCGATCTTGTCGTCGCGGTTGACGGCGGCCACCGTCAGAGCCGCCGCGGCCGACCCGGGAGTACCGAGGGTGGTGTCCGAGGGGCCGGAGTTGCCGGCGGCGATCACGAACAGGGTGTGGGAGGAGGCCGACAGGTCGTTCACGGCCTTCTCCAGGGGGTCGACGTCCGCGGTGTCCGGCGAGCCGAGGCTCATGTTGACGACCTTGGCGCCCTGCGCCACGGCCCACTGCATGCCGGCGATGATGTCCGAGTCGTCGCCGAAGCCCGTGTCGTCCAGAACCTTGCCGACGAGCAACTCCGCTCCGGGAGCCACGCCTTTGTACTTCCCGCTGCTCTTCGCGCCGGAGCCCACGATGGTGGAGGCGACGTGGGTGCCGTGGCCCTGCCGGTCGTCGGCGGAGTCGGAGCCGGTGAAGTTCTTGGCCTTGAGGATTCTGTCCTTGAGGTCCGGGTGGGTGGCGTCGATGCCGGTGTCCAGGACGGCGATCTTGACGCCCTTGCCGTCGTAGCCCGCCTTCCAGGCCGTCGGGGCACCGATCTGCGTGACCCCTCCGTGCGGGTCGGGCGCGGCGGCGTCCTGGGCGCTGATCCTTTCTCGGCCGTCCAGCCACACCCGGTCGATACCGGGGGCGGTGGTCACGGAGGCACGGCCGCCGACGGAGTCGGTCAGTGCCTGCCATACCTTGCCCGCGTCCGGCTTGTCGGAGGTCAGTGCGTCGCCGTGGATGGCCGGCAGCCGGTGTGTGACATCGGCCTCGGCGGCGAAGAGGGATTCCCTGGCGCCCGCTTGAGCACCGCTGGTGCCCTTGTAGGAGACGATCAGCGGTACCTGTGTGCGGTGGGCGTCGTCGTAGCCGTCCTTGACCAGCCGCGTGACGTCGAACAGCCGGCGGTCCAGCCTGCCGCTGCCCAGGAGTCTCGTCGCGTCGCGCGGAACGACGTAGGTGTGCCCCGCGAAGCGCCGTACCGAGTATCCGAGGCCGCTACGGCCCTTGCCCGGCCGCACCTCGACCACCCGGCCGGTGCGATCAAGGCCGACGGTGTCGCCGGTCAGCAGTGTCACGCGCGCGGCCGGCTTGGTCAGGCCGTCCGGGGACGCGGCGGACGGGCCGGCCGGAATGATCGGTGCCGCTGGGGCGGCTGTCGCGGTCGCGGTGAGGCCGGCCAGGGCGAGAGCGGCACCGATGCCGAACGCCGTTCCGCCCTGTCCGTGCCGTCTCCTTCTCGTCCGCTGGTGCTTGGTCTGCAAAGGAAGGTCCCTTTCCCCGTGGTCGGTGCGTGGTCCGTACGACGCCGCGTACGCGAGTGGACGGGCCGATGGCGAGGGAGTGCCGCCAGCCGGCACCGACTCTGCAAGGCCGGAGAGTTGATAAGTAGGCCCTGACCAGCACTGAAAAATGCGGAGCGTCAACGCTCCCCACCGGTGCGACACCGGCCTGCCAGGCCGGTAGGTGCACGGAGGCGGCTGTGTCCTCGGGGCTCGGACTTCTGCCGCTCCGGCGCCTTGCGTGTCGTCGCCGACCGGTCGAGCGGAGCCTGGTCGGTCTGCTGACCGAGCAAAGCTAGCTTCGCGCGGAGTGTGCCGATGGACATGTGCCCTGGTGGGAGGTCATCGCCTCTGCCGCTGCGAGTCCATGACCATCGCACTCGCCTCCTCCTCACGGTCCTCCGCCGCACGGACAGCCCCGCGCAGACGGTCGTGCAGCTCGGCCACCAGGCCCGCGTCCCGCCAGCAGGCGAAGAAGGCATACACACGAGGCCAGGGCGGGAAGTCCGCGGGCATCGCCCGCCATTTGATGCCGTTGTCGACGAGGTGGCGCACCGCGTCGATCATCTGCCGGTGGCAGCAGGCCTCCGGCCGCCCACTCCGGCCCGCCATCCACCCCGGCATGGGCAACAGATCCCGCACCAAGGTCCATTCGGCATGTCACACCCAGAGTGGCTGGACTGGACCCGGCAACCATGACCACGCGACACTTCGACAACAGGGCCTCTTGCTCCTCGCTGGACTCAACAACCGCGAGATACCAAGGGCCCTTCCTCCATGCCCCGGCATCGGCCAACTCACCCGAACCAGCACCCTGTTCGAACAAAAGGGGCGCGCGCTGCGCTCCTCGACCAGCCGGTCGAATGTGTCGGTGGCGGCACCCCAATGCACTTCGACATCCAGTGCCTCTAGGCTGCGCACCGCGGTGACACACAGCTCGGTCTTCGCGCAGCATCGCCGTTCCGCTCCTGGCCGTCGTGGAGCTGCGCGCCACCACTCTTGAGGTCGCCGTACTGACCGCGCTCGGCATCAGCTGTGACGCGGCATGCACCGACGATGGCCGCCAGCGCCCGCACGCCTTCTTCCGATCGGCTCCACGAACGGATAGAGAACGGCCAGCCAGTCATGGTGGGAGGCGTGGGGCGTGCCCGGGTAGATCGTGCCGGCGTTCCAGCCGAACTCGATCGTCGCCCGGGCCAAGCCGGGGAGAGACGGCGAACCGTCCGCGTCTGCGGCCGTTCTTCCGGATGGAAGCGAGCCGTGTCGACCTCATCTTCTTCTTCCGCCAAATCGATACCGATTACAGCCACGATGCCGCGCGGGGGAGTGGCCCGCGGGCGCGGCCCCAACGGCGAGAGGCACCAGGGGGAAGCAGGCGTACCAGTTTGGTGTGCTGGAGGACTTCGACCATCTGTACCGGTACGCCAACCTGTACGAGATGATCGAGCATCGCAAGGCGGAGTCGATCGTCGAGGGGCTGACCGAGGTCATGCCCGGGCGGCCGACGAAGTTCCACCACCGCGACCCGGTGGACAACGTGCGTGATCCATACGCCAAGGACGAGACGAACCCGCTGTCGAAGCTACACGCGCTGACGATCCTGTCGGCGGAGCAGCAGACGATGAACTTCTACATGAACACCGGCCCCACCTATATGGAGCCGATCGCCCGCCAGCTGTACCAGGAGATCGGGCTCATCGAGGAGGAGCACGTCACCCACTACGAGTCGCTGGTTGACCCGGGTGAGACGTGGTGGGAGCAGCTCGTCAACCACGAGTACAACGAGTGCTACCTCTACTACTCCTTCATGGAGCAGGAGAGCGACCCCCGGGTCAAGGCCGTCTGGGAGCTGCACCTGAACATGGAGTTGGAGCACCTGCACATCGCCTGTGACCTGATGCGCCGGCATGACGGGCGTGAGCCGGAGCAGGTCCTGGCTCCGGAGCTGCCGAACGTGCTCACCTTCGAGCCGAACAAGCAGTACCTGCGCGAACTGCTGGATACCCAGATGGACCTGACCACGCTCGGCGCCGACTATGTGCGTGAGCAGCACGAGCGGTTCGAGAAGATGCAGGAGCAGATCCACGGTGGCGAGGAGCCCCCGAGCGAGCGGGTCATGGCCGAGCACGACGCGATGTTCGGCCGCGAGTACCGCGTGCAGTCCGAGGGCGAACACCCCGACCCCGCGATGCGCGAGAAGTGAGGCGGCCGCACATGTCCGAGCTGCACACCCCGCAGGCCGGTGACGACCAGGCCGACGACATCGACGTGGTCGCCCTGCTGATGCGTCAGCACGGCGACATCCGCAACCTCTTTGACGAGGTCGAACAGAGCAAGGGAGAAGACCGCCGCGACGCCTTCCACCGCCTGGTGCGGCTGCTGGCCGTGCATGAGACGGCGGAGGAGGAGGTCGTCCACCCCTTCGTCCGACGAGCGGTAGAGGGGGGCAAGCAGGTCGTCGAGGACCGCCTGGCCGAGGAGAAGGCCGCCAAGGAGATCCTCACGGCCTTGGACGAGACGGACACCGACGACCCGAAGTTCATGCCCCAGCTCTTGAAGCTGCGCAGGGACGTGCAGGAGCACGCGCGAGCGGAGGAGCGCTACGAGTTCACGCACCTCCGCCGCAGCACCGACGTCACCAACCTCGCCGCCATGGCGAAGGCGGTGAAGGCCGCCGAGGCCATGGCCCCCACCCGTCCGCACCCGGGCGTCGAATCGGGAGTGGCCAACATGGCCCTCGGGCCGGTCGCCGCGCTCATGGACCGCACCAAGGACGCCGTCCGCAAGGCCATGGGCAACGGCTGAGAACAAGGCGCAGGCCCCAGACACCCACAACGCGCTCTGTGCCGCAGGCGGGTCTGCGGACCACCACGTCCGGGCACCGTGACTTGCAGCGTCGGGACGTAGCCGCCGCTCCCAGACCGTCGTCATCCGTTGTCCCCCTGCTTCGTCGCGCTCCGGCGACGACGGCAACGGCAACATCCAATGAATGTGACGATGGTCCCGTTGCGGCGCGAACGCCACACTCACGGCAAGGCGCCGACGCGCGACGTCGTGACACCTGGCCGTGCAGTACGCCGTGCTGGACCGCACGGTGGACCGCACCACCGCCAACCACGTGCATGGGGCCGCATCGCCGTGCACCTGCACCAACTCGGCGTGCGCCGGCCCTGCCTGCTCACCGGACACCAGGCCATCCCCGCCGCCTATTACGCCGGCTGCGCCTCGGCCAACCCCTGCGGCCACGACGCCAACACCACCGAGGCGGCCATTCCTGCGCACGGCCCGACGGACGCCGACCGCAACCCTCACCCCGTCGGACGCCCCGCCACCCCGATACGCCCGAACCTGGGAATCCACCAGCTCCGGCCCACTGAGCCCCCCATCGCGCCCGCGCCCGCGACGGCCGCCACGCGTGAACGTCGGACGACCGCCGCCGCGGTCCTGGAGACCGGCGGCGATGGCGTAGCGCTGGCCGATGGATACAGGGCGCCCGCCACCAGGCGGCGCCACTGGTTGTCGTGGCCACGCCTTCACGCGCTGTTTAGATCACCGCATATGGGCACTCGGTAGGTGCAGAAGATCTTGACCCTTTCCCACCCGCGGAGTGCATCAGGTGCTCCCGACGAAAAGAAAAGGTGCCTTCTCATGAGCGCTGCGAACCCGGTTGGCAACGCCAACCCTCACACGGGTGACGGTGCGGCCGCTCGCCGGCCGCGCCGACTGTCGACGGAGACGAAGGCGGCCTTCAAGACCACCGAGTTCTTCGCCTACATCGCCGCGGTCGTCGCGGTGTTGATCGCCTCCATGGTCGTGGGAGACGACGAGGGCCACGCCGACTACTTCCGCGCCGACAAGGCGTGGCTGTACATCGTGATCCTCACCGTCGGCTACATGATCAGCCGCGGCCTGGCCAAGTCCGGCAGCCGCGACCCCTACGACGACTGAGCACCTGCTCTGCGTCATGCAGTCCCAGGAGGTGCAGCACAAAATTGGTCCCCGCGCCCTCAGGGCGGCGGGGACCTTTCACACCGGGCCTGCGGAGCAGTCGTTGCACCGCGAGTTCCGCGGATACGGTCAGAGAGCGTTTTCAGCGTTGACGCTCCAGGGTGAGGACGGCGGCGGCGATGACCGTCATGCGGTTGGGGCTGCAGCGGGCTCTGCGAAGACGCGCCAGGACTTCAGTCTCGCGACGCTTCGTTCGACCGGTGCTCGTGCCGCTGACAGGGCCCGGTTGATCGTCCGCTGGGTCGCGGTGAGGTCCTGTTGCGGAAGACGTCTGATCGGCGTGGTCACCCATGAGCCGGCTCCGATGTAGGCGCGGTCGGCGAGGATGGGTACGCCTTGGCGTTCGCAGATTCGGATGATGCGGTGGGTGCGGGCCGCGGTCAGGTCGTGGGTGCGGCCGGGCAGTGCGGGCGAGATCCACAGCAGCTTGCCCGCAGGATCGGCAATGACCTGCACGTTCACGCCGTGGCGGCGGTGCTTCTGGGAGAAGTCGGCCCGGCTGTCACCGACCCGGTCGCACTCGGCGAGCGTTCCGTCGAGCAGGACGTGATCGGGATCGGTCTCCCGCAGGACCCGCAGCAGCCCGGGCGCCCGGCGGGACAGATGGCCGACGACCGCGGTGACGTATGCGTGGGTGGTGCCGACGGATATGCCGAAACCGGCGGCGATCTGCGCGAGCGTGTCGTGCCGGCGAAGGTAGACCAGGCCGACGAGAGCACGCTGGTGAGGCGGGAGCTTGCAGCGGCGGTCACCCTCACGGGTGACGATGAGCATGGTTACCCACTCGACCAGGGCGTGCGGGAGGTCGAGTGCGGCAGGATAGGGAACCAACGAGGCTCCTGCGCTGATGAGTTGAGACGTCGAACACCTCTCTCAACGGCACAGGAGCCCCGTGCGTTGCGCAAGGCCGTCCCGTCACCCGACCGGTGGCCACTCTGAAAACGCTCCGTTATCGACGAGGTACTGCTGAATCCACATCCTCCGAAGGGTCTGGACCCGGCCAAGCAGCCGTAGGGACACGGGGGCGTCGGGCGTGTACAGGGCGGCAAGCAGTCTCAGGCCGTCGGAACTGCGGTCCTGGAGTAGCGGTTCTCGATGAGAGAACCAATTTCTTCAGCATGTCCGGTGACTATTATTTCAAAGGCGCGAACTGAGGTCCTTGGTTCTTCCCCATGCCTGCCGCTCGCCATAGGAGAGAAGCCCGGGGGGCTCCAGATCAAGTTTCTTTGGGTGTTTAACCAGGACTTCTTGGTGACCATTCATCTCCCCTGTCACCTGATCCAGAAGGAGAGTGAACTGAACCCCCTGGCTATCCGCCTGTGTGGAAACGCCAAAGATTTCGCGGCCGGATCTATCTGATGCTACCCCCAAGAGGATTAGATCTTCCCTTCCTGTCAGCATGCGAAGAATCGCGGCACGCAATGACGCTGCCACAATACCCAGGTCGTAATAGACATCTTTCACAGCTCCAAGAAGGGAGTGCGGACTTCCGTCGCACACAGACATCAGCTGTCGTGAAAGGATCTCGGGACTGTGCGATAAGGGCATGATGTCTTCCCATACGTCTTTGAGGCTGCTGTATTCTCCGGCCTGAACTAGGCGATCCACCACCTGTACGCCATGGGGCCCAGTATCTGTCTCCCCCCACAGTTCCGCTGCGCTGGCTGAGACAAACTCGGGAGGATAGTTTCTACGCACGCGGCGGCCCGATCCATCTGAGTCACGCCAACGCTCCGTCATAGTGGGAAACCAGGCACTCGCCCCCGTGTCGCCGATCACCCGAGTTGTGAGATTCAGTCCGATGTCTCTGGTGTAAATATATGGGCCTTCGAAAGATGGGTCCTCGAGTCGCGCCACACGCTGAGAGATATCCGTCATGAAGTCGGCCCTGTCGCAGTCGAGCCACTCGAAAGACAGCATCAATTCTCCATCCTGTGCTGCGAGTCGTGTTGGACATGCCGCTAAATTTTGCACATATCCTCGCCGTGAGAGACCGTCAGTTGGAGCCTGTACGCGTTGCTGAATTCAATGAGGAGGATGCTCGAGATGGCGCCCCCTCAGCGGGCACCTCCCAATTCTGCAACCGACTTCACCACATCCGCCCTACCAGGTCGGTAAGCAGGCCGTGACCGGCGTGCGCTACGAGGACCCCGACGACGGCCGGCACGGTCCCGGCTGTGCCGTATCGACCTCACCCGCCAGCCACCTGGCCCACGACCTGCGCCACGGCCCGAGCCGGACCGGTGACGTGTCGCTGCCGCGGGAGGGCTGTCCGGAGGCGGAGCGCGACGCTGTACGTGCGTACGTCCGCCGGGTCCGAGAAGGCCCGAAAAGGTACTGACTGGATGTGCTTCCGGTTACGGAAACGGTCGAAGCAGGCGCCGCCACCGCGGCCTGTCAACGCTGTGAGGGCTGGACTCCGCCCCCCACCCGGGCCCGGGTCCGCGGGGGAGATGCCCTGGTTTGCTGTGGCCAGGTGTAAGAAGCTGTTGCTCTATCGATCTTGGTGGGCGTGAGTTCGAGGTCGTCGACTCGGTCGGGTGATCTCGTGGCCGACCGGGCATGAGAGCGGGGCCTCCCGCACAGCTCGTGGGTGTCGAATCCAACCGAGCAACAGGAGGCCCCTGGTGCTGCAGTCTTCCGTGTCGGCGTCGGTGTCGTCCAACTCGGCGTCCCCTTCGTGTGATTGTCTCGCTCACCGGTTCGGGAACGCTGGGGACCGGCCGTACAGGCGACCGAGGTATCCGTCGGACATGAGCGATGCGGAGTGGGCCGTCGTACGTGAGGTGATGTCGGTTCCCGGCTGGCTCGAGGGCCGCGGCGGGCAACCGGAGAGCTATTGCCACCGGCAGATGGTTGATGCGGTGCGGTATCTGGTCGCGGGCGGCATCACCTGGCGGGCGATGCCCGCGGACTTCCCCGCGTGGGACCGCGTCTACGCCTTCTTCCGGCGCTGGCGGGACAAGGGCCTGACCGCCGAGTTCCACGACCGGCTGCGTGAGCGGGTCCGCCGGGCCGCGGGCCGGGATGCGGAGCCGACGGCGGGCGTCATCGACGCGCAGTCGGTGAAAGGAGCCGCATCGGTGCCGGCCGCGAGCAGGGGATTCGACGGCGGGAAGAAGGTCAACGGCCGCAAGCGGCACATCGTGGTGGATACCCTCGGACTGCTGCTGGCCGTGATGGTGACCGCGGCCTCGGTCACCGACCGGGACGCAGGGCAGACACTCCTGGCCCGGCTGCGTGAACGGCACTGGCGCGTCACGCGGGTGTGGGCCGACGGCGGCTACACCGGGCGCCTGGTCGACTTCGCCCGCGATGCCTGGCGGATCGCGCTGACCGTGGTCAGACGCAGCGATGACACCAGCGGTTTCACCGTGCTGCCGAAGAGGTGGCTGGTGGAGCGCACGTTCGCGTGGCTGATGCACTCACGCCGGCTGGCCCGCGACTACGAGACGCGCACCGACACCTCGGAGGCGGTGATCAAGTGGGCGATGAGCACGGTCATGAGCCGCCGCCTCGCCCGACGGGCACGCTGAACAGCCCCGGGCGTTGCTCCGCCAGCCAGCCCGCGCTGCCAGCCGCTTCGCCTTCGACCGCACCCCCTCCACCTTCGCGGGGACCGGCTCCAGCCCGAGCGCGGCCGCGAGCTGCCGGCAGTCCATCGTCCTTTCGCACGATCCGTTCCCACCGGCGAAGACGTCCATGATCTGCTGGTAGTCCGGCGCGAGAACCGCCGGGGCGAGCCCTTCCTCCCAGTGCGGCACCACTGAGCCGGGCACTGCCTGCCTGACCTGCACCGGCCGTTCGCCGGCCACCACGACCGGCGCCACGTCCTCGCCTCCGCGCGGCTCCGCCAGAACCTCACCCACCGTCTGACGGGCGATCACGAACCGCTCCCACGCCGCCTCCGCTTTGCGCAGCTCGGCCTGGAGAGCCTTCACCCGCTGCCGAGCGACGCGTTCACGCTCCTCCAGCAACCCCATCACCGATGGCATCCCGGCACCTCCACCGAAGGGACAACAGGCCCCCCGTCCCTCCCGCCGAAACGCCACCCCTACACCTGACCAGCGGAAACACACCCGCCACTCTCGGAAAGACAACAGCTTCTCAGAGATCGCCCGGACAAGTCCTAGTGTCCTGAGTCGTTAATTCGTGTGCAGTATGCGGCGAGGGTGTCGAGGATGTCGTCGGCGGTCTTCGTCCAGACGAACGGCTTGGGGTT
>NZ_JBIRUZ010000024.1:0-73204 GCF_044386545.1 Streptomyces sp. NPDC020489
GTACGAGGGCTTCCGGGCGGCACGCCGAGAGCACGCACCGAACGCCGCGCGGCCGCCCTCCGGGCGACGAGGCCACTTTCACAACAGGCCCTAGGTGTCCTGATCACGAGCATTGTCGACACCGGCCGGACCCGTCGCGCCCCCGCGGCGCACCGGACGGGCCAGCAGCGCGCCGAGGAAGCCCGCGACCAGCCCCCACAGGGCCGCGAGGCCGACCGCGGTCCACACCTCGGGCTTCAGCAGGAGTTCGCCGTTCAGGTCGCCGCCGAGGTCGCCGATGCCGAGGACCGACAGGCCGTAGTGGGCGGAGATCCGGCCGAGGAGGCAGATCATCAGGACGGTCAGCGCCAGGGCGACCGCCAGATGCAGGGCGTGCTGCCAGGCGCGCACACCCGCCGGGGAGCGTGCCGCCATCACGAACGCGGCGGTCAGCAGCAGGACCGCGTCCACGGCGACCAGCCACCACACCCGGCCGTCGTACTCGGCCAGCGTGCGCAGGTTCAGGGTGGCGGTGTCCGAGCCGCGCAGCACCTCGTCCAGGACGTGCGGCATCGGCAGCCCGAACGGCCCCTCCACCCGGCCCTTCCAGGTGGCGCCCAGACCGAGCGTCAGCGCCAGCCACGCCAGGTTGGGCAGGCCGAGCAGGATCACCGCGAGCGTCTCGACCGCGTGCCCGCGCGTGAGGGCCACGACGAGTCCGATGACGACCCCGAGGACCACGTAGGCCAGCAGCAGGACCACCATCGCGTACGCCGCCGGCCGGACCGTCGCCTGGAAGCGCAGCAGCCGGGCCGGCAGCGGTGCGCCGCGCGAGACGAGCAGGGCCAGCACCAGGACACCCGCCAGCCACAGCAGACCGAGGCACAGTGTCTGCGGGACGTCCGTCTCGAAGCCGACCTTCGGTGAGACGCCGAACAGATCGCCGAGGTCGGAGAGCGTGTCGTCGCCGACCGAGAGCGGGAAGGTCTGCCGGGCGCCGAAGGCCAGTGCGAGCAGCGCGAGCAGCCACAGCGCGGCGACCCGGGCGGCCCAGCCGGCCAGTTCCCCGACACGCGCGACGGCCCGGTGCCGCAGGGGCCGCAGGAAGCCCGCGGCGATCACCAGGGCCCCGACGAGCGTGACCGACAGCGGGATCACGGTGAGGCCCGCCTCGGTGCCCGCGAGCCCGCCGGCGTCCCCGGAGAGCTCGATGGTGCCGCCGACCGCGGTCACCACGGTCGCCGCCACGACCCGGGGGAAGGCCCCGTCGGGCAGGTCGGTGGCGCCCGCCGCCCACAGTCCCAGAGCGGCGGTCACGCCCATGGCGAGCAGCCCGGACAGGACCGTGAGGAGGGCCTGCACCCAGCCGTGCGGGGCAATGGCCTGGTCGGAGCGGGTTTTCGGGCTCACCCTGCCACGCTAAGCAGCCCCCGGCCGCCCCGCCCGCCGAGAGGGCCGTCCGCGTCGGCTTGCGAGCGGCACCCGACCGGAGCACACAATGGGAATGTCGTGGATAAAAGCGGCGTAAACGCATCAAAGCCGCGGAAGTCCCACGTCGGGAAGAAGGGCTCGTGAGCGTCGAACCTCCGTCCTCCGGCCGGCCCACCGGACCGCCCTCCGGTCCGCTGTCGGGACCCTCCCAGCCGCCCTCCGGGCCGCCGTCGCAGCCCCCGGGCAGCAGCGGGGGAGCCCCGCCCCCGCCGGAGCCGCACCGCCCCTGGTGGCGGTCCGTGCCGCGGGTCGCCGTGCTGGCCACCGTGGTCGTGGCCGCGGTCGTCCTGGCCCTCGTCCTCAGCCGCTCCGACGGCGGCGGTGGCGGTTCGGCCAAGGGCGGCGAGGTCTTTCTCCAGGCCGCGGGCAAGAGCGGCCCGGACCCCTTCACCCCGTCCTCGGCGACGGACAGCTCCGCCGCGCCCGCCTCCACCGCCCCGGCCGACGAGTCGGCCTCCGCCAACGCGGTGCGCGGCGTCGACGGCGGCGCCCCCGGCCTCTACGGCGGCACCCGCAACGTCGCCAGCTGCGACGTGGAGCGCCAGATCACGTCCCTGCGGTCGGACCCGCCGGTCAACCAGGCCTTCGCCTCCGTCGCCGGCGTCCAGCCCGACGCCGTCCCCGCCTACCTGCGCTCGCTCACCCCGGTCCAGCTGCGCATGGACACCCGCGTGACCAACCACGGCTACCGGGACGGACGGGCCACCAGCTACCAGGCCGTCCTCCAGGCAGGCACCGCCGTCCTCGTCGACAGCCGCGGTGTGCCCCGGGTGCGCTGCGCCTGCGGCAACCCGCTGACCCCGCCCGTGGCGCAGCAGAGCACACCGAGGCCGACCGGCGACTCCTGGTCCTCCTACCGGCCCACGAACGTCGTCGTGGTCGCCCCCTCGGTCACGGTCGTGAACATCTTCGTGATCTACGACCCCGACTCCGACGACTGGATCGCCCGCCACCGCGGCGACACGGGCGGCAAGGACAAGCCGACCAAGCCGCCGGTGAACCCGGCCTCCCCGTCCCCGAGTGAGATCACGCCGACGCCGCCCACGTCACCGTCCAGCGTGCCGCCCGCCCCGGTACCGTGTCTGACCACCGTCACCGGCAGCCCCAGCGGACCGGTCACGGGCTCGCCGGCCGGCTCGGCGACACCGTGCCCGCCCACGTCGAGCGCGCCGTCCTCGACGACGCCGAGCTCCGAACCTCCCACGTCCGACTCCGGGACGACCGAGGACGAGCAGTCCGAGCCCGAGAGCTCGGCACCACTGGCCCCACCGGATTCCGGCACGACGTCGGGGTCCGCGTCCACCGACAGTGCGCCGGGGTCCGTGGTGACGTCACCGGCCATGTGACCGACACGACCCGTTCGGGAGACTGTGAGACCCCTCTCGGGGTACGAGCACTGGTGTAGCAGGCGTCCGGCCAGTCCGGCTTCTTCCGAGAGAGAACGCATGATCGAGCACCTGGACGGGGCAGTGATGCCGACTGGTTTCGACGTGCCCGTGGACCCGCTGCGGCGGGCGGCCCACTACACCGGTGAACCGGGGTGCATCGCCGAGGCCCGTCGTTTCGCGGCGAACTTCCTGGACCAGCTCAGGAACGAGTGGTGCGCCGAGATCGACGGCCCGGCCGGCGAGGAGGTGCTCCTGGTGGTCAGCGAGCTGGTCACCAATGCCGACCGGCACAGCAACGGGCCGTACATACTCGATCTGGAGGGCACGGACGCGGTGGTCACCGTGTCCGTCTACGACAGCAGCGCGGCGCTGCCCCTGCGCTTTCCCAGGGACCCCGAGCGCATCGGGCGGCATGGTCTGGAGATCGTGCACGCGCTCGCGGACGAGGTCAGCGCGGAGCGGGTGCCGGTCGGCAAGCGCGTGAGCGCGGTGCTCAGGCTCGCCAAAGGGTGACCGTCCTCGACCAGCGCGGTCCTCGGGCTCGACAAAGGGTGACCGTCGGAGTCGGCTCCGACGGTCACCCTTTGTCTCACTCAGTCTCTGTGCCTCATGCGGCCTGTGTGTGTCAGGCGCAGCCCAGCTCGCCCAGCATCCCCGTGCGCAGCCGCGTGATGATCCGCTTGATCAGCCGGGACACGTGCATCTGGGAGCAGCCCAGCCGTTCACCGATCTCCGCCTGGGTCGCCTCCTCGACGAACCGCAGGTGGATGATCTCCCGGTCGCGCTCGCTCAGCTCGGCCATCAGCGGGGCCAGGGACTGGAAGTCCTCGACCAGCCGCAGTCCGTCCTCCTCCACGCCGATGAAGTCGGCCAGCACGGACTCGCCGTTCTCGGGCCCGTCGCCCGTGAGCGCGGCGTCGAGCGAGGAGGAGTTGTAGCCGTTGGCGGCGATCTGGGCCTCGACGACCTCCTTCTCGGAGATGTTCATCAAGGTGGCCAGTTCGGCCACGGTGGGCTCCCGGTCCAGTCGACTGGCCAGCTCCTCGCGGGCCTTGGCCAGCTCCACCCGCAGCTCCTGGAGCCTGCGCGGCACGTGCACCGCCCAGGTGGTGTCACGGAAGAAGCGCTTGATCTCGCCGACGATGTACGGCAGCGCGAAGGACGTGAACTCCACCTCCCGCGAGAGGTCGAACCGGTCGATGGCCTTGATCAGGCCGATCATGCCGGTCTGGACGATGTCCTCCATGTCGTCGCCGCGGCCGCGGAACCGGCCGGCGGCGAACCGCACGAGCGACATGTTCATCTCAATGAGGGTGTTGCGCGCGTACTGGTACTCGTGCGTGCCCTCTTCGAGCTCGGTGAGACGCCTGAAGAACTGGCGGGACAGCTCCCGCGCGTCGCGCGGAGCGACGCTCCGCGGGTCCACGATTCCCGGCAGTGTCGCGTCACCCGTGCTGCTGGTCCCGGCGGTTGTCTCCACGACCTGTGCCTCCGACCGGATCACGGCGGTGTCCATTACCTCTCCCACGCAAGTCACGGCTTGACGCCCTGCCTTTTCAGCCTCGGTTGTTCCCGGAAACTGCTCTTAGCGCTCTCCGGGTACCCCGATCGGGACGACGTATGCGTACGTCATCCTCCGGCCGGCGTGTCACCCGCGGGTCCTGTCCTGTCGCGTACCCACCGGACGGCGGCGTATGCCCTTGGCGCGCAAGGGTTGTGCGGGGGAGGGAGGGGAGGTCGCGGGGCATGCGGCAGGCCCTCGGCGGTATGACCGAGGTCACATTTTCAGAGGGCGCGGGTGGCGGTGACCACCTCGTGGAGGTAACGCTTGGTGACCGTGCCGTCGTACTGCGTGTCGAGCAGCTCGCGGAGACAGGCGAGCAACCCGTGCCGGAGATCCTCCCCGAGGGCGCGGTGGTTCGAGTAGGTGAGCAGGACGTCGAGGTACTCCGCGGTCGTGTACGTGACGTCCTGGACGTACCGGTGCGCCTGGACGTTCTCCAGGCGCGGGCAGCGGGCGAGCTCCTCGGTCTGGGCGGGGATCTCGTCCGCCCGCCTGAGCAGGAGCCCGGGCGGCGTCTGCGGGTCCCAGCGCCGGTAGCACTCCTGGGCCCGGTGGAAGAACTCCGTGGTACCGCCCGCGACGTGGTGGGTGACCACGATCGCCAGCCGGCCCCCGGGTGTCAGCGCCTGAACGGCCCTGTCCACGCGCGTGGCGGGATCGAGCCAGTGCCAGGCGGTCGCGCACACCACGAGGTCGAACGGGTCAGGCGGCAGAGGCCACTTGTCGAAATCGGCCACCTCGACGTCGACGCGCGGGAACCCGCCGAGCCGGCGCCGCGCCACCGCTGCCATGGCGGGCCCCAGCTCCACGGCCGTGATGTGACAGCCGAACCCGGCCAGCGCGACGGTGAGTTGGCCGGTCCCCGGCGCCACCTCCAGCACCCGGCGCCCCGGCCCGAGGTCCGCCGACCGCCCCAACTCCTCGACCAGCGCCTGCGGATACCGCGGCCGCGCCCGGTCGTACAGCTCGGAGTCCTCGTCGAACGTCTCCCTCAAGGCCACGGTCCGTGCCTTTCGCCTCGGCGATTCCACCCAGGGCAGAATGCTGATCCCTTCCCTCGGCGTCCAACGCTTTTAGGCTGGGAAGGTGAGTGACGAAGCGACGAAACAAGCCCGCGTGATCCCCCTGCGCCCCGGGACCGCCCGCCCTGCCGCCGCGCCTGCTCCCAAGGAGCCGCTGCTGCGCGACCTGGTCGGCGACGTCCTGCGCCAGGAACGCCTCGACCAGGAGCGCACGCTGAAGGACGTGGCCGACGCGGCGCGAATCTCCATGCCGTACCTCTCGGAGGTGGAGCGGGGCCGCAAGGAGGCCTCCTCGGAGGTCCTCGCGGCCGCCGCCCACGCCCTCGGACTGGGCCTCGGCGACCTGCTGGAACGGGCCCAGGGCGAACTCCTGCGGATCACCAGCCGCCGGCCCGTCGCCGGCCGCAGGCCGTCGACCTCGTCGTACGACGGACTCTGCCTGGCCGCCTGAGCCGAGGCCGGCGCCTCAGACCGTCACCAGGCGCCGGCTGAGCACCTCGTCGGCGAGCCCGTAGGCGACGGCCTCCTCGGCGGTGAACACCTTGTCGCGGTCCATGTCCGCGCGCAGCGTCGCGGGGTCGTGGTGGGTGTGCCGGGCCAGCACCTCCTCGACCTGCGCGCGGATCCGGACCATCTCCTTGGCCTGGAGGGTGAGGTCGGAGATCGTGCCCTGGCTGCCGCCGCTGGCCGGCTGCCCGAGCAGCACGCGCGCGTGCTCCAGGACGATCCGCCGCCCGGGGTCTCCGCCGGCCAGCAGCACCGCCGCCGTGGAGGCCGCCTGGCCGACGCAGATCGTCGAGATGGGCGCCTGGACGTAGGTCATGGTGTCGTAGATCGCCATCAGCGAGGTGAACGAGCCGCCCGGGGAGTTGATGTAGATCGCGATCTCGTGCTCCGGCGCCGAGGACTCCAGATGGAGCAGTTGCGCGATGACGACATTGGCGACGCCGTCGTCGATCTCGGTGCCGAGGAAGATGATCCGCTCCGACAGCAGCCGGCTGAACACGTCGGAGGAGCGCTCGCCGTGCGCGGTCCGCTCGACGACGTACGGAATCGTGTAGTTCCCCATGTCACAGCCCCATCCGTCGCTTGGAGGCGGCCGGGCGGACGTCCGCGAGGGACTCCAGGACCCGGTCCACCATGCCGTACTCCCTGGCCTCCTCCGCCGTGAACCAGCGGTCGCGGTCGCCGTCGCGGGAGATGGCCTCCTCGCTCTGCCCGGTGTGCTCGGCGATGAGCCGCTCCATGGTCCGCTTGGTGTGCTCCAGGTTCTCCGCCTGGATCTCGATGTCGGCGGTGGTGCCGCCGATGCCCGCGGACGGCTGGTGCATCATGATCCGCGCGTTCGGCAGCGCGTAGCGCTTGCCCGCCGTGCCGACGCTGAGCAGGAACTGGCCCATGCTGGCCGCGAAGCCCATGGCGAGCGTCGAGACGTCGTTGGGGATCAGCCGCATGGTGTCGTAGATGGCGAGGCCCGCGTGGACGGAGCCGCCGGGGCTGTTGATGTACAGGCTGATGTCGGTGCGCGGGTCCTCCGCGGACAGGATCAGCAACTGGGCGCAGACCCGGTTCGCGGAGACCTCGTCGACCTGCGTGCCCAGCAGCACGATGCGCTGCCCCAGGAGCTGGGTGGCCAGGTGGTCGTCGAAGCGGCTGGGCGCGGTGTCGCCCTCCTCGGCCCGCGGCGCGAGCGTGGACAGTGGAGTCATCGGTTCTCCTCGTGGTGGCGGGGATGCCGTCGACTCCACCCTTGCCCCCGGGTGGCGCCCGCCGGTGACTTCTCTGCCCGCGGCAGATTCGCCCAGGGCAGAGCGGCCGCCTCAGCCCTTCTCGCGCAGAAGGCGGAAGAACGCCTGTACGTCCTCCACCAGCAGCTCCGGCTCCTCCATCGCCGCGAAGTGGCCGCCGCGGTCCATCTCGGCCCAGCGCACGATGTTGTCGGTGCGCTCCGCCTTGTGGCGCAGCGGGATCTGCGGGTCGCCGGGGAAGGCGGCCACCGCGGTCGGGACGGTGGACGGCTCGTGCGGGGCGGCGATCCGGTCGCCGGTGGCGTGGGCCCGCTCGTAGTAGACCCGGGCGGACGAACCCGCCGTGCCGGTCAGCCAGTACACCATCACGTTGGTGAGCATCTGGTCCCGGTCGACGGCCTCCTCGGGCAGCTCCCCGCAGTCCGTCCACTCCTGGAACTTCTCGACGATCCAGGCGAGTTGACCGACCGGCGAGTCCGTGAGCGCGTACGCGAGGGTCTGCGGCCGGGTGGACTGCTGGTGGAAGTAGCCCGTGCCGTCCCGGAACCACGCGGCCCACCTGCGCCAGGAGTGCAGGGTCCGCTCCCGCTCCTTCGGACCGAGCGCCGCCAGCTCCTCCTCGGTCGGCTCGGTGGCCGCCTGCGCGCCGGGCAGCAGGTTGAGGTGGACGCCGATGACCCGGTCGGGGTGGACGCGGCCCAGCTCGCGGCTGATGGCCGCGCCCCAGTCGCCGCCCTGGGCGCCGAACCGCTCGTAGCCCAGGCGGGTCATCAGCTCGGCCCACGCGTCGGCGATCCGGCGCGCCTCCCAGCCGGTCTCCCGGGTGGGTCCGGAGAAGGCGAAGCCGGGGATGCTGGGCAGGACGAGGTGGAAGGCGTCGGCGGGGTCGCCGCCGTGTGCGGCCGGATCGGTCAACGGCCCCACGATGTCCAGGAACTCGACGATCGACCCGGGCCAGCCGTGGGTGACGACCAGCGGCGTCGCGTCGGGCTCGGGGGAGCGGATGTGCGCGAAGTGCACGTGGGCGCCGTCGATCTCGGTGGTGAACTGCGGCCACTCGTTCAGCCGGGCCTCCGCCGCCCGCCAGTCGTACTCGTGCCGCCAGTAGCGCACCAGCTCCCGCAGATACCCCGTCGGCACCCCGTACGCCCACCCCACCCCGGGCAGCTCGTCGGGCCAGCGCGTCCTGTCGAGGCGCTCGCCGAGATCGTCCAGGTCGGCCTGCGGGATGTCGATGCGGAACGGATGGATGCCGCTGTCTGCGGGCGAAGACGTCATGGGCGCGATGCTAGTTCGCAATGATGTAGGGGCCACCGGGATTTCCGGACGCGCGAGCGATGAGTTCCGGCGCGAGGATCGGTCGACACAGCTGACAGCGTTCCGCGCACCCAGGAGGTCCCCATGGCAACCGACGGTTTCACCACGTGTCTCTGGTTCGACGGCCAGGCCGAGGACGCCGCCCATTTCTACGTCTCGGTCTTCAAGAACTCCAGCATCGGCGAGGTGGCGCGCTACCCGGAGGGCGCGCGCCAGCCCGCGGGCAGTGTCATGACGGTCGAGTTCACCGCCAACGGCCAGAGGTTCCTCGGGCTCAACGGCGGACCCCAGTTCACGTTCACCGAAGCGGTCTCCTTCATGATCTTCTGCGAGGACCAGGAGGAGATCGACTACTACTGGGCCAAGCTCACCGAGGGCGGCGGCGAGCCGGGTCCCTGCGGCTGGCTCAAGGACCGCTTCGGCGTCTCCTGGCAGGTCGTCCCCCAGAGCCTCCAGAAGATGATCACCGACCCCGACCCGGCGAAGGCGGCACGGGTGACCGAGGCCTTCATGGCGATGAGCAAGTTCGACCTGGCCGCGCTGGAGAGGGCCTTCGCGGGCGAGTGAACGTCAGTCGGCGGCCCGGCCGATCACCCGGGTGATCTCGCGGGCGACCCGCAGGATGCCGGGGGAGCGGACCGGGCAGGGCTTCGGCGTGGCCGTCGTGGGCGCCAGGCAGAAGTGCAGGTAGTCCTTGTCCCGGTGCAGGGCGGTCCGGTCGCGGCCCGGCTGGGTGCAGTACGCGGTGTGCTCGCGCTCGTAGGCGGTGCACGGCAGGTACTGGACCCAGGAGTAGCGGGCCCCGGCCGCGCTCACCTCGGCCCCCGCGTCGGCGACCAGGTCACCGGAGGCGGCGGCCTGCTCGGCGTAGAGCGCGTTCACGCGCCGGACGCGGTCGGGGGTGATCGGGTCCGGGCCCTGCGCCACCCACACGATCCGCGGCCGCTCGCTCCCGCCGGCCCGGGTGATCTGCGCGGTCAGCCGGGCCATGTCGGCCTGGTACCGCTTGAAGTACGTGGTCGGCCGCTCGGCGTGGGTGATGCCGTCCATGCACCAGGTGTAGCCCCACGCGTTGCCCCAGAACTGGAGCACCACGAAGTCCGGCCGCAGCGAGCGCACCAGGGCCGCCGCCTTGTCCCGGTCCGGCACGAGCGACTTCGCGCCGGTGCCCTCCAGGTAGTCGCAGACCGTCGTCCCCGAGTACGGCCTGCTCGTGTACGCGGCGCGCAGGTCCCGGCGCAGCTCCTGCCCGACCACGTTCTGGGCCTCCATCGCCAGGGAGTCCCCGAGATACAGCACCGTCGGCGGCTCGGCCGGGGCGCTGGGGGCGGGGCTGCCGGCGGCGCGCTGGTGCGTCGTATCGGCCGACGCGGGGGGCGTGAGGGAGCGCGGTGGCTCCGCGGGGGCCGAGGCGGGGTCGGTGCACGCGCCGAGCAGCACCACGGCCAGCAGCATTCCCACGATCCACGGCTTGCGCATGCGGCAACTCCCGCCCCGGACACCGAAAACGGTTCCCCAGGCAAGCACAGCCGGGCTCGAGGCGGAAGACGTGTGCCGGTCACTGCTCCCCGAGGCGCTCCAGGCCCTCGGTCCGGCCCGAACGGTCCGAACCGCTCGGCGCGCGGGCCGACGCGAGGGTGGCTAGCGTGTGACAAGGGGACGAACCGCCGAATCGGAGAGGGCCGGGGTCATGGCCGTACAACCTGAGGGAACCCCCTGTTGGGCCGACGCGATGTTCAGCGACGTCGAGGGAGCCAAGAGCTTCTACGGCGAGGTGCTGGGCTGGACCTTCGGCGAGGCGTCGTCGGAGTACGGCAACTACATCCAGGCCTACGCGCACGGCAAGGCCGTCGCCGCGGTCGTGCCGCCCATGCCCGGCCAGGAGGGCCACTCGCAGTGGTGCGTGTACTTCGCGAGCCCGGACGCGGCGGCCACCGCGGGCAGGATCCGCGAGAACGGCGGCGAGGTGCTGATGGAGCCCATGGGGGTCGGCGACTTCGGCACCATGTGCCTGGGCCGCGACCCGAGCGGTGCCGTCTTCGGCGTCTGGCAGGCCGGGACCCACGAGGGGTTCGAGGCGATCGGCGAGCCGGGCGCGTACGCCTGGGCGGAGGTCTTCACCCGCGAGCCGGAGAAGACCGACGCCTTCCTCACGGCCGTCTTCCCGTACCGCGTGAAGCAGATGCAGGACGAGGCGATCGACTTCCGGATCTTCGACGTCGGCGAGAACACCGTCCTCGGCCGGATGCGGATGACCGACGAGTTCCCGCCCGAGATCCCCTCGTACGTCAACGTCTACTTCGCCGTGGCCGACTGCGACGCAGCCGTCGCCAGGGCCACCGGGCTCGGCGGCGTCCTGCGCTTCGGGCCGATGGACAGCCCCTTCGGCCGGTTCGCGGCGCTCAGCGACCCGCAGGGCGCGAGCTTCTCGGTGATCGACCTGAGCACCACCGAGGGCGAGATGCCGCAGATCACGGAGGTCTGAGGACCGGTGGCCGGGCGGTCGGCCGGTCCGTGGCATGATCGGGCTCATGCGTGAACGTGTGGTGGCCGCGTGCGACGGCGCTTCGAAGGGAAACCCCGGACCGGCCGGCTGGGCCTGGGTCGTCGCCGACGAGAGCGAGACCCCGGACCGCTGGGAGGCGGGCCCGCTCGGCAAGGCCACCAACAACGTCGCCGAACTCACGGCGCTGGAACGCCTGTTGTCGGCCATCGACCCCGACGTGCCGCTGGAGATCCGGATGGACTCCCAGTACGCGATGAAGGCCGTCACCACGTGGCTGCCCGGCTGGAAGCGCAACGGCTGGAAGACCGCCGCGGGCAAGCCGGTCGCCAACCAGGACCTGGTGGTGCGCATCGACGAGCTGCTCGACGGCCGCGAGGTCGAGTTCCGCTACGTCCCCGCCCACCAGGTCGACGGCGACCGCCTGAACGACTTCGCGGACCGCGCCGCCAGCCAGGCCGCCATCGTCCAGGAGCCCGCGGGCAGCGGTCTCGGCTCGCCCGAGCCGCCGCCCTCGCCCGACACGCCGAAGAGCGCGCGCCCCGCCAAGGCCAAGTCGCCCCGGCGAAGCGGCGGTTCGGCGTCCGCCTCGCGCACGATCAAGGCCAAGTTCCCCGGCCGCTGCCTGTGCGGCCGCACCTACGCGGCCGGCGCGGACATCGCGAAGAACGCCCAGGGCTGGGGCCACCCGGAGTGCCGTACGGCGGACGCCTGATCAGTCGGTGTCGAAGGTGTAGTGCGCCCGGTGGTCCAACAGGTCCGCCGGGCGTACGTCGTTCCACGGCTTCATCGTCTCGTTCAGGTCGACGACGTCCCGCGTCCCGGCGGCCGGCAGATACGGCGAGTCCGGGTGCCGGCGCTGCCACTCGGCCCACAGCTTGTCGATGTAGGCGTGGTGCAGCCAGAACACCGGGTCGTTGGGGGAGACCCCGGTGGCCATCTGGCCGCCCACCCACACATGGACGCGGTTGTGCAGGTTGACCCCGCGCCAGCCCTCCAGATGGTTGCGGAAGCCGTCCGCGGCGCTGTTCCAGGGCGCCATGTCGTACGTCGGCATCGCCAGCACGGAGTCGACCTCGGCCCGGGTCGGCAGCTCCCGTACGGACGTGCCCAGCGAGCGGCGCAGGAACGTACGGCCGTCCACCCGCACCGATATGGGCCAGTTGCCGGCCGACGCGGCGAACGGGCCGTCCATCACCTGGCCGTCCCGGCTGCGGCCGGTGCCGCCCAGGAAGTCCGGCGCCCACAGCGAGGCGCGCGGCGAGCGGTCCACGGACCAGTCCCAGTACGGCAGCGCCACCGAGGCGTCCACGGACTGCAGCGCCTGCTCGAACTCCAGGAGATATCTGCGGTGCCAGGGCAGGAACGACGGGGAACGATGGCCCGTACGCTCGCTGTTGTCGGTGTCCGACATGATGAAGGCGTTGTGCGTGGTGACGAAGGCGTCGTAGCGGCCGCTGCGCTTGAGCTCCAGGACGGCGGCGACGAACCGCCGCTTCTCGTCGGAGGTCAGGCTCGCCTGGTTCTTGCGGACGGTCATGTGCGGTGCTCCAAAGTGCTTGCGGGACGGTTCAGTTGGCCGGGAACGGGACGAGCCGCGCGCCTCGCAGCTCGTCGACCGCGGCCCGTGCGGCGGCCCGCGGGGTGGGGACCGGGTCGTAGTGGCTGACGACGCTGATCCAGCTGCCGTCGGCGTTGCGCATCACGTGCAGCTCGACCCCGTCGATGAACACGGCGTATCCGGCGCCGTGATGGTGGCCGCCCGAGGCGGACGGCCGGCCCTGTATCCGGCGGCCCTTGTAGACCTCGTCGAAGGCCTCCGGGGTCGCGGGGGTCCCGGGGGCGGGGTGGTCGTGGGCGGCCGCGTGGGGGGCGACGGCGACCGTGGTGGCGAGCGCGGCCGCTGCGGCGAGCGCGTGACGGCGAGTCAGTTCGGACACGGGAGTCCTTTCGGTCAGGGATGACGCTGAGGGATGACCCCGTATGCCTATCCGCCCTGGTGAGGGCGGGAGAAGTCCCCTCGTGCCGGTTGGCTGCGATCCGGACAATTACCAACATGTCGTGCAAGGTTGAACCAAGATGATCTTGCTCCGCCGAGGCCTCTCGCGTGCCGGAACGGGAAGTTCCTTCCACTGGGGGGCGTGTTTCGGGTGGACCCTGGCGGGCGGGCGGTGCATGAGTGGCCTGGCTCACCCGGAGAAACTGGCGCGATCCCCTGCTACTCTGCGTCGTCAACTGACCGCTATGAGTGATCCCAGGGGTGCGCGTGAAGGTCGCCTGCGTCGGTGGCGGGCCCGCCGGCCTGTATCTGTCGATCCTGCTGAAACGGCAGGACCCGTCCCACGACATCACCGTCCACGAACGCGATCCGGAGGGCTCGACCTACGGCTGGGGCGTGACCTACTGGCGCGGACTGCTCGACAAGCTCCACGAGCACGACCCCGAGTCCGCGCGCGCCGTCGAGGAGCACTCGGTCCGCTGGAGCGACGGCGTCGCCCACGTCCGGGACCTGACGACCCGTCATCGCGGTGACGAGGGCCACGGCATCGGTCGCCACCGGCTCCTGGAACTCCTCGCCGCCCGCGCCCGCGCGCTCGGCGTACGCCTGGAGTACGAGCACGGCATCACGCCCGAGAACATGCCCGACGCCGACCTCGTCGTGGCAGCCGACGGCGTCCACAGTGCCCTGCGCACCGCGCACGCCGACCACTTCGGCACCGAGGTCAGGGCCGGGCGCAACCACTACGTCTGGCTCGGCACCACCAAGGTCTTCGACGCCTTCACCTTCGCGTTCGTCGAGACCGACCACGGCTGGATCTGGGCCTACGGCTACGGCTTCGGCCCCGACCGCAGCACCTGCGTCATCGAGTGCGCCCCCGAGACCTGGTCCGGCCTCGGCCTCGACCGCGCGGACGAGGCCGAGGGGCTGAACCTGCTGGAGAAGCTCTTCGCCGACATCCTGGACGGCCACTCCCTCATCGGCCGCGCCCCGGCCGACGGCAGCGCCCAGTGGCGGAACTTCCGCACCCTCACCAACCGCACCTGGTCCCACGGCAACCTCGTCCTGATCGGCGACGCCGCCCACACCACGCACTACTCCATCGGCGCCGGCACCACCCTCGCCCTGGAGGACGCCATCGCCCTGGCCGGAGCCCTGGGCGAGCACACCGACCTTCCGGTGGCCCTCGCCCACTACGAACGGCAGCGCAAGGCGGAGCTGCTGTCCGTGCAGAGCGCCGCCCGCTACAGCGCCCAGTGGTACGAGAACCTCCCGCGCTACATCGGCCTGCCCCCGCACCAGATGTTCGCCCTGCTCGGCCAGCGTCACTCGCCGCTGCTGCCCCACGTCCCGCCGCGGCTGTACTACCGGATCGACAAGGCAGCCGAACAGCTCGAAGCGCTGCGCCGGTTCAAGCGCTGGCTGGGTCCGAAGGTGGCGCGCAGCGTCCACGCGCGGACGGTGGGCGGGCGGAAATAGCGGTGTCCCCTCCGGGGTGAGCGGCAGTTCACCGGCCGGCTCGGCGTCCTGCACGACCCGGCCCGCGGCGACCGCCTCCGGGCGAGCACGGTCGAGGACATCGTCGACGGGGCCGCGCCGGTGGTGCGGCCCCAGCCGACGTCCTAGCCGAACAGCCGGTCCAGGAAGGCGTTGCCGAACACGCGGTGCGGGTCGAGGCGGTCCAGGACGCCGGACGCCTGCCCCCAGGCGCCCTCTCCGAGGGAGGCGGGTACGGCCGTGCCCAGCACCTCCTCGTCGTCCCACACGGCGTCCCTCGTGTAGGCCCAGCCCTTGGACCACTCCACGCGGGTGAGCGCGTGGGTGCCGTCGTGCGCGTCGAGCAGGAACCGCTCCAGTTCGCGCAGGAACGCCTCCGCGTGCGGGGTGCCGGGCAGGGTCAGTACGTCCAGCCAGACGGCGGTGTCCCACTCGGGATACCTGGCGTCGGGTCGCAGGGCAGACAGCAACGGGGCGCGGGCACCGGCGAGTTCGGCGTCGGCCGGGTCGTCGAGGCCCGTCACGCGGATCTCGACCGAGCCGTTGACCGGGAAGCGGCCCAGGGCGGCGTAGGCGGTGAGCCGTTCGCGGTAGAAGGCGGTGAACTCGGCCACGACCCGCTGCACCTGGTCCCGCGAGGTGAGCACCGCGTACCCGTTGGCGTGCACGCGCAAGGTGGTGGGCCTGATGTAGAGCAGGGTGTTCTTGGACGGCCCCCAGATGTCGGCCGACAGCGTCGCCACCAGCCCGAGCGCGGCCGCGTCCGCCTGCGCGTTGCCCAGCACCGGTGCCAGGTACCAGGCCGCGTCCGACACCATCCGCCCGGCGAGGTCCGCCACCAGGGTCGGGACGTTGTCGGAGAACGGGTAGTTGTACGGCGAGGTCACGCGACGCGAGGTGAGCGGCTTCGTCGGCGCCACGCTCCACACCTTCAGCCACGGGAACTCGGTGAAGGCGAACCAGATCGCCTCCACGCGCCCGGACTCCTCCAGATACCGCGCGAGCGTCCGTCCGCCGCTGCCGGGCGCGGCGAAGAGCTCGCCCGCCGGGATGTCCGTACGGCTGACGCACCGCAGGTTCGCGTTCGCGCCGACCCGCAGCACCACCTCGGTGACCAGGGTGCGCCCCAGATGGGTCAGCAGCGCGGCGGCATCGGCCTCGTCGCGCTCGTAGGTGCGCAGGACATAGGCCGCGCTGTCCTCGTCCCACACGACCGCCGTCAGGGACAGCACCCGGTTGCTCAGCGAGCCGTACGTCTGCCCCGGCGCGCGCACCTCGCCCTCGGCCGGTACGGCGGTGCCGTGCGCGTCGATCGCCAGGGCGCCGCCCAGCGTGAGGTCGCCGGGGGCGGGTGCGGCCGTGAGCCCGAGGCCGTGCTCCTCCAGGAACGTCAGCAGCGCCTCGGTCGAGGCACCGGCGCCCGCGCGTACGGCGTGCGGGCCCTGGAGAGCCAGGCCGGTCAGATGGGCGGTCGTGTCGACCAGCAGCACGGGCGCGTCCGGGGACGTGTCCTCGGTGATCGTCAGCGGGGACCAGCCGTGCCCGTGGCCCCGCGCGCGCACCCGCCAGCCGCTGCGCCAGGCCCAGTTGACGACGGCGACCGTCTGGTCCCCGTCGATCGGCGCACAGGCCCACAGACCCACGGCGGTGATCTCGCCCACCCAGTTCCGGTACGCCGAGCGGTACAGCTCCACGCCGCCCGGGAAGCCGGGCAGTTCCCGCGCGGCGGCGGCCGGGTCGGCCGGTACGAGGGTCAGCGCGGCCGCGCCGAGGAGGAAGCTTCTGCGGGTCCAGTCGTGGGTCACCAGGTCACGCTAGGACCGGCTTGACAGAGAGCGCTTGTACGTCGATATGAATCACCCGCCCGAGTGAACCCGGCACAGGTGCGCGGCCGGAGGAGGACGTTCCGCGCATGTCCGTGATGGATGACAGACTGACGCCATGGACGAGCGAACTTTCGGCAGGCTGGGTCAGCAGGCATCCGTCGTCGGTCTCGGCACCTGGCAACTGGGGGCCGACTGGGGAGACGTGGACGACAAGGAAGCCCTTTCGGTACTGGAGGCCGCCGCCGAGTCGGGCGTGACCTTCTTCGACACCGCGGACGTGTACGGCGACGGCCGCAGCGAGCAGACCATCGCCTCGTTCCTGCGCGGCCGCCCCGACCTGCACGTGCTGGTCGCCACCAAGATGGGCCGCAGGGTCGAGCAGATCCCGGAGAACTACGTCCTCGACAACTTCCGCGCCTGGAACGACCGTTCCCGCCGCAACCTCGGCGTCGACCGCCTGGACCTGGTCCAGCTGCACTGCCCGCCCACGCCGGTCTACTCGACCGACGAGGTCTACGACGCGCTGGACACCCTCGTCGCGGAGGAGCGCATCGCCGCCTACGGCGTCAGCGTGGAGACCTGCGAGGAAGCCCTCACCGCGATCGCCCGGCCGGGCGTGGCCAGCGTCCAGATCATCTTCAACGCCTTCCGTATGAAGCCGTTGCAGCAGGTGCTCCCCGCCGCCCGGGAGGCGGGCGTCGGCATCATCGCCCGGGTGCCCCTGGCCTCCGGCCTGCTGTCCGGCAAGTACACCAAGGACACCGTCTTCCCCGAGAACGACCACCGCGCCTACAACCGGCACGGCGAGTCCTTCGACGTCGGCGAGACCTTCTCCGGCGTGGACTACGCGACCGGCGTGGAGGCCGCCGCCGAGTTCTCCGCCCTCGCCCCCGAGGGGTACACCCCGGCCCAGCTGGCGCTGCGCTGGATCATCCAGCAGCCGGGTGTGACCACCGTGATCCCCGGTGCCCGCACCCCCGAGCAGGCCCGCGCCAACGCGGCCGCCGCCACGCTGCCCGAGCTGTCCGAGGAGACGCTCGGGGCGATCCGGGACCTCTACGAGCGGCGGATCAAGGACCAGGTGGAGAGCCGCTGGTAGCCCGTCGGGACGGGAGCCGGACTGTTTGAATGATCAGTCGTCGGGTAACCCGTCCCGCATGGTGGAGGCAGCGGAGAGACGCACGGGCCGGGACGAGACCGAGGACGAGCGCGCCGACCGGATGTGGGTCGAGCTCATGCAGGAGATCAGGGTCGCGCAGATGGGCGTGCAGATCCTGTTCGGCTTCCTGCTGACAGTGGTGTTCACACCGAAGTATGCGGAGCTGGGGGACACCGAGCAGGCCATCTACATCGTGACGGTCGTCCTCGGCGCCATCGCCACCGGTGCCCTCATCGGGCCCGTGTCCCTGCACCGCCTGGTGTCCGGGCGGCGCATCAAGCCGCGCGCGGTGCAGTGGGCGGCCCGGCTCACCTTCGTCGGCCTGATACTGCTGCTCGCCACGTCGGGTTCCTCGCTGCTGCTGATCCTGCGGGTCGCCACCCACGACGCCTATGTGCCGTGGCTGGTCACCGCGGTCGTCGGGTGGTACGTGGTGTGCTGGTTCCTGCTGCCGCTGTGGATCCGGCGCCGCTACACGACGGAGTGAGGTCCACGGCGGCCAGTTGCCGGTCGTGCGTCCCGCCCCACACCAGCACGGAGACGGTGGCGCCGATCAGCGCGCAGAACATGTCCCACTGGGTGTCCCACACATCGCCCTGGGTGGCGAGGAACGCGTCCGCCGCCTGACCGCCGACCACCGCGGCCAGCCACTCCAGCATCTCGAAGACCGCGCTGAAGGCCAGGCAGGCGCACACGGTCAGCGGCGCCAGCCAGCGGCTGCCGCGCAGCGGTGAGGTGCGGCTGAGCAGCTCCCGCACCAGCACGGCCGGCACGAACCCCTGCATGAGGTGGCCGAACCGGTCGTACGGATTGCGCTCCAGGCCCAGCTCGTCGCGCAGCCAGTTCCCGAGGGGCACCTCCGCGTAGGTGTAGTGGCCGCCGACCAGCAGCACGAGCGCGTGCGCGGCCAGCAGACAGCACAGCAGGTCCGTCAGCGGGAAGCGCCGCCAGGTCAGCACGATCAGCGGCAGGCCGACCAGCACCCACACCGTCTCCAGGAACCAGGTGGTGCGTTCCCGCGGGCCCCACGCGGAGAGGACCAGTGCCACGACCATGACCCCGGCGAGCAGGGTGGGCAGAGGGCGGCGAACTGCTGTCATGGTCGGGCTCCTTGTCGTCGGAGCCCCATCGTGGCGGCGGCGCGGGGGAGCGGCATGAGTACGGCTACTCAGCTCGCCCCTGGGGGAGGACCTCCGCTCAGCCGCGTGAGAAGACCTCCGAGATCAGGTCGTCCACCCGGGTCTCCTCCTGCCCCGGCGGCACGACGTCGTGGGTCCGGCGCAGGAACGAGCCGAGCGCCGGGGCCCACGCGAACACCACGGCGTGATGCCGGCCGCCGTCGGGACGGGCCTCGCCGAGGAACTCCATGCGCAGCTCCTCCCACAGGCCGCACGACATGGGACGCAGCCGCACGTCACCGATCCCGACCGGGCGCAGGAGCCCCTCGGCGAGCATGTCCCGGTCCAGCCGCCATCGGGCGAGGATCCGGCCGTCGTGGCTGAACACGACCGTGACGGCGAACGGATCGGCGGGGTCGTACCCCAGGTGGGCGAGCACGGGGAAGCGGTCCGTGTCGCCCGCCTGGAGCTGTACGACGATGGTCTTGTGCACGATGGGGTTCACGCGAGGGCCTCCGGGAAAAATGACGTGTGCCCTCAAGTACCCCGTAGGGGCACATGATGCTCACTCCGGAGAGTGATTCCCCCGTGCTCCGCGCAGTGCCGTGATGCAGGCACCGATGGCGTGCTGCAACTCCTCCAGCTGCTGGACCATGTCGTCCTCGTAGAAATCCTGCGCGTCGTCGAAGGTGAGCTCCTCGAACACCTTCGTCGCCTTCTGCAGGCTGCTGTAGAACTTCGTCCGGCGCTCCTGGACGCGCAGTTCGGGGTCGGCCTCCACGGCCTCGACCACGAGGGTCCTCAGGGTGCCGTAGGCCTCGGTGGCCCACTCGCCGGTGTCCTCGTCCTCGTCCAGCTCGTCGAGGAGCGACAGATGCCGCTCCGCCTCCTGGCGCAGATCGGCGGGTGCCTCGACGGTCTGCCCGGCGGGTGTCTTGATCTGGCCCGACTCGGCGATCTGACGGACGTACTCGATCCGGTCGGCGGACCTGCTCTCGGTGGCGACGGCCTTCTTCAGGTCGTCGGTGCGCACCACGTCACGGGCCAGCTCGGCCTGCAGCTCCGGGTCCTCGCGGACCCGGTCCAGGAGCGCCTGGCGGGCGGCGCGGGCGGTGGAGGGGTCGGCGAGGATCGCGGCCCGCAGCGCGGTGGGGTTCTCGGCCACCTCCAGCGCCTTCGTCGGCCGGATGCCCTCCGCCTCGGCGGCCTCGGTGATGGCGGTGCCGCGCTCGGAGGTGGCGCTGTTGCGGGAGACGTAGTAGGTCAGCCACACGTCGGCGTCCGGCAGCTCCACCTCCTGGCCCGGCGCGAGCGTCTCGAAGTGCGGGACGAGGCCGTCGTCGGCCGCCCGGTCCCACGCCTTGTAGTACCGCATGACACGGTCGGCGGAGCAGCCGGCGAGCTCGGCGAACTCCTTCGCGGACACCTTCGGCGTCTCGTCCGCGCCCTGGCCGCCGGGCCGGACGCTGCGCGCCACCATCAGGGCGAAGGCCCATCCGCCGGTGCGCGCGTAGGCGCCGAACTCCCGCGCGTCCCGCGCCACGAGGTCGGACAGTGGCGCGGGGGACGACGTCTCGGACGGGGCGGTCGCTAGGGTCACGGGTGACTCTCCTGGGTGGGGGCCGGTCGCACCGCACAGGTGCAGGGACGCAGCCTATATCCACCCATTGGAGATGCTTTGGCGGCCCTGGCGTGTCCAGGGCCCGCCCACCCTAGGAGTCCAGGGCGTCGTGGAGCGCGGGCAGCAGTGTCTTCTCCGCCCAGTCCAGATACGCAGGCTGCGAGTCGCCGCCGATCTGCACCAGCGCGATCTCCGTGAACCCGGCCTCCGCATACGGTCGTACGGCCTCGACGAAGTCCTCCGGGTCGTCGCCGCACGGGATCGACGCGGCGACGTCGTCGGGCGTGACGAACTGGGTGGCCGACTCGAAGGAGTCGGGGTGCGGCAGCTCCGCGTTGACCTTCCAGCCGTTGCCGAACCAGCGGAACTGCGCGTGGGCGCGCTTGACCGCCGCTTCCCGGTCCGGGTCGTAGCAGACGGGCAGCTGGCCGACGCGGGGCTTGCCGGCGCCGCCGTGCCGGTCGAAGGCGTCGAGGAGCCCCTGCTTCGGCTCCGTCGCGATCACCAGGTCGGCGAGCCGGCCGGCGAGCGCGCAGGACTGCTCACCGGAGACGGCGATGCCCAGCGGCGGCGGCTCGTCGGGCAGGTCCCACAGCCGGGCCGACTCCACGTCGAAGTGCTTCCCGCGGTGGTTCACATGGCCGCCCGCGAAGAGCGCCCGGATGATCTCGACGGCTTCCTCCAGCATCTCGTGCCGCACGTCCGCGGACGGCCAGCCGCCGCCCACCACATGCTCGTTGAGATTCTCCCCGGAGCCCAGTCCCAGCCGGAACCGGCCCTCGGAGAGCAGCTGCATCGTCGCCGCCTTCTGCGCCACCACCGCCGGGTGGTAGCGGAAGCTCGGACAGGTCACGTACGTCATGAGCGGGATCCGGGAGGTCGCCTGGGCGGCGGCTCCGAGCACACTCCACGCGTACGGCGAGTGCCCCTGTGAACGCAGCCACGGGAAGTAGTGGTCCGAGGTCACCGAGAAGTCGAAGCCGACCTCCTCGGCCCGCACCACATGGTCCACGAGGTCACGGGGACCGGCCTGCTCGGTCATCATCGTGTATCCGATTCGCACCATAAAGGGCGAGTCCCCGGCTTGAGGGACGGAAAACAGCTTCCGGGCGTCTGGATCATGGCGTGACCGCCGGGAGAGGATGCTCGCATGCGTGTTCGCCCCCTGCCCACGAGCGCCCCGTCCGCCGAAGGCGTCGACCCGGCTGGTGTCCAGGCCCTCCTCGACGGCCTGGAAACCGACCCCGACCTCGAGCCGCACAGTCTGATGGTGCTGCGCCACGGCAAGGTCGTGGCGGCGGGGTGGTGGGCGCCGTACACCGCCGACCGCCTTCACCTGCTGTACTCGCTCAGCAAGAGCTTCACGGCGACCGCCGCCGGTATCGCCGCAGCGGAAGGGCTGCTCCGCCTCGACGACACGGTGATCTCCTACTTCCCGGAGCTCGAGGCCGACATCACCGACCCGCGCAGCCGCGCCATGCTGGTGCGGCACGTGGCGTCCATGGCCAGCGGCCATGTGGCCGAGACGTACGACCGGGCGGTGGCGGCCGACCGCGAGGAGCCGGTGCGCGGCTTCCTGCTGCTGCCGCCGGAGCGTGACCCGGGAACGGTCTTCGCCTACAACCAGCCCGCCACCTACACCCTCGCCGCGATCGTGCAGCGGGTCACCGGCCAGTCGCTCACCGACTACCTGCGGCCGCGCCTCCTCGATCCCCTCGGCATCGGGGAGGTGGCCTGGCGGCGTGACCGGACCGGACGCCAGCTGGGCTTCAGCGGGCTGCACGCCACCACCGACGCGATCGCCCGGCTCGGGCAGCTCTATCTCCAGCGCGGCGAGTGGGAGGGCGAGCGCCTGCTGTCCGAGGCGTGGGTCGCCGAGGCGACGCGCCCGCACCTCGTCGCCGAGGACGGCACCTGGAGCGGCGACTGGGCACGGGGGTACGGCTTCCAGTTCTGGATGGCCCGGCACGGCTACCGCGGGGACGGGTTGTACGGGCAGTACTGCCTGGTCCTGCCCGAGCAGGACGCGGTGGTCGCGATCACCGGGGCCACGCACGAGATGCAGAAGGTGCTCGACCTGGTCTGGGACCGTCTGCTGCCGGCCTTCGGCGCCGACCCGCTGCCGGGCCGCACGCAGGAGGACGCCGCCCTGGCCGAGCGCCTGGACCGGCTCGCGCTGCCGCCGGCCGGGGGCAAGATCGCCCCGCTGGAGCAGGACCTCGCCTTCACCCCGTACGGCGGCCGGTGCGAGGGACTGCCCAGGCTCACCGGGCTGGAGATCGCCGCGGACGGCCGCAGGGTGACGCTCGTCGAGGACGGACAGCGGCTTCAGCTGGGGTTCGGCGCGCCGGGCTGGACCGTGACCGAGGGGCCCGTGCCCGCCGCCGTGAGCGGGGGCTGGACCGGCGAGGACACCCTGGTGCTGGACGTGGCACTGCTGGAGACACCGCACCACGTCGATCTGACCTGTTCGCTCACCGACGGGACGTTCACCGCGCGGTGGCGCACGCAGCCGCTGCACAGCTCGCGTGTCGCGGCGATGCGGGCACCGCGCGCGTCAGTGTGACGGGATCCGGAAGGTGCGCAGGACCGTCTCCAGGGCCTGCTGGTTGGCGGGGTCCTCCCAGTCGCCGGCGGGGGTCGTCCAGCGCAGCGAGAAACCCCTGCCCGAGCCGATGAGGAAACCACGGCCCAGGGTGTGCAGGCGGGTGCCGTCGACGGTCGCGAGCCACTCCAGGTCGGCGGCCTCGCGGCCCTGGTACGTCGTCGCGCGGATCTCCCCGATGCGTTCGTACCCTCCGCCCTCCCTCTTCAGTGCCGGTTCGACGTCGTCCCGCCACACGGCGACCGGGTCGTCGCCCACCCGTGTGCTGTAGGTGACCGCGAGCGTGCGCGGGTCGCCCTTCGCGCCCAGGACGACCCGGTACGCCAGATCGTCCTGCGCGGTGGTGCTCAGGGCTTTCCAGCCCTCGGGGAGGCTCACGGAAAAGCCCTGCGGTGAGGTGTAGTGCTGGAACCGCGGCTGCTCGCGCGTCGGGGAGGCGCTCGTCGGCTCGGAGGTCGGGCTCGGTGTCGGCGTCGGCGTAGGGGTGGGTGTCGGAGCGGGCGTGGGGGCCTGGCCGGGCGGTGCGGCGGGGGCGGAGGCCGTGGCGGACGGTCTGGGGGTGCTCGTGTCGGTCGCCGAGTCGTCCGAACCGCCCGGCAGTTCACGGGCCACGACGACGACCACCACCGCCGCCGTGACGGCGGCCAGCGCGGTGCCCGCGACCAGGGCGCGCCTGCTCCGGCCGGGCCCGCCGACGGACAGGCCGCGCGGCCGCGGCCCGCGGTCCGAGGCGAGGGGCGCGCCGGGGTCCTCGGCGACGACACGGGTGAGCGCCTCACGGACCACCTGACGGTTCAGCCGCTCCCGGGAGTTCTTCCGCAGCAGTCCCAGCACGGTCGGGGTGAGCGGCCCGGCGCGCACGGGGCTGCGCAGCGGCAGCCGGTCCACGCCCTTGAGCGTGGTCTCCGGGCTGTCCCGGTCCCGGAACGGCGGGCGGCCCTCGACCATCGTGTAGAGCATCGCGCCCAGCGCCCACAGGTCCGCCGCCGGTCCGATGCGCTCGTCGCGGGCCTGTTCGGGGGAGGCGTACGACGGGGCGCTGACCCGGGGCGCGAGGGTCGCGCCGGTCAGGCCGAAGCCGGTGACGACGACAGGGCCCTTGTCCCGCACGAACACCTGGCCGGGACTGAGCTCGCCGTGCGTGATGCCCTCGCCGTGCCCGGCCTCCAGCACGTCGAGCAGTTCCAGGCCGATCCGGGCGGCCCGCACATGGTCGAACGCGCCCTCCCTCTCCAAAACCTCACCCAGCGAGACGCCCTCGATCCAGTCGGTGACGGCCCACAGGGTGCCGTACTCCTCGACGGCGTCCACGACCGTGGCGACGCGGCCGGGGCAGAGCCGTCCCATGGTCTGCGACATCCGGACGACCCGGGCGATCGCGCGCCGTGAGCTCTCCCCGTCCGGGTCCGGGGGCAGCCCGATCTGGGTGAGCAGACACGGGCGCCCGGCCTCGACGTCCTCCCCGTACCAGCAGACACGGTTCGTCTCGCGATGGAGGACCTCCAGCAGCCGGTACCTCCCGGCCACCAACTCGTGTGTGGAGACGTGCGCCTTGACCATGGCCATCCCTCGCCGAACCCTGGCTCTCACCTTTCCCAGAGGTACGGCAGACGTGACGGGGTGCGTTCAGCGGAAAGCGGAGTGCTTTTCCTGACGGGCTGTCATGGACAAGGAGTTGACGCACGATCAGAGCAGTTCGAAGCGTTCTGCCCAGTTTGTGACATCCCCGGTCGTCGCGTTGCCCCCGCACACCACCAGCCCCAGGCGGGCACCGCTGCCCACCCGTTCCAGCACCCGGCGGGCGGCGGGCAGCAGACAGCCCGCGGCGGGCTCGGCCCACACCTTGGCGTGGTCGGCGAGTTGCAGCGAACCCCGCACCGCCTCCCGGTCGCTCACCACGAGCACCTCGTCGACCAGGGCGGCCACATGGTCGTACGTCAGCCGGGACACGGACGGGGCGCTCAGCGTGGACACGATCGAGGACAGCGCGACCGGCACCGGGCGGCCCGCGGCGAGCGCCTCGGACATGGCCTCGGCGCCCTCGGTCTCCACGCCCCAGATCCGCACTCCGGGACGCCGGGCGCGCAGTGCCGCCGCGACACCGGCGATCAGGCCACCGCCCCCGACGCTGACGAGGACGTCGGTGAGGTCGCCGGCGTCCTCGGCGAACTCCAGGCCCACGGTCCCCTGCCCGGCGATCACCAGCGGGTCGTCGAAGGGGTGGACCAGCGTCAGCCCCTCGTCCCGCAACCGGGTCACCAGCGAGAACGCGCCGGCCATGTCGTCGGTCACCCGCACGGACGCCCCCGCGTCCTCCGCGATCCGCAGGGCGTGCGCCGGCGCCGAACGCGGCATGACCACCGTGGCCTTCACGTCGAGCGCGGCGGCCATCACCGCGAGGGCGATGCCGTGGTTGCCGCCGCTCACCGCGACGACCCCGGCGGCCCGCTCGGCCTCGGTCAGCGAGAGCAGCTTCGCCGTCGCGCCGCGCGCCTTGAACGAGCCGGTGCGCTGAAGCAGCTCCAGCTTGACGGTGACCGGCGCCCCGAGCAGGGCGGACAGACCAGGACTCGGAACGGTCGGGGTACGGATCACATGTGCGGCGATCCGCTCGGCCGCGGCTTCGATGTCGGAGATCCCGATCAAGACAGTCCACCCTCCCGGCACGGACGGTCCGTACCGCTTCGCACCCTCGCGCGTCGGGCGGGCGCCGGTCAACACGGATTCGGCGGCCGCCCGGACGACCGTCCGGCAGGGGTCAGTGCTGCTGCGGCTTCTGCGGAGTGCTCTCGCTCGGCCGTACGACGACGTACCCCTCGCCCTGGAGCATCAGCTGCACCGCCTCGCCCGAACCGCCGCGCAGCATCGACCCGATGGACTGCGAACGGTGCAGCGAGGTGTGCAGGCCCGCGGTCCAGCCGACGACCGCGTCCGTGTCGACGTACACCGGGTACTGCTGCGAGACGGGGATCACCAGCGGGTTGCCCTCGCAGACCAGCCCCAGCATCCCGCTGCCGGTGAAGACGCTGTTGAACAGGCCGCCGCCGGAGATGCCCGCGCCCTTCACCGTCGCGATCCGGTACGACAACGTGGCGTCGAAGCACAGCACGTTGCGGCCGTTGACCGTGAACTCGTCGCCGGGGTCCACCTGCACCACGAAACAGTTCTGCGCCTCGTGCGCGAACCAGGCCTCGCCCTGGCCGCGCACGCTCATCAGCGGCAGCCCCTCACCGGTGACCGCGCGCTTGAGCATGCCGCCCACGCCCTGGCCCTTGCGTTCGAACTGGAGGTTGCCGCGATAGGCGATCATCGCGCCCTGCCGGGCGAACATCTCCCCGTTCACCGTGTACTTGACGCACTTCGCGTTCTCGACCGACATACCCGGCGCCGCGGCCGGCTGGACCATGTGCTCACTGGAAAAGAGGTCACCCTTCATGCGGGCATGGTGTCCCGGAGGCGCGTGTTCCGCCATGGGGCCCCGCGGTGTGTCGCTCCGGTGATGTTCTCGCCGGCTGCCAGGTCAGTCCAGCGCGACCCCGGGGGCGAGGTCCTCGTAGCGCTCGACCCGTGCGGAGCCGCGTACTGCCGTGCCGCGCCTGCCGCAGAACGCCGACTCCAGGGTGCCCGCCAGCGTGTTGAGCACCGTCCCGTTGTTGGAGGCGTTGGCGAGCGCGCTGAGGCTGCGCCTGCCGTCCTTGGAGGTGAACGCGTAGGTGTAGTAGCCCTGGACGGCGCCGGTGTGCCCGTACACCGACACCCCGCACGACAGGGTCCGGCGGCGCAGACCGAGGCCGTACGCCGTGGTGCTGTTGACCTTCCACCAGCGCTGCATCTGCGTCAGGCTCGCGGCCGAGGTCAGCTCGCCGCCCAGCAGCGCCGACAGGAAGGTGTTGAGGTCGCCGGTGGTGGACAGCAGGGCGCCCGCGCTCTGGGCCCAGGACGTCGTCTGCCGGGTGGCGTCGATCAGGGCCGCGCCCGCGGTGTCGGGGGTCAGGTAGCCACGGGCGTGGCGGCCGGGGATGGTCGTGGCGGGATGGACGTACAGCGTGTCGCGCAGGCCGAGCGGCTCGATGATGCGGCTCTGGTACGCCGTCCCCACGGAGTGGCCGGTGAGCTTCTCGATGAGCATGCCGGCGACGACGAAGTTGGTGTTGGAGTACACGTAGGCGGCGCCGGGCTGGTTGGTGCGGGCGTGGCGCAGGGAGCGGGCCACCAGCTGGCGGTAGGTGAAGACCTTGGTGCGGACGGCCTCGAAGCCCTGGACCGATCTGGCGAACATGTCGTTGGAGTAGTCGTACAGCCCGCTGCGGTGGCTCAGGACGTGGCGGACGGTGATGCGGTCGTCGGGCAGCAGTCCGGGCAGGTAGCGGTTGACCGGCGCGTCGAGCTTCAGCTTCTTCTCGTCGACCAGCTGGAGCAGGACCACGGCGGTGAAGGTCTTGGTGACGCTGCCGATGCGGAACCGGTCGCGGGTGCTGATGGCCCGTCGGGTCCCGCGGTCGGCGACGCCGGTGACCAGGCGGTGCACGGTCCCGCGGTCGTCGATACGGGCCATCGCGCCGGGCGCGCCCTGTCGCACGGCGGTGCGCAGCACGCCGCGCAGCCCCACGAGGTCGGGCTCGGGCAGGGCCGCCGCCACGGTCGGGGCCGTGTCCGGCCCGGCGGTCGTGGCGTGGGCCGGGACCGCGAGCAGGGACAGCAGGACCGCCCCCGAGACCGTGGCCCTGCGCAGCGTTGCTGTTGTCATCCGAGTGTTCTCCCGTTTCTCCTCGATGCGAGATCGATCACACATGCGCCGGGCAACCTCCTCGCATCCCGTCACATCTCCACAGTCGACGCACAGTTGGTGACTCATCGCTCACTGAGCGCTGCGGATTCGCAAAGTATCGCCATGAAGTGCTGGAAAAGCGACGATTCAGGCTTTACATGTACATGACTCATCCGTAAGGGTGTGGTCCCGGGGCCCGACCAGCCCCCATGGCGCCCAACCGCGCCATGCACCAGGGCGGTTGGTGATCCCGGCCGCCTTTGCGCGAAGGAACCCTCAACAGTGCGTAGACCCCATATACGCAACCTGGCCGTCGCCGTCGCCGTGGCAACCGCCGCCACGGGGCTCGCGGGCACGGCCGTCGCCGGCCCGTCCACGGGGACGCCGGGCAAGGCCCCGGCCGTCACCGCCGCGTCCGTCGTGGACGCCGCCCGCACCGCCGCGTTCGCCCACACCGAGGCGACCGGCGTCGTCCCGGGCGACGAACTCCAGGCCCAGGACGTCCTGATCGACCCCGAAGGCGCCCGGCATGTCCGGTTCCTCCGGACCCATCGCGGCATGCCGGTCCTCGGCGGCGACCTCGTCGTCCACCTCACCCGGCAGCTGGCCTACACGGGAGTCACCCGCGCGGCCGACCACACCGTCCGGCCCCAGGCGTCGAAGGCCAGGCTGACGGCACAGCAGGCCGAAGCGCGCGCCGCCGCCGCGGCCAAGGGCGAGGCGGGTCCCGCCGAGCTCGTCGTCGACGCCCGCGGCGGTGCCTCGGCCCTCGCCTACCAGGTGCGGGTCACCGACAGCGCCACCGCCGAGACCGGCTCCCGCACGGTCGTCGTCGACGCCCTCACCGGCACGGTGCGCAGCAACACGCCGGACAGCGACGAGTTCCTCTCGCCGCACCTCATCGACACCCTGCGCGCACGCGGCGAGAAGCTGGACCCGGCCACCGGCACCGCCCCGGGCGCCGACGCCCTCGCGGCGACCGCCTCGGGCACCGGCAACTCCCTCTTCGCCGGCAAGGTCACGCTCACGACCACCAAGACGGGCAGCCGCGCCTACCTCCTGAAGGACCCCAACCGCTGGGGCACCGAGACCCGGGACGCCAAGAACCGGGAGCTGGAGGACTTCGCCCGCGGCAAGAAGTTCACCAGCACCACCAACAAGTGGGGCAACGGCACGACCTCCAGCCGCGCCAGCGCCGCCGTCGACGCCCAGTACGGCATCACCAAGACCCTGGACTTCTACAAGAAGACCTTCGGGCGCAAGGGCATCGCCAACAACTCCAAGGGCGCCAAGGCGATGGTCCACTTCGGCAACAAGGTCGCCAACGCCTTCTGGGACCCGGCCTGCGGCTGCATGCTGTACGGCGACGGCGACGGCGACATGTTCAAGAAGCCGCTCGTCGTCCTCGACGTCACCGGCCACGAGCTGACCCACGGCGTCGTGGACGCGACCGCCCGCCTGGAGCCCACCCGCGTGGACGTGGACGGCAACCAGTACGGCGAGGCCGGCTCCCTCAACGAGTCGCTGGCGGACATCTTCGGCTCGAACGTCGAGTTCAGCGCCAACAACCCGAAGAACCCGCCGAACTACCTGCTCGGCGAGAAGCTCGGCCTGGACCAGAAGTTCCTGCGCCGCCTCGACAAGCCCTCCCTCGACGTGCTCGAAGGCGCCATCGACTACTGGTCGCCGGCCGTCTACGACGCCGAGGTGCACGCCGGCTCCGGCGTGTCCTCGCACGCGTACTACCTGCTCGCCGAGGGCAGCGGCCGCAAGAAGATCGGCAACGTCACCTACGACTCGCCGACCATCGACGGCCTGCCCGCCAAGGGCATCGGACGCACCAAGGCCACGGCGATCTACTACCGCGCCCTGACCCGCTACATGGTCTCCTCCACCGACTTCCACGACGCCCGCGTGGCGACCCTGAAGGCGGCGAAGGACCTCTACGGCGCGACCAGCGCCGAGTACAAGGCGGTCAACCGCTCCTGGGCCGCCGTCAACGTCACCGCGGCCAACACGCCCGCGACCAGGCACTGACGGCACACGGCACTCTCGCGCCCACTGCCTCTCCACCTCGCCGGACACACCGAACTCGGCGTCGCAGGAGGGGCAGTGGGCCCTGCCCACCTCCACGCCGACGACAAGGGGACGCAGGCCACGGCCGACGCCGTCCGGCCCCCGGGCACCTCGGCTCCCCCTGCGCGTCCAGAGCCCCCGCTGTCGACCCGCGCGGCCTCGACCGCGCGGGCCGCTGATCACTCCGGGGCGATCAGGCCCTCGCGATAGGCGACGGCCACCGCCTCGGTCCGGCTCGCCGCCCCCAGCTTGGCCAGGATGTTGGAGACGTGCACGCTCGCCGTCTTGCCGCTGATGAACAACTCCTCGCCGATCTGCCGGTTGCTGCGCCCGAGGGCGAGGAGCCGCAGCACGTCCTGCTCGCGGGCGGTCAGCGGGGAGGAGCCGGGCGCGGTCGCCTGGGCGGCCGAGAGACGGGCCCGGCGGACCAGCTGGTCCGTCTGCTCCAGCAGGAGCGTCGCCCCCAGCCGTACGGCCGTCTCCCGGGCGGCGGTCGCTTCGGCCGCCGCCTCCGCGCGCCGGTCGGCCGCCACCAGGGCCTCGGCGAGCCGCAACCGGCAGCGGGCGTACTCGTAGGCGTCACCGAAGCTGAACGCGGCGACCGCCTTCTCCCAGGCCGCCACGTCCGGCCCGGACACTGCCCGCGCCCACTCCGCCTCGGCGCGCGCCAGCCACGCCTGTCCCTCCGGCCCCTGCGGTGTGCCGTCCTCCCCGCGCCGCGCCGTGTGCCGGGCCGACTCCACCAGCTCGTCGGCGATGGCCGTCCACCGTCCCGCGCCGGCCTCGTCGCCGGTCAGGCGCAGCCCGCAGGCCGTGTCGGCGACCGCCGACAGCGCGCGGGCGGCGAGCCGGACCGTGACGTCGGGACGTGTACCCGCGTCGTCGGTGAGGGCCTTGACCGTCGACCGCAGTTGTTCCACCGCGGCCTCGGCGTCACCGCGCAGCGCCGCCGCCTCGGTCAGCGAGATGCCCGCGACGAGCGTGCCCATCCAGTCGAAAGGCCCCTTGAGCAGGGCACGGGCCCGGTCGGCGGCCGTGAGATCACCGCGCGCGAGGGCGACGTAGAGCGCGGGCCCGGCCGCGTACCCGCTGAGCGCCGGCATCTCGGTGTCGCCGGACGCCGCGCGCAGGCACTCGTCCCAGCGGCCCAGGGTGTAGAGCACCACGAGCTGGAGGTGGCGCATCGCCTGGGGGTAGGCCGACGACAAGAGCCCGGCACGGCGCGCCCGGTCCAGGCCCTCGGCGAGCCAGGGGAGCGACTCCTCCAGATCGCCGGACTCGTAGCAGCCGATGGCGAGGTTGAACAGCGCGCGCATCTCCACAGGCGCGTTGCCCACCGCGCGGGCCAACTCCCTGGCCTCGGTGATCCGTTCCCGGCCCGCCGGGGTGCGGCGGCCGCCGCTCTCCAGGGCGGCGAGGGAGATGATCAGGTCCGCCCGGGCGTCCTTCGCGTCGAGTTGCTCGGCGACGCGCAGGGCCTCGCGGGCGATGCGGAGCGCGATCTCGTTCTCGCCGACGTGCCGGGCGGCGCTGACATGGGTGGCCGCCGCCCACACCCAGGTCCGTGACGGCGGATCGGCCGGGATGAGGGCGAGCGCCTCGCTGCTGTACTGGAACGCCGCGGTCAGGTTGTCGACGTCGATCAGGTTCCCGGCGAGGGTGTAGCGGACCCGTGCGGCGAGTTCGGAGTCGGCGTCCTGGTCGATGCCGGCCAGCGCGGAACGGGTGAGGGAGACCGCGCGGTGCGCCTCACCGGCGTGCGCGGCCGCGGCGGAGGCCCGCAGCGTGAGCGTGACCCGGTCCGCGGAGGGACGTGCGGCCGGCTCGACCGCCGACCACAGGTCGAGGGCCGCTTCCAGATGCCGTAGCTCTTCCGCCGGCGCCCCGATCCGCTGGGCGTGATCGGCCGCCTCCAGCGAGGCGGTGAGCGCCTCGGCGAGTCCATGGCTCTCGCGGTAGTGGTGCGCCCGTTCCGCCGCCGACTCGGGCCGGCGGCCCCGCCCGGTCAGCAGCCGGGCGAACGTGCCGTGCAGGCGGGCCCGTTCACCGGGCAGCAGATCGGCGTAGACGGCCTCGCGGGCGAGCGCGTGCCGGAAGGAGTACGTGTCGCCGTCGCCGGGGACCAGGAGCTGGCGTCCGACGGCCTCGCGCAGCGCCGACTCCAGCTCGTCCTCGGGCAGCCCCACGGCGTCCCGCAGCAGGTCGTGCTCGACCCGGCGCCCGGCCACGGCGGCGGTCCGCAGCACCTGCTGGGCGGTGTCCGACAGCTGCTCGAACCGGATCAGCAGCACGTCCGCCAGCGCGCTGGGCACTCCGCCGGCCTCGGTGTCCGTGGCCGCGACCAGCTCCTCGGCGTAGAAGGCGTTGCCCTCGGCCCGTTCGACGATCCGCCGGACCGTGGCGGCCGACAGGGGCCGCTCCTGGAGCGCCTGCACGAGCCGTGTCACCTCGGCGTCGGCCAGCGGGCGCAGCTCCAGCCGCTCGACGGCGGGCAGCCGCACCAGTTCGGCCAGCAACGGGCGCAGCGGGTGACGCCGGTGCAGATCGTCCGCCCGGTAGGAGGCGAACAGGGCCAGCCGATGGGTGGGCGCCCCGCCCGCCGACCGTTGCAGAACGCCCCGGCTGAGCAGGAACCGCAGCAGGTCCCGGGAGGACTGGTCGGCCCAGTGCAGATCCTCCAGGACCAGCAACAGCGGGGCGACGTCCGTGAGATCGGCCAGTAGCGCCGCCATCCCCTCGAACAGCTGCAACCGTCCGCCGTCGCCGCCGCCGCCCAACAGCCGCTCGGCGACCGGATGTCCGCCGAGGACCGGGGCGAACCGCTCGTCGGCGGCGAGCAGGCCGAGGATCTCCGTGAACGGCAGATACGGCAGACCCACGTCACCGAGGTCGACACAGTGCCCGGTGAGCACGGTCATCCCCTCCCGGGCGGCGCGCCCGGCGGCCTCGTCCAGCATCCGGGTCTTGCCGACGCCGGCGTCCCCGGCGATCAGGACGGCACGCGCCTCACCGCCCCGGGCGCGTTCGAGGACATCGGCGAGACGGGCGAGTTCGTCGGCCCGCCCGATCAGCGGGGAGGCGAAGGAGGTCGGAGACACAGCCCCATCCTGTCATCCGATCGCCCTGGTCACCGAGGCATTAAGCGCGCAGCGTCTTCGCCCAGTCGGCCGGGACCCGCCCCCGCGGGCCGGGCGCCGGCTGGTCCGCGGGATGGCTGTCGGGTGCCGCCAGGGCGGGCCCGGACTCGAACATCTCCTGCGTCGCGAAGTTCCAGTACCACGCCTCGCCGGGCTCGAAGCTCTGCACCAGCGGATGCCCCGTCGTGCGGAAGTGCTCGGTGGCGTGCTTCGCGGGCGAGGAGTCGCAGCACCCCACGTGCCCGCACTGCGCACACCGCCGCAGGTGGAACCACCAGCCGCCGGCGGCGTCGCACTCGACACACCCGTCGCCGCTCGGCGGCGCGCTGGGGTCGATCCCGCTGATGTCGGTCATTGTGGCTCCTCGGTCGTGTCACTCTCGGCGGCGGTGAGCGGAAGCAGCACCTGGAACCGCGTGTCGCCCGGCTCGGACTCGACCTGGAGCGTGCCGTGGTGCTTGTTCACCACGATCCGCCAGGAGATGTCGAGGCCGAGCCCGGTGCCCTCGCCCACCGGCTTGGTGGTGAAGAAGGGGTCGAAGATCCGGTCGCGGATCTCCCTCGGCACCCCGGGCCCGGTGTCCCGGAACTCCACCAGCAGCCGCTCGTGTTCGAGCGCCGTCCGCACCGTCAACGTGCCTTCGCCGCCCGCGCTGTTGATCGCCGCGACCGCGTTGTCGATCAGGTTGGTCCACACCTGGTTGAGCTCCGCCGGGTACGCCGGGATCTTCGGCAGGGTGCGGTCGTACTCCTTGACGACCTGGATGCGCCGGCCGATCTTGCCCGACAGCATCAGCAGGGTGCTGTCCAGGAGTTCGTGGACGTCGGCGTGCTGGAAGGGCGCCCGGTCGAGCTGCGAGTACTGCTTGGCGGCGTCGACGAGGTGGGAGATGCGGTTGGTGGAGTCGTTGATCTCGTCCATCAACAGCTCGGTCTCGACGGTGTAGTTGAGCCAGCCGATCGCGCTCGGCAGGATCTCCTCGGTCACGGCCGCCGCGACCTGGTCCAGCCAGTCGACGTCCAACCCGGCCTGGACGAAGGTGGGCGCGATCCGCCAGCCGTCCTGGATGTCGTGGTCGTCGAGCCAGTCGCTGAGCGCGTCCTCGCGGTCGGACGCCTCCAGCGGGCTCAACGTCGGCGCCTTGGCGACGCGTTCGGCGGTGCGTTCCTGGATGTCGATGAGGTTCGCCATCACCTCGGGGGCGTAGTTGCCCTGCGCGATGACGGCGAGCTTGTGCCGCATCTTGCCGACCCGCTCGCGCAGCGTCGCCGTGGCCCGCACGGCGGCCGCCGCCGGGTTGTTGAGCTCGTGCGTGAGCCCGGCCGACAAGGAGCCGAGCGCGAGGAGCCGTTCACGCTGTCCGATGGCCCGCTGGGTGTTCTTCGAACCGAAGAAGAGCCCCTCCAGCAGGTGCACGGCCATCGGGAACCACTCCTGCATGAAGGCCGCGAACGTCTCCGCGGGCAGGACGAAGAACCGCGAGGGTTCCGTCACCCGCATGGAGCCGTTGTAGGTCTGCTGCACCCGGTCGCCGAGGTAGGCCTGCATGGATCCCGCGTAGACCCCGCGCTGCGAGGTGCGGTTGATCTCCACGTCGTCGCCGCCGACCCGGCGGGAGAGCACGACGGTGCCCTCGATCATCACGTAGAAGCAGGTGGCGGGCTCGCCCTCGGTGTACACCGGACCGGGTTCGAACCTCTCCACCCGTCCCGCGCCGCACAGTTGCCCGAGCTGCTCCGGCGACAGCTTCTCGAACAGGAACAGCGATCCGATCTCCGCGGGGCTGCACGGCATGAGCTGCCCGCTCATGACTGCTCCAGGTACCGGTGGACGAGCATCACGGCCATGGCTCCCTCTCCTACGGCGGAGGCGACCCGTTTCGCGGACTCGGCGCGCGCGTCGCCCGCCACGAAGACGCCCGGGACGTTGGTCTCCAGGTGGTACGGCGGCCGGTCCAGCTCCCAGTCCGCCGGGGGCCGTCCGTCGGCGGTGAGGTCGGGGCCGGCCAGGATGAACCCGTGCTCGTCGCGCAGCACGGTCCCGTCCAGCCAGTCGGTGAGCGGGGCCGCGCCGATGAACACGAACACCCACTGCGCGTCGACGAGTTCGGTCTCGCCGGTGTCGACATCGCGCAGGGTGAGCTGCTCCAGGTGGTCCGAGCCGTGGGCGGCCTCGACGACGGTCCGGGCGCGGACCGAGATGTTCGGCGACTCGTTGATCTGCTGGATCAGGTAGTGCGACATCGACGCGGCGAGGTCCGGCCCGCGCACCAGCAGGGTCACCGACTTGGCGCCCCGGGACAGGTACATCGCCGCCTGCCCGGCGGAGTTGGCGCCACCGACGATGTAGATGTCCTGCCCCTGGCAGGAGGCCGCCTCGGTCAGCGCCGAGCCGTAGTACACCCCGCATCCGGTCAGGTCGGTGCAGCCCGGCGCGTCCAGCTGGCGGTAGGAGACGCCGGTCGCGAGGATCACGCTGTGCGCGGCGACCGCGGAGCCGTCGGAGAACCGTACGACCCGGGCGGCGCCGTTGACCTCCAGGCCCGTCACCTCGCGCGTGGTGAGGATCTCGGCGCCGAACTTCGCGGCCTGTCGCCGGGCCCGGTCGGTGAGCTGGCCGCCGGAGACGCCGTCGGGGAAGCCCAGGTAGTTCTCGATCCGGGAGCTCTGCCCGGCCTGACCGCCGGTCGCGGACCGCTCCACGAGCACGGTCCGCAGCCCCTCCGAGGCCCCGTACACGGCGGCACCGAGCCCGGCCGGGCCGCCGCCGATGACGACCAGGTCGTAGAAGTCGGCCGTGGGCGTGGTCGCCAGCCCCACCCGCGCGGCCAGTTCCGGCGCCTCGGGCGCGACCAGCGGCGTGCCGTCCGGGGTGATCACCAGCGGCAGCCGCTCCCCCTCCTGTCCGGCGGCCGAGAGCAGCCGCCGGCCCTCGGGCTCGTCGGCCGAGTACCAGCGGTAGGGCACCTGGTTGCGGGCCAGGAACTCGCGCACCTCCGAGGAGCGCGCGGACCAGCGGTGGCCGACCACCTTGGTGCTGGGCACCGGCCGGAAGTCACTGCACCGCCAGGCCTGAAGGAGGTCGTCCAGGACGGGGTAGAGCTTCTCCTCGGGCGGGTCCCAGGGCTTGAGCAGGTAGTGGTCGAGGTCGACGACGTTGATCGCGTCGATCGCCGCGTTGGTGTCCGCGTACGCCGTCAGCAGCACCCTGCGGGCGCCGGGGTAGATGTCGAGGGCCTGCTCCAGGAACTCGATGCCGTTCATCTGCGGCATGCGGTAGTCGGCCAGGATCACCGCCACCAGGTCGCCGCGGAGCTTCAGCTCGCGCAGCGCCTCCAGCGCGGACTCGCCGGACTCCGCGCGCACGATCCGGTACGACTCGCCGTAGCGTCGTCGCAGGTCCCGGGCGACGGCGCGGGAGACTCCCGGGTCGTCGTCCACGGTCAGGATGACGGTCCGCGCTGTCTCGGCGGCCTGTGCCATGCGTCTCCCACCCCGGCAGTTCGGCTGTGCGGTGCCGCTTTCAGGCCACCGCGTCGGCTTCGGCCCATCGTATGTTCGATGCCGCCGCCGCGCTCAGGTACGCGGTCGGCGTTCGCTCAGGACGCAGAACTCGTTGCCCTCGGGGTCCACCAGCGTCACCCAGGGGAAGTCGCCGGGCGCGCCGTCCGGGTGCCGGGCGCCGAGGGCCAGCAGGCGGGCCACCTCGGCCGCCTGGTCGTCAGGGCGGAAGTCGAGGTGCAGCCGGTTCTTGACCGTCTTGGCCTCGGGGACGGGCACGAAGATCAGGCCGGGCAGCCGGTCCCGCTCCGGCTGGATCTCGAACTCCTCGGCACTGGCGTTGACCACGACCCAGCCCAGCGCCTCGGCCCACCAGCGCCCGAGGGCCGCGGGGTCGGCCGAGTCGACGACCGTCTGCTCCCATTCCAGACTCATGGCGCCAGCGTAGTGAAGACTTGCCCCGATGGACGTGACCACGACACAGGGAGAGACCTCTATGACGCGCCCGATCACCGCGGGGTTCGACGGGTCCGAGGAGAGCGTCGCCGCGCTGGACTGGGCGGCCCGTGAGGCGGTCCGCCGCGACCTGGCGCTGCGGGTGGTGCAGGCCTGGCGGTTCGAGCCGTACGAGGCCGTCGATTCGGCCGACCGGGACACCCAGGCCGGCTGGGTGCGGGAGGCGCTGGCCGAGACGGCCGCGGTCGTCACCGGGCGCTACCCGGGGCTCACCGTGACCACGGACGCGCTGGAGGGCGGCAGCGTCGAGACGCTCCTCGACGCGGCGGCGGACGCCGAGACGCTGGTGCTGGGCTCGCGCGGGCACGGTCCCGTCGTCGGGTTCCTGCTCGGCTCCGTCGGACAGCAGGTGATCGCCGAGACCACGCGGCCCGTCGTGCTCGTCCGCGCGGCGGACCAGCCCTCCGCGGAGGCCGCCGGCCGCGAGGTGGTCGTCGGTCAGCAGGGGGATCCGGAGGACAGCGAGGCCGTCCTGCGCTTCGCGTTCGAGACCGCCGCCGCGCGCGGCGCGACCGTGCGTGCCGTACGGGCCTGGACGCTGCCTCCGGTGTTCGCCTACAGCCCCGGTTCGCTGAAGCTCCTCGACGAGGCCGGCGGCCTGGAGCCGCGGGAGCAGAAGGCGCTCGCCGCGGCACTGGAGCCGGTGCGGCGGAGCTTCCCGGACGTCCCGGTGGTCGAGCACGTCGAGATGGGCAGCGCGGGACAGGTGCTGCTGTCGGTGGCCCCGCGGGCCCAGCTGATGGTCGTCGGCCGGCGCGCCCGCCGCACCGCCGTGGGCGCCCGGATCGGCTCCGTCGCCTACGGCGTGCTGCACCACGCGGACTGCCCGGTGGCGGTGGTGCCGCCCGCCTGAGTCACTCCTGGACGGGGGTGGGCTGGAGCGTCTCCCGCGCCTTGGGCAGGACGTTCTCGATGTAGTCGACGACCGCCGTGTCCAGGCCGATGTCGTGCTGCGCCCGCTCCGACAGGTACCAGCGGTGTTCGAGCAGCTCGTGGTAGATCTCGGCCGGGTCCATCGAGCCGCGCAGTTCGAGCGGCACCGCGCGCACGGTGGGCCGGAAGACGTCGCGGACCCAGCGGTGCGCGAGGACCTCGGGGCGGGCGCCGAGGGGGTCACCCGGGGCGTAGTCGTCCTGGGTGGCCATCCAGCTCTCCAGGTCGTTCAGCAGCCGGCGGGCCTGGTTCTCCTCGGTGTCCAGGCCCGTCAGGCGCAGCAGTTGGCGCTGGTGGTGGCCGGCGTCCACCACCTTGGGCACGAAGGTGACGGTGTCGCCGTTGCTCGCGTGCTCGATCTGCATCTCGGCCACGTCGAAGCCGAGCTCGTTGAGGCGGCGGATGCGGCGCTCGATGTAGTGGTACTTGCCCGCCGGGTAGACGGAGGTGCGGGTCAGCTCCTCCCACAGGCCGCCGTAGCGGGCGCAGATCTCCATGCCGAACTCGATCGGGTCGACGGAGGGGTGCAGCGCGCCGGAGGCCTCCAGGTCGAGGAGTTCGCCGCTGATGTTCACGCGGGCCAGGTCGAGGTCGTACGCGCGCTGCCCGTTGCTCAGCTGCGGATGCAGATCTCCGGTCTCGGCGTCGACGAGGTAGGCGGCGTAGGCGCCCGCGTCGCGCCGGAACAGGGTGTTGGACAGCGAGCAGTCGCCCCACGCGAACCCGGCCAGGTGCAGCCGGACCAGCAGTACGGCCAGGGCGTCCATGAGCCGGTGCATGGTGGCCGGGCGCATGGTGGTCTCGAACATCGAGCGGTACGGCATCGAGCCGCCCAGGTGCCGGGTGACCAGGACGGACTCCAGCGGGTTGCCGTCCGGGTCGACGCGGCCGGTCACCACCGCGAGGGGGTCGACGGAGGGGATGCCGAGGCGGTCCAGGTCGCGCAGCATGTCGTACTCGCGCAGGGCGGGCCGCTCGGCGAGCTCCTTCACGGCGATCACCTCGTCGCCGGCGCGGGCGTAGCGCACGACGTGGCGGGATATGCCGCGCGGCAGCGGGACCAGGACCTCCTCCGGCCACTCCTCCAGGGGCACGTCCCACGGCAGTTCCAGCAGGAGCGCGGGGTGCTCCGGGTTCGTCGCGCTGATCTGCAGTGCCATGGGCCGTTCGTCCTCGTCTCGCGGGTGCCCTCGCGGCTGCCCTCGCGAGTGCTCTTGCGGGTGATCGTCACCTCACCTTAGAGGGCGCGCTCCCTGGCCTGAAGTGCCGCTTCACGGACCGGACCGCGGTGGGCGGGGCCGTGGCCCGGGAGCAGCAGATCGCCCTCCAGGGCGGCGAGCACGTCCACCGAGGCGACGGCACGCGCGCGCTCGTGGTGGAACATGTCGGGCAGCAGCTGGGGTCCCTTGAGCCGCGAGGTGGGGTGGCCGCTGACCAGGGCGTCGCCGGAGATCAGCACGCCGGTGCGGGGCAGGTGGAAGGCGGCATGCCCGTCGGTGTGGCCGGGGGTGTGCACGGGGACCGGCCGCCCGGGCAGGTCGAGCGCGCCCTCGGCGGAGGGGAACGGCGCCGGAGCGGTGACCGGGACCTGCGCCGTGCCGCCGGAGCGGATGGCGTGCAGCGCCCAGGGCAGGACGCCGGGCCTCCAGCCGTTGCGCAGGACCTCGCCGACGGTCACCTGGTGCAGGAACTCGCGGCGGGCGTGCGCGACTTCGGCCTCGTGGAGGTAGACGGGCGTGCCGTACGTGGCGCGCAGGTACTCGGCCGAACCCAGGTGGTCGTTGTGGGCGTGCGTGATGAGCACCGCCGCGACCGCCTCCGGTGCACTGCCCACCTGCGCGAGGGAGGCGAGCACCTGTTCGCGGTCGCCGGGGTAGCCGGTGTCCACCAGGGTGACGGCGTCCCCCTCGGCGAGAATCACCCAGTTGGTGTTGCTGCCGTGCACCAGGTAGGTGCCGTCGGCGACGTGCCGCACGTCCGTCTGCATGATCGTCCCGTGTGATGAGGTGCCTGCCCGACAGCCACAGCAAAGCAGACCGACAGGGCGGCGGAGGCGCCGGGTCCGGCCAAGTCCCGTACGGCGTCGCGCGGTACGTCCTCGCGCACCGCCGACAGGGGGCCGCCTCCGGCACCGTCCACCGGAGGCGGCCCCCGCGCGTGACCGAGGCGGTCGCCTCTTTCGCCTCAGTGCACGCCGCGCGGGCGGAACTGGATGCTGATGCGCGGTCCCGCGGCGCGCGTGGTCTTCGGTACGGAGTGCTCCCAGGTCCGCTGGCAGGAGCCGCCCATCACGATCAGGTCGCCGTGGCCCAGCGGCCTGCGGACGGTGTCCCCGCCGTGGACCGGGCGCAGCAGAAGGTCGCGGGGCGCGCCGACGGAGAGGATCGCCACCATCGTGTCCTCGTGGGCACCCCGGCCGATGCGGTCGCCGTGCCAGGCCACACTGTCCCGGCCGTCGCGGTAGTAGCAGAGTCCGGCGGTGGCGAACGGCTCGCCCAGTTCCTCGGCGTAGTGCGCGCTGAGCGCGGTGCGCGCCTCGGCGAGGACCGGGTGCGGCAGGGCGTCGTCCGCGCGGTAGAAGGCGAGCAGGCGCGGTACGTCGACCACGTGGTCGTACATCGTGCGCCGTTCGGCCCGCCAGGGGACCTCGGCCGCGAGCTGTTCGAACAGGGCGTCCGAGCCGTGGAGCCAGCCGGGCAGGACGTCGATCCAGGCACCGCGACCGAGCTCGGTCCGGCGGATCCCGTCGAGGGGGCCGAGCCGCAGGTCGTCGGTCTGGTCGAAGAGCGAGGCCTGGAGGTGCGTGGGCATGACTCCAGCGTACTCCTTATTCGAAAACCTGTTCCTATCTCGAAAACCGGCTCTTCCGATACATCGCCGTATCGGATACATTCGCGTATCGAATCGAGGGCAGGGGCATGGCAGTGGAGAGTGCGACCAGGCACGGCACCAAGCGCGTGACCAAGCGCCGGGTCCGCACACGCGCCAACCTCCTGGACGCCGCGTTCGCCGTCTTCGCCGCCAAGGGCTTCGGGCGCGTCTCCATCGAGGAGGTCTGCGAGGCCGCCGGCTACAGCCGCGGCGCCTTCTACTCCAACTTCGACAGCCTCGACGAGCTGTTCTTCGCCCTTTACCAGCAGCGGGCCGAGCTGATCGCCGACCAGGTCGCCGGCGCGCTGGCCCTCGACGGGCCCGACCTCGACGTGCCGGCCGCCGTCGACCGGGTCACCGAGGTGCTGCTCCTGGACCGCGACTGGCTGCTGGTGAAGACCGACTTCCTGGTGCACGCCGCCCGGGAGCCCGCCGTCGCCGAGACCCTCCTGGAGCACCGGGCGCGCCTGCGCGCGGCCGTCGCCGAACGGCTGGCCCGCGCACGGGGCCACGCCCAACTGCCCGCCGTGCTCGGCGACCTCGACGGCGCCGCCCACGCCGTGGTCGCCGCCTACGACGGAGTCACCACCCAGCTGCTGCTCGACCGGGACGTCGAACACGCCCGGGCCTGGCTGGGGCAACTGCTCACCGCGCTGCTGACCGACGGCAGCGGGACAACCGTATGAGGAAGGGACGGTCGCCATGGATGCCGACGTCATCGTCGTCGGAGCGGGGCTCGCGGGCCTGGTCGCCGCGCACGAACTGACCAGCCGGGGACGGCGGGTCGCGCTGGTCGACCAGGAGAACGCCGCCAACCTCGGCGGCCAGGCGTTCTGGTCCTTCGGCGGACTCTTCCTCGTCGACTCGCCCGAACAGCGGCGCCTCGGCATCAAGGACTCCTTCGACCTGGCCTGGAACGACTGGCAGGGCAGCGCCGGGTTCGACCGCGAGGACGACGAGGACTCCTGGGCGGTGCGCTGGGCGCGCGCCTACGTGGAGTTCGCGGCGGGGGAGAAGCGGTCCTGGCTGGAGGGCCACGGCATCAAGTTCCTGCCCACCGTCGGCTGGGCCGAGCGCGGCGACCTGCGGGCACACGGGCACGGCAACTCCGTACCCCGCTTCCACATCGCCTGGGGTACCGGCACGGGGGTCGTCGAACCCTTCGTCGACCGTGCCAAGCAGGCGGCCCGCGACGGGCTGCTCACCTTCTACCACCGCCACCAGGTCGACGAGCTGGTCATCGAGGACGGCCAGGCGCGGGGTGTGCGCGGCACCGTCCTCGCCGAGGACAACTCCGCCCGGGGCGTGCGGTCCAACCGCGACCGCGTCGGCGACTTCGAACTCACCGCGCAGGCCGTCGTCGTCACCACCGGCGGCATCGGCGCCAACCACGACATCGTCCGCCGCTACTGGCCCGAGCGCCTGGGCACCCCGCCCGGCGAGATGGTCACCGGCGTCCCCGCATACGTCGACGGCCGGATGCTCGACATCAGCGCCCGGGCCGGAGTACGGCTCGTCAACCGCGACCGGATGTGGCACTACACCGAGGGCATCCAGAACTGGGACCCGATCTGGCCCGGCCACGGCATCCGCATCCTGCCCGGGCCGTCCTCGATGTGGTTCGACGCCCTCGGCCGCCGGCTGCCCGACCCGTGCCTGCCCGGCTACGACACCCTCGGCACCCTCAAGCACCTGCGCACCACCGAGGACATCGCCGGCCACGACCACTCCTGGTTCATCCTCACCCAGAAGATCATCGAGAAGGAGTTCGCGCTGTCGGGCTCCGAGCAGAACCCCGACATCACCGCCAAGGACCGCGTCGGCTTCCTCAGGACGCGCGTGCTCGGCAAGGGCGCCCCGGGGCCGGTGGACGCGTTCCTGCGCAACGGCGCGGACTTCGTGACCGCCACCGGTCTGGAGGAGCTCGTCGAGAAGATGAACGCGCTCACCGACAAGCCCCTCCTCGACGCGGCCCTGGTCCGCCGTCAGATCGAGGCCCGCGACCTCCAGCTCGCCAACCCCTACAGCAAGGACGCCCAGATCCAGGGCATCCGCAACGCCCGCCGCTACATCGGCGACAAGCTCGGCCGGGTCGCCACCCCGCACCCGCTCCTGGACCCGGCGGCCGGACCGCTGATCGGCGTCAAGCTGCACGTCCTGACCCGCAAGACCCTCGGCGGCATCCAGACCGACCTGGACTCCCGCGCCCTGGGCACCGACGGCGAACCGATCGGCGGCCTGTACGCGGCCGGCGAGGTGGCCGGCTTCGGCGGCGGCGGCGTCCACGGCTACAACGCCCTGGAGGGCACCTTCCTTGGCGGCTGCCTCTTCTCGGGCCGAGCGGCGGGCCGCGCCGCGGCGAAGCAAACGGGCTGAGACGCCCTGGGCGGCGGCCCAGCCCGGGGCACCTCCCACCTCCGGGCAGCAACCCAACCTCGGGGGCCGCCCGGACCCCGGGGTCCGGGCAACAGCCCAACCCGGAGCGCCGTCCCGAGCCCGGGGGTCAGCCCCGCCCCAGGCGTTGGCTCAGCAGGTTGGCTGAGTCGCCGCGGGCGCCGTCCCGGCCTCGGGCGTCGGCCCGGCAGACTGGCCGAGACTCTGCGGGCGTTGGCCCGCCCCGGGGGTGGGCTCGGCAGACCGGCTGAGTCACCCCGGGCGTCAGCCCGGCCTCCGGGCGCCGTCCCGACCTCGGGCGTCAGCCCAGCAGGCGGGCAGCAGCCCAGCCCCTGGGCAGGAGCCCAACCCCGGGCGTCGGCCCGGCAGACCGGCCGAGACTCCCGGGGTGTGGCCCGCCCCCGGGCGTCAGCCCGGCAGACCGGCTGAGTCACCCCGGGCGTCAGCCCGACCCCTCGCGCCGCAGACCCCGGGCGTCAGCCCAGCAGGCGGGCAGCAGCCCAGCCCCTGGGCAGCAGCCCGACCCCGGGCGTCGGCCCGGCAGACCGGCCGAGACTCCCGGGGTGTGGCCCGTCCCCGGGGGTCAGCCCGGCAGACCGGCTGAGGCACCCCGGCCGCCAGCCCGACCCCTCGCGCCGCCCCGACCCCGGGCGTCAGCCCAGCAGGCGGGCGAGTACCGCCGCGTGGCTCTCCTCGAGGGACTTCGTGGACGTCAGCAGCGTGACGGTTCCCGTCCGCACCGTCTTCCGGAGTCGGTCCAGGAGTTCGGCGGCCTCGGGTTCGGCCAGCTCTGCCTCGTAGCGGCGGGCGAACTCCTCGTAGGAGCCCTCGCCCGCGTGGTACCAGCGGCGCAGCTCGGTCGAGGGGGTCATGGCCTTGGGCCACTCGTCGACCCGTGCCGCGTCCTTCGACAGACCGCGCGGCCACAGCCGGTCGACCAGGACGCGGACGCCGTCCTCCGGCTCGGGCGCTTCGTAGACGCGGCGCACGCGAACGCTCACGGCGGTGCCTTTCTGACGGGGGAGGGGACGCCGGGAGCGTACTGCGGGGCGGGTGACTTCTTGACCGGATCCAGGGCGAGTTCCGACGGAGATCACCCTTACTGTGAGGTCGACTCCCACCCCCCACCGCAGGAGCCCATGTGTCACCGACCGTCCGACGCACCGTCGTCCTCGGCACCGTCCCCGTCGCCCTGGCCGCGCTGCTGGGCGCCGCCGCACCCCCGCCGTCGGGCTCGCCGGGGGCCGGGGACCCGTACTTCCCGCTCGCCGGGAACGGCGGGTACCGCGTCGCGCACTACGACCTGACCCTCCGCTACGACCCGGGCAGCCGCCACCTCGACGGCAAGGCCGTGCTCTACGCCCGCGCCACCCAGAAGCTCGGCCGCTTCGACCTCGACCTGCACGGCCTGAAGGTCACCGGCCTCACCGTCGACCGGCACCGCGCCGACTTCCGCCGCGACGGACAGGAACTCGTCGTCACCCCGCGGAGCACCCTGCACCAGGGGCAGTGGTTCCGCGTCACCGTCACCTACCGGGGCAGGCCCGCGCCGGTCACCGACCCCGACGGTTCGCTCGACGGCTGGATCCCCACCGACGACGGCGCGTTCGTCGCCGGGGAGCCGCAGGGCGCGATGACCTGGTTCCCGGCCGACAACCACCCCACGGACAAGGCGTCCTACGACTTCACGATCACCGTCCCCATGGGCCACACCGCCGTCGCCAACGGGGTCTACCGCGGGCAGACGACCGCCCACGGACAGACCACCTTCCGCTGGCGCCAGTCCGAACCGATGGCCGCCTACCTGGCCACGGCGACGGTCGGGAAGTTCAAGGTCGAGCGGTACACCACGGCCGACGGCATCCAGGTCTACAACGCCGTCGACCCGCGCGAGGCGACCGCCGCCGCGCCCGTCCTGAAGAAGCTGCCGTCGGTCCTCGCCTGGGAGAGCAAGCTCTTCGGGCCCTACCCCTTCAAGGCCGCCGGCTCGATCGTCGACCGGGCCCCGGACGTCGGCTACGCCCTGGAGACACAGACGCGGCCGGTGTACGACCGGGCCCCCGACCTGAGCACCCTCGTCCACGAGAGCGCCCACCAGTGGTTCGGCGACTCCGTCAGCCTGACCTCCTGGAAGGACATCTGGCTCAACGAGGGTTTCGCGACCTACGCCGAGTGGCTCTACGCCGAACAGCACGGCGGCGACAGCGCGCAGAAGACCTTCGACGAGCTGTACGCCCGCCCCGCGAGCGACGGCCTGTGGGAGTTCCCGCCCGGCGACCCGGGCAGCGGCGCGAACATCTTCGGCACGCCCGTCTACGCGCGCGGTGCGATGGCCCTGCACCAGCTCCGCAAGGCCGTCGGGGACCGGGTGTTCTTCCGGACTTTGCGGGCCTGGGCCGGCGAGCACCGCGCCGGACACGGGACGACCGCCCAGTTCGTACGGCTCGCGGAGCGGCAGTCCGGCAAGGACCTGGACGGCCTGTTCCGCACCTGGGTGTACGGGCGGGGCAAGCCGAACTCCGCCTAGAACCTGACGAATTCCAAACAACTGTCGGCAAGGGTCGACGCATGAGCCCACGTACTTCCCCGGTGGCGCTGCTGGCCGCCTCCCTCGTGCTCACCGGGTGCGGGGGAGGCGCGGCGGTGAGCGGCGAGCGGCCGCCGCCGAGCCCGGCCACCACGACGATCCAGCCCGCCCCGACGGTCTCCCCGCTGGAGACCGCCCCGCGGCAACTGCCCGGCCTGGGGCCGAAGACGTGGGCGAAGGTGCCGGACGACACCCGTCAGGCCGTCGTCGTCACCGGACGCGGCAAGAACTCCCCGCGGTCCTCCGTGGTCCTGTACGAGCGTACCGACGCGGGCTGGGTGGCCGGGCCCACCTGGCCCGCCCACAACGCGCTGCGCGGCTGGACCGACCACCACCGCGCCGGCGACCTGCGCTCACCCATCGGCGTCTACGGCCTCACCGACGCCGGCGGACTGCTCCGCGACCCCGGCACCCGGCTGCCGTACGACCGGGGCAGCGGCTTCACGGCGACCGGCACCGGCTTCGAGGGCGAGCCCCTCGCGGGCTCCTTCGACTACGTCGTCGCGATCAACTACAACCGCGTACCCGGCACTTCGCCGCTCGACTGGACCCGACCGCTCGGCGCGGGCCGCGGCGGCGGGATATGGCTGCACGTCGACCACGGCGGGCCCACCCAGGGCTGCGTGAGCCTCGCCGAGACGCACATGAAGGAGCTCCTCCTGGCGCTGGACCCGGACCGCCGGCCGGTCGTCGTCATGGGCGACGCCGACTCCCTGGCCCGCTGAGCGGCTTAGGATCCGCCAGGTGTGCGCACATGTGCTGGTCGCCGAGGACGACGAGATGCAGGCCGAACTCATACGGCGCTCCCTGCTGGCGGAGGGCCACACCGCCACCGTGGTCCACGACGGCGGGGCCGCCCTCGACGCGGTGCGCCGGCTCAGGCCGGACCTGGTCGTGCTGGACCTGATGCTGCCCGTGATCGACGGTCTCGGCGTGTGCCGGGAGCTGCGGCGGGCGGACGACGTCCCGGTGCTGATGCTCACCGCCCGCTCCACCGAGGACGACGTGCTGCTCGGCCTGGACGTGGGCGCCGACGACTACATGACCAAGCCCTACAGCCCGCGTGAGCTGATGGCGCGGATCCGCACCGTGCTGCGGCGCAGCGGACGCGGACCCGTGCGGGCCGCCGGGCTGCACGTCGATCCCGTCCGGCACGAAGTGCGGTGCGAGGGGGCGGAGGTGGAGTGCACGCCCGCCGAGTTCGCGATCCTCCTCGCCATGACCGCCGAGCCCGAACGGGTCTTCTCCCGGCGGCAGTTGCTGGAGTGCACCCGCGGCATCGACCGGGCGTCCACCGAACGGGCCGTGGACGTCCACATCATGAACCTGCGCCGGAAGATCGAGGCGGATCCGCGCAGGCCGGCCCGGCTGCTGACCGTGTTCGGCGTCGGCTACAAGCTGAGCGGCGGTCGCGGATGAGTACCGGCATACCCCTGCGCAAGCGCCTGCTGGTCCGGTTGCTCTTCGCCTCCGCGCTGATCGCGGTCTGCTCGGTGGCGGCGACGGCCTGGCTCGCGGTGGCGACCACCACCCAGGCGCTGCGGGAGGAGCAGGGGCAGGTGCTCGCCGAGGACACGGAGGTCCTGGCGCGGCTCAGCGGGTACGCCGCGACCCACCCCGACTGGAAGGGCGTCGAGGGGCTCGTGCGGTCCCTGTCGGAGAAGATCGGCCGCAGGGTCGCCCTGACCACCACCGGCCGCCGGACCATCGTGGACTCCGCGCCGCCGGGCACCTCCCTGCCGCCGCGTGCCGCGGCCACCGTGGACCCCCTGCGCACCGACACGTACACCGAGCGCGGAGCACAGCGCAGCGGCATCGATCCGCGGGTGGTGGGGCCGTACCGGCTGACCGCCGGGGAGCGGGCACGGTGGGGCAAGCTGGCCATGGTGCGCCGGGCGTGTTTCGCCCGCAACGGCATCGAGACGCGCATCCTCGAGACGCCGAGCGGCCGTCCGGTCCTCAGCGGGGACGACGACACGCCCCTCGAGTGCGCCGACGGCAAGCTCAACACCCCGACCCCCGGGGAGAGAAAGGCCCTCGCGGACCTGATGGAACGGGCGCGTGGCTGCCTCGGCCGCGACGACCTGAAGTCCGCCGTGCCCGTGTTCGTGTCCCTCGACGGCACCGACCGGGGCCCGCTCGAATACCAGCTGGGGAAGACCGACGTGGTGCCCGGCTCCGCGGCTGCCCGCACCATCCAGGAGTGCGTCGACAGCAGCCGCCGCGCCCAGCTCGACCCCTATGTCGCGCCGACCGCCGAGCTGTTCCTGGGCGGTGGGGACCGGGCCGCCGTGCGCTTCGACATGTCCCCGGGCAACAAGGCCAAGGTCGTCGGCGCCGCCGGGCTGGTGCTCGCCGTCACCGTCGCCGTGACCGCGGTGGTCGCCACCCGGCTGGTCAGGCCGCTGCGCGCGCTGACGGCAGCGGCTCAGCAGCCGCCGGAGCTGCATGTGCGCGTGCCGGTGACGACACGGGACGAGACCGGCATCCTCGCCGCGGCCTTCAACGACCTGACCGAGCGCCGGGAACGTCTGGAGGCCCAGCGCAAGGCCATGGTCAGCGACATCGCCCATGAACTGCGCAGCCCGCTCACCAATATCCGGGGCTGGCTGGAGGTCACCAAGGACGGCGTCGTCGATCCGGACCCCGCTCTGCTCGGCTCCCTGCACGAGGAGGCGCTCGTGCTCCAGCGCGTCATCGACGACCTCCAGGATCTCGCCGCCGCCGACGCGGGCACGCTGCGGATGCACCGCGAACCCGTCCGCGTCGACGAACTGATCGGCCAGGTCGCCGCGGCCTACCGGGTGGCGGCCGACACGGCGGGCGTCGCCCTGCGCGACCGGGCGGAGGGCGAGCCGTGGCTGGACGCCGACCCGGTGCGGTTGCGGCAGGCGCTCGGCAATCTCGTCTCCAACGCGCTGCGGCACACGCCCGAGGGTGGCGCCGTCACGCTGTCCGGCCGGTGCGACGGCGACGAGGTCGTCCTCGACGTCGCCGACACCGGCAGCGGGATCGAGGCCAGCGATCTGCCCCATGTGTTCGACCGGTTCTGGCGGGCCGAGAAGTCCCGCAGCCGTCGTACCGGCGGCAGCGGTCTCGGTCTGCCGATCGTCCGCCACCTGGTGGCCGCGCACGGCGGCACGGTCCAGGTGGCGAGCGAACCGGGGGCGGGGAGTGTCTTCACCCTGAGGCTGCCGGGACTAGCCGGAGGCACGCCCGGCCCTGGCCCGGCGCCGCTGGAGTGAACGTCGTTCGGTCTCGCTCGTGCCGCCCCACACTCCGATGGCCTGCCCGGTGTCCAGGGCCCACTCCAGGCACTGCGTCCGGACCGGGCATTGGTGGCAGACCGCCTTCGCCTGTTCCACCTGCACCAGTGCAGGGCCGGTGTTGCCGATCGGGAAGAAGAGGTCGGGGTCCTCCTGGCGGCACGCGGCATGGTCTCGCCAGTTCTCCATGGTTGTCACCTGCGCTCCAAGTCGTCCGTGCCCTCACGAATGGCTTACTCGCTGACGGGTCACCTGTCGATGCGTATGTGAAACAACGGAGTTCTGGGAAAACCGGTCTCTCACTGCTCGCGCAGACCCCACGGAGAGCCGTACGCGGTCAGCAGATCGAGGAAGGGGCCGGCGGGGAAGGCCTCCGGGCCGAGCACGCCCGAGCCGGACCAGGCGCCCGTGGCCAGGAGTTCGAGGGCGACGACCGGGTTGATCGCCGTCTGCCAGACCACGGCCTGGCAGCCGTACTCGGCCATGGACCACTGGTTGTCCACCACGTGGTAGAGGTACACCTCGCGCGGCGCCCCGTCCTTGCGGCCCTTCACCCAGGTGCCCGCGCAGGTCTTGCCGCGCATCCGCTCGCCCAGCGCCGCCGGGTCGGGGAGGCAGGCGGCGACGACGTCCCGGGGCGAGACCCGCACCGGACCGTCGGTGCTCGGGACGGTGACCGTCTCCGTGCGGTCCAGGCCGAGGAGGTGCAGCGTCCTGAGGGTCTGGATGAACTCCTCGCCCAGGCCGTACTTGAAGGTGACCCGCTGGGCGTCGATCCAGCGAGGGACGAGCAGCACCTCCTCGTGCTCGACGTTCACGCACTCCACGGGGCCGATGCCCTCGGGGAAGTCGAAGACCTCGGGTTCGCTGAACGGCTCGGTGGTGAACCAGCCGCGCTCGGCCTCGTAGACGACCGGCGGGTTCAGGCACTCCTCGATGGTGGTCCAGATGTTGAAGGAGGGGGCGAAGTCATAGCCGTCGACGGTGAGGTCGGCGCCGTCGCGGATGCCGATCTCCTCGATCTCGTCGAAGAGTTCGTCGGCCGCGTACCGGGCGAAGACGTCCGACAGACCCGGCTCCACGCCCATGCCGACGAGCGCCAGCACGCCGGCCTTCTCCCAGTCGGCGGACGCCTCGAACTGGGCGTCGCCGAGCTTGACCCCGCACTCGTCGTAGGGGCGCTCCGGGTGCGGCCGGGACAGGGACATCGCCATGTCGACATAGGTGGCCCCGGCGCTGCCCGCGGCCCGGAACAGCGGCATCACGAAGCGCGGGTCGGTCGCGTTGAGCAGGACGTCGCACGCGTGCCGCTCCAGCAGTGCGGCCACGGCGGTCTCCTCGCTCGCGTCGACGCGTTCGGCCAGGAAACGGCCGTCCTTCCCGCCCAGGGCCGCGACGGCGGCCTCGGCGCGGGCGAGGTCGTAGTCCGCCACCACCATCGCCTCGAAGAACGGCCGCCGGGCCGCGATCCGGGTGATGGCGGTGCCCACTCCGCCGGCTCCCACGAGCAGTACACGCATGACAAGCACTCCGTCGGTCGAAGGTCGAAGACATCGATGGGGCCCCTGCCGGAGATACAACGCCGCCCGCTCGGTTAAGGTCAATGGCGTTGGCATAAGGAGGCGAGCCATGCCGAAGGCCGTGGTACCCGAGGAGAAGCGGCGCCGTCGTCGCCCCACCAGGAGCGGCACCGTGCTGTCCGAGGCGCTGATCGTGGAGACCGCGCTGCGGATGCTGCGGGAGCACGGCAGCACCGGGCTCACCGCGCGCAGGCTCGGCCTCGCCCTGGACGCCGACCCGAGCACGCTCTACCGCTACTTCCGCGGCATGGACGACCTGACCCTCGCCATCGGCGACGCGCTCATCGGGCAGGCGTTGCGCGGCTGGGAGCCGACGGGGCAGTGGCGGACGGACCTGCGCGCCGTCGGGCTGCGCGTCCACGCGGCCTACGTCGCCCATCCGCAGGCCGCCCTGCTGACCGCGAACCGGGTCACCGGACGCCCGAGCGAACTCGCCGCCGACGAGGCGGTCCTGGACGTGCTGCGCACCGCGGGCTTCCCGCTGGCGGACACCGTGCGCATCTATCACGCCTTCATCGACCAGACCCTGGCCTTCGCCGCCCTCGACGCCGCCTCCCTGGCCCTGCCGAGCGCCGCGCTCCACGCCGACGAGGACAAGTGGCGCTCGACCTACGCCCGCCTGCCCCGCGCCACGCACCCGCGGATCGCGGAGGCGGCACCGCTGCTGGCGGGACGGATGGTGCACAGCGCCTACCCGACAGCGCTGGAGATGCTGCTGGACAGCGCCGAGACCCAGCTCGCCGCGCTGCTCGGCGAAGCGTCGTGAGCGCTCGCCCCGCAGGGCTGGTCGCTAGGCGAGGGTCTTTGCCGCCGCGGTCGCGACCGCCTCGGCCACGGCCGCCAGCGCGGGGGAGTCCAGCTTCCACTGCTGCCAGTACAGGGGCGCGTCCATGGGGCGCTCGGGCGCGAGGTGGACCAAGGTGCCCGCCTCCAGCAGGGGCGCGGCCTGCACCTCCGGGACCATGCCCCAGCCGAGGCCGAGGGCGACGGTCGCGACGAAGCCTTCCGAGGTGGGTACGTAGTGACGGGCCGCACTCGCACCGCCCTGGCTCCCGCGCAGGCTCCGTGCGAAGCGGTCCTGGTAGGAGTCGCGCCGGTCGAAGGCCACCGTGGGGGCCGACTCCAGCGCGTCCCGCAGGGGGCCGTCACCGAGGTACCGGTCGACGAACCCCGGGCTCGCCACGGCGTAGTACCGCATCCGCCCCAGCAGCCGCACCGAGCAGCCCGACACGGCGTCCGGCGAGGAGGTCACCGCCGCCATCACCAGGCCCTCCCGCAGCAGCGTCGCCGTGTGCTCCTCGTCCTCGCGGTGCAGCTCGAAGGTGAGCCGGAGCCCTTCCGGGACCCGGGTGAGGGCCGGGAGGAACCAGGTCGCCAGCGAGTCGGCGTTGACCGCGACGGACACGCGTGTCGCCTCCCCGGCGGCGCTCATCCCGAGCTCGGCCCGCGCGTCCCGCTCCAGGCGCGCCAGCTGCCGCGCGAACCGCACGACCACCTCGCCGGACTCGGTCGGCCGCACCGGCTTGGTGCGCACCAGCAGCACCCGGCCGGTGCGCTGTTCCAGCGCCTTGACCCGCTGGCTCACCGCCGACGGCGTCAGATGCAGGGCCGCGGCGGCGGCGTCGAAGGTGCCCTCGTCGACCACGGCCAGCAGGGTCCGGACCTGGTCGAGGGGAAGCTCTGACATCACGCGGGCTAATGATACGTAAGAATCTTTAGCTGTACTCCAGATGTGGCGTTCCCTAACGTCGAGGCCATGACCGCATCGCTCACCGCCGCCGTCGCCGGATTCGGCACCGGCCTCTCGCTCATCGTCGCCATCGGTGCCCAGAACGCCTTCGTGCTGCGGCAGGGGGTCCGCCGCGACTCCGTCCTCGCCGTCGTCGGCATCTGCGCCCTGTCGGACGCGGCCCTCATCGCGCTGGGCGTCGGCGGGCTCGGCGCGATGGTGGTGGCATGGCCCGGGGCGCTGAGCGCGGTCGGCTGGATCGGTGGCGCCTTCCTGCTCTGCTACGGCGCCCTCGCCGCCCGTCGGGTGGTCCGGCCTGGCGCGGGCGCGCTGCGGGCGGACGGCGAGGCGGCGGGCTCCCGCAGGCGGGCGGTCCTGACCTGCCTGGCGCTCACCTGGCTCAACCCGCACGTCTACCTCGACACCGTCTTCCTGCTGGGCTCCGTCGCCGCCGACCGGGGAGACCTGCGCTGGACCTTCGGGCTGGGCGCCGCGTGCGCCAGCCTGTGCTGGTTCGCGGCCCTGGGCTTCGGAGCCCGGCTGCTCGGCCGGTTCCTGACCAGGCCCACCGCCTGGCGCGTCCTGGACGCACTGGTCGCCGTCACGATGATCGCGATGGGCGGCATGCTGATCGCGGGCGCCTGAAAATCGCCCGCACCGGCAGCCGGGATCACCGGCCCGGCGTGCTCGGGCGCGGCTGCCGGCAGCCGGCGTCCGGGTCGTCCCGGTGATGCCGGGTCCGGCCACCGCGGCTGATCCGTTACCGGGCGCGCCGATGCATGGAGTACTGCTCCAGCAACTTGCCCCGGGTCGTCTCCAGCCGGTGCGCCAGGATCTCGGCGACGCTGCGCACCAGGATCAGGCCGAGCTGGGGATCCTCCTCGCACAGGGCGAGCACCGCCGCCGCGTCGAACTCGTAGGCGCGTACCGGGCTGAAGGCCACCGCGCCGAAGTCCCACTGGTGCGGCGGGAAGAGCCATGACCAGCCGAGCAGGTCCCCGGCGCCGAGTCCGGCCACGGTCACCCGTTGCTGGGAGGTCACCTGCTGGTCCAGGGAGACCGCGCCGGAGCGGATGACCCAGAAGCGGTCGGCCGTACCCCCTGCCTCGAAGATCCGGGTGTCCTCGGGGAAGGAGACCTCCCGGGCCAGGGCCGTCAGACGCTGCCGCTGGGGCGGGGGCAGCGCGGTCAGCAGTTTGATCGCTTTGGTCATGACGCGGGGCTCCTCGCCGACGACTCGGTTCCGGTGCTTTCCCTACGCCCATTTCAGCCGCTGCGGGCGGCCGGGGCACCTCGGCGGACGACATGAGCCTCGCCGTCGGCGCGCAGGCATGAAAAAGCCCTGGCTGGACGGGGGAGGCCAGCCAGGGCCGTACAGAGGTGGCGCACAGGGGACGCTAGGGTCGACCCCATGACCACGTATGGATGAACCGTAAACCATCCCGGCCGCTTTTGCGTATACGAAAGCCGGTCACGTGACCTGTTTCACTTCCGCTCCGCCTTCAGTACCCGGATCGTCTCCAGTTCGGGGTCGCTCGGGTCCGGCAGGTTCATCCCCGCGGCCCGGCTCGTGGACAGGTAGTCCAGCACCGGCTGGTTCAGCCGTTCGCCGGGCAGCACGGCGGGGATCCCGGGCGGGTACGGCGTGATCATCTCCGCCGCGATCCGCCCGGCGGCCTCCCGCACCGGCACGTTCTCGGTGGGACCGAAGAACGCGTCCCGCGGCAACCGGGCCTGGGTGAGCCGCAGTTCGGACGGCGGCGGCACCTCCACCCGCGGAGCCGGCCGCAGGTCGGGGGCGGCCTTGGCCAAACCCCGCAGCGCGTCCAGCAGTTCGGCCGCCGTCTGCTCGTCGTCGCCATGGGTGATCTGGGCGCCGATCCGGCGATGGTCGTTCAGGTGCGCGTCGACCGCGCGCTGCGACCGCAGCCAGTCCGCGGCCTGGAACCCGGAGATGCCAAGGCCGTCCAGGTCGATGACGACGGGCAGCGGGTCGAAGTCGTCGGCGCCCCCGGGGCCGCAGAAGTCGTCCCGGCCCTCGACGTGCAGACCGTCGATCTCCTCCACCGCGGACCGGACATCGGCCGCGCTGCGCCCATGAGGTCCTTGCCCCGCAGGGCCATCTGCCGCCGCCAGCCGTCGAGTCCGGCGTAGAGCAGCACCGACGGGCTGGTGGTGCCCAGCAGGTCCGACCGCAGTTTCAGCACCTCCGGCGGCACCAGGTCGCCCTGGAGGTGGAAGACCGAGCCCTGTTCCAGGCCGCTGCCCATCTTGTGGATGCTGGTCACACAGATGTCGGCGCCCGCGTCCATCGCCCAGGACGGCAGATCGGGATGGAAGGGCAGGTGGGCGCCCCACGCCTCGTCCACGATCAGCGGGCGGCCACGCCGGTGGCACACCTCGGCCACGGACCGGAGGTCGGCGCAACTGCCGTACGGCGTCGGGCTGGTGATCAGCGCGCCCTTCGCGTCGGGATGCTCGGCGAAGGCCCGCTCGAACTCCGCGGCGGACGGCGGATGCGCCAGATGGCGCTCCGCGTCCCAGCGGGGCTCGACCCACACCGGTTCGATGCCCGAGAGGATCAGGCCCGAGACCACCGACTTGTGCGCGTCCCGTCCGATGAGCAGCTTCTCGTGAGGTCCCGCCACCGACAGCATCGCCGCCTTGACCGACAGGGAACTGCCGCAGGTGGTGAAGAAGGTGTGCTCCGCGTGCACGGCGTCGGCCATCAGCTCCTCGGCCCGCTCCAGCACCCGGCCCCGGGTCAGCCGGTCGTCGAGTCCGCCCGACGCCAGGACGTCACCGAGGGACACCGCGTCGCCGAGCACCTCGCGCACCGCGGGATCGGCTCCCCGGGCCTGTTTGTGCCCGGGGAGCGGTGAACGACAGCCGTCCCTGTCGGTGGTAGTCCTGCAAGGCCTCGAGTGCGGGGGCCTTCGTGTGATCCACCGTCATGGCGCCCCCGGCTCCCCATGGCCGGGTTGTCCGTTGGAGCGCTCGGCCCCCTCGGGCTGCCTGCCCGGAGTGAGGATCTCGTCCAGCACCCTGAGCACCGCCTCGTAGGCGAGTGTCCGCACGGCCGCGTCGCGCGAGCCCGCCGGGTCGCTCGACCGCAGGGCCTCGCTCCGGGACTGCCAGGCGCGTTCCTCCTCCAGGGCGCAGGCCCGGGCGCGATGCATGCGGCGCAACAGTTCATCTGAGTCAACGACATCTGCCATGGCCCTCGAGTACCCAGCAAGTGACGTCGGACGACCCCGCGCACAAGGTTTGACAGGCTTCGGAAAGGTGAGCCGGAAGGGGAGACCTTTTCGGCGCTCGCGCAGTGTGGCAGCCGCTGCCGCCGGGTGGGATCGTCGTGCCGTCCGCGAGCGCCTGGCCACCCCCCACTCATCAGGGAGCCCAGGGATGTGCGACATGCACAGGACCGAATCAACCGATCGGTGCCGACGGCCGACGCACCCGGCCGAGGCGCGTCGAGCAGTCGAACGTGCCGTGGCCGAGCGATGCCGCGCCACCCACACCACCTGCGACCGTGAGGCACTGGCGGACGCCCTGCTGGTGGCCTCCGAACTCACCTCCAACGCGATCCTGCACGGCGGCGGGGTCACCGACTTCCACGTCGACGTCGTCGAGCCCGGTGTCCGGGTCTCCGTGAGCGACCGCAGCGACGCCTTTCCCGAGACCCTGGGCCCGGTCGACGTGCGCGGACGGCGCCGCGTCGGCGGCCTCGGCTGGCCCCTGGTGTGCCGGCTGGCCCGCGATGTCCGGGTCACGGATCTGCCCTGCGGAGGCAAGTGCATCACCGCGGTCGTGCCCCTGTTCTGAGAGTCGTCCCGTCTTTCCCGGCAAAGCGGAGTTTGGGTCCCCGGGGTGAGGGCAGACGCAGTTTCGTGCTTCGGACCGGAGGCGCGTCAGCGGGAGCGGTACGGCTGCCCCATGAATCCCTTCGGGTGTTCAGCCGACCCTCCGCTCCCGTGGTAATTCCCTGAAACCACCGTTCAGGAGCGATTCCGCATGCGCATCGACATGTCGACAAGCCGTCCCGGCACGCCCGTCACGACCACCTCGGCCACCAAGCGGCGCCACGACGACGCTCCCGACACCGCGGGCCTGTTCGCCCGGCTGGCCACTCTGGAGGAGGGTCCCGAGCGGGACGCCGTACGAGACGAGCTGGTCACCGCCTGGCTCCCCATGGCCCACCGGATCGCCGGCCGCTTTCGCGAGCGCGGCGAGTCCATCGAAGACCTGCGCCAGGTCGCGGCCCTCGGCCTGGTGAAGGCCGTCGACCGCTTCGACCCGGAGCGCGGCGCCTTCGAGAGCTACGCCGTGCCCACCATCACCGGCGAGGTCAAGCGGCACTTCCGCGACCGGATGTGGGCCCTGCGGGTGCCCCGCCGGGTGCAGGAACTGCGCAACAAGGTCCGGGTCGCCCGCCGGGAGCTCACCCAGACCCCGGGCAGCGCCGAGCCCACCGCCGCAGAGCTCGCCGCCCACACCGGCCTGACCGAGGAAGAGGTCGCCGCCGGCCTGGAGGCGCTGGAGAGCTTCAGCGCGCTCTCGCTCGACGCCGAGCTCTCCTCCGACGACGACGGATACAGCCTCGCCGACACCCTCGGCAGCTCCGACTCCTCGTACGACACCGTCGTGGACCGGGAATCCGCCAAGGCCGGGCTGAGCCGACTGCCCGAACGCGAGCGCGCCATTCTCTACATGCGCTTCTTCGAGGACATGACACAGAGCCGGATCGCCGACCAGCTCGGCATCTCCCAGATGCACGTCTCGAGGCTGATCAGCCGCAGTTGCGCCCGCGTGCGCGCCGAGGTGATGGGCGAGCGCACGAGCCTCTGACTGCCTGGCCCGGATCGGGGCAGGCGTGTCTGTCCGGCGGAAGCAAGTGAAGGAGCCACATGGCAGAGCCAGGACAGCCGGCCGCGGACGACCGAGCGGACCATGACGAGCTGCGGCGGCTGCGGGCCGAGGTCCGCGAGCTGCGCGTCCGGTCACGCGCCCACGTCCTGATCGCCGAGGCCCAGGGCCTGCTGCGCGAGCGGTACAAACTGTCCGACGCCGACAGTGCGTTCACCCTCATGCGGAAGGCGTCCCAGCGGTACAACGTCAAGATGCGCAGCCTGGCGGAGATACTCCTGTCGGCGCCGCGCCCCGACGCCCCCGACGAGCTGTGGTTCCCGGGGCGGGCCCGGTCCGCCGAGCCCGCCCTGAGCTTCCCGGCCGCCCGAGGGGTGGGTCCCGGCAACCGCGGCGGAGTCCTGAAGGCCGTCCTGAGCCAGACGCTCGCCGTGGTCGGCGCCGACATGGGCAACGTCCAGCTCGTCGACCGGGTCAGGGGTGGCCTGCGCATCGAGGCGCACACCGGGCACAGCGAGCACTTCATCGACTTCTTCGGCCATGTCGGCGAGGAGGGCACGTCCTGTGCGAAGGCGGCGCGTGACGTCGCCCAGGTCACCGTGCGCGATGTGGAGAGCGACCCGGTCTTCACCGAGTCGGCGCGGGAGACGATCCTCGCCGAGGGCAGCCGGGCCTGTCACAGCGTGCCGCTGACCACGTCCTCCGGCCTGTGCGTGGGCATGGTCTCGGCCCATGTCGACCACACGCTCACCGGCCTGACCGACACGCAGCTGAAGGTGCTGGAGGTGGTCGGCAACCAGACCGGCCGATGGCTCGCCTGGCACGAGCGCACGATCGTCCTGGACGCCCTGGAGTACCTGCACGCCCTGGGTGCCGGGCGGTCCCGGCCGTAGGTCCTGTCCTTACATTCCCCGCCTTCCGCGCAGGGGTGTGTCGCGCCCTGACCGGGGCATTCGGAGTGCGGGAGGTCGAGATGAACGGGAGTCTGACGGCGGGGAGCGGACAGTCGGCGATCGGAAGGTCGGCGCGCGGCTCCGCCACGGAAGGTGCCGCCCGGGCGGGACTGGCGGCGCGCGGGGTCATCTACCTGATGGTCGGCGCGCTGGCGCTGCAGATCGCCTTCGGCAACGGAAAGCGCCAGGCGGACCGTGGCGGTGCCCTCGAAGAGCTGGCGGACAAGCCCTTCGGTGCCGCGATGCTGTGGGCCCTGGGCATCGGGCTGGTCTGCATGGCCCTGTGGCGGCTCTCGGAGATCGTGTTCGGCTCGGTCGGACCGAAGGGCCGTTCGGCGAAGAAGCGCCTGCTGGCGGGCGCCCGGTTCGTGTTCTACGCGTTCGTCGCCTACTCCGTGCTGTCGTTCGCGGCGGGCACCGGTTCCAGCAACGGCAGCGGCGGCTCCAGCGACAAGCAGTCCAAGGACGTCACCGCCAAGGTGCTGGACCTGCCCGGCGGCCAGTGGATCGTGGGCCTGGCGGGCGTCGGGATCGCCATCGCGGGCCTGTGGATCGGCGCCCGGGCCGTCATGCGGCACTACCGCGACAAGCTCAAGCTCAGCGAGATGTCTCAGCGCATGCGACAGATGGTGGACGTGACCGGGGTGGGCGGTGGCGCGGCCCGCGGGCTGGTGTTCGCCGCGGCAGGAGCCTTCGCCGTGCGGGCCGCGGTCGACTACCAGCCCGACAAGGCCAAGGGCCTGGACGACACCCTCCGCTCCTTCGCCGACACCCCGCTCGGCCCCTGGCTCCTGGCCCTGGTGGCCGCCGGCCTGGTGCTGTTCGGCCTGTTCTCCTTCGCCATGGCCCGCTGGCGCCGGGTGTGAGGACGGGGGCCTGGGGCTCATGCCTCGGGCCCCGCGCTCGGGGCTCGTGCGGTGCGCTTCGGGTCCCGGGCTCTGCGCTCGGGGCTCGTGCGCTGTGCTTCGGGTTTGGGGCCCACGCTTCGGGTCTCGTGCCCTACGACGGGCTTCGTGCCCCACGCCTCACAGCCCTGGCCCGCGTCTTAGGACGCGGGCCTCGCGCTTCGGGTCCCGGGCTCTGCACTCGGGTCTCGTGCGGGGCGTTTCGGGTTTCGGTGCCCACGACTCGGGTTTCGGTCCCCACGCCTCGGGTCTCGTGCCCTACGACGGGTCTCGTGCCCCGCGCCTCGCACCCGGCCCGCGCCTCAGGACGCGGGCCTCACGCCTCGGGGCCCATGCCCCACGACTCGGGCCCTGGGCCCCACGACGGGCCTCGTGCCCCACGCCTCACGACCCCAGCCCGCGCCTCAACCCGCGGGCCCCACACCTCGGCACCCGTGCCCCGCGTCTCAGGACGCCGGCCCCGAGCCTCAACCCTTGGGGCTGCGCACCGGTACCTCCAGTGGGCGGGCCAGTCCCAGTACTCCTTCGTCCAGGCGTTGCAGATGTCGCAGGACCCGGTCGGTGACTCGGCCGTAGCGCGGTGCGCCCGGGGTGCCGGTATCCAGGAGGGAGGCCATGCTCGGTCCCGTCTCCAGCACCTCCGTGGAACGGTCGTCGGCGACACGCGCGGCGACCGCCCGGATGTTGTGCAGGATGCGCCGCCCCGCCCCGCGCAGCCGGGGATCCGCAGCGATCGAGGGATGCGTGGGCAGCAGCTCGGCCGTCGCCGCCAGCGAGCGCGCGTGGTACGCGCAGGTCTCCAGCAGCGCGACGACGTAGCGCGCGGTGTCCCGCCGGGCCCGCAGCGGGGTGACGGGGTGGACGAGCGGCTGGGTGGCTGCCCGTAGGTCGGCCAGTGCCTGGTCCAGATCGCGGGCCAGGTCCAGCAACTCGGCCGGCGGCTCCCCGCTGAGCTGGTCCACGGCCGTCTCCGTGACGTCCGCGAGCCGGTCCAGCACCGCCGCCAGGAGGTCGTTCGTACGGCGGTCCGTGCGCACCGGCAGTACCAGCGCCGCCGCGAGCACACCGCAGGCCGCTCCGAGCGCCGTCTCCTCCACCCGCAGCACCAGCACGGACAGGCTGTAGGTGTGCAGCAGGGTGGAGAGCACCCCCAGCGCGGCGGTGACGAAGAACGACATCAGCGTGTACGACAGCGGCGCCGTGTAGAACATCAGGAACACACAGACCAGCACCACCGCGAACGCCGTCCAGGTGTGCTGCCCCACCAGCCCCGCCAGCGCGATTCCGGCCACCACCCCCAGCAGGGTGCCCAGCAGCCGCCGGTAGCCCTTGACCAGGATCTCGCCCGTGGACGCGGTGTTGATGAACACGATCCAGCAGGTCAGCACGGCCCAGTACCAGCGCTGGCTGGACAGCAGCTCCCCGCCGACGATGGCCAGCGCCGACCCCACCGCGACCTGGACGGCCGCCCGGGTGGTGGGCCGCCGCAGACCCGTGGGCTCCTCCTCGGCGGGTTCCTCGGCGGCGTCGATCGCCGCGTCCTCGGCGTCGAGCTCCTCGCGGGAACGGGTCGTGGCGGGGCTGTCGTCGGACTCGTCCTGCGGCCCGTCGAGCGCGACCCGCAGCCCCAGCACCGCGCGAGCCGCCTCCCCGAGGGCGCGGAACACGTCCTGGACGGCCGGTGGCGCCGGCGGCAGGTTCTCCTCGTCCCGGTAGCCCAGCAGCCGGTTGCGGACATGCGACAGTCCCGTTCCGGGCCGTGCCGCGACGGGCCGATCCACGAGCAGCCGCAGCGCCTCCAGATCGCGCCGCAGCGTCCCGGTCGCCTCGTCCGCCGTGGCCGGCGGTCCGCCCGGCGGGACCGGCGCACCCGGCAGATGCAGGGTCAGCGTGTCCGCCCGCTCGGCGCTGCGCGCGGTCAGCAGCGCGAGCCCCAGCCGCTCGGCGGCGACCTCCGCGTCCGCGATGCGCCGCTGCACCAGCCGCGCCGCCCCCTCGTCGGCCGTGCCCGCCTCCAGACGCCCCTGGATCATCAGGGCCGTCTCGTGCAGGCGTGCCGTGCCGTCACGCACCTGCTCCAGCGCCTTCTCCACCTGCGCGGGACCCTGTGCGTCGAGCAACTCCAGCTGCGCGGACACCAGTTGCGCCAGCCGGGCGCGGAAGGCCTCCCGCAGCCGCCCCAGCGTGCCCGTCGGCGTCTCGGGCACCAGGGCGAAACGCGCGACGGCACTGGCGAGGAAGGCGACGGCCAGAGCGCCGTACAGCTCCGGCAGGGCGGTGGTGGTGGCGCCGACGAACAGGGAGACGAAGTAGACCTGGAACCCGATCAGCCCGAGCGCGGTGCCCCGGTCGCCGTAGCGCCGCCCGTAGACGGCGCAGAAGATCAGCGCGACGAAGAACAGGTCACCGGCGACCACATGGGAGCGCAGCAGCGCCCCCAGGGTGAGGGCGGCGAGCGCCACCGGCAGGCCCAGCGCGAGCGTGACGGCCTGCGCGGCGCGCTCCTTCTCGCGGATGGCGAAGGTGGCGACCATCGCCGCGATCGCCCCGGCCACCAGATGCGGCACCGTGGCCCCGAGCAGCCCCAGTACGGCCAGGGTGAGCGCGATGGCGGCCACCGTCCGCAGCCCGGCCGCCAGCCGCAGCAGTCCGGGGTCGGACGCCGCCACGAGATCCCGTGGCCGCACCCGACCCGAACGACGTACCTCTTGCACTGCGCGCGACTATTCCTGGCGGTCCGTTCCCTCGACGTGGGCCCGCACCTTCTCCGGCGTCAGATACGCGTCGGTGAACTCGAAATCCTTCAGCTTCGCGGCCTTTCGGGCCTGGAAGCCGGTCCGGACGAAATCGTCGCCGGCGATCGCGTTGAGCGTCCAGTTGGTCGCGACGCGGACCTTGGCCACGTTGGTGCGCAGCGCCATCCAGTGGTAGCCGCGGGCCGCGACCTGGGCGGGCAGGCCGCGCAGTTCGATGCCGAGCGGCTTGGACACGGCGTCCTTGCCCCCGAGGTCGACCACGAGACCGAGGTCCTTGTGGACGTAGGGCGTCGTCGACTGCCCGCGCAGGGTCGCGATGACGTTGTCGGCGACGTGCTTGCCCTGGCGCATCGCGTGCTGCGCGGTGGGCGGGCAGACCGCGCCGTCCTCGTCCTTGGCCTCGTCGGGGACCGCGGCGGCGTCACCGAGCGCGAACACCCCGTCGTGGCCGGGCAGTTTCATGTCGGAGGTGACCGCGAGCCGCCCCCGGATCGTCTCGGCGCCCAGCGTCGCGATCAGCGGGCTGGCGACCACGCCGGCCGTCCAGATCAGGGTGCGGGTGGGGATCACCCGGCCGTCGGTGAAGGTGACCTCCTCGGGTCCCGCCTTCGCGATGGAGGTGCCGAGCGAGATGTCGATGCCGCGCCGGGTGAGGATCTGCTGCGCGCTGCTGCCGAGCTTGTCGCCGAGTTCCGGCATCAGCTTCGGCGCGATGTCGATCAGGTGCCACTTGATGAGCCCCGGGTCGATGCGCGGGTAGCGCTTCACGGCGGCGTGGGTGAGCTTTTGCAGGCAGGCCGCGGTCTCGGTGCCCGCGTAGCCGCCGCCCACCACCACGAACTGAAGCCGCGCGGTGCGTTCGGCCTCGTCCTGGCTGGCGTCGGCGAGATCGAGCTGCGAGATGACGTGGTCACGTACATAAGCGGCCTCGGCGAGCGTCTTCATGCCGAAGGCGTGGTCCGTCAGGCCGGGGATGTCGAAGGTGCGGGTCACGCTGCCGGGCGCCAGCACGATGTAGTCGTAGGGCACGTCGACGATCTGGTCGGTGATGGTGCGCACCACACAGACCTTGGACTTCAGGTCCACACCGATGGCGCCGCCCGGCACGATCCGCGTGCGGTACTTCTTGCTGCGGCGCAGCGAGACGGCGATCGACTGGGGTGTCAGCACACCGGAGGCGACCTGGGGGAGCAGCGGGAGATACAGCTGGTAGGCGAACGGCGTCACCAGCGTGACGTCGGCTTCGTCCGGCGCGAGTTTGCGTTCCAGTCGGCGTACGCACTCCACGCCGGCGAAACCTGCGCCGACCACCAGGATCCTGGGTCGTGTCACGGTCGTTCTTCCCTTCTGCGGCTCCGGCGGTCCGAGTCGGACGCCGTACGCCTGCCCCTGGATCGCGCTCGTGCAACATCGATCCCACCGTGCTTCCGGCCGTTCCGCCAGCCGGGTGCGGCAGGCAGACGTACGCGTCGTGCACCACCATGCCCGCCGGGGCGGGCCCGACGCACCGGATCAATGTGAAAGTCATGTGATTCACGAGGGGGCGGCTCACCAGGGCATGAACACATGCACGTCCTTGCCGGAGCCCTCGGTCACCACGCTCACCTGATCGCACAGGGCGTGGATCAGATGCCAGCCGACACCCCCGCCTCCCTTGCTCGGGTGGAAGGGGCGCGGCGCGGGCGGGGTGGGATTGGTGTCGTGCAGGGTCACGTGCACACCGTCGAAGGTGCGCCGCAGGGACAGCTCGAAGGGTCCCGGGGCGTACTGGACGGCGTTGGCGGCCAGTTCGGTGACGACGAGCAGGATGTCGTCCCAGTGCTCGGGTGTCGAGGGCTCCGCGGCCTGCGCGAGCCCGTAGAGAAACTCGTCCGCGGCGACCCGCGCGCCGGTGACGCTCCGCGGCTCGCCCGCGAAGCTCGTGGTGAGGCTGGGGATCTCCACAGAAGCCAATGCTCGTTCCTACGGTGCTCGCATGCTGCCCAGTCCGGTGTCCGGCGCTCCTCGGCGGCGCCACTGCTGCGAGTTCCCGGGGGCGCTGAGGTCAATCGGACTCCCGGGACCCGCGTCACCGGAACACGTTGTCCGCGTCGTCCCAGCCGCTCACCTCATCGGACAGCCGCTGCCGCGGGGTGCGGGAACGTGCCTGGTACATCGCGTCGATCTCGAAGGCGTAGTGCCGCACGATCTCGTCCCTGCGCAGCTTCATCGAAGGGGTGAGCAGTCCGCTGGCCAGGTCGAACGGCTCCGGCAGCACCCGGAAGACCCGGACGGACTCCGATCGGGACACCGCGCTGTTCGCGGCGGCCACGGCCCGTCCGATCTCCTCGCGCAGCGCGTTCTCCTCACGCGCCTGCCGGCTCGGTGCGTCCCCCGGCAGCGCGAGCCCGCCCCGCCAGTGGGCCAGGAAGTCCGGGTCGAGGGTGATCAGGGCGCCCACACAGGGCCGGTCGTCGCCCACCAGGACCGCCTGGTGGATGAGCGGATGCATGCGCAGCCGCTGCTCCAGGAAGGCCGGCGCCACGCTCTTGCCGCTGCCGGTGATGATGACGTCCTTCTTGCGCCCGGTGATCGACAGGTAACCCTCGGCGTCCAGGTGCCCCAGATCCCCGGTGGCCAGCCACCCGCCGCCGAGCACGGCCCGGGTGCCGGCCTCGTCGTTGACGTAGCCCTGGAACACCGAGGGGCCGCTGACCAGGATCTCCCCGTCCTCGGCCACCATGATCCGGGTGCCCGGCAGGGCCTGTCCGACGGTGCCGGACTTCTCCCGGCCCAGCGGCTGGCCGGTGACCGCGCCGCTGGTCTCGGTCAGCCCGTAGCCGTCGTTCACGTACAGGCCGATGCCCTCGTAGAACAGGGAGAGCTCACGGCTCAGCGGTGACCCGCCTGACGTGGCCCGCAGCACCCGTCCGCCCATCGCGGACCGGAGCCGGCGGTACACCGTGCGTTCGTACAGGGCGTGTTGCAGGCGCAGGTCGAGGCCGGGGCCCGGTCCCTGGCCGAGGCGGTGGCGTTCGACGGCCGCCGCGAAGTCCCGTGCCGTCTCCGCGGCCCGCTCGAACAGGGTGCCGCGGCCGGTCTGCTGAGCCGTGCGCAGAAAGGTCTTGTAGATCCGCTCGAAGAGCGAGGGAACGGCACAGAAGTACGTGGGCCTGAAGGAGCGCAGCGCCGCCGAGAGGGCCGCCTCGGTCAGTTCCGGTTCGTGGCCCATCAGCAGGCCGCCACGGATGCACAGGCTCTGCACCAGCAGGCCGTAGACGTGGGAGAACGGCAGGAAGGCGAGGACGCTGCCCTGTCCGCCGGGCGGTACCACCGTGTGGCCCCAGCCCTCCAGCAGGGTGTCGCAGGCGCTCGCCAGGCCGCGGTGGCTCAGGGCGCAGCCCACGGCGCGGCCCGTGGTGCCGGAGGTGTAGACGACGGCCGCGGTGGAGTCCGGCGTCACGATGCGGCGCAGCGACTCGACCGTGGCGAACGGGATGAACTCGCCCCGCGCGACGAGCTGTTCCAGCGCCCCGTCGTCCATCTGCCAGACGTGGCGCAACCGGGGCAGCGACGCGCACACCGAGCCGACCGTCATGATGCTCTGCTCGTCCTCGACGATGACGCCGACGCAGTCGGAGTCCTTGAGGATCCAGGCGACCTGGTCGCGTGAGGACGTCGGGTAGATCGGCACGACCTCGGCGCCGACAGCCCACAGGGCGTGGCTGAGAACCGTCCACTCGTACCGGGTACGGGCCATGATCGCCACGCGGTTGCCCGGTGCGATCCCGGAGGCGATCAGGCCCTTGGCGAGGTCGACGACCTCGTCCCGCACCTCCACGGCCGTCACCTCCTGCCATCTGGTGGAGGAGGGGTCGAGGCGGCGCGCGAGCATCGGCAGGGTCGGGTTGCGGGCCGCGGTCTCGAAGACGCTGTCGGCGAGCCCGCCGGTCAGGGGTGAGACGGACGGGGGAGCGAGGGCGACGTCGCGCATGCGCTGCTCCTGGTGTGTACGGGGTGTGACTCCACCGATGAGCACGGTTATCGGCGGTGCCCGAATCTAGCCCAGGTCAGCGCGGTCGATGCAGCGATTCGACAAGTAGGGCCCACTTGGTGATCTGGGCGTGATCAAGGCACCCGGGGGACGTGCGCCACGCCGGCCACGGTCCGGACCGGCGCGTCGGCTCACCGCTCGGCGGACCCCGCCGCGCGCCCCGCTACAGGTGCGGCGAGAAGGGGCCGCTCTCCTCCTGGGTATGGCGCACGCACTCGGTGACGACGTCCCGCAGACTCCCGGTCCGCTCCATCAGCTCACGCTGCATGCGCGCGCCGTTGCCGTGCCGCAGCAGCGCGGCACAGCCCTCCCGGGCCCGGTCGAGGTCACCGGTTTCGGCCAGCGCGTCGCCGACGTGATCCAGGAGCGCCCGTACGACCGTCTCGGCGGGCAGTCGCCGCATGGTCGTCGGATGCAGCAGCTCCCCCGTCAGACCCGACCGCGCGGCCTGCCAGGCGCCCATCCGCAGCAGGCTCACGCTGTGTCCCGCCGGTTCGCGGCCCGCGCGCCAGTCCCGCGCCGAGGTCTCGACGAGTCCGCGGGCGAGCGTGGCGATCAGGGCGGCGGTGGAGGCGTGCAGACAGACGTCCGAGACCCGGATCTCGACCGTCGGGTAGCGCTGGGACAGCCGGGCGTCGAAGTAGACCATCGCCTCGTCGAGGATCACCCCGGTGGCGACCATGTCCGCCACCCGCCGGTGATAGCACTCGGCCGACCCGAAGACCTCGGTCGGACCGGCCGACGGCCACCGCTGCCACACCCGGCTGCGATAACTGCTGTACTGGGTGTCCCGGCCCTGCCAGAACGGGGAGTTGGCACTCAGCGCCGCCAGCACCGACAGCCAGGGCTGCATCCGGTCGATCACGGCGACGCCCTCGTCGTCGGACTCGACGGACACATGGACATGGCACCCCAGCACGAGGTCCTTGCTGGTGGCGCCGTACTGCTCGGCCATCCACTGGTAGCGCTGCCCCACGTTCACCGAGGGGCTGACCGGCAGCGGAGAGGTCGCGAGCGCGGCGACGGTGCAGCCGATCTCCCCGGCGTGCCGGGCCGCCTCCTTGCGGCAGCGGACGATCTCCGCGGCGAGTTCCGCCATCTCCGACTGGGGATGGGTGGCGAACTCGAGCATCTGGTTGTGGAGCTCCTTCTCGAAGACCTCCCCGTCCGGGTCGTCCTGTGCGGCACGCGCCAGCACTGCGGCCGACAGGGCGCGGGGCTCGCCGGTCTCCGGGTCGACCAGGAGGAGCTCCTCCTCTACTCCGACGGTGCGCACGTGATACTGCCCTTCTGCCGCGACGGGGGTGTCGTACGCCCCGACTGCCCAGCGGACGGCCGATCACACAGGAGTGAGCCATACCGTCGCGAGCGGAGGCACTGTGACGCGTACGACACCGTCCTCCGGTGTGACCGGTTCGGCACAGGTCACGCCGCTGCCGCCGTAGCGGTCCGCGTCGGTGTTGAGGATCTCCCGCCAGGCGGGGATGTCGTCGGGGACGCCGAGGCGGTAGTCGTGACGGACGACGGGGGAGAAGTTGGAGACGGCGAGCAGCGGTGCGCCCTTCGCGTCGAAACGAAGGAAGGCGAAGACGTTGTCCTCGGCGGCGTCGCCCACGATCCACTGGAAGCCGTCGGGGGTGGTGTCCCGCTGCCACAGGGCGGGGGTCCCGCGGTAGACCGTGTTGAGGTCGCGCACCAGGTCCCGCACCCCGCGGTGGTCGGGCTCGGCTCCGTAGGCGGGGTCGAGCAGCCACCAGTCCGGGCCGTGGGCCTCGGACCACTCGGCGCCCTGGGCGAACTCCTGGCCCATGAAGAGGAGTTGCTTGCCGGGGTGGGCCCACATGAAGCCGAGGTAGGCGCGGTGGGTGGCGCGCTGCTGCCACCAGTCGCCGGGCATCTTGGAGACCAGCGACTGTTTGCCGTGGACGACTTCGTCGTGGGAGATGGGCAGGACGTAGTTCTCGCTGTACGCGTACACCATCGAGAAGGTCATCTCGTGGTGGTGGTACTTGCGGTGGACCGGCTCGTGCTGGACGTAGCCGAGCGAGTCGTGCATCCAGCCCATGTTCCACTTCAGCCCGAAACCGAGCCCACCACTCTCCGTGGGCCGCGTCACGCCGTCCCACGCGGTGGACTCCTCGGCGATCGTCATGACCCCGGGCACCCGCCGGTAGACGGTGGCGTTCATCTCCTGGAGGAACGCCATCGCGTCCAGGTCCTCGCGGCCGCCGAACACATTGGGCGTCCACTGTCCGGAGTCGCGCGAGTAGTCCAGGTAGAGCATCGAGGCGACCGCGTCCACCCGCAGCCCGTCGATGTGGAACTCCTCGCACCAGTAGACCGCGTTGGCGACGAGGAAGTTGCGCACCTCAACCCGGCCGTAGTCGAACTCGTACGTCCCCCAGTCCGGGTGCTCGGCCCGTCGCCAGTCTCCCGGCTCGTACAGGGGCTCGCCGTCGAAGCGGCCCAACGCCCAGTCGTCCTTGGGGAAGTGAGCGGGCACCCAGTCCATGATCACGCCGAGACCGGCCCGGTGCAGGGCGTCGACGAGGTACTTGAAGTCGTCCGGTGAGCCGAGCCGGGCCGTCGGCGCGTAGAACCCGGTCACCTGGTAGCCCCAGGAACCGCTGAAGGGGTGGTGCGCCACCGGCATCAGCTCGACATGGGTGAAGCCCAACTCCTTCACGTACGACGGGAGTTCCTCGGCCAGCTGGCGATACGTCAGTCCGGGGCGCCAGGAGGGCAGATGGACCTCGTACACGGAGAACGGCGCCTCGTGCACGGGGAGGTCACCCCGGTGCGCCATCCACTCCGCGTCGTCCCACTCGTAGTGCGACACGGTCACGATCGACGCCGTGTCGGGAGGGACCTCGGCGCGACGGGCCATCGGGTCGGCCTTCAGGAAGCGGTCGCCGTGCCGGGACGTGATCTCGAACTTGTACCGGGCACCCTCCCCGATGCCCGGCAGGAACAGCTCCCACACCCCGGACGCGCCCAGCGACCGCATCGGGAACGCCGTGCCGTCCCAGCAGGTGAAGTCCCCGGCGACGCGGACCCCGCGCGCGTTCGGCGCCCACACGGTGAAGCGGGTGCCGGTCACACCCTGGTGGGTCATCGGCTCCGCGCCGAGGGCCTTCCACAGCTGCTCGTGCCGGCCCTCACGGATGAGGTGCAGGTCCACCTCGCCGAGGGCGGGCAGGAAACGGTACGGGTCGTGCACCTCGCGCTCGTCGTCCCCGTACGCCACGAGCAGGGTGTACGAGGGGATCGCGGTGAGGGGGAGGACGCCGGTGAACAGGCCCTCGCCCTCCGAGACCAGCCTGTGGGGCTCGGCGTCGACGACCACGCTCACCGAGCTCGCGAAGGGGCGCAGGGCGCGGAAGGCGATGCCGCCGGGCACCGGGTGGGCGCCCAGGAGGGCGTGCGGATCGTGATGGGTGCCCGACAGCAGCCGGACGCGATCGGCAGGGTCCAGGGCAGGGGCGGAGCGGCAGGGGGCCGGGCCGCCCGCCTCGGGGGGCGTGGTGTCACGCAGGGCCACGGTCTCAGGCTCCTCTCACGGCAAGGCGTTCGATCGCCGCCATCGGTACGGGCATCCAGTCAGGGCGGTGCCGGGCCTCGTAGAGCACCTCGTACACGGCCCGGTCGGTCTCGTAGGCACGCAGCAGCCCGTGCTTCTTGCGCGGGTCCCACCCGGCGAGCGAGGCGTACCCCGCGCAGTAGGCCTCACGGCAGCGGCGCGCCCACTCCGGGCGCCAGGGGCGCCGCTGGCGGGCCGCGTAGTCGAAGGACCGCAGCATGCCGGCGATGTCCCGGACCGGGGAGTGGGTGCTGCGCCGTTCGGCGAGCGGGCGGGACGGCTCGCCCTCGAAGTCGATCACGAACCAGTCGCGGCCTGCCCGCAGCACCTGACCGAGGTGCAGATCGCCGTGGATGCGCTGGGCCGGCGGACCGGAGTCGCACGTGGTGAGCGCGGCGAAAGCGGCCCGCAGCCCGGGCACGAACGGCTGGAGGGCCGGCACGCAGTGCGCGGCGGAGGTCAGCCGATCGCTCATCTCGGCCGCCGTCCGGTCGTTCTCCGCGGGGGCCCCGGTCGGGAAGGCGGCGGCCAGGGCGAGGTGCACCTCGGCGGTGGCCCGCCCCAGCGCGTGGGCCTGTGCCGTGAAGTCGTCCCCGGAGGCGAGGGCCTGGAGGGCCAGGGTCCAGCCGTCCGAGGCGTCGGGCAGGAAGGGCTGGAGCACCCCGAGGGTCGCCTCCTGCGGATGCGTGGTCCGGAACCACGCGACCGGAGCGGGCACCCGACGGCACCCCTGCCCGGCCAGCGCGCCCGGCACCTCCAGATCCGGGTTGACGCCGGGCTGCACCCGCCGGAAGACCTTGAGGATGTACGACTCCCCGTACACCAGCGAGGAGTTGGACTGCTCCGCCTCCAGGGCCCGCGGGGCGAGTCCCGCGGGCACCGACACGGCCGGGTCGGCCTCGAAACGCAGCGGTCCGGCCGCGCCGGGCTGCCGCAGCCGCTCCAGCAGCAACTGCGCCGCCCGGGGGTCCTGCAAGGCGTCGTAGACCACCAGCCCGGCCAGCGGCCCCTCCTCGGCCCGCCCGATCAGGGCCCGGCCGAGGCGCGGCGACAGATGCTTGCGGACGCCGAGGAGCAGCTGGTAGCAGTCGCCGGACGTGGCGGCCGTGCCGCCGGGGGCGGGGAGTGCGGGGAGGGGCGTGTGTCCGGCATGGACCAGCAGGTGCAGACAGCCCGGGAACAGCTCCGTCATGGACAGCAGCGTGAGCTCCGTGACGGGCCGGTCCTTGCCCGCGAACCAGCGCTGCCGGGGCAGCCACTCGCGCAGCAGCCCGGCGAGCGAGGCCATGGGCCCGGTGACGGTCGTACCGTCCGGGCGTGGGAATGCGGTCTTCGGCATGGTGACGACTCCTTTCACCGGCGCATCGCTCACGGTCGTCGGACGATGCGGGATGCGACTCGGGAGAGCCGGAACCAGTAGAAGCCGTGCCCTGCCAGCGTCAGCAGATACGGCAGTTCACCGATGGCGGGGAAGCGGACCCCGCCGATGAGTTCCACCGGGTGGCGTCCGTCGAAGGCGCGCAGATCGAGTTCGGTGGGCTGTGCGAAGCGGGAGAAGTTGTGCACGCACAGTACGAGGTCGTCCTCGTACTCGCGCAGGAAGGCGATGACGGCCGGGTTGGAGGACTGGAGCTCGGTGTAGGAGCCCAGGCCGAAGGCGGGGTTCTGCTTGCGGATCTCGATCATGCGGCGGGTCCAGTGCAGCAGCGAGGAGGGGCTGCTCATGGACGCCTCGACGTTGGTGACCTGGTGGCCGTAGACCGGGTCCATGATCGTCGGCAGGTAGAGGCGGCCCGGGTCGGCCGTGGAGAAGCCCGCGTTGCGGTCCGGTGTCCACTGCATCGGCGTGCGCACCGCGTCGCGGTCGCCGAGCCAGATGTTGTCGCCCATGCCGATCTCGTCGCCGTAGTAGAGGATCGGCGAGCCGGGCAGGGACAGCAGCAGCGCGGTGAACAGCTCGATGGTGTCCCGGTCGTTGTCGAGGAGCGGGGCGAGGCGGCGGCGGATGCCGATGTTGGCGCGCATCCGCGGGTCCTTGGCGTACTCCGCCCACATGTAGTCGCGTTCCTCGTCGGTGACCATTTCCAGGGTCAGTTCGTCGTGGTTGCGCAGGAAGATGCCCCACTGGCAACTGGACGGGATGGCCGGGGTCTTGGCGAGAATCTCGGAGACGGGGTAGCGCGATTCGCGGCGTACGGCCATGAAGATGCGGGGCATGACGGGGAAGTGGAACGCCATGTGGCACTCGTCACCGCCGGAGGAGTAGTCGCCGAAGTAGTCCACGACGTCCTCGGGCCACTGGTTGGCCTCCGCCAGCAGCACCGTGTCCGGGTACATCAGGTCGATCTCGCGGCGCACCCGCTTGAGGAACTGGTGCGTGGCGGGCAGGTTCTCGCAGTTGGTGCCCTCCTCGGCGTAGAGGTAGGGGACCGCGTCGAGGCGGAATCCGTCGATGCCCAGGTCCAGCCAGAAGCGCAGCGCCGCCAGGATCTCCTCCTGGACCGCGGGGTTCTCGTAGTTGAGGTCGGGCTGGTGGGAGAAGAACCGGTGGAAGAAGTACTGGCCGCGCACCGGGTCGTAGGTCCAGTTGGAGACCTCGGTGTCGACGAAGATGATCCGCGCCTCGTCGTACTTCTTGTCGTCGTCGGCCCACATGTAGTAGTCGCCGTAGGGGCCGTCGGGGTCGCGCCTGGACTCCTGGAACCACGGGTGCTGGTCGCTGGTGTGGTTCATGACGAAGTCGATGATGACGCGCATGCCGCGCTGGTGGGCGGCGTCGACGAACTCCACGAAGTCGGCGAGGTCACCGAACTCGGGCAGGACGGCGGTGTAGTCGGAGACGTCGTAGCCGCCGTCGCGCAGGGGTGACTTGAAGAACGGCGGCAGCCACAGGCAGTCGACGCCGAGCCATTGCAGGTAGTCGAGCTTGGAGGTGAGGCCCTTCAGGTCGCCGACGCCGTCGCCGTTGCTGTCCTGGAAGGAGCGGACGAGCACCTCGTAGAACACGGCGCGCTTGAACCAGTCGGGGTCCCGGTCCTTGGCGGGGGTGTCCTCGAAGGTGTCGTGGACGGGCTCGTTGACGGTCATGACGCTCTTGACCCTCCGGTCTGGGATGCCGATGGCTGGACGTGGAACACGTGCGCGGGCGCCCGACCGGGTTCGAGGCGCACATAGTTCCTGTCACCCCAGCGGTAGCTGTCACCCGTCAGTTCGTCGTGCACGGACAGCGATGTGTTCCCGTCCAGGCCGAGTTGCGGCATGTCCAACGAGACCGTGGCCTCCTGGGTGTGATGAGGGTCGAGATTGACGACCACCAGGACCGTGTCCTCCCCGGTGCGCTTGCTGTAGGCGATCACCGAGTCGTTGTCGGTGGGGTGGAAGTGGATGTTCCTGAGCCGGCGCAGGGCCGGGTGCGCCCGGCGGACCGCGTTGAGCCGGGTGATCAGGGGCGCGATGGTGTCGTGGGCCGACTCCCAGTCGCGGGGCCGGAGTTGGTACTTCTCCGAGTCCAGGTACTCCTCGCTGCCGGCGCGCAGGGGGGTGTTCTCGCACAGTTCGTAGCCGCTGTAGATGCCCCAGGTCGGCGAGAGGGTGGCGGCCAGGACCGCACGGACCTCGAAGGCCGCACGGCCGCCGTGCTGGAGGTAGGCGTGCAGGATGTCGGGGGTGTTGGCGAAGAAGTTGGGCCGCATGTAGGCGGCCGCCTCACCCGACAGCTCCGTCAGGTACTCGGTCAGCTCTTCCTTGGTGTTGCGCCAGGTGAAGTACGTGTAGGACTGCTGGAAGCCGATCTGCGCCAGGGTGTGCATCATCGCCGGCCGCGTGAACGCCTCGGCCAGGAAGATCACGTCCGGATCGCCGGCGTTGATCTCCGCGATCACCCGCTGCCAGAAGACGACCGGCTTGGTGTGCGGATT
>NZ_JBIRUZ010000025.1:0-69046 GCF_044386545.1 Streptomyces sp. NPDC020489
AGGCCGAGATCAACAAGCTCGACGACAAGGCACAGGCACTCGCCTTCATCCGCGCCGAGCTGGTCGAGAAGCTCAACGGCTACAAGACCGCCTGACCCCCCACCCACCACCCGGCGGCCCCAACCCCCAACACGGGGCCGCCGGACCCCCACACCCCCCACCAAGGCCCGGCCAGGGCCCCCACGCCGGAGCCCGGACCCACCCGCACCGCACGGGCCTTCGCGGCCCGCGCCGACGGAAGCGGAACACCCAGACCAGGGCAGGATCAGTCCCAACCCCCAGGACCCGCCCACGTCCACCCTTGGCCCGGCCCCCCGGCCCCACCAACCCCCTCCACGCGGGACCCGGGGCCGGGCCACCAACCACGAGCGCAGAAAGGCCGCAGGCATGAAATTCGACGAGTGGGCCGAGCGCCTGGACCAGGTCTACATGGACGGAACCCAGCACGACTGGCGTGATGAGGACAAGACGGCGTGGGAGGATGCCATCCGCGAAATGGCGGCCGAGTTTCCCCACATCACCATCACGTGGATGGATCCAAAGTGTGGCTGCTGCACCTTGGACGCCCCGGCGCTGCTCGCCTTCGACGACCCGCGGGGCCCGGGTGCATTCGAATTGCTCTACCCGACCTTTCGCCCGACACACACCTACTACCTGGGCTGACGACGCCCCCCGCGAGGTCCGCTCGACCTTGATCAAGTCCCAATGCGAGGGCGCGGTGGGGAATCGGCCGGCGGGGTGGTCATGTCGCGGCGCGCAGGGTGGTGCGGCGGGCGAAGGCTGTGACGCCGGGTAGGTCCGGCCGACGCGCTGCGACCTCGGCCGTCAGCGCGCGGACTGAGGGGCGGCGGGCCTCCTGCGGCGCGGCTCGTTCCACGAGTTGTAGCTGGACGAACGCGGTCGCCACGTCTCCGGCGGTCAGCAGGGCGCGGGCGGTGTCGGTCGCCGCGCGGGCTCGGCGCTCCGGTGTGGTCAGCGCGGTCGGCTCCAGGCCCGCGGCGTACGCCAGGGCTCGGTCGACGTCGCCGAGCTTCTGGTGGATGCCGACCCGGTACAGCACGCACTGCGCTGGCGACAGCTCTGCGCCAGCCGGTACCCGTCCGCGGTCGCGGAGGAGGCGGGCCGCGGTCTGTTCGGCCAGGGACGCAAACTGCTCGGCGACGGCGGGCATTCGGGCCTGGGCGGCGGTGTAGGCCGCGGTCAGGGCCACCATGCCGGACGCGTCCAGGACGGCCGCGGACGGCCGGGGAGCGGTGCCCAGCTCATCGTGCGCTTCTGCGAGCAGTTGCAGGGCCGTGTCCGCGCGGCCCGTACGACGCAGCGGTGTCGCGGCCGCGCGCGCGGCGGCCGCGAGGAGTTCCGGTCGGCCCGAGCGGCGGGCCGCCGTCCCTGCCCTGACCGCGAAGGCGGCCGCAGTGCCCATCTCAGCTTCCTTTGCTGCTAGTTGAGAGACGAGTACCCATACCCCCGCCGCGCGGCTGGCGCCGACTGGGTCCGTTCGCTCGCTCTCGCTCGCGCGGGCGATCATCCCTGGGAGCATCTGGTGGAGCCGGTCGTAGCTGCCGGCGGCGAACAGCCTGCGCGCAGCCGGCAGATCCCCCTCGTCCAGGTGCTGGCCGTGTTCGCCGGCCAGCACCGCTGTCGTGCCGCCCGTCCACAGCACCGCCGCGCAGAGCCCGGTCTCCAGTACCCTCCTGCGCTCCATGACCACGCCACCGTCCTCCCCGGCCGCTGTGTCCCGAGCGTCCCCCCGGCGTATTCGGCCCGATGTTGCGACGGTACGGGTCTGGCCGTGCCTCGGGCAGGGCGCACGTCTGTCGGCTCCGTGCGCCTCTTGCGTCCCTGGCGCGCCGGGGCCGTGGGCGAAGGGCGGGTAGGCGGCTGTGCGTAGGCGAGGCCCTGAGGGCATGGCACGGTCTAGGGACGGCGGCGATCGGGTTGGCCCTCTCGCGCCTTCCGGCACCTGGTCCGGGCATTGAGGCAGACGGACTCTTTTTGTTGTTGCATATTGCGATTCCAATATGTATTGTTGCTCTTGCGGGGCCGGGGAGCGAAGACCTTCGGCCGAGAAGCCACCCGACCAGCGGACCGCCGCCCGCGGCCTCGTCGGGGAAGAAGACCCGGCCGAGGTCACCAACTGGATGTCCCTGGAACGGCCCCGCGCCAGAACGGCCCTTCCCATGGGGCCGTCCGTGCCTACCCACACCACTCCGACGATCGTGAGAGCTCGCGTTGTTCTATCTGATGATGTGCCCTTGTTGCGGCCGCCCGACGTTGTTTCACGAACTGGAGCGACACACCGCCCCGAGCCTCTTGATCGACCCCGAGACGGGCCTGCCGCCTGGTATCTCTCCCGACGGTCGCAGCGTGGCCGCGTCGCCAGAAGCCACAGCCAGAGCGCGTAGGCGGCCCCTGTGCCAGTCGTGCATCAGTGACGTAGAGGCCGGCGGCGCGGTGACCTTCTCCGTACGTCTGAAGGGCGAGCAGACGGCGATGGCCATCGCATCTGAAATGCCCCTCCTCGACGATGAGGGCCGGGTGATGGCCGTCCGCTGCCCGGCTGCCGGGTGCGGTGCGGTTGTCGATCTGATCGATGGCCGGCTGGATCGCCACCTCGTGCGCGGCCAGAAGTGCCGGACTTCGGGCGTACAGGTGGTGGTCGCTGAGGGCTGAAGCGTGAGCTAAACAGCCTCACGTCGGCCTTCGACTGCTGATCACACCTACCGCCTGGCTGACTTTCCAGCCCTCCGGGGCCCATGCCCCAACCCCATCCGACCCCGCTTGTCGGGGCGCGCAAGCAGGAGGACCGCGCCTTGAGCACCAAACTCAGCCCCTCCGACCTGGCCGAGGTCGAAGAACTTCTCGCCCGTTGGAACGAGGCCGTCGATGGCGACAGTAACGACGCCGAGCACGAGATCGGCGTCGACATGTCGGAGTTCCTGTGGAGGCTCCACGGCGGTCTGCCCGAGCGTGAGCTCTGATGGCCATCTACCGTCCCGGCGAGGTCAACTGCGGCCACTGCAACGAACCGACTGGGATCCCGGCTGACGACTGGGTCGGAGAAACCCGTACCGAAGACGGCGACTACGTCGCCTCCGTTGACCCCTGTGTGCGCTGTGAGGTTCACACCTACGGCACCCACGACCGCTGCCCCGACGACTGCCCCGACTGCGCCGAGAACGACGCCGCGTAAGGCATCGGGGCAAACAGATGCGGAGTTGATCTCAACATGAGCACCCCCGTCCCGGGAACCGGGGCGAGTAAGCGTCCCGCGAGGCGTCGCAAGGTCAAGAACGCTCGGACCGGCTCCGTGGGGAGCAAGATCCTGCCGGGCCGGTACAGCGATGAGGGCGAAAAGGGGCCCTGGTTCCGCCGTCTGGTTCGCCGCGCCGAGACGCGCAGCTGGCGGCGTGAGGCATCGCGGTTCTGACGGCTGCCCTCAACCAGGCCTTGGCGTAACTCCGGACGGCCGAAGAGCCGCACACAGCCAAACGCCTACGGCCCCACTCCTTCCGCCGGTTCGAGGGCGCCGGCCGAGCGACCGAAGCCCCTCTACTTCACCGCTGCCGACAACGCCCGCGGTGCTGTCCCTCTTCATGCGCGCCCGCCGTGGCGCTCGATCGTAGGAAGAATCGTGTCTGCTGATCTGCAGCTCCGCATCCATTCGATTCCCGCTGGCGAGGTCGTCGCGCTTCTCGACCTCATGCGGGAGCACAGGCTTCGCGGCGAGTATGAGCGTGGTCCCTCCGAGACCCTCACGCTGGGACAGGTCTACCGCGCCCGGGACGCCGCATTGGGCCTCTGCGAGGAAGTAGCCGCGCGGCTGGAGGAGGACGCTCCGAACGCCGTGTTCGAGCTGTGGCAGGACCCTCACTGGAGCGCCGACGGGCACTACCACGCGTACGCCCCCGACTTCGGGCACTTCGAGGCTGGTTGCGATGCCGAGGGCGTTCCGCATGTCGGCGTGCACGAACTCATCCAGCGGCTCAGCAGCAGCCCGGAAGCGACACTCGGCGACTGGATGGCGGGTGAGGGTGCCGACCTGCTCGGCACCGCCGTGCTCGCCGTGGTGGGCAAGTATCGGGCCCAGCAGTCGTCAGCCTCCTGATCCGGGCAGGCTCCTCCCTCCTCTCACTCGGTCGGGGCCGGCTGGCCCGTGATGCGCGCTGAGGCGCAGCGTCGCTACTCCGCGATCGCCTCAGAGGCGACGCACGCCCTCAGCCAGGCCCTCGTCGGCTCCCCACCCACGCTTCACTGGAGAACTGATCATGGCGGACATCCGCATGCGCGTCCTCGGGCACCCCTGGGAGCGAACCACCGTCTCTACCGACGCCGGAAGCCGGGAAGAACTGTTCATCGCCCTCTTCCTCAGGGCGATGGAGACCGTCCCCGAACTGCTCGCTTTGCCCGGTGACCTGGAGGCGTACACCGTGCGCTGGGACGGCGAGGAGGTGTCGATCTTTCACCCGGATGTGGAGCAGGCCGTCTTCCGCGCCCAGCCCGACGCCGAGGGCTCTGCGCAGGGGGGCGCTCCGGTCGGGACGCGGCCGCCCGAGCTGTGGCGCGATGAGCGCGGCCACGGCTTCTACCCGGCTCCGGAGGTGCTGGCCGAGATCCCGGCTCTGTGGGCAACGGTCCTGGAGCCGCATGAGCACAGGGTGGTCGGCCTCCGGTACTACTCCGCCGAGGGTGAGTGGTACGTCGTGGAGGTCGACGACGCGAGCGGCCGGGCTTACGGGTGGTCGTGCCTGGGGGGTGACCTGTCGCAAGGCGGGTGGGGCCTGATCGATCTCCCGGCTCTGGAGTCACTTGGTCCGGACGATGACCCGTCCCAGCTGGTCGTCCGCGATCTCGATTTCACACCCGATGCCGCGGCCAGTGTCTTGCCGAAGGGCCGCCCTCACGATTCTTGCGGAGATGCGGATTGCCCGGTGTGTCCGCCCGACTTCATGACGGCGTACGTTGCTCGGCTGCGGGGCGTAATCGCGGAGCACGGGTTCGCTATCCAGCCAGTTCTTGGTGATGAGAGTTCTGCTGCCTATTGCTACACCATCGGTCTGCACGAATCTCTGGGGTGCGAGTTCGTGATGGCCGGCCTGGACGTCCGGGTGATGCAGGGCCTGCTTCACTCCCTCATCGAGCGGTTCGCCGGATCGTCTGGTCCAGTTGACGGTGAGGCGCTGGACGGGGTTCTTGCGAACGGATTCCAGCTGCTCATGCGCCCCGTGACGTCCCTGGAGCCCTTCTCGATGCTGCGGGCGGTGTACGGCCAGGAGATTGCCGTGCCGTATTGGCAGGCCGTGTGGCCCGATAGCGCCGGCATCTTTCCGACGGACGCTTCCTGCTCGCTTTCTCCTGGAACCCAGCCGCTTCTTTAGCCCAATTTCGGGTTTCCGACTCTTTATGTCTAGGAGATTCTTCTGTGCGCCAGCCTGAACCATTGAATGCCATTGATGAGCTGCGGCTCTTCCTGGATTTCGCAGTTCCGCTGTGCGGTGCTGACATCGCGTACAAGCTCAGGCAATGGGGCCATTCGCGCGAGCAGGCCAAGGCCTGGCTACGTGGCGAGGCCGAGCGCGCTGGTGGCAGCCTGGGCGAGAACGGTGACGCGATCCAGTTCAGCGATGGTCGTCCTCGGTCGGGACGCGCGCAGAACCGTGTGGCCCGGACCGCGAGCGAACTGGCGCGCGGCGTGGCAGCGGCGGCGCTGCTCGCCCAACTGGAAGGGAAGAGCGGCGTCGAGGCCTTCGGCGGCTTCTACGGTGTCACCGCCAGGCCCGCCGAGGCCGACACGCCGCGCGTTCAGGACAGTGGCGACGATGCCGTCGGTGTCGCCGCTCGCGGTACCTGTCCTGTGCGGAAGCCGACGGCGTGATGCCTTGTGGCAGTCCCCTCGCCGTGCTTGTCCTCGTGCTTCGTCCCGGGCCGGTGGAAATCGGTGCAGGGGCTCTTGGGTCATTCGTTAGGCTCGCCGTGGCCCGTGCCGGAATGGAGTGTGCGGGACAGGCCCCGGTCCCCGTGACGGGACGCAGTACGGCCGGGGCCGCCACTCCCCGGGCGTAGGTCGTACGCCCGCCGGCGGCTCAGTCCAAGCGGGAGAAGTCGAGATCCACCAGGATCTCCTTGAGGTCCACCTTCTCGTCGCGGCAGAAGCCCCGAAGCTCGTCCCACATTTCGGGGACTCCCTCCAGAGCGCCACTGAGCAGGGACAGTTGTCCGCGGTCCTCGTCGTACTCCTCGGCGTGGAGGTAGACCATCTCCGCCTTCTGGAGTTCGCGTACGACGCTGAGCAGCGTCGTACGGTCCGCCGAGAAGCGCCTCAGCACCAGTTCGAAGTCCGTGGTCTCCTCGTGCACCACGAGGGCGAGCACCTGTCGGGCCATCCGCGTGAGGCCGCCGACCCGCCCCGCGAAGCGGTTGACCAGCTGAAGGAAGTCCTGTTCGTCCGACGGGTCCTGGTTGGCGTCCTCCCAGGCGAAGAAGCGCGTCATGGTGGTGGCGGGGCGGACCAGGGAGCCGTTGACCGTGTCGCGGAACTCGGCCTCGATGTCGTCGACCGTGTAGCGGTACGTGGCCTCGTGCTTCTGTTTGACTGCCCGCAGGTACTCGACGGTGTAGTCGTGCCGGGTGACGCTGCTGTCGATCAGGTCGTGGTGCACCCCGCACAGCAGCATCAGATTGTCGAAGTCCCGCAGCTGGTCGACGTCCTGGCCGTCCCACGCCTCGTGACGGGCGCTACCGGGCTCGGCGCCGATGATGTGGGCGATCTTGCCGACCCAGGCGCCCTCCTCCGTGACCAGCCGGGTTGAGCAGTGCGGGTCGCCCCAGGCGCATTCGTTGCCGGAGAACGCCCACAGCCGGCGTGCGACGCCGGACAGCGGCTCCTTGCGGTTCTTCTCGGAGCCGTTCGTCCGCTTGGCCACAGCCCGCCCTTCCTTCGCCCTGACGACAACTCGCAGCGTAGTCCAGCTGATTGAGGTGCGGCGGGCGTGCTGATTGTCCGGCTGCTACCAGCGCAGGGTCGGCCGGGGGCGGGGGACGAGTTCGGCCTGCTCGGCGACGGCGACGAGGCGGTCGGCGGTCTCTTGGCCGACCGCCTCGACGAGGCAGTCGAGGTTCGAGGCGATCAGGAGCCAGGAACGCCCCGGCAGCACGCTCAGACGGGCGACGGCATCCGCGAGTGCTCCCGCCTCCAGGGCCATCATGGCCTGGACGTCGGCGGGGTCCGGCTTCAGCGGCACCTTCGCCTCGCGCACCAGGTCGACGGAGAGGGTCAGGTCGTCGATGACCGTGACGGCGGTGGTGTTCTCGATCATGCTGGGCTCGTAGCTGCGCTTGAGCTCATAAGCCTGGTGGACGGTGATGTTCTCCTCGCGGTAGCCGGCGGCGAGGAGGCGACGCAGCCCGGCGTAGGCGGTGTGGGACTTGCCGGACCAGTGCGGTCCCAGGAGGAGCAGGCGGGCGGTGTCGCCGGCCAGGATGGTGGAGCACCATTCGGCGATGGCGGGGTGGTCGGACTCGGCATCGCTGAAGAGCGGGGGTACGACGGGCATCGGCCCAGCGTATGCGGCCGCGTAGTTGGCGGTTGTGCTGGGTTTGATGCCGGGCGCTGCTGGCTGGCTTCTGGTGTGGGTGAACTTCGGGCGTTGTCGCCCGCGTGCGTGTCGTGGCCGGGATGATGTGGCACGCGCAGGGCTGCGGCGGTCGTGGGAGGGGATCGAAGTGAGCAGGTGGGGGAAGCAGGAGGACCGGCTGGTGGTGCGGGCCGTCGACGTGCTGTCGGGCGTGCTGAGCGGCGCGGCGCCGGAGCCGGCCCGCCGTGTCGTCGCCTCCCGGGCGCTGCTGGCCGTCGAGGAGTTGATCTTCCCGCTGCACGAAGAGCTGGTGTTGGCGGAGAACGCGGACGCCGCGGCTCGGGAGGCCACCGATGAGCAGTGGACGGACGACGCCGCGGTGCGCCGGTGGGTGACCGAGACGCTGGCCGAGCACGCCTTTTCCTACAACATGCTCCATGAGGTGTGGGAGGACGATCCGGACCACGTCGAGCCCCAGGGTGACCACCCGGTATGGGCGCTGCTGGAGCTGTCCCCCCTCGCGCGGCGCCTGCGGCTATGGCAGGAGGCGTCCGCGAAGACCGCGGTCGGCCTGGGCGGCGAGGTCGGCGTCGGCGCGCACCAGATCGGACACTGGGCGGCGGGCCGCTCCCGACCCGGGGATGGAGAGCGGGCGGCACTGGCCGGGGCGCTGGGTGTCCATCCGGCGTGGCTGCACGCGGCGCGCGACGAGCAGCCCGATGTGCAGTTGTACCGGTTCGCGTCCTGCCCGTGCGAGAAGCCGACCGCCCTGGCGCGCCTCGGGCTGGGCCGGGAGGAGCCGGACTGGTACGACAGCCCCGCCGAGCAGGCTGCCGCCGTGCACTGGTGCGGGTGCGGGCAGTCGTGGGTGAAGGACGTGGCCGGGTGGCTGCTGCCGCTTCCGCCGGGGGAGGAGCCGGCCCCGTCCTACGGGGACCGGGTCGACCTCGGCCATCCCCTCAGCCGCAGCCCCTCGGTGACTCTCGAAGAGCCGTGGCCGCGGGCACTGTGGCAGCCTCCGGCCGGCAGGAAGAGCCGCGCCCGCACCGCCTACCGGGTCCCCGAACTGCTCACCCAGGAGCCGCAGGCCCTGCCCGTACGGCCAGCGGTCGCGCGCATCGTCGTGCCAGAGCCAGTGTGGGGTGCCGGTTCGGCAGAGCGGCTTGCCGCGAACGCCTCGTGGTGCCGCACGTGCCGGACCCTGGCCGACTCGCCCACGGGTACAGCCGGCGGGCCGTGGGTGCTGCTGCACCGCAGCGAGCCGGAACGCGAGCTGAGCACCTGGACCTACCCCACCGAGAAAGACGCTCTGCACCACGGCGCCCATCTGGCCATGACCTACCTCCAGTTGGACGACGGTCCCCTCGACCGCGTGGCGCTGGACCTGTTCACCGGCCAAGCGCACGCCCAGGTCATCGACCGTTTCCTCGAACTACACCCGGAGACGACCCAGTTCGAGGTCGCCGAGCTCGTCCCGATGCGCGCCGACGAGTTCTGAGCGCCGACTCGCTTCCTCGGCCGCGCGGTGTGGCTGCTGTTCGACAACGACCAGGGCCGCTTCCCGCTCTACCCCGGCGATTCGGTGTGGATCGAGTACGCCTACACCGTCAGCGACACCAAGTGGGGCAGGTGGTTCCAGCGGGCCGTGCGGCTGCCCACCGAGCACCTCGAAGTCGTGCTCGCCTTCCCCGTCGCGCTCGATCCGGTGGTGTGGGGCACCGAGACGTCGATGACCGCCGAGGCGTCTCCCCTGCCCAGCGCGCCCGGCCGCCGGGAGGAGGACGGCATGCGCGTCTTCACCTGGTCGACCGGCCGCCCGGCCCTGCACGCTCGCTATCGTCTGGAATGGAGGTTCCGGGCCCGGCCCGAACAGGACGTGAAGCGCGGGGAGTTCAAGTGACCGAGGTCCGGCCCAGTCAGCAGATGCGCGACCTCGGTGTCGTCCAGCGCGGCGCCCCGGTCCTGACCGAGACGGCCCGCCCGTTCGACCTGCCCGCCGAGCAGCATGCCGCCGAGCAGGCCGTGGACGCGCTGTTCACCGCCATGGAGCGGATCGGCCGGGTGCGCCCCTTCGCCAAGGGCATGGGACTGGCGGCCCCGCAGATCGGCATCGGCCGCGCGGCCGCCGGCGTCCAGCCGCCCGACGAGGGCGCCGGCGCCATCGTCCTTCTCAACCCCCGCGTCACGGAGGCCTCCGTCGACGCCGACGAGCAGTACGAGGGATGCCTGTCGTTCTTCGACGTCCGCGGGATGGTCCCCCGCCCGCTGAGCATCACCGTCGAGACCACGACGCTGGAGGGCACCACCGTCACCACGGTGTACGAGCGGGGTCTTGCCCGGCTCGTCGCCCACGAGATCGACCACCTCAACGGGTTGCTGTACGTGAGCCGGATGCGGCCCGGCGTCGAGCCGATCCCGGTCGAGCAGTACCGGCAGACCGGCCGGTCGTGGGCCTACGACTCCTAGCCAGGGACAGGCTGACGGTCTTCCACGACGACGGCCCCGGACCGAGGTCCGGGGCCTTCTCCGTTGCCGGTCGCACAAATGAGCCCGGGCCGGGCGGTGGATCGCTACGCTGGTCGCAGGTGCGGCGCTCCCCCCGTGGCGCCGCACCTCCCCGCTTTCATGGGCCCGCCGGTACCGCCGCGGCAGGCGGACATCGGGCGTCTAGCCGCCGCTGGCCTGGTCCCCCTCGCCGTCCCGGCGGACAGGCCCGACCAGTGCTTCGGTCTCCTGGAAGAGCCGGTCCGTGGGGGTGAAGTCCCCCAGCTCGACCGCGAGCGCGGCGCGCACGAATGCGGTGAGCTCGATGCTCCCCTTGCGTACCTCGAAGATGCGCAGCACCCCGCCCGAGTACGCGGCGTGGTGTCGGCACCTGGCCTGCACGCAGTACCCCTCGGCAGCCTGGGCGAGCCGCATGAAGGCGGCGTCCTTCTCATCGGTGACCTGGGCGGGACAACCCAGGTGGTCCAGCGTGATCCGGGTGTGGGCGCGATTCTCAGCCGGGCGGATGGTGAGCCGTCCGCCGCCGGGCGTGAGATAGCGGCCGGGCGTCACCGGGCCGTACGGATGGATCAGCGGCAGATCCTTGTCCACCACGTGCTGGGCGGGCAGTCCGTCGTACTCGAAGTAGGGGCCTGCAATGCCGTTGTGCTCGATTGCCATGCGGTCCTCGTCTCGGTCGCGGGGCGGGCGCCGGGCCGTCACGCGCTGGTGACGGGCACGTTCCGCAGCAGTGCGGCGGTCATCGCCAGGAGCGTCTCCGCCTCGGCCCGGTCGTACTTGAAGGTCTTGGTGACCGCGTCGTTGTGCAGGGCGCCGCAGGTCTGGCTGTAGAGGGCGTCCTGGATCCGCCACCACCGCTCGGTCTGGTTGCACTGGTTGGCCTGCTTCCTCGATCCGGGGTTGTCCCAGGTGACGTTCTCCCGGACCCACTCCAGCGCCCGCCTGACCTCCAGGATCGACGCCCGCACCTCGTTCGCGGTCAGCAGCCGCTGTGCCTCGCGCAGCGTCCGGCCGACCTCGTCCCGTTCCGGATCGCCGAGCGGGTACGGCACGGCCATCTCGAACGCCGCGGACGGCCCCAGCTGCGCGAGCTGCTGTTCCCACCGGCTCTTGGCGATGGTGATGTGCGCCGTGTCCTGGGTGCTCCCCGGATACCCGGACGCCTGCGGCAGGGTCGCGTTGAGGTCGATCTCGAAGCGGACGTCGCCGGTGCGGCCCTCCTCGATGGCGTGGACCTGCAACGAGGTCAGCGGGAACGACAGGGTCACGCGGTGGACGGTCACCTTCGGGGTGTACGCCAGGTTCGCCGTGGTGCGGGCGAGCCGGGAGCGCTGCCCCGTCGCCTCGAAGCCGAACAGGTCCGCCTCCAGGGCGAGGATCTTCCCGGCCTCGGTGAAGGGCGACACCCCGACAGCGAGCTGGACGCTCAGCTCGTGGGCTCCCAGTGCGCGGTGCAGCCACGTCTGGTCGCTGCTGACTTCCACGGTGAACCGGATGTCGTCGTCGAAGCGGAGTTCCTGCATAGCTCCCCCAAAGGGCGTGTCGATCACCCGATTCTGCCGGGCGGGCGGCCGCATCACCGCCAATTTTCCCCGGCCGCGGGCTCCAGCCCGCAGACCTTGACGGGCCCGGCTCCAGCCACTCAGGCCGCGGTGCCGTCCGGCGCGCACGGCCCCGGCCCAACACCTCCTGTCCGCGCCGGGCGGTACCGCGGGGAGCGGGGGTCCGGGGGCTGGCGTGCTTTCATCCTGCGACGTCCCAGGCCTGTCCTTCGTCCGGGCTGGCAAGTCGTTGGTGTTCCGATCGGGCGGCTTCGAGCAGGCGTCTCCATGACGTGACCAGGGGGCGCCGTCGCAGGAGAGCCCGCCGCTCACGCTCGGTCATGCCGCCCCAGATTCCGTGCTCGATCCGATGGTCGAGGGCATAGGCCAGGCACTCGGTGCGCACCGGGCAGCCGGTGCAGAGGGCCTTGGCCCTGTTCTGGGCCGCGCCGTCCACGAAGAGCTCGTCCGGATCAGCGGTTCGGCAGACCGCTCGCTTACCCCAGTCCTCCTGGTCTTCCCCGTTCACCCCGACGCCGTCCTCTCCCCGGTCCGGCCCACCGCACTCCCCTGGGCAGGCGCAGTCCGAGAACGGTACGGCAAACGCCTACGGCATGGGACATCGCCGCATTGCGGCAATCCCTTCGGGTGAAGGGGCCTTGACCAAGGCCCCAACGCCTCGTGACCCCCCTCAGCCGGTGCCCGAGCAACCGGGCATCACGGGCAACGATGCCTCGCCCGTCAGGGCATTGGTGCGTCGGCGGATCGCCGCGAACATCTCGGCGCGGTGCTTCCTGATCGGGTAGTCGATCCGGTCGTAGCGCAGTTGGAGAGCGGCGCTGCGATCTGGAGACTTCAACAGGACCAGGCCGAGGCTGCCTCCGGGCGTCAGGTCGCGGTGACCGCACAGCTCCAGCGGCAGACCATGCTCCGGGTCGGTCAGGGCCTGCACCAGCTCGGCGCGGCGCAGGGCTGTCTCGGAATCGTGCTCGAGCTGCAGGATCCACCACTCCCCCAGCCGCGACTCGTGGCCGGTGACGACCTGGGGGACGGCGACGGTGTGGAGGAGTCCGAGGCGGCGCAGCAGCCCGCTGGGGAGCCAGGCGGCGTCCCGCCAGATCTTCTCGTAGATGAGCGGCTGCCGTTCGGTGTCCCACTGCTTCTCGTAGGGAGTCCAGGTGTCGCCGGCCAGCCAGCAGGCCTCTCCCCCGTTGCTCTGGATCTGCTGCGCGAGGGCTGCCTCCGCCTTCTGGAAGGCTCGTCGCGAGGGGCCGGTGAGCTGGATCCTGGTCGGCTGTCCGAGCCGACGGAGCTCGATCCCGCGATCGGTGCGTGCGCAGATCCGAACACCGTTGAGCCCGTAGATCTCGTCTCGTCCTACGCGCATCGGTGAGCGGCAGGGCAGCAGCCCGCTCAGCAGGCTGTCGAGGCTGGTGTTGCTCTCTAGGTGGAGCCGGACGCCTTCTGAGGTGGGCTGTACGTAGCGGATTCCGAAGGGGTACTCGAAGAAGTGCCGCTGGGTGCTGAGGACCCAGTAGAACACCTCCGACTCAAGCAGGAGTTGCGCGTGCTGGGCCGGTGCCGGGATGAGGGGCGCATCGGGCTGCACGGCAGCGACGGCGTCGCAGGCGACCTGGCGGGGGGTGCCGGTGTAGAGGGCGTACGTCCGGGCGCGGCTGCTGGTCTGGGTGGCCGACATGGCTTCAAGCACCTTTCGCTCCGCTCCGTCGGCCCTCGGAGCATGAGGAACAGGTACTGGCGTGCGGCGTTGCGGTCGATGAGACGGAACTGGTCGAAGCCGAGCTTCTTCGCCTCCGCCTGTGAACCCGTGGGCCGAGGTTCGCGTGAGGAGCAGCAGACCGATGCCGCAGGGCGTCACAGTAGTGGCGAGGCGCCGTGCTGGCAGCGCGCCACGCCGCGCCCCTATCGGCGCTTGCCGGTGGCCCGCTGTACCTTCACTGATTCCGCTGGTGGCACGTCGGAGGCAGCCGTCGTTGACCAGGGAATTTAAGTCGCATGTCTGTGCCCCTTTGTGGAATCTCGGGTTACGGTTCGAACCTGTACGAGCGCGGAGGGGGACACTATGGAGGCCACTCGGTACGTCGGGCGTCCGCCGGGCATCGTGACCCGGGAGGACGGGCTGACCGACCGGCAGCGCCGCATCGTCGACGCGATCCGGGCCAGCATCAGTGAGCGCGGTTACCCGCCGTCGATGCGGGAGCTCGGTCAGGCTGCGGGGCTCGCCAGCACCTCGTCCGTCGCGCATCAGATCGGCGCCCTGGTGAAGAAGGGCGTCCTGCGGCAGGACCCGAAGCGTCCTCGCGCTTACGTTCCCACCGCGACCGCCGGTCCCGAGGTCGACTTTGCCGTGGAGGCGAACCCCGATGCGTCCGACGCCTCGGTGGTCCATACCCCGCTCGTCGGGCGCATCGCCGCCGGCGTTCCGATCACCGCCGACGAGCACGTCGAGGACGTGCTGGCGCTGCCGAAGCAACTCGTCGGCAGCGGAACGGTGTTCGCGCTCACTGTGAGGGGTAATTCGATGATCAAAGCGCACATCATGGACGGCGACACGGTCGCCGTCCGCGCCCAGCCGAACGCCGAGAACGGCGAGATCGTGGCGGCCATGATTGACGGGGAGGCGACGGTCAAGCGGCTCAAGCGAGAGGGCGCAGCTGTGTGGCTGGTGCCGGAGAACGACGCTTTCGACCCCATCCCCGGCGAGTCGGCCTCCATCCTCGGGAAAGTCGTCACTGTCATGCGGAGCTTGTGAGCACGCCGACGTGAGGACCTCCTTGCCGGTGTCCGTGAGGTCCGGCTTGGCGGCTGGGGGTGCCCCCGGGTGCCGTGGTTGACTCCTGTCTCATGGGAGAAGGCGTGAGCGACGAGGCGATGCCTGACGTGACGTGGGAAGAGGTCGCGGACAGCTGGCGGCTGGACGACCTGGTCGAGGGGCGGATGCGGCCCACCACGAGCGATGACGTGCTGACTTTGATGGCGATCGGGGCACTGCGTGGCCGGCGGTCGCTGAACGAGGATGCGCAACGGAAGGCCTTCGGCGTCATGTTGGCGGCGGCTGAGGGCGGCGCGCTGGCCGAGGAGGAGCAGACGCCGCGGGATCCTGGTCGCATTGAGCAGACTCTCCAGGCCGCGCTCCGAGCCTTCGCAGAGGCCCAGCAGCAGCGCGACGAGTAAGCCGGGCGGGTGGCCCCCTTGAGCGAACGGCATCAGCATCGTCTGAGCGCGTCCGGCTACGGGTCGCTGTGGTCATTCGGGCCGTCGCCCGCGATCATGCCATGTCCGGTGTGATGTGTGCCCCCCGGCCGCAGCGCACGGGGGACGCGGCGTCCAGGGGGACTGTCCGCCAACGTACCGCGCCATCCAACCTCCTATCGCATATATCGGGGAATCAGATCACGCATCGGGCGCAGCGCGGGCTCGTACCGTCTGGCCGGCGGGAGGGCGGGTCAGCTCGCGGCCGCAGTGTGCAGCGGGTGCACGGTCTATCCGAGTTTCTCGGACAACGGGCCGTGTTCGACACACGGGATCCGAAGGCGCAGCGGAGGGTGGGTACGCAGCCCGCGCGTGGTCACCCAGACGCGGGGCAGGAAAGAGTGAGCGCGCTCGCGATCCAGGTCCTCGCGCCACATGTCGGCCACGGCGGTCCGGCCGCGGGTGCTCAGCGCATGTTCGCTGCCTCGTCGATGCGCCAGACCGCCTCTCGGACCTTCGATTCGAGATCCTCGAACTCGTCCTCAAGTGCCGCGAGCTCGGCGAAGAGCGTGTGCTTGTCGTCCATGTCTTCCATCGCTGTGGCCCGCTCGATCCAGGACTTCACGTCCGTCATCGTGAGGGGATACTTCCGGCTCCGCAACACCTCGTTGTTGAAGATCGCTTCGATGTCTCCGTCTTCGATCTGCATGATGCGAATCGCGTCGCCCGGGGCCGCGCCATTGACGCTGTTCTCCTCCACGTAGGCGAGTCCCGACTCAAGATCGTCGAGGCGTCCAAGAAGATGGTCGACCAGCGCGGTCCTCACCGCTGCCAGGTCAAGGCCAACTTCCTCCCTTAGCTGTTTCGCTGCCCGATGGGACACCTCGAAGGGGTCATGGTGGCCGGGGCGGGTGTCCTGGAAGCGTGCCAGCTCAGGGCCCAGGGCCCCGTCACCGATCAGCACTCCCGGCTCGTACAGGTCGAGGACGGTGCATGCCGCGTCGAAGTAGATCAGGACTGCCGGACGGATCACTTCAACGCGGTGCTGGTCGCGGTGGTAGGTCTCGTTCCGGTAGTCGTGCAGCTTCTTCAGCACCGGCGCGATGCTGCCGGGTAGCCTCGTCCGCTCGACGAGGAAGTCGATCTTGTCTCCGAAGTTGTCGTTGATCTTCTTGCGTTTCCTTTTCGAGGTCACCATCGCTTCGAGCTTCTTGATCTCTGAGCTGAGCTGGTCGTCGCTCGGCCCTGTGGCGAACCGGCGGTGCAGGGGGTTGTCGCTCTTGCGCATCGCTTCGATCCGACGGAGGTTCTCAAGCTGATCGAAGTGGTAGCGCTCGCCGTCGAGTTCGGCTTCGGCCATGCGGTGCATGATCAGTTCGACGGCGCTGTCGAGCAGGATGTGGGCCAGCCGCAGCTGTGGGACCCGTCCGACCTCGATGAGGCGCTTGACCTCTTCGAATTGCACGACTACCAGTTCGAGGCGTTTCATCGGCCTGCCTTCCGCTTTCCGCCCGGCTCGCGGCCGAGGACTCATCACCGTAGTGAGCGGGCAACACGGCCAGCACCTGAGTTTCTGAGGGTCCTGCCGACCGTGGCAGCGCACGGACTCGAATCGCTGCCCAAAGCGTCACATGCGCCTCATCTCCAAGGCCTTGGACGGCGGCTCGACGACTGGCCTGCCGGTCGGCGACATCGTCATGCGGTCGGCGACCGTCCGCTGCTCCGTGCGGACTAGCGGCGCAGCCTGCCAGGCGAGGCAGGCCACGAAGGCGACGGCCGGCAGCGCTCCAGCTGCCCACTCTGCCCTTTTCTGCTCGGGTCGCCGGCGCCGATCTCGACGAGCCATCACAGGAGAAGCGGCGTCAGGACGAGAGCGAGCACGGGCCAGGCGAGCGCTGACGGCCGGGCCCGGCGGATAGCTGACTGCGCGCGACGTCAGGGCAGCGCAGGGAGGTCTTCGTCAGTCATGGGGATCATCATGCCCCCGGCACGGCACGACCAGCCGTCAGGTGCTGGAGGCCTCGGTCGATCCGATGCCGGAGGCGATGAGGTTGAAGACCCGCTCGTCTCCTCGGACGTCTTCCAGAATCGGCGTCCACAGGCGCCTACGCCCCTCGCCGAGGTGACTCGTGAGGGTGTAGAGCTCGACGAGGTAGCCGGGCATGGCACGCCCCCAGCACTGGTCGTTGTCGTTCCACTCCGTAAGGACTTGCTCCAACTCCGGCAAGGTCAGGAAGCCTGCGCACGGAAGGACGGCCTTCTCCGCAACTTCCTGCCCGCGGTCAAAGGAGCCCACGTCCTTGAGGAGGGCCGGGAGGAACGGCGTGAAGTAGGGGTCGGGGCGCTGCGCGATGATGTCTGCCCGGGGGATGTACCAGAGCTTGGAGAACGCTTCGATGAGCGCGGGGAGCGTCGCCCGGAGCTCGGGGTGGGCGACCAGGGCCAGGGCCTGGGCCTCGGCGGTGGTGATCTCTTTGTAGGGCGCCCGGTTCCCGATCGTCTCGATCTTCGCGTTCAGGAGATTGCGCACGGGAGTGCCCAGGGAGGCCCAGAAGGCGGGGAGGTCGCCGAGGCGACCGAGTGCCTGAAGTTGGACGGAGGGTTCGGCCGTCTCAAGGCGGGCCATTTGCTTGGCGACGGCCTTCTTGACGAGGTCGGCATCGCGTTCGGCGAAGCTGCGCAGGCACTTGGCCATCCGGTCGGCGAACTTCTCCGGTTTGATTTTGATCGCGGGGTCTTCGATCGCGAGGACAGCGAACTTGGCCGCGGCCTCGACGACCTTGGACCTGGCGCTGGGACGGACGCGGGCGAAAAAAGTGTGAGTGAGGTACTCAGTGTCGTAGACGAAACCGGGGTCTACGACGTGCTTGAGGAAGCTGCCGACGATCTTGCGGCCTTGGCTCGGAGGATGGATGAGCACGGCCTCCAGCGCGGCCACGAGGTGGGCGCGGGCGTACTCCATCGTCGGCTCGTAGAGCTCGCCGAGTGGACGGATGGACGGATGTGCACACAGGTGGCGGTCGTCGCGGATCCGCTCCAGCTGCTTGCGCTGGGTGAAGTCGATCAACTCGAGCTTCTCCGCCGTATCGAGCAGAGTCTTCTCCAGGGCGAGCATGATCGGAATCGCTTCGGACTCCGCACTGCCCTGCGCTCGCTCCACATCGGCAACCAGGTCCTTCGCGTGGCTCTCGCCCTCTTCATGGAGGATCTGGGCCTTGGCGATGAGGTCGGCGCAGACAGCTGTCCAGGTCAGGACGATCGCGCCGCGGGCCGAGCCGGAGACGTAGCAACGGTACGCCTCGCTGACGAGGGGACGCAGGTCCGGATTGAACACGCGGTTCACGCGCTCTTCAAGGTCGATCATGTTGCCCCTCCGGCGCGCCCGTCCCACTTGCCCCCGGAATGATCTCACCACCGCTCCGGTCCCGGGCCGACGTCCCCGTTTGCTATGCACTGGTACCAGCACATAGCTACAGTTGCTGGCATGGGAAAGCAGACGAACATCCGCCTGGATGAAGAGGTCAAAGCAGCCGCCGAGGACCGGGCCAAGCGCCGGGGCCTGAGCTTGCAGGGGTACGTGGCCGACCTGATCGAGGCGGACGTGAATCAGTCCCGCGCGGCCTTCATGGCCGGCGCCGCATCGTTCCTGGCCGCGTACACGGACGTGTTCGATGCGGAAGTCGGTGAGGACCGGTACCCCGGTCTCCCGGACGCCCCGGCGGAGACGGCACCGAGGGATGCCGCGTGAACCTTCGGATTGACCTCGCGTGGATCCTGGCAGTGGCGCAGCAGATTCCGGGAGACCCCCAGGTCGTCGACTACGGCGTCCCCGTAGCGGCGGAAGCACGTCACCGGGCGGAGATCCTTGACCACGAGGTCTACCCCGAACCTCATCACAAGGCTGCGGCGCTGCTGTGCGAGCTGGCGAGAAACCCGAGCCTGGAGATGCGGAATCTGCTGTTCGCGGCCACGGTGACCGCGGCCTACTTGTCGGCGTGCGGGATGCCGGTGGGCCCTGGCCTGGACACCGTTCTCCCGCTGGCCCGCGCCGCCCGGGACGGTCTACCGGTGCGGGAGGTCGCCGCTCAGATCAAGACCTGGACGAGCTGATCGAGCAGGCTCTTCACGCGGTCCGTACCGAGTCAGGATTCCAGGTCGTCAACGAGCGTCGGCCGGCCATCCGTATCGGTGAGGCGTGCCGTCAGACCCAGCAGGGCCATCACGGCGAGGGAGCCCAGCAGGATGGCCAGCCACCCCACAGTCCACGAAGTGATACGAAGGCGGATCACAAGGGGCGTGAGGAGCAGCATGACGACGACCGCGCCCGACATGAGAAACCAAGAGCCCTTCATGATCACCGTTCCGCTGGGGTGTCCGCGTCGTGCACAGCGAGGACGGCGCGGGTTGCGGCGGGGAAGTCAGGGTGGCTCTTCCATTGGTCGGCCATGGCCATGAGCGCGTCGAGAAGGCGGCGGGCCTCATCGGTGTTGCCCGCGTGAACCGCAGTAGCGAACCCCTGGCTGAGTTCGTGGGCGTCGCGCCAGGACTGGACGTACGCGTCGTGGCCATCCGGGTGTTGTTCGTCCCGGAGATCGTCCTGTCGGTCGCGAACGAACTGGTAGACGCCTACACCGGCCTGCAGATCCAACGTTCTTCTCCTCACCGGCGCCGCGAGCGTTTCGTGCCTTGCCCATTCTCCTCTACGCCTCGCATCGCGCCTTCCAACCGCCAGCCGACGTAACCGGTTTCGCTGCCCGCAGCGGCTGGCAGCAGCCACGTTGGCCGAACGGAGCCCGACGAAGCACTCCTGGCCGGCCCTGGTACGGGCCTGGTCGGCGATCGCCTCTGCGGCACCGAGGGCTTCAAGGGCGGAGTCGGCGTTCTGCGAATCTCCGATGCTTGAGGAGGCTCGTGCGAGCAGGTGCGCAACACGTCGGTAGGGGTCGGCCTCGGAGGGTTGCAGAACCGGTTGCAGGCCATCTTGCGCGGTGCCGAGGAGGGTGCTCCAGTCGTCGCCGTGGCCACCGGGTCAAACGCCGCACAGCGGGCCGATCCAGCGATCGAAGTGACCGGAGAGCTGGGAGTGGGTGGCGCCGCGGAGCATGGTCACCCTTCGGGGCGTGAGGGCAGGAGCCGTTCACCAGCGCCGCAGGTCTTTGCGTAGCTGTTCGTACCAGCTGCGGCGATGCCGGTCGGTGTCGGAGGGCTCGGGGCCGAGGGCGACGACCTGGTCGGTGATGTCGTAGGTGAGGCGGTAGAGCAGGACGCGGGTGGCGGTCTCCAGCCACTGGTCCGTTGCTCGGGCGGGTGGTGCTGCTCCGAGGACGGTGACGAACCAGGCGGGCAGCACTGCGCGGCTGCTGACGGCGTCGGCCAGGCGGCTGCGCAAAGCCATCGTGAGGCGCTTTTCAGCGCGGTCGCCAGCCGACATCGCCGGCTGTTTGTCCGCGCGGGTCGAGGCGTCGTCCGCCAGGGCGGTCGCGGACTCCTCGGCATGTGGGGCCTGTCGGGCGAGGTCCTGGCGAAGTCTTGCCTCGTCGGCGATTGCGGTGCGAAGCCGACCCGCGGCCTCGGAATGACCGGTGGTGCCGTAGCGGCTGGCTGTGAAGGCGCCGATAGCGTCGACGACTGCTGCGAGCGCTGTCCGGTGCCTGTCGGCTGTTTCCCGGTGGTGCCGGACGCGCACCTGGTGGGTGTGGCGGTCGTGGTCGCCCAGGAGCAGGCTACGGGCGTTCCAGCCCTTCAGCATGGTGCGGGCGAGGGCGTGCTGGTCTTTGGTGTAGGTGTCCAGGTCCGCGGCGGGCACTCCTCCAGAGACCTTGAGCTGGCCGTCGAGCAGCCGCACGTGCTGCGTGAGGCGTTTGATGGCCTGCTCTGTGTCTCCGATACGGTCGCCCAGCTCCTCTTCAACCTTGTCGATCTTGTCGTCGCACTCGGAGATGTCGCTGCGGATGTCGCGCAGCTCGTAGTCGAGGTCCTCGGTATAGCCGAACTTGCTCTTCAGGCTCTGGTGTTCGCTGTCGAGGTCGTCGATTCGGTGGTCTAGATCGCGGAGGCGGCGGTCGGTGTCCCGAAGGCGGCGGTCGAGGTCCTCGGTCACTTCTTCGCCCCCTGCTGCGGGGCATCTGCACAGGCTCCGCCGATCAAGGCCCAGCCGATGAGGACGGCGATGATCCACCAGGCGGATAGCACTCCCAGGGCGACAAGGATCACGAGAACGCACAGGGCGTGCAGAGCGAAGGCGATCCCGCGTTGCTGCTTGTGCTGCTGGACCGTCACCTTGATCGACCACCCCAGCAGCGTGGCCAGCACGTGGGGTATGAGCAGCAGAAGCCACCAGGCAGTGCGGTCGAGGACGAGGTCGGCGGTGATGAGCGCGATGGACACTGCGGTCTGCCCTCGCCACGACCAGCGCACGATCTTCGCGCTCCGCAGCCGCTGCGGCTCGGCCAGCCGGGTCGGCAACGTCTGCTCGAACGCAAGGAGTTCTGCGGCTCCTTGCACCATAGCGGTGTACTGGCCGTCGAACTCCGCGTCGTCGACATCGAGTTCTTTGACGCGGGCGTGCCGCGATGCCAGGTCCGAGGTCATGGCCCTGTGTTGCTCGTGCAGGTCGCGTTCCGTCGCGGCCACTGGCTCCCCCCTCTTTATCCAGCGCGGTATCTCCCCCGCTCAGGCCGTGATCATGTGTGGTCAGGCGGCAGACCGAGTATCGCCCCCGCGGGTTCATGGCATTCAGCGTTGGGCCAGGCTGGCGTGATCTTTGCCGTAAAGGGCTGGTGAACTGCTGTCTGAGGCTGCCCGCGCTCGCGTGCCGACCCGCCCGCCACGGCGGACGGCCGCTGGTCACGGTGGACGGTGGAGACGAGCGTCTGGTGCCAGCCACCGTGTCGGCTGTGAGCGGGGGCAAAGCAAGCGGCGGGCAGCGCTGCGGTCAGGAGATGTTCACGCCCCCCGAAGGTTCTCGGGTCGTCTCGGAGCCCGGGAGCGGACTCGGTGCGGGTCGGTCTCAGACACTGACGCTTCCCGGCCGCGGCACGGGCAGGCGCAGCACCGTTCGCCGAGGTACTGGTACACCTTCGGGTGATCGTGCTGGTCTGCGCGCCGGCCCCACGGTAGACGTCCGTAGGTGCGGGCTCGGCCCGCTGGGATGGGTCTATGTGTGCGGGAGGACACTCTGGGGCCGACAAAGGGCGGCGGGCGACGGTGAATTCCCGTGACGGCATCTGGTCTGCCGGGCCGTCCACCTGCCAGGATGACACCTGGTGACGGAGCGGACGGCTGGTGTGAAGGAGCACGATGGTCGCACCCTTAGCGGTACGCAGGGCGAGTCGCTGGCAGGACTCTGTCCGGCTGTTGCTGCTGATCGACGCGGCCGCCAAGCCGCCGTCTCAGGACGAGGATGTGCCCGCAGCGACGGCGGGCGTGGTCCACACACAGGTTCGCCTGCAGAAGCTGGACTTCTGGGTGCGCTACCCGGATTATCTGGCCTTCGAGCTCATGAATGAGTACGAGACGGCCCCGGACGAAGAGGGACTGCTCAGCCTCGCCTCGGACATCCTGGACTCGGAGGAGCCGGACCTGAGGCGCTTTCCGATGCTGCGTCACAAGTTCGGTGCCTTCGAAGAGTTGGATGACGCGCTGGCGCCGCTGGTAGAGCGCGGGCTGATCCGCAAAACGCAAGTTCTTGGCCGAAGCGGCCAGAAGCGCGTCGTCGAGCACGTCTACTTCCTCCTCGAACGCGGCCGCGAAGTGGCCCGGTCGCTGGTGCAGGACGCCCCAGCACTGGAGTGGTACGTCAAGCGCACCCAACTGGTCGTGGCGCTGGTCGACGGGCTCGGCGGTACACAGATCAAGAACCGGCAGTACCTGTTGAGCGACTACGCCGACACCCCGTGGAGGCAATACATCTCGCCCATCACCGAGCAGGCCCGCGCACGGTTGCGTCAGCTGAAGGCTGCCGCCCAAATGCCGGAGTCCGACGTCGCCCAGGAGGCCTCGTGACCGCGTCGCCCGAGACAACCACCCCGGAGGTCCCCGAGGTTCCGCGGGCCGGCGACATTCTGCAGAGTGTCGCCGAGAAGCTGGGACTGACCCCGGAGCAGGTGGAGCGGTCGCTCGCAGAGGCCAATATCACCCTGAAGAGTCCGGCAGCGGCCGACCGCCGACTGCGGATGCTGCGCCTTCGAGTCCACGGGGTGAAGCACTCGGGCGATCCCTTCAGTGTGGAGCGGGACTTCTCGGCCGGCGTGTGGGCGATCGTCCACCCCGACAACAGTGCGGGGAAGACGAGCCTGCTGGAATTCCTGGTCTGGCCGCTTCGTGGAGAACCTCGCGATCTGCCTCTGGACGTCCGCTCCTGGGTGCGGCACCTCAGCATGGACGTCGCGGTGGCCGGACGCCCCATCCGGATTGTCCTGGATGTCGATCCCGGCGCTCATCCGGCGCTGACCGGGCGGATCCTCACCGCGGACACCGTGGAGCAACTGCTTGCCGCGGGCGACGGCGGGGAGGGTCTGCGGCTGCTGGAGCAGGCTTCCGGAGCTGACGAGGTGGGCCGCAGCATCGGCGCGTTCTTCCTCGACGCGCTGCGGATGGGGCACACGAGCCTGTGGCAGGCCGGCGGCGGCGCCGACGGCGAGGGCGCACCTCAGGTCCATGGGTGGGCCTCGTACTTCGGAGCGTGCTATCTCAACCCGGGGGGCGATGAGATCCTTCTCGGGGATGTCAACGCCGTGGGCCTGTCCGCCCGGCTGATGGAGCTCTTCGTCGACATCCCCTACAGCACCGTGCTCACTCAGCTGTCGGTCGCCGACAAGCGCGAGCGCAAGACCCTCGCTCAAGGAAAGCGCCGTGCGGAAGGAGACGCCGACGCCCGCAGGGCCGAGCGCACCGCGTGGCAGGAGCAACTGGAGCGGGTTTCTCAGCAGATCGCCGAACTTCGGGACGTGGCGAGCCGGGATGTGTCCCCCTTGCTCCAGGCCGCCGACCAGGCGGCAGCAAGGCTTCGGGACACGCAGAGTGTGCTCCATGAGGCCGAACAGAGCCTGACCGAGACGAACACGGCGCGGGTGCGTGCCGACCAGGCACTGCTGGACGCCCGTGAGACCTGGCAGGCGCGGCGGGTGCTGGGCCGGCTCGACCCGGTGTGCTGTCCGCGATGCGAGGAGCCTCTCGATCGTGACCGCCGCCAGCAGGAGCGCGAGGAGGCCTCCTGTGCCGTGTGCACCCGGCCGCTGCCCGAGGTCGACGAAGAAACCGCCGAAGTGCTGCTGCAGGACTTGGAGCAGCAGCTCGAGAGCGCGCGGGAGGCGGAGGACGCGGCGAGTCGGCAGCGCGACGCCGCGGCGGCCGCGGTGAACGCCGCGCTCGCCGAGCAACAGGCGGCCGCGGCTGCGCTGCAGACGGCGCTGGCGACGTCGCAGAACCATGAGCGCCTTCGCCAGCTGGAGCTTCAGGCAGCCGGCTTGGAAGGACGCCTCGCCGCCACCGGCTCCGGGCCGGAAGAGCCGCCCGTTCCCGTGTCCGCCCAGGTCCTGGAGGCCGTGACCGACGCCGTACGAGAGGCCGTCGACGCGGCCGCCAAGCGGCTTTTCCCGGCGATGAATACCCAGATCGTTGAGCTGGCGACCCGTTTCGGGGTGCAGAACCTCGACAGCGTCCGGCTCGACCGCTCCGGCCGGGTCAACGCCGTCAAAGCCGGGGTGAAGACCTCGTTCAAACGCCTCAGCCGCGGTGACCGGCTGCGCATGCGGATCGCCACGGTCATCGCGCTGCTGCGTGTCGGAGCCGACCGCGGCGTGGCCGCCCATCCCGGTCTGCTGCTGATTGACTCCGTCGCCGCCGAGGAGGTCACCGAAGTACCGGCCCGAACGCTGATCGCCGAGCTGCAGGCCATCACCAAGGACCTCCCGGACCTGCAGGTCGTGCTGACCACCGCCCAGCCCGAACTCGTCGACGATCTACCTGCCGACCACCTCATCACCCGCGACAGTGAACACCTGTTCTAAGCTGCTCGCTTCCGGCGCGGCCCAGCAGAGAGGAGAGGACAGTGGCTCCGAGCGTGGACCAGGCCCTCCAGGAGTGGGCCAGCCGGGCGAGCGATGAAGAACTGGACGCCGGCCCCCGCCTGGAGGACCTCGGCGGAGCAGACGCCGTCGCGGCTGAGGCGGACACGCTGGCCTCCGGGCCTCAACTGCCCTACCTCCTCACCGCGCTGTCCCACAGCCTCGACACCGTCCCGGCCGACCAGGCTGGCCCTTTGCTCGCGGCCGCGGCCCGAGGCCTGCGCCGCCCTCACTCGGCGTGGGTCCTCGCCGACGCGCTCGACGTCGTGTGCACCCAGCCGGAACTGGCCGCCCGCTTGGGCAACCGAACCGTACGAGACCTGGCCACGCTCGCAGAGGACGCGCTCGCCGGCGACTGCGACGCCGCCCTCGCCCAGCCGGCGATCGCCGGCCTGCTGCGCCTGGCGGTAGCCGGAGGCTCCCCGCACCGTCTGCTCGCTCTGCTCACCGAGATCACCGGCAGCGAGCCTGCCGACGCCCTCGAACGCCTGCCGATCCTGATCGGCATCGCCCGGGACCACTTCGCCGACACCGACCACCTCCTCGACGTCCTCAGCGCCCTGGAGAATCAGCCCGACCTGAACCCGGCGACCCGAGCCGACGCGAGCTTCGAACTTGCCCTGGCTGACGAGCGAACCGCGCTGGAGGCCGCCGACCGCACCACCGCCGACGAACAACTGCGGCGAGCCCTGATGCGGTTCACCGAGCTCGACCGCACCCACGAGGCACGCCTGGACGCCCGCGCCCACGCCGCCGCCATCGAAGCCGTCCTCGCCTTCGCCGACCTCGAACAGAACCCGACGGGTGACACCAGCGCCCGGCAACGACTCACCGGCGCAGCCGACCAGCTGGACACCACGGCCGCGCACCTCGCCGCCTGGACCGGCCGCATGCACCAGCTCGACTGGCTCAGCGCCCGCAGCCTGACCCAAAGCGCCTGGTCGAAGCTCGTGACCACCCTCAACGCCGCACAGACACACCTGGACCAGCCCAGCTGGTACAGCCCCGCCGACGCCCTGAGCGACCTCCTGCAGATCTACCTCGCCAGCCGCAGCATCCATGCCCCCGCCAATGACTCCCCGGGCCTCACGGCACTGATCAGCCCGGCCGTGGAAGCGCCGTTCGTGCGCAGCCAAGGCCTGCTGCACCAACTGGAACAAGCCCTCGCCCACGACCCCCAATTCACCGACCACCCCGACGCCCAGACGCTGTACGACGCTGTACGCCAACGGCGCCAGCAGTCGGCTGGTGAAGCGGCACGGCAGGAGGCGGTGCCGGGAAAAGCCCTGGAGGGCCGTCCCGCACTTGCCGCGCTCTTTCAATCTGACGCCACCGGCCTGCGCGACGACCTCGACTCTCACCAGCTCGACCGGCTTGAGCAGCTCGCGCACCAGCTCGCCAGGGGCTACACCCCCACCGGCAATGCCCGCGTGGACACCCACCTGGAGACTCTGCTCGACATCCTGAAGACCAGCCCGGCCTGGAAGCCGAGCGACAGCCACTACTTCACTCCACTGCTGGAGCACTTCCTGCGTTTCCTCTACGACCGGTTCGACGCCCAGGCCAACCTCTACGGTGAGCGCACCGCCTACCTCGGGCCGGCGCGCAAGGACGCCGACGGCAACGCCGTCCCCTGGAATGAGAAGAACCTCCAGGACGACTTCCACCAGCACCTCAGTCCCCTCTTCCCACCGGGCACCGTGGAGCGGGAAAAGTGGGACGTCGCCAGCGGGCGCGCCGACGTCATCTACACGCCGGAGCCCGGCAGCCGCTTCGTCTCCGAGATCAAATGGCGCACCACGCCGTGGAGGACCCAGCAAACCGTCGAGCGGGACTACCTCGCCCAGGCCGCGAACTACACCGCCACCGGACCACCTTTCGCTCTGCTCCTCGTCGGCGACGCCAGCGACCACTCCGGCGGCTACCGCGACATCGAAGACAGCATCTGGATCATCAGACACGCCCGTAGTGCCACTGAAATCCCCCGCCTGATCGTGGTCGGCGTCCTCCCGACCGCACGTCCGACCCCGCACTCCCTGCGCCTACGACGCTCGGCGGGGCAAGCGGGTCGGTGAGTGCCTCGCGGGCCTCGGCATAGCGGCTGATCATCCACACCGGCTCGCTCGCAGAGGTGAAACCCTGGTGGATGGGACGGGCCGCGTTCAACTTCCGGTGGGAAGCCGTCTGCGCGGCCTCAACGACGGCTTCCAGTGAGTCACCAGCGAGGCGAGCCGTCTTCGCGCAAGCGCGGGCGGATGTGCTGCTCGCGGCGCCGCTCCTCGAGCCGGTCGACGAGGAACTGGCAGACGCGTACGCCGGTCTGCGGATCCAAGGGCTTGCGGTGGGTCTTTCGGGCTCGGTGACGTCGTGGGTCAGGTCGTCGGTGGGGCTATCGCCTGAGTGGTCGTGCGGCGCGGGCGCGTCGTGCGGCGCGGAAGGCCTCGGCGGGATCGTCGCAGGCTCCGGGTGCGGGACGCCACTCGTCGGCGCGCCAGAGGGTGAAGGGGTACCAGCGGCCGTCGTGGCCCGGGCGGATCTGGACTCCGGCGGTCGTGTCGGTGAGCGCACTGCCGTCGATGGTGATGGTCCCGAGGCCGACAGCGCGGGAGGTGTGGACGGTGTCTCGTGCCCGTTCGAGGACGTCGATGGTTGCTGGGGTGGCGGCGAGGGTGGTGTGGGCGCCGGCCGGGCCGCCGTGGCGGTAGCCGATCATCATCGCCCGCAGGGTGGCTTCGGGGATGCCGGTGGCGTGCTGGGCGGCCTCCAGATGGTCCGCGCCGTCGGGGCTGGCGAGGATGCGCAGGATGTCGGCCAGCTCGTCGTGGGGCGCAGCGGCGGTGCCGGCCAGGAGGGTCCGAGCGCGGGCGGCGGCATCGGTGGTCATCCACATCAGGTCCTGGGCTCGGGGCCCGGGGAGGGGTGGGTCGCTCCAGGTGAGGTTGGTGACGGCGTCGAGGTCGAGGTCCGGCGGGGGCTGTGGGGGGCGGTGGGCGGCCAGTGCGTAGAGCTGTGTGGCGCGCACGGTGCCGTTGGTGTCTGCGGGGAGGGGGCCGGGGTCGGCGCCGTCGACGAGGTCGCGTACGTGGGCGGCGAGGGCGCGGGCGGTCATGCCGCGGGCGCCGAGCAGCAGGGAGGGTGTAGCGGCGAGGCGTTCGGCGACGGCGTGGCCGAGGGCTGCGCTGTGGTCGCAGACGCGGTGGGTCCGGCCGGTGGGGCAGGAGCAGGAGAAGGTGATGCCATCGGCCGGCGGGGCGATGGAGATGCCGCCGGCGTGCCCGGAGTCGGCGATCGTGGCGGGGATCCGGTTGGCGACGAGGTCGGCAACGGCCTGAGGGTCGTCGGCGAGCTTGGCTGCCAGCGTGTCCCATTGGGCCGCGGTCAGCTCGGGGACGTGGATCGCGGCCTGGTGGGTGGCCTTCTTCGCGGCGACGGGGGCGCTGATTCTGCCCGGCTGAGTCTGGATCTGGGCGACGGCGCCGTTGCGCGCGAGGTTGAGGCCCTTGCCGTAGGAGCCGGAGCCGTTGGTGGCGAGGTGGAAGGCCTGTTTCCACGCGCCGGCCAGGGGTGCGAGGGATCGGGCGGTGCCGGTCATCGGGTTCCCAGGGTGACGAGGGCGGTGAGCTCGGTGTCGTCGAGTTCGGTGAGGGCGCCTTCGCCGGAGGTGAGGACGGCGTCGGTCAAGGCGCGTTTACGGGCGAGGAGTTCGTTGATGTGGTCCTCGACGGTGCCCTCGGTGATCAGGTGGTGGACCTGGACGGTGCGGTGCTGTCCGATGCGGTGGGCGCGGTCGGTGGCCTGGTCCTCGACGGCGGGGTTCCAGGGCCGGTCGTAGTGGATGACGTGCTCGGCCCGGGTGAGGGTCAGTCCGGTGCCGGCCGCCTTGACGGACAGGATGAACACCGGGGCTGGGTCGGGGTCGTGCTGGAAGGCGTCGACGAGGTGCTGGCGGCGGGCTGGCGGGGTGCCGCCGTGGAGGAAGCGGACGGAGCGGCCGCGGGCGCGCAGGTGGTGCTCGAGGATGCGGCCCATCTGGACGTATCCGGTGAAGACGAGGGCGGCTTCGCCCCGGTCGGCGAGGGTCGCGGTGAGGTCGTCCAGGGCTGCGAGCTTGCCGGAGCGGTGGGCGAGGCCGGCCGGTTCGGCGTCGTCCAGGGGTTCCTTGAGGTAGAGGGTGGGGGTGTTGCAGATCTGGCGCAGGGCCTGGAGCAGCTTCAGGACCAGGCCGCGGCGTTCGATCCCGCTGCTGGTGGTGATCTTGTGCATGGTGTCGCGGACGATCGCCTCGTACAGGCCGGTCTGTTCGTCGGTGAGGGCGACGACGCGGTGGTGGTGGATCTTGCCGGGCAGCTCGGGGGCGATGCCGGGGTCGCTCTTGCGCCGGCGGAGCATGAACGGGGCGATGAGCCGGGCGAGCCCTGCGGCGGCGGGCGCGCCCGGGTCTTTCTCGACGGCTCCGTAGCGGGCGCGGAACGCGGCGCGGGTGCCGAAGAGGCCGGGGTTGGTCCAGTCGAGGATGGCCCACAGCTCCGTGAGGTTGTTCTCGACGGGGGTGCCGGTGACCGCGAGCCGGGACCGGGCGGGTAGGTCGCGCAGTGCCTTGGCGGTGGCGGAGGCCGGGTTCTTGATGTGCTGGGCCTCGTCGGCGACGACCAGGCCCCAGTGGGTGGCGGCGAGGTCGGGGTCGCGGCGCAGGGTGCCGTAGGTGGTGATGACGACCGTGGTGTGGCCGAGCGCATCGGTGTCGAGGGTGCGGCCGGTGCCGTGGTACCGGAGAACGGCGGTGTCCGGGGCGAAGCGGGCGATCTCGCGCTGCCAGTTCGTGATGAGGGAGGCCGGGCAGACCACGAGGGTCGGGCCGGCGGCTTCGCCGGCCGTTTCGGCGCGGTGGAGGTGCAAGGCGATGGTCGTCAGCGTCTTGCCCAGGCCCATGTCGTCGGCGAGGAGCGCGCCGAAGCCCAGGTCGAGGGTGTGGGCGAGCCATGTCAGGGCCCGCTGCTGGTAGTGGCGCAGGTTCGCGTTCAGGCTGGCCGGCGGTGGTACGGGGCGGGGGTCGTCGGGGGCTTGGCGCAGGGCGTCGACGAGGGTGGCCAGCGTGCCGGCGGGCCGGACGTCGAGGGTTTCGCCGTCGAGGGTGAGGGTGCCGGACAGGGCGGCGGCGAGCGCGTCGAGAGAGGGCAGGGGCGCCAGTTCGCGGTGGCGGGCGCGGCGGGCGGTGTCGGGGTCGATGAGCAGCCAGCGGCCGCGCATGCGGATCAGCGGCCAGGCGGCGTCGGCGAGGGCGGTCATCTCGTCCTCGGTCAGCGGTTCGCCGTCGAGGCTGATGTGCCAGCGGCAGTCCACGAGGCGGTCCAGGGCCAGGAAGCCGCTGCCGGGGGTGAACTCGTCGGCAGTGTCGTGGCGGCCGATGACGGCGGTGGCGGTGAGCGCGCCGAGAAGCGCTTGTGGCCAGTGGACGGTGATGCCGGCCGCGGCGAGCGGGGAGACGGCGTGGTCGTGAAGCCGGGCGAGGTCCTCGGCAGACAGGGTGAGGCGGCGGGGGCGGTCCTGTGCGGCAAGGTCGCCGAGCGGCGGGAAGTGGCGGGCGCCGCGGCGCAGCGCGCGGCGTACGCCGGGCAGCACGGTGGGGGTCAGGGTGGAATGGCTGGGGTGGCCCTCCCAGATGCTGCTCGCCGGCACGGGTTCGTCGTGGTCGTCGGTGGCCAGGAGCAGGACGGCCTGGGCGGTGGGGGCGTGCTCGGTGTTCTCGGGTTCCTTGATGCGCAGCGTGAGGCGGGCAGCGGGGCAGGGGTCGGCGGCGTCCTCGATCGCGTCGGCCCAGGCCCACAGTTCTGCGCTGGGCTCGGTGTCGGGTGCCGGGGTGCTGGTGAACGGGCCGGGGCCCAGGAGGGGGGCGGCACCAGGGGTTCGGACCATCGCGTCGGCGACGGCGTCGAGCAGGGGCCAGAGGGCGTGCTCGGGCGCCGGGACGCGCAGGGGGCTGTGGCCGGCGAGGAGGCAGTGTCCCTCGGGGGCCATCCGGGCGGCGGCCTCGGTGACGGCGGTGCGCAGTGGATCGGTGATCGGACCGATGCGCCAGCAGCCCTGGCCGTCGGCGGTCAGGGCGGGATAGACGCGCTGCTGGGCCACGCACTCCACGGCCAGGCGTAGGCCTGCTCGCCATCCGGTGACGGAGGCGTGCTCGCCTACGCGGGGGGCGAGGAGTGCGGGCAGGGCGAGGCCGACGGGGACCGCGATGCCCGTCACGGTGGCGCGGCGCGGCATGATGCCGCCCGCGCCGGCGAGGACGAGGTCGCGGGCGACTGGCTGAAGCGGCGGAGGCAGGTGGCCGGGAGCGAGAAAGGGTGCGCCGTCGGGCTGGAACAGCATCCACGCGGTCCGGCCGGGGTGGCGCGAGGGCAGCAGGGTCAGGGCGGCGCCGTCGGCGAGGGCCTGCTCGAGAAGGCGGTGGGCGGCGAACAGATCGGCCGGGCCGGCGGGGAGGGCGCGCGGCGGCTCCTGGTTGTCTGTCGGCGCGGGCAGCATGGGGAGCGCGGGTTGGACGGGCGTAGCCGCCGGTTCGGTCGCAGCCGGGGGCTCGGCGTCGGCGCCGAGGGCGGTCTGCAAAGCCTTGAGGAGCTGGTCGGCTGCTTCGGCCCGGGCCTGCCGCTTGGTGGGGCCGGCTCCTTCGCCGGTGAGCTGCCGACCGCGGTGGACGGCGGTGACCGTGGCCGTGAAGCCGGTGGGCGCCGGTGTGGGGGGACGGTAGTCGGGCCGGGTGATGTGGCCGGCCTGGTGGAACTCGTTCAAGGCGGACACGGGGTTGGCTTCGGCTGCTGGAGCGGGCGCTTGGGGCTGGGCGGCGGGCGTGTCCCAGTTCCACTCGGGTACCGCGCGATCGGCGAGGGGGTCCGGCAGGTCGGCGAGCGCGGCGATGAGGGTGGTCATGGCCTGCTGCCGCGCCGCCTTACGGGTGCGGGCCCGCTGGGCGCTGCCGGTGATGTCACGGCCAGCAGGGGCGAAGGTGGCCTGTGCGACGAAGAACGGCTGGCCGTCATCCCCCTGTCCCTCCCGGACGGTCGCGGAGGGGGTGCGCAGCAGTTGGGCGTGCATGGAGATGATGCTCGGCGCCAGGGCCGGGCTGGCGGCGACGGCGGTGATGGCGGCTTGCCGTACGGGCGGCCAGACGTCTGTACCGGCCGTGTCGAACAGCACGGTCCGCAGGGCGGCGACGTCGAGGTGGCCCCGGGCGATGCGACGGGTGGCTTCGGACGCGACCGCAGCAGCGGATGTGCCCTGGGCGACGACGCGTTGAAGCGTGCTGCGGAAGGCGTCCGCGTCCATCAGGGCCAAGGACGTGCTCTCGACCGAGGCGTCGGCGCGGGAGGGCGGGATCTGAACTCGGGGCGTACGGGCGGCCAGCGCTGCGGGACTGATGGGCTGCAGGCGGTCGATGGACAAAGACACTCCCCCAGTAGCCGGACGCCGTCGAGACCGCTCCCATTGTGACCTGCCGGCGCGTCAGGTCGGCGCCGTACACACAGAACACGGATGTTGTGTATTCGTATTTCAGTATGTAGATTGCTCATGTCGCCGGGTCAGACCGGCCCTCTTCCACTCCCTTGATCGCATTCGCTGCGGCCGCCTTCTTGCGCGGCCGAGACGAAAGGTGGCTCCTCCATGCCCCGAGACCTCCATCCCCTCTCCGCTGCGCCCCCGTCGCACGACCTGGCCTCCGACATGGTCGCCTCCGTCCTGGCCGACATCGAGTACCGGCTCGGTGAACAACAGGGCTGGGACCTTCCTCCCCGCCTGTTCATGCTCCGTCTGCGGCCCCCGCGCGTGGAGGTACCGATCGTCCGATCCGGCGCCGCCGCACTGCTGCTGCGCACGCTGGGAGACGAACCGACCTGGTGCTTCTTCGGATGGAGCACCCGGGGCGAGTAGCTCCCTCCACGCCCCGGCCGGTGCCCGCCGAACCCGCTCCGCCCGGTCCGGCGCCGACGGCACCGGACCGGCGAGCAGCGGCAAGCCAGAACCCACCCGAACGCCCTTGGACTTCGAGGACCCCGATGCCCGCCCCGGACACCCGACTCCGCGCCCGGCGCCTCGCCGACCGCCTCCCGCCTCTGCCCCCGGCCATGCGAGGCAACGCAGGCCGAGAACGCGCCCGTCACGCCTTCGTTACCCGCACCCTCACCACACTGTGCACGGACCGGAGCATCACCGGTGACCGCGCGGAGGACTGGCGCCGGGTGGCCTCAGAACTCGCCATGCTTGGGCAGATGGCAGCCCCCGGGGACATTTTCCAGGTGGCCGTCTTCGAACTGGAGGCGCTCGCCAGGCAGACCGCCGGTCTTGAACCGGCGCTCGCAGGTCTTCCCTCCGGCACCGGCCCTCAGGGAGGAGACCTGATCTTCCCCTGGCAGGCCGACGAGGACGCCTGGATCTCGGTGCCGGGCGGCCCGGCGGGGCCTTTCGTGTCGACGGCGATGACGATGCCGAACCAGGCGGGTTTCGCCCGGACCGTGGTCATCGTCAGCCAGCGCCACCGGTACCACGCTGGCTCGTCGCGCACCGATGTCCACATCGAGGACGGCACGCGCGTCGAACGCCTGGACGCAGAGGTGGAGCGGGCCAGGGCCCGGGAGCAGTGGAACGAGGACCACTCTGCTTGGCACAACCGGTGATCGTGGTGGGGCGCCTGGGCGGATCAGCCGAGCGGCGAGAGGCGACGTGCCCGGGCCATGCGGTCACCGCGCGTCGTCGTCCGCGTCCTCCATGGCGGGGGGCTCCTGCCAGGTCAGGGTGTCCAGTGGCCGCGGCAAGTTTCGGGCCGCGCCGGGCACGGCTCTCGTCACCGCGGACGCCTCGTCGCTGAAGAGCGCGCCGGGGGCGCCCGGCGTACGGCCGGGCACTGATACTGCCGGGCTTGAGGTCTTCGTGGTGGTCATCTGGTCCCCCTGATTCGTCCCGGGCCGGGCCCGGCTGGACGCCGGCGCGCAGGCCGGCTGCGAAAGCGTATACAGATTCCGAACTGCGGCCCGAGGAGATTTCCTTCGGGCCGCATTCCCATGTCAAGCCTGCCTCGCTCCCGACCGACCACCCGCCCGCCGCTCCTGGCACGCCCGCCCGTGCTCACGTCTGCCGACGCGAACGCGTCGAGCACCGCCTCCGGCCCGAGCCGTTACCGCTCGTCCGCCGCTTCACGCTCACCCCCCGGGTACCACCAGAGCGGTCGCAGGGGGCGGCTCGGCTCGTACACCCAGCGGGTGGGCCCGGCCGGCGCTGGGCCGCAGGCGGGCTCGGCGACCTTGCCGACGACGTGGGCCATCTCGTCCATGAACAGCATGGTCGGCTTGGGCGACACCATGACGACGTCCACCGCTGGTCCTCGCTCACGGACCGCGTGCGCCAGGTGGTGGAGCTCGTCGTGGCCGGGGTGGCGGTCCCGGATCCGGTGCTCGTCCACGAGCACGGTCACACGGCCGTCGGAGGTGTCCGCGAACGGTCCGAACTTTTGACCGGCGGCCTCCGGACCGAGTTCGCGGCATTCGACGGTGTGCAGGGCGCGCCGGAGCACGGCCGCGTACTGGTCGGAGTCGGCGTCACCCGGCGGCGGCGCCTTTCCGCGTCCGATGGGGCCTATGAACGCTGTCGGGTCCGGCAGTTGATCGCTCATCGTGCGGTTGCTCTTTCTTCCGGGGTCGGCGGGGTTCAGGCCTGGTCGAGGTGGTGCTCGTACCAGGCGGTCAGCTGGGCAGGGTCCTGCGGCATGGACCGGACCAGGTGGAGGAGCCGCTCGCCGACGGGTCGGATCTCGGTGCGGGCCAGGGCGGACAGGTCAGTGGTGCGCAGGGCTGCGAAGGCGGCGAGGTGCCGTTCTTCGAAGGTGCGCGCGCCGGGAAGGGTGTCGGCGGCGGCGAGGTAGCGGGTGACGAACGGGTCGAGCGCCGCGCGGTGGGCAGCGAGGTGGCGGAGGTAGGTGGGGCTGTCGACGGTGGCGGTGTTGGCGGCTTTGCCGTGGTGAGGTGAGGGCAGCGCGCACCAGTCGCTGATGAGAGCGGTGAGGGTGGCCGGGCCGTCGGGCGGGGGGTCGCTTCGCCAGTGGCCGTCGGCTACTCCCTGGGTGGAGCACACGCGCTCGTGGAGGTGGCCGAGGACGCTGGCGAAGGTGAAGAACCCCAGAACGTAGTCGGCTCCGGCGATGACGGACCGGATCGTCGGATCGGCCGACACCGCCGCGGGCAGCAGGAGGCGCTGCTTGCGGTGTTCGCGCTGGAAGGGCAGGCAGACGGCGGCTTCGATCGCGGCGTGTTCGGCGAGCAGGACGGCGGCGCTCTGCGAGGGCGCGGCCTCCCCTTCCCATTCCACGGTGTCGTCCTCGTCGGCGAGGTCGCTCAGCCCCAGTGCGTCCAGGCTGACGCGGTAGACGCCGGTGGTGGTGGCGGTCAGGGTCAAGGTGCCGTCGTGGTCGGGCAGCGGCTGGGTGTGCTGAAGCGTGCCGTCGGTCCTGTCGCGGGTCCAGTCCGGCCGGTTGGCGGGGCGGGTCGCGACGGCGAGTGCCCAGTCGAGCAGGTGGACGAGTTCCTCCCGGCCGGCGCTGGCGAGGTCGGCGAGGGAGGTGTCCGAGAGCCGGCTGGAGAAGTGCTGGCCGAGGCGCTGGAGGGTTTCCTCGGGGAGGTCGGTGACGGCCTCGGCGCCGGGCGGGAGGCACAGGTTGCTTCCGTGGACCGTGCCTTCGGGGTATGTGCGGCAGCTGCCTGCCCAGCCGCCGGCGGCGTACACGCTGGCGTGGGCGGGGTCGGCGAGGACGCGGGTGGCGACGTCGAGAGCGTGCTCGGCGGCCTGGACCAGCAGAGGGTCCGTAGTGAGGCCAGCGATGTGGCAGAGGGCGTGGGCAGCGGGGTGATCGGCGGTGCCGGACGGGGCGCGGGCGGGTTCGATCTCGGTGAGGAGGTCAAGGACAGCTGCGCGTGGGTCGGCAGGGCCCGGAGCGGGGATCGGTCCGGCGGGCCACAGGGCCAGGGGGACGGACCGGGAGGTCCACAGCGGCAGGACGGTGGGGGTTGCCTCGCATGCCTCGATCAGGTGGAGGCTGCCGTGGTGGCGGGTGGTGAACAGGTGGACGTGACCGCTGATACGGGTGAGGGCGTCGAGGAGCCGGATCCGGCGCAAGGTGGCGCACAGGTGGTCGGCGAGGGCCGCGAGTTCGGCGTCCTGGGCGGCTGCGTACTCGGGTTCGCCGCGGAACTGGGGGATCCAGTGCGGCATCAGGCTGCTCTGGTCGGCGGACCGGCGGCCGAGCGCGGCACGCCAGTCGGTCTCGCTGATGTCGGCGAGGAGCAGCCTCATCCCGGGCAGCGTCAGGGCAATCCCCTCTCGCAGGCCGGCCCAGCGCAGGCCTGCGACGCCTGTCCCGCCCGGCCGGTGGGCGAGGGCGTCGATCCACCGGTCCATCTGGGCGGGCGCGATCCGCACCACCAGTTCGTCGGTGCGGGGGGTGAGGCTGCGGATGCCGAACGGGCCGCCGGTGAGGGTGGGGCGGTGCCGGCCGTAGGCGGTGATCAGCGCATGGAAGATCCGTGCCTCGCCTCGGGCCTGTTCGGGCGCTGGCGTCGGGATGAGGTGCTCGACGTCCGGGAGTTCGTCTCGGGCCGTCGCTTCGGTTTCCCCCGTGGCCATCTGGCGCAGGGCGACCGGGGGGACGGCCGTATCGTCCGCGCGAAGGCCCTGCTGTCGCCGGGGCGCGTTCGGAGTGAGGGTGTTGGTGTGGGTCACGTCCTGCTCCCGCTGTGAGGTCCGCTGTCACCTGGTACAGGTGTGCGGACGGCGCGCGGTGTGACAGTCAGAGCAGACGAGTTTCCGGGATCGTTCGGACACCGGGCGAAGGCTCCCCAGTGTCACCGAGCTTGCGGACGCGGGAATGTGCCAGCGAGCCTTGATCGCACAGGCGGATCGGCCTCGTGTCGGATGTCAGTGCAGGGCGGCGTCGAAGGTCGTGCGGTTGGCCAAGGTGTAGGCGTGCTCCCGTTCGGACCACCGGATGCGTTCGGCGATCTCGTGGTCGTCAGCGACGTGCGGAGCCGGGCGCATGAGGTGGTGGCGCCACCACCGGGCATTGCGCATCTGGCGGTCGAGCGCGGCATCGATGAGACGTGAGCGGGAGGCGTCGTCGAGCCCGTATGCGCCAGCGAGGATGCGTACCTGTGCCGCCTGGCTGGCGGCGGGTGGAGCGTCAGGCTTGGAGGAAATGCACCAGGTCCATGCCATATAGCCGAGGTCTTCCAACGGATCACCGGGGGCGGCGGTGTCGAAGTCGATGAAGGCGAACGGGACGTCGTCTGCGAAGACCGTGTTGTTCGGCCCCGGGTCGTGGTGGCAGACAACGGGGTGCCGCCCGGCCAGGCGGCTCGCGCTGGTGGCGTCGTGGAAAGCGCGGAGCAGGGAACCGGCGGCAGCCACCTGAGGGTCTGTCCAGCGCTGGAAGCGGGCGGGCACCCAGCCAGGAAGGTAGCTGAGGATCTCGCGGTCGGCCTCGTCGAACCCCAGATGACGCGGAGCGCCAGTGAAACCCTGCCGTCGGAGGTCACCGAGCAATTCGGCGACGAACGCGGACGACGCGGTAACTGGCCGACGGACGGTGTCGCCGATCCTGACCACGCCTGTAGTGATGCGTCCACCGGACAAGGGCACCTCGTTCTCCATGGCTACATCCTGCACGCACGGGCCATCGGTCGGTCTTGAGCGGCAAAGGCAGGATTCGGTGTCACAAGACGAAGGCCCCGCTGCTCTTGTTGGGTTCACCTCGGCTGGACACATTCAAGGAGTGGGCGGCGCAGCGGTTCGATGTCCGTGGGCGTGGCTGAGCAGGTACAGCGCGGCCTGGAGGATGAGCGCGACGCGGTGCTTGGGCGGGGTGTCGACCAAGCCGTGGCAGACGTCGTTGCGCAGGTTCATGCCGCGGTCGGGGTCGACGAGGAGCAGCTCCAGGGCGCGGCTCCAGTCCCGGGGATACCCGGCTGCCGGCATGCTGCGGATGAGTCCGCCCATCTGATCGACGGTCCCGGGTGACTGGCCCTTGGCCACGGACACGATCGGGACTCGGTGGCGCAGGAGCTGTCTGAGGATCTGCTCGACCTGGGGCAGCGCGATGCACACCGCCGCGTCGAGTTCGCCCAGCCAGAAGTACCGGAAGGCGTAGGCCAGGGTTCGGGCGCGCGCCAGCGGCAGGACGGCTTCGTGGGCCAGAGCGCCGATCAGCTCGGCCTCGTCCGGTTCGAAGCGCTCGTGGATGCGGTCGAGTTGCTCGGCGGCGAGGTGCCCGACGAAGTCCATCGCGAGGACCTGTAGTCCGACGGCGTGGTCGTCGTCGGCGTCGGCGGGTGGGGCGACCTGGATGGGGCCGGCGGTGTTGATGCGCGTGCGCGGGATCCGGAGCAGACCGTCCAGCGGATGCGCGTCGTCGGTGTCCTCGCGCATCGCCGGATGGACGTCCAGCGTGGTTCGCCACAGTGCGTCTGTCAGGTCGGCGGCGGCGTCGATGTGTGCTCGGGCGCCGGCGAATAGTCCCGGCGGGGGGATGAGTGGGCGACGGAGTCGGGTCCATCCCAGGGAGTCCGGATCGGTCTGTTGCAGGGCCATCTCGGCACGCACTCTCAGCTCGGAAAGACCTCGGTCGCGGGCTTCGGTTGCGGCCCTGGTCAGGAGGTTGTGGCGACGGAACCCGGTGTCGGCGTCGGCGGCGTCGAGGAGGGCGTTGACGATCTCGGTGTCGATGCCGGTTCGGCGGTCCTCGGGCGCCTCGTCCCGCAGCAGTTTGAGGAAGTCGACGTGGGTGTGCACATCGCCGGCGTAGCGGCGTGCGGCGCGTTCTGCGAGGTCCGTGATGTCGTAGCGCTGCACGCGCAGTCCGTCCAGAAGGCTGGCCACGATCCCTGAATCGTCCTCGGGCGCGGCCAGGACGCGTTCGGCCAGGGCAGCCGTGTCGTCGGTGACGCGCTTGCACAAGTCGGTCTGGTTGAAGGTCCGGGCGAGGTCTCCGGCCCAACGCAGGCACTCGGTCGCGCCCACCAGGCCGGGGCAGCGTCGGGAGGTGGCGAGCAGCAGCGGTGCCGCGTCCAAATACCCGGTGGCCGCGCCCCGGATGCGATCGGGCTTGGGGCCGTGTCCCGCGAGCAGAAGGAGGTGATGGAGGCGGCCCCGGACGAAGGGGTTGCTGACGGTCTCGGCGTACGCGCTCCAGATCTCCAACTGGTCGGCGGTGGCCTCGGACAGGCTCGCCAACCACCCCCCGAGCGGGTGGACGGGGAGCGGCGCAGCGAAGTCCTGGGCCTTGCCGGTCCCGGAGAGCCGAAGTCGCAACGCGGCGAGCAGCGCATCGCGCTGCTGTACGGCATTGGTGTGCCTGTCGAGGTCGGCGGCCGCGAGCACGACGGCGATGGCCTCGTAGGAAGCGGCGTCCTGCGCCGCTTCCATTAGAGCGTCGAGAACACTCGGATCGACCTGCAGCACGGGAGCCTCACTTCCTTCGTCGCCAGTATCGGTACGACTCGGGACCGGTCCTACCGCTTTTCCCTGGTTCTGCCGGGGGCGTCTGTTCACCGGCCTTGCGAGTCGCGCCTGGGGCATCTCACTGCCAGGACCCCACCGCGCCAGCCGCCTTGGCGCCGGAACGCGATCACGTACCGTGGCGCGGACCGAGGTGTCGGCCCGCGACAGCGCGGTCGCCGCCGGGACAGGCGGAGGAGGGCCGAGCGGCCTGTGGTCGGACAAGGGGAGGAAGCGGTGACGGAGTCCAAGAAGGCCGCGGACAGCGCGACGCGCCCGGTCCTTGACCCGGATGCGGAGCTCTCGGACGCCATTCGGAAGGTCCTGCGGCAGGCCCTTGAGGACCCTGGCCGGTACGTGGGCCGCCCGGCCAACCCGCTGTGGGCGGCCGTCCCCCATCTTGCGCGCGGCGGAGCGGGAGTCGCGGTTGCCGGGGTGATGTGGTGGTGGACCGGTGGCGTCGAGATCGCGGATCCCGCCGCCGACTCCTCCAGCTTCGCCGGCACGCTGGACCGGAAGCTGCAGGAGGCCGTCGACCTGGCGCACTCGCTGCTGTCCGTGTGGCCGCTGGCCGCCGGCGTCGTGGCCGTGCTCTGCGCCGGGCTGATCGCCGATCGGGCGCTCTACAACGGGCAGCTGCGCCGGCTCGCCGCCGTCCAGCAGCACCTCGTTCAGCCGAAGGAACTGACCGCCGAGGCCCAGGAACTCCTGGCACGTGCGCGGCGGGCGATGACGGCCGTGCTCAACTCCAGGGTGCACCGCGAGAAGTGGCTCGACGCTCAGCGCAACGAGGCAGCCTTCCCCCGTCAGGAGTGGGCGATCGCCCAAGACCTGCGGAACTACAGCCGCGTGGCCCGCAAGCATCACAGGGCGCCCCAGGAGACGGACAACACCACGGTGGCCGAGCTGCTCGCCTCTCGCCGGCGTGTGCTCGCGACGAGCCTGCACGGCATCGAGCGGCGGGTGGCGGCGCTGGAGGCCTACGCCTCACAGGTCGCCGAGGCCGACGCCCGCTACGCCGAGGTACGGGAGATCGAGCGGCTGGACGCGGGCAGCGACGAACTCCTCGACCTTCTTGCCCGCACCACGGTCGACGACCTGTCGGTCGCCGAGATTGAGGCGCTGACCGACGAGGCCGCCGTCGTCGCCTCGACGTTCACCAGGGCGCTGGAGTCCGCCAAGCAGGCCGCCGCGGCGGCCCTCCCCCCTCCAGGACGCGGCATAGCCCGCCCCATCACCGCCCCGGCCCGGTTGGGCCGCTAGAACAGGGTCAGCGGCTCGGGCGGGGCCGGCGTGGTTTGGTGTTCTCGGATCGCGTCCCGAAGCTGGGCGGCCGTGACGCGGGCTGCGTCGAACGTCTCGGTCCAGCCGTTGGGCATCTGGACGGCGGTGAGGAAGACGCCGTGCCCGTCGGCGCGCAGGCGCCGCAGGATCGTCTGCTCCACGGAGAGGGCGTCGTCGCCGGTGGGCACGTGGTGTTCGTAGAACAGGGTCCATCCGAGGCGGCGGTGCTGGGCGATGCGGTCGTTGCGCTGAAGGGCGCCGGCGACGCCGATCTTGACGGCGCCGTGCTGTGCGTGGGTGACGACGTAGACGCGGGCGGGCGCGGCGCGGTCGAAGCCGAAGCGGGCGCAGTACTTGCATCTGCGGCCGCTGCGGATCTTGGCCAGGGTGGGGGTCGAGGTGCGGCCGCAGGTGGTGCAGCGGCAGCGCCAGGGCGTCATGGTCGTGGTGTAGGGCTCCAGGGGCTCGAGGCCGGCTTCGCGCATGGAGGCGGCGGCGCGCTGGGGGTCTTCCCGCCGTGCGGCGCCGGCGCGGAGGTCGGCGCAGCGCCGGCATCCGCTCTGGCCGGCGAGGATGGATCCGAAGGTCGGCGAGGTGATGGTGCCGCAGCCGTGGCACAGGCACCGCCAGGGGTACTTGACCCCGCGGTACGGTTCCTGGGGTTCGAATCCGTGCTCGCGCATCTCGGCGACGGCCAGGTCCTCGTCGTGGCGCTGCGCCTCACCGTTGGCCCGGTCGGCGCACCGCTTGCAGGCCGGACGCCGGCTCTGGCCGGTCAGGGAACCCAGGCGGGGGGAGACGATGGACCCGCACTTGGTGCAGCGGCTCTTCCACGGGAACGCGGTCCCCGGGTACGGCTCCAGCGGCTCCAGGCCCGCTTCACGCATCTCCGCGGCCGCGGTCGCGGCGTCGTGGCGCATCGACTCGTTGGCCTTGCGCCGGCCGCAGGGGTAACAGCCGCCCTGGCCCTGCCGGATGGAGCCCAGCGTGGGTGCCCCGGGCGCTCCGCACGTCCGGCAGCGGATCGGCCACGGCGTGTCCACTCCCGGGTACGGGCCGAGCGGTTCCAGGCCCGCGGCCCGCATGTCTGCCGCGGCGACGTCCGGGTCGACCGGCGCATTCGGCGCGCACCACCGGCAGGGCCCGGCACCGGAGTTGATCCGGACGTAGGTGGGTGTGACCTCGCGTCCGCATGCGAGGTGGCGGCATCGCCACTTCCGGTCGCTGCCGGGATAGGGCTCCAGGGGCTCCAGACCGGCCGCCCGCATGACGCCGGCTGCGGCCTCGGGTTCGATCCGGGCCCGCCCGGAGCAGTAGACGCAGCCGCGCTGGCCCTTGGTGACGTTGCTCAGGCGGGGGGTGACCTCCCGCCCGCACGCCGTATGGCGGCACCGCCACGGGGCGGAGCTGCCAGGGTAGGGCTCCAGCGGCTCCAGGCCCGCTGCCCGCATGATCTCTTCCGGATCGCGGGGGTCCTTCCGCGGTCTGCCGGTGCGCGCCATGGTCCAACTCCCCGCTTTTCAAGGGTGAGCGGGGTCTTGCCTCGCTGTGCGGCGCAGCATAGAGGCGGCCACTGACATCGACGCTGATCGTCGCCTTGCCGCCGGTGGGAACCGGTACCGGGGGGCCGGACGGCTCAGTTCACGTCATCGGGTGCGGCAGGGGCTCGAGGTTCGTCGCCGGTGCCGTTCGCTCCGGTCAGGCCCTCGCAGATTCGGGAGTGCAGGGCGATGGCGGCGGCATCGAGCCGCTCCCACTGCTCAATCGTCAGGTCGGGCAGCAGTGCACCGAGGTGGTCAGTGCGAAGGCGACGGCCGCCGGCACCGCGTGGCCCAGGAGGTTGTCGATGCCGACGCTGTGAGCATCGTGGTGAAGATCGCGGCCGCCGGACAGCCCGTAGACCAGTGCGTACTTGTAGGCCGCTTCCTCGGCAAGAGTGCTGTTCGCGAGGGCGCGTTCACCGTCGGAGCAGTCGGCGGTGGCAAGAAGTCGGTCGAGCACGAAGCCGGAAATGATCTCGCCGGAGACGGTGGTGGCGTCGTTCATGTGGGGGTAACGGCGGACCGGGGCCGGGTGACACGAAGGAACTCGGTGTCTCCGGTCCGGGCCGGCGCAAGAGGGTCGTGGCGGGTTCGGCGCGTTGTGAGGACCGCGGTGAGAAGTGCTGCGGCCGGCCACAGCACGGCACCGGCGGCGATGAGGATGAGAGGCGGAAGGCCGCCATGGTGGGCGGCGAGCAGCACGGCGGCGGTCTGCAGGCCACCGGCGGTCGCCGCGAGGTCGCCGTGCCAGGCCGAGCGGTGGAGCGTGTGCTCGACCAGGCGGCGCACACCGCTGGTGCAGGCGACCAGGGTGGGCCCGCCGAGGACGCTGATGGCCAGGGCAGTCGCCCACAAGGAGATGTCGGTGACGAGAACGGCGAGCGCCGCGCCGCCGGTGAGAAGCAGGAGGGTCATGAGGGCGGCCGTGGTGATCCTCAGCTGCCCGGGGTGCGGTGGCTGGGGCGGATCGAGAAGGTAGAGGACGGCGAGCAGCAGCCCGGCGAGAGTGCCCAGGCTGGTCGTCCAGGGCGTCGGCACGGTGGTGGCGAGCGAGAGGGCGCCGCTGATGGCGGCCGCGGTCAGGCCGGCCGCGCACACGGTGCTGCTGCGGACGCCCCGCTCGCGATGGCGGCTGACGGAGGTCGTGGTGGCGACCAGCGTGGGCGTGCGCCGGGGCGCTGTCGCGGTGGGCGCGTCGGCGAAGGCGGCCAGCGCGGTGTGCAGCCGAGTGAGCCGCATGCAGGTGTCGGCCGCGGTCGGCCGACGGTCGGGGTCCTTGTCAAGGAGCTCCAGGACCAGCTGCTCGAGCTCGCGGGGAACACCAGGGCGCAGGGCGGACAGCGAGGCCGGCGCGTCGTGAACGTGCTGGTTGAGGACCTGCCAGCCCGAGCCGGTGAAGGGGACGTGGCCGGTGAGCAGCTCGTGGAGGAGGCAGCCGAGCGAGTAGAGGTCACTGGGCGCGCTCAGCGTGGTATCTCCGCGGGCCTGCTCGGGCGACATGTAGGCAGGGGTGCCGATGACGACGCCGGTCACGGTCAGGGTGTGGTGGGTGGCCTCGGAAAGACGCGCGATGCCGAAGTCGCACAGTTTCGCGGCATTGCCGGCGGCCTGGTCGAGGAGGACGTTGGACGGCTTGAGGTCGCGGTGGACGATGCCGCGGCGGTGGGCTGCCTCCAGGGCCTGGCTGATCTGGATCGCCCAGGTCAGGGCCTGGGCAACGGGGAGCGGGCGGCCGGTGAGGGTGTTCAGCGGCCGTCCGTCGACGAGGTCCATGGCCAGGAAGAGGATCCGGCGGCCGTCGAGGTCGGCGACGCCATGCTCCCGGACGGCAACAACGTTGGGGTGGGACAGGCGCGCGGCGACCTGCGCCTCGCGGCGGAAGGCCGCTTCCCGCACCAGGTCCCCCTCCCCCACCGAAATGATCTTCAGGGCGAGGTCATGGTTCTCGTGGAGGTCTTCTGCGCGCCACACGGTACCCATGCCTCCGCTGCCGATCGGCTCCTTCAGCCGGTACCGGCCGGCGACCGTCGTGGCGCGCATCAAGTCCTCCAGCCCTGCGTGTCTGGGCGCTGAGCCGGCCGGCTCCAGGCGCGCCGCGGGCGAGGGCGTGCCCGCGGTGCGGCGGAGCATACGAAAACACCTTGCCGGGGCTGGGCGAAGCGCTACCCGGCAGCGGTACTGCGACCCGCACTCCAGTCGGTGTCTTTGCAGGTCAGCGATGTGCATGTGGTTGTGGGGATGTGTGCGGCGGGCCACGCACGCCGGTGCTAGCGGACGGCGGTGGCCCCAGGGTGCTGTCATCGGGTTCCGGGGGAATCCTTCGGATATGGACGACAGATGCGCGTGGTGTGGCGCCGGGCTTTCCGGCGGGCGGCGGCGCCGGTACTGCCCCCGTCCGCGTTCCTGCCGGCAGGAGGCCTACCGGGAGCGGCGGCGGGCGACAGCTGCCCTCCGGGCACGGATTGCTCTGCTGCAGATCTCGCGCGAGATCCGGGTCCGATGCGAGTCCCTGGAGCTGCTGGTGGCCGACGCGGTCGGCAACGAGCGGGCAGAGGCGGGGATGCACAGCACTGCGGCCGCGGACTTCCGGCACCTGACCAGCGAGCTGGTGCGATGCGCGGTGATCGCGGATCGGGAGGTGAGCGCCACCTGGGAGCAGATCGGGCGCCCGCACGGTCTGAGCGCGGATGCGGCCAGGGCCCGGTACGGCCGGGCCCGGCTCCTGTGGCCTCCGCCGATGCCGGAATGACGCCAGCCTGTGCGGAGGGGCCCGGGCAACTGCGCCGGAAGGAGGCGAGGAGGCCGTTGGCCCCCTTGGCTATGCGGGGTTCGGACACGGCGAAGGGCCCGGACGGATCCGGGCCCTTCGGTCAGTAGCGGGGACAGGATTTGAACCTGCGACCTCTGGGTTATGAGCCCAGCGAGCTACCGAGCTGCTCCACCCCGCGTCGGTGACGCCACCTACACAGTGGCCGTCGCGGGGCGGCCCTCATTTTCCGGGGTCAGCCGCGGCGGACGATGTTCTCGGCCTGGGGGCCCTTCTGGCCCTGGGTCACGTCGAAGGTGACCTGCTCGCCTTCGAGGAGCTCGCGGAAACCGTTGCCGGAGATGTTGGAGTAGTGCGCGAAGACGTCCGGTCCACCGCCGTCCTGCTGGATGAAGCCGAAGCCCTTCTCGGCGTTGAACCACTTCACGGTGCCGCTGGCCATGCGTCTGTCCTTCGAAATCGCCGGGTGCTTCCCGGTCGGTCTGTGGGTGGTGCCCTCCGTCATCGAAGGGCGTCCGGCGTCCGTTCTACCCCGTAGGCGGGACACCAATCCGGCTCCCGCGCGGGTGAGGCGTGCAGGTTGTGCCGCCCAGCGGGCCTCGGGCTCTTCGGTGCCGGGTCGCTGCCCGCGGAAGGCCGGCGCCTACTTGCCCTTCGCGGCTTCCTTGAGCTTGGTGCCGGCGGAAACCTTCACGCTGAAGCCGGCCGGGATCTCGATCGGCTCGCCGGTCTGCGGGTTGCGCGCGGTGCGAGCGGCACGGTGGGTGCGCTCGAAGGTCAGGAAGCCGGGGATGGTGACCTTCTCGTCGCCCTTGGCGACGACGTCGCCGACGGTCTCGGCGAGGGCGGCCAGCACGGCGTCGGCGTCCTTGCGGGTCACCTCGGCGCGCTCGGCGAGGGCTGCGACCAGCTCACTGCGGTTCATGCGGTACTCCGTGACGTTCGGGTTGCCGCGGCCGCTGCGCGGACGCGACGCTTCTGACGCCATCCTGTCACCGGGGTCCGACAATGCTGCACACTGCACCAGCAGCGGAGCGCTCCGTGTGACGTCATAGGCGTACGCCGATGGCCCATGCCGCATTGTTGGTAGTCGTCAGCCGTACAGCCACTGCTCCCAGGCTTTGCGGCCGGACAAGGCGGTGGCCGGGATGCCCATTTCGGTCAGCGCGCCGGGGTACACGCGCTCGTAGGCCGTGTTGTAGGCGCTGGCGAGGGCGGCGTCGCCGAGCAGCCACGGCGCGGGGGCGTGGTCGAGGTCCAGCACGGCGAAGTCGCCTTCGTAGCGGATGCGGCCGTGGAGGAGGCCGCGCTCGAGCAGGGTGTGCCAGCCGCGCCCGACGCGCTCGACCTCGGGCATGCCCTTGGCGGTGTCGATGACGGAAGCGACGTCGAACCGGCGGGGTGGGATGCGGGCATAGAGCTTCGCGATCATCCAGGGCAGGCCCAAGATCCGAAAAAGGTGTGTGCGATGGGCCCCGCCCATGGAGACGTTGTAGAGCGGTCCGGCCGGTCCGTTGATGACGCTGAGGGAGATCGCGGGTTCCTCGGCAAGGTGGTGGCGGAGGAACGCGGCGAGCTGCTCGGGCTTGGTGGTGAGTAGTTCGCGGGTGGCGCGGGGTATCCAGCTGGGGCCGCGAGACGCCTCGGATCGGTCGAAGTCGCCCCAGACCTTGTCGATGGCCTGCACGATGGCGTCGGTACGTACCCAGGCGGCGCTCTCGCTGGCTGCCCAGTCGTGTTCCCGCTGGCGGTTGTAGAGGTTGAAATGCGGCGACTGCGGGGCACTGGTCTGGAGCTGGGTGGTGGCCGCGCGCACCCGGTCGCTGATCTCGTGCTCGGACCAGGACCGCTGGAGTTGGGTGATGGCGGCGACGGTGGCATCGAGCGCGGCGGTGTCGGCATCGAAGGCACGCAGGACATCCGCCCGATCGATGCCGGGTGGGTCGCTGCCTGTGGCGGGGGCTTCTGGCCGTTCGCCGTGCAAGGTCAGGGTGATCTGTGGGCAGTGGCGGCTGGTGGCCTCGAACGACTGCAGGGCTTGCCCGGTGGCGTCGGGGGTGGCGCTCCAGCCGCGCACACAAAGACCGTCGTCGCGGTGCCCGGTCAGGGCGCCGTCGCTGTGCCACGTCGTTGCCCAGGTGCCGCCCGGCTGGTCGAGATGCACGGGCCGGCGCGCCAGGTCGGCTTCAAGCCGCTGAAGATCGCCGCGGCCCCGGGCACGGGCGAGCAGGCTCGGCGCGGGGCGCAGCACACCCGCCAGGAGCTCTTCGTCGAGCGGATACTCTGCGCGCTCGCCGTGCCATTCACGCAGGAGGTCTCGTGCCTGGGCGATGCGGTGTGCGGCCTGCTCAGCTGCGTCGCGAATCTCGTCGCCGTCGAGGTGGCCCTCGACGGCGGCCGCCGCGTGCCGGGCGACTGCCGCCACCACTTGGTCCCACAGGTACAGCTCGTCCGTGGCCTGGTGCCACAGGTAGCCCTCGCGGGCGGACGTGTCCGACTCCTGGACCGTGGTGAGGGACCGTACGATCTGGGCGCGTTCGGCGGGCGGCTGGCCGCGACCGCGGCGTACGGCGAACTGCAGCAGGATCGAGGTGAAGCGGCGGGCGAAGTGCGTGGGCCGGGGGCGGCCGTCCTTCGTGGTGCACGTCGTCATGCGCGAAGCCGCGCACGTGGGGCATGTCCAGTCCCGTGCATCCCAGTCGGCCGCCACGCATCGGTCCTCTCTTCGGCGATCAGGTCAACCACCCCCGCATTGGGGATGGTTGCAGTGTGGCAGCGAGGACTGACACGGGAGCGCGAATATGCCGCAGCGTCGGCGCCGTCCGCTCGCTCCGGCACGCGCCCTGTCCCGGTTCACCCCGGGGCCCGCGCTTCTGCTACGTGGTCGTGGCAGTCTGGCGGCGCTTGGCGCGTTCGACCTGCCGCAGCAGCAGGTCGGCGAACTGAATGATCTCGGCTGCCTCGATGGGGTCGTCGAAGTCGACGGTGCGGTGGCTGGCGGGATTCTTGTACGCGCCCATGGCACCGGCGAACAGCGCGGAGGCGGCTTCCTGCTCACCTCCTTCGGCTCCGGCGTCGGCGAGCGGGCCGCCGGCCTTGCCGTTCTGGTGCGGCTGGAACGCCTTGCGCATCAGCGGCACGCCGACCAGGGAGTTGTCGAGGCCGGACGCGTCCCGGACGGCGACTTCGACCGCCTTCATCGCGGCGAAGCACGCGGTCTCGTAGTCGCCCAGGTCGAAGTTGGTGCGCACCGTGTCTTCCAGCGCCGGGTGGAGCGGGCCGGTCAGCCGCTGGCGGGCCTCGAACCGCGTGATGCCCTCGGGATCCTTCGCCAGGTTCCTGCCGTCACGGGACAGCTGGCGAAAGGCTTCCGACTGGCTGGGCACCCGGGACAGCAGCGCGTTTGCCTCCAGCCAGGCCCAGGCATCGGAGAGGCGGTCGACGAGTACCTCGGTGTCCGGCTCATCCTGGAACGCCTGGCGGGCCGAGCCCATCGCTCCTCCGTACTGCAGGAAGCCGGTTCCGCCGGCGAGGTGCTGGAGGAGAAGGAGCGCAACGTCCCGGGTGGGCAGCTGCCGGATCTGTTCCGCCGGAACCGGCGGCGTGAACGTGTACCTCATGGGCGCACGCTACGGCGTGGCACCGACAGCCGAGTGCCGTACCTCGGCAGAGGGACACAGATGGGCCGAACCGGTGACGGCGCGCATCGGTGCTCGTCCTGCCGGGTGGAGGGTGAGGCCCGGTAACAGCCAGAGGCCCATCGGCAGGGAGCGTCACGTGGCGTACGAGGTGATCAAGGTGGAGTTCCGTACGGAGCTCCACGCCCGCTGGTCGGTGTTCTTCGACCACCTACGGGTGCCGTGGGCGTACGAGCCGGTGACCTTCTACGACAGCGCGGGCTCGCCGCGCACGCCGGCGTTCTGGCTGCCGGAGCAGCGGATCTGGTTCATGGCGGAGGTGGAGGCCCCGGTGTGGTGGGGTCGGTTCGCCATGGCGGCCGCGGGCTGCGACGAGTTGTTCGGTGACCAGGACGAGGAGGCCGACGGATGCCCGCCGGTGGAGGTTCCGGAGGAGTGGCACGGCAAAGCGCTACTGGCCGAGGGCCCGTTCTTCCCCGACGACACGGCAGGCGTCGACACGTGGGGCCGCCCCGACCCCTGGGACGGGCCGTGGCGGTTCCACGAGGCAAACGGGATGAGCGTCTACGGCGACGAGCCCTACCAGTGGACGATGTGCCCGCAGTGCGGGTCCTTCGGCGCCGAGTTCTGCGGGTACGCCGAGCGGCTGCCCTGCGGCTGCCTCGATGACCGAGAGCACCACAAGGTCGCTGGCGGCAGCGACAAACGCCTGCTGGCCGCCTACCGGGCCGCGCAGCTCGAGCAGTGGCATGAGGACGACTTCACCGACCCCCACGCGACCGTGCTGTTGCCCACCGTGCGCGAGGCCCTGGTCCATCAGCCCGGCGCTGCGGCCGCCGCCGCGAACTGCGCGGGCGAGTGCCAGTCGCTCGCCGAGCAGCTGCGCCAGGAGCTGTGTCCGCCTGTCGCTGAGGACAGCGAGGGCCTCGCCACGCTGTGTTCGGCGTGCCCGGGGTTCGTGTGCGGGCAGTGCGGCGAACGGCCGGCCTCCGCGGCCGGTGTTCCGTGCCGGACGTGCGAGCCGGTCGTCCTGCTCACCGAGAACCAGGCGAGGCAGCGGCTCAACTGGAGGGTGGAGCAGCTCGCCGCCGCGACGGGCATCCACGGACGCAGGGTCAACGGCATCGTCAACGACTCGATCGGGGTGAAGACGAGGTCAGGGATCTCTCTGGCTCAGCTCGGCGTCGCGCTCAGCAACGTCGAGCGGTGGCTGGAAGACCCGTCATCCATGCCGACCGGGCTCCCCGCTCCTTCCTCCGAGGATCTCGACAAGCTGCACGGGGCCGAGCTGCGCAAGCTCCTCGCCACCTACGTGGGGCCGCTGGCGGGAGCACTGCGCGAGCCGATCCCCTTCGTCCAGACGCAGCTGAACGAATGGATGGGCGCGCCCAGCCGCGCTGAGGCGACCGACGAGCAGCTGCGCGACGCCATCATCCAAGCCCGGGCCTGGATCGAGGACCCCGACTCATACCGCGCCTACACGCACCCGGAGCCGCCCGAGCCCGGCGGCATGACCGCGCCAATGCGCACGAAGACGGCCGTCGCGGACTCCTCCTGCAACCTGTGCGCCGCGCCGGCGATGGCCGGTGAACTCATCGGCCGGATGCCCCACCCGCGCCAGCCGTACGTTCCGATGGCCTGGCTGTGCGCCCACTGCCTGTTCGACCGGCGGGCCAAGCCCCGCCTCACCGACGTGCTTCTGCGGGTCTTCCACCACACATTCAGCGGCAGCACCACCACACTGCTGAACACCACCGAGGCCTCGGTGTTCCTCGAAGCGCTGCTGAGGGTTCCCGCACCGGAAGACGACTCGCACCTCCAGGAGGCGATCACCGCGCTCCGGCAGGGGATCGACGCGCCGGAGCCCGTGATAGGGCTGAGTTACCGCCCGGCTCATGCCGCTGTGACCGCGCTGCACGCGGCGAGGCCGCAGGGGGCAGCGGCTGGTGACGCCGCTGTCCTCGCCGCTGTCGCTCAGCACCTGACCGAGTGGCAGCACAACCCCCAAGGCATCGACCAGGCCCCCTACAAGAACCGCACCCTGTGGCGGCAAGCCGTCCTCAAGAGCACGCTCACCCCCACCATCCTGTCCCAGCGCGGCGGCCCCTTCTGGGTATGACGCCAGCGGCGCCGTGATCCGCCCCGCCTGACCAACCTGGAGGAACACCCGATGCCGTACGACGTCACCCGCGATATCAACGCCGGCCCCCTCGTCCTGCCCGGCGTCCGCGGATCCGTAGGCGCCGTCTACTCCGAGCACCGCACCGACAAGCGGGGCTACGGCGCCGCCGTGGAGCTCCCCGCCGTGCTGGAACTCCTCGCCGCCATCGAGACCAGTCAGATCACCGCGGCCCAGGCCCAGGATGCGTTCGCCCCCTTCCTCCACCGGCTCGAAGAGTACGACCGCGAGATGGATGACCGGGCCGCTCGCTACGAGTACAGCTAGGAGCAGCCGACACCGAAAACTGGCGCAGGCACTGACTCCCGTTTCCACTGGAAACGGGAGCCCGACACTGCCGGAGCCACATCCCCACCCCCGAGGGCAAGGGCTGACTGGTCTCCGCGGGCGGTCCTCGACTTGGCCCTCGGCTCCAGGCCCGGCAAAACCATTGACCAGCCCTTTCGTTGAAGGTTGGATGGCGCTCCCAGCGATCAAGGGGGCGCCATGGCTCACGTATCCATCCAGCGCAGCAACGACCTGCCCTCCTGCTCCCGATGCAACGGCCCGCTCATCCTCGCCGCGCAGATGCCCCAACTCGATGCGTCCGGAAAACCGATCAGCCTGGAGTTGTGCCGAACCTGCGATGCCGGGGACACCGCGGCTGGCGCTCTGGTCCGCTTCTTCTCCTCCGGCGCGGGCAACGACACTTCCCGAGCCAGGGAGGGTGCCGAACTCATCGTGGAGTTCCAGAAGGAAGTGATGGCCGCACACGGCTACGTCCTGATGGACAACTCGGCCCCCGGGTCCTCCGACTATCCACCCCACACCGGAACGCCCCCCAAGGGCGTCGGCTGACCGCTTGCTCATGCGCGCGGGCCGCGCGTCGGACGCAACTCATCACCGCCGGCCTGTGCGATGGGGAAGTCGCACGTCGGGGAAAGCCGTCGGGCGGCTGGCAAGAGGTGGGCGTACCTCGTTGCCGGATGGGGCACCGGCCGTGGCGCCTCCTTGACTGGACGCCGGGCTCCCGATGTCATCAGCTTGGGCAACGTGAACGCCCGGCCGCGCGATGGACGAAGCCCCCGCAGCTCCTTCGCCGAGGACCGGCCAGAAGTCTCACCGCTCGCACCACACCGACAGGACCACCGTACAAAGCGCTCGCCGCCGGGGGCCGGTCCGGCGTGGAAAAGCGATCATGCCCCCTCTGGCCGCCTTGGCCTTCACCGAAGACCGCCGCCGCAGCACCGGCGAATCCCACCAGGCGCTCTGCACACTGCTCGGGGAAGGCGGCCAAGCGCTCCCTATCCCCGCAGCCCGTCACCCGGAGCAGGCGCAGCTGGAGACCGCGGTCTTCCTTGCATGCTGCAAGATCGGCGGCCTCTCCGAGCACCCCCTGGGCATCGTCCATGTCCGACCCGAGGAAGATCAACTGACGATCCGGGTCGTCAACGAGCCGTACGTCGTCCACTACTGGGCTGAGTTCCTCCTCCCTCGCCTGAGCAGCGAAAACGCCTTGGACCCCCGGGACCAGGTCAGCGGCGTGGCCGGCCTCCGCTACCGTCGTGAAGGCAGCCAGATCTGCCTTCACCGGCCTGGAATGCCAGCCCGCATCATGCTGACCGGGTTCAATCCGTGGTGGTGGCAACGCATCGCCGACCGGCTCACCGCCGACTACGACCTGCTCCAAAGCGAGCCGGACTGGACACCTGTGGAGCGCGCCGCCTACCTCGCCACCGCAGCCACGTCCTTCGAACCCGCCTCGCTTTTCTCCCCCTTGCTTCGCCGAATCCGGGCGACCGCCGGGCCCGGCTCGATCAACAGCACCGACGCCTGGAGCGCCATCGGCGGGAACTTCCGCCTCGAGACGACCGACGGTCCTCCGTGCCCGGACCTCATTCGGCTCCTTGGGAACGGCCCCACCGGACTCGGCTGGGAAGTCGACGACAAGAGTTGCACCTGCCTGTGCGACCACACGCATACAGCCGTCGGATGCAATATCGACTTCCGGGAACCCGCCACTGGACGGTTCGTGTACTACTCCAACACCAAGTGGGGCCGCACACTCGATGACCGCCGCCGCCAGACCATCTCCGAAATGAACCGCGCAGCCTTCACCTGAACTCAGGTCCAGTCGTCGGGTACGCGGTAGGTGGCCCGCGAGATGAGCTCGGCGTGCAGGCGGATACGAGTGATGAGGCCGTCTTCTGTTGCGATGCGGGCCTCGTCGACGGAGGCGGTCACGCTGCGGGCGTTCTCCGATGGCTGTCGCATGGTGTGGATATACGTGCCTCTCGTGCTCGGGGCCGCCCTTTCGCCGGCGGAACCCGGCCCGTGGGGTGGCACGTTCAGCCGCTGATCGTTGCCTCGGGTGTCTGTGGGTGGCGGGTGATGCCTGCGGCGGTGACGGCGTGGAGGTGTTCGGGGGGCAGCTCGTCCCAGCGTTTGCGGAGGTTCTTGAGCCACTGACCGACTTTGTACTCCTCACCGTCGAGAGTGACGGTGTCGCGTTGGCGGATGTGGAGGTGTCCTTCGCGGTCGCGGAAGGCGGCGACGGCTGCCAGGCCGTGGTCGAGCTGCCGCTGCTGGCGGGCGGCGCGGCCGGTGGGCTGCGGCGGTTCGTCTTCGGCGGGTTCGATCAGGGTGATGCCCAGTTCGCGCACGAGCCGGAGCTGCTCGGGGTGGAGGGTGCTGTAGTCGGTGCTCTGGGCGCGGACCCATTCGCCGAGGGGTTCGTCGTCGTCGGTGATGAAGTCGGCGGGGAGGTCGTCGAGGGTGATGCTCGCGTTGGCGTAGGTGCGGGCGGTGTAGTAGAGGCGCTGCCAGGTGATCGACCAGGCGGGGTTCCAGTACGGGTCGATCTCGGTGAGCGCGGTGTCGGTGGGGTCGGGTTCGAGTCCGCCGTCGGCGCGGGTGCGGGCGGCGGCCCGGCGGTTGGTGAGCCAGCGGCCGAGGGCGAAGTCGCCGGCCATCTCGCCGGTGGGGGCGGCGAGATGGCCGTGGCGGGCGGCCCAGTTGCGGGCGTGGAGCAGTCCGCGTTCAGCGGCCTGGGTCTGGAGGTTCCAGATGATGCCGAGGTGTTCGAGGGCCTTGATCTGGGCGGGCTTGAGGGTGCCGGCCGCGTAGGCCTTTCGGGCCCGGTTGATCCAGCGGCCCAGTGCGAAGCCGTTCTCGTCGTCGTAGAGCCGGGGGACGTCGAGGTGTCCGTGGGTCTGCTGGTAGGCGGTGGCGGCTTCCAGGCCGCGGCGGAAGGACGCTTCGCGGGGGTGGAGGACGCGCAGCCGGAACGCCTGGGCGATGGTGTCGGCGGGGAAGGGCCGGTCGAAGACGACGTCCACGGGCACGCCGGACTCCTCGTCCTCGTCTTCCGGGACCGGGTGGGCGGGCTGCTGGGGGACGGCGAGCCGGTCGGCGATGCGGTCGTCGTGTGCACGCAGGGCCTGGAGGACCCGCCAGAGCGGCCGGTACAGGTTGGAGCCCATGAGGTCGTCGGCGTCTTCGCCGGGTGCGACGTAGACGGGGACGATGAGGGTGGCCTTCTTGCCCTGGCCGGGCTTTTGGCGCAGTGCCCGGCCGACGGCCTGGACCGTGTCGACGATGGACTCTTTGGGGTCGGCGAAGACGACGGTGTCGATGCTGGGGATGTTGACGCCCTCGCCGAGAAGGCGAGCGTTCGCGATCACGGTGCGGTGGGCCGGCTCGAGGAACTCGCCGGGGCGGCCGTCGAAGCGGTCGAGGAGCTCGCGGCGGTAGGCGGGGTCCATGGTGCTGTCGAGGCCGGCCGCCCACAGTTCGCCCGGGTCGGGGCAGCTGGTTCCGGTCTCGTCGAGTGCGTGGAGGAGGGCGGCGGTCTCGGGGAGGGTGCTGGCGAAGGCGTGGGCGTCGGCGACGCGGTGGTGGAAGGAGACGACGCGGCGCAGGTCGAGCTCGGCCATGGCGCGCAGGACGGCGATCTGGAGCGCGGCCTGGCGCAGTTCGGCTTCGGTGGCCTTGTCGGAGATGCCGAGCCGGGTGCGGATGGTGGCCTCGTGGACTTCCATGACGACGACGCGGTAGTCGGCCAGGAGGTCTATGTCGATGGCCTCGGCGAGCGGGAGGCGGAAGCAGGTGTCGCCGTAGAGGGCGGGGTTGTCCATGGATGCGACGAGCGAGTCGTCCTCGTCGTCATCGGGCTCGCCGGCCGACCAGATCCTCGGGGTGGCGGTGAGGTAGAGCCGCTTGTGTGCGGGGATCAGCTCGTCGTCGTGGACGGCAGCCCAGCGTTTTCCCAGGTCACCGCTGGTGCGGTGGGCTTCGTCGATGGCGATCAGCGACCAGGTGGGGAGGGCGAAGCGGTGGTGGGCGTCTTGGACGCGGTGCAGGGAGTGGTAGGTGGCGAACACCGTCAGGCCGGGATTCTGACGGACAGTGGAGGCGAGGACGGCCGGGTCGGTGGTGAACGCGACCGGCTCGCCCGCGGTGTTGGGGCGCTTGGAGCACAGGGCCAGAACCGGGCCGCTCATGCCGGCGGTGCGCCAGTCGTCGATGGTCTGGGCGAGAAGTTCCAGGGTCGGCAGCAGCACCAGCCGGGTGCCCTGGGGGGCGACGCGGGCGGCGGTGCGCGCGGCGACGTACGTCTTGCCGGTACCGCAGGCCATCACGACGGAGGTCCGGGCGGTGTGGCGCAGCGCGGTGTGCGCGGCGTGGACGGCCTTGGACTGGTGCGGGCGCAGCCTGATCCGGGGCGGCGGGGTGGTGATGGTCGCGGTCACGGGGTGGCCGGTCCTCTCAGCCGGGGGCGGTCGGCGGTCAGGTGATGCTGAAGCGGATGTGGTCGATGCCGGTCAGCTCGACCTGCTGTAGGGAGGTGGCACGGGTGCCGCCGTCGGTGAAGTAGTCGTCGCGCAGTCCGTCAGCGACGATCTGGGCGAGGTCTTCCTCGGAGGCGCCGGCCGTCTTGGCCTCGAAGAGGGCGGCGGCGGTGGCTGCGTCCAGGCGGCGGGTGAGGCGGCGGTAGCGGGGGTCATTGGTGGTTCCCTTGGGGGACGTGAACCCGAATTTGGCACGTACGTCGACCTTGATGCCGCCGGTGGTGATGGCGGCCTGGAGCTTCTTCGCCTTCACGATCGGCTGCCAGAGCTTCTTGACCTCGGCTTCGACGAGGGCGGCGGTCTCCGGCTTCGTGGACTTGATCTTGTCGTCGCGGTAGCGCTCGACGGTGCGCTGGGACTTGCCGATCTTCTCAGCGACCGCGCGGGCGGCCTCAGCACGGCTGACGCCCTTCTCCTGCTTGAGCAGGAAACGGATCCGGGCGCCGAGGGTCTTGGGGATCGGCTGGGAGTAGGCGGTCTCGGCGGCCTCGTCCAGGCGGTCTTCGATCAGTCCCACGGTCAGTCAGCTTCCTTGGTCTCAGGCCACGCGGACGAGCGAGGCGTCCTTGATCTCGTTGGCGATGTTCACTCCGTCGGCGAGCAGGTCCAGCGCCCAGCCGATGGTCTGGGAGCCCTGGTGCTTGACGGAGCCGGGGTTGACACCGAGGCGGAACCCGCCGCGGATCGGCTGGCCGTCGGAGCCGAGGAGGAGGGGCAGCGGCGACAGGCCGTCGATGGCGTAGACGACGCAGTCGTTGTTGACCGCGAGGGGGTAACGGCCCGCCCTGGTGGCGAGGTTGTGCATCTTGCGGTGCATGTTGGTCCGTGCCTTCGACAGGATCATGGCACGGATGTCGGGCCGCCACGTCAGGCGTTTCAGGGCCGGCCACGGGTCGCCGAAGACGTGGTCGACGCCCATGTTGGGGCGCTGGCGCAGCTTGCCGATGCCCGACTTGGCGGTGGCCTTGATCGCGCCTGCCAGGGTCACCAGCAGCGGGTCGCCGTCCTTGTAGACGGCCATGGCCGCGAGGAAGGCTTCGTCGTCGAGGTCCTGGGTGACGCCGAGTTCGGCCATCACGGTCAGGTAGGCGTCGCGCAGCGTGTCGTACCAGGGCTGGAGGTAAGGGCTGTGGGTCTCGCGGACCCATGCCTCCATCGGGCGGACGTCGGCGCCGAGTTCGACGGCGTAGGCGACGGTGGGGGTGGCGTACCAGCCGGGACCGTCGGGGCGTTCGCCGCTGGAGGTGAAGGGGCTGGGCAGGCGCGGGTCGGTCTCGACGTGGGAGAGGTCGAGGTACCAGGAGCCGGGCAGGTCGGGGTCGAAGGCGGGGTTGCGGGGGTAGTGGATGGCGGGGCCGGTGCCGACGTGCAGCCGGCGGCAGGCCGCGAGGAAGGCGACCTGCACGTCCAGGGCGGCGACGTGGGTGCACGCCCGCTCGGCGTCGGTGATCAGGTCGGCGGGACGGACCCAGATGCACGCCTCCTCGTCGAGGGCCTCGCTGGCGGGCCGGGAGCCTTCCTCCGGGTAGTCGGCGGCGACGACGGGATGCTCGTCGGGGGCCTCGGGCGGGGCGGGGTCGACGAGGGTGTGGAGGGTGTGGGGCACCTTCGCCGAGACGTACTTGCCCTCGTCCTGGCTCCACTCGGCCTTGGTGGGCGGGCGCAGCGAGGTCATGAGCTCCTCGCCGGTGACGGCGACGGTGCCGCGGGGGGTGATGACCAGGCGGGCGTAGGTGCCAAGCATCCTGGCGAGGTCGCCCGCGGGCAGCTCGCCGGCCGGGCCCCAGACGCGGCTCTCCAGGGCGCCCCACGGGGTGAGGAAGAGCTGGATGCAGTGGCGCTTGCCGTCGAGACGCTTGAAGATCCGCGGCCACGGGCCGAACCCCGCCTTGGTGAGTTCCCATCCGGCCTTGGTGAGGCTCTTGAGGGCCTTGTGGTCGGCCGGCAGGCGGAGGTCTTCCTGGTCCGCGAGGTTGGTGGGCAGGCCGAAGTGGGCGACGGCGCCCTCCGTGAGGATGATCAGCGGGTCCTGGTCGAAGCCGTTGTCGTGGGCCTTGGCCGCGCCCAGGCGGATCTTCCGCTTGTCCAGCGCCCACGCGGCCAGGGCCTGGAGGGTCTTGGCCGGGCACGGAACGGTGCGGCCGTCAGCGAGGTGCGCGGTGAGGGCGCCGTCGGTAATGCCGAGGACGGCCAGCGGGCCGTCGGCGTACTCCGGCGGCACCGGCTTCACGGCCGGCTTCTTCGCCGTGCGCTTCGTACGGCGGGAGGCCGGAGCGGTGGCCGGGCGGCGCGTCGCGGCCGGCGGACGGCCGGCGGGTGCGGCGGCAGCGGGGAGGGCCGGTGCCGGGGTGGCCACCGGTGCGGCGACCGCCGGCGCCGCGGGGGCGGGAGCGGCAACGGCGGACGTGGGCGCCGTCGTCTCGGTCCGCGGGGCGGAGACGGGCTCGGCTTGCGTGGTGGGCCGGGTGCCGCAGCGGGGCATGCCCATGGCGGCCATGGCCTGGAGGTACACGTGGCGGGGCTGGCCGTCCACGACGCTGGACGTCGGGTGCCCGCACCGAACGCACAGCCGGGTGACGCCCTCCGGCAGGTCGATCCAGGAGCCGGGCTCGTCGAACTCGGGTACCGCCGTATCCGCGCGCGCCGGGGCGGACTCGGTGTCCGGCCAGACGAGCTCGGGAGGGTCCTCGATGTCGAACTCGAACTCGAGAGGAGTCGCCTCCGCGGCGAGCGCATCCGGCGCTGACTCGGGCTCACCTTCGGGCACGGGTTCCAAGGCGGCCGAGCCCCCCTCTCCACCAACGCGAGCGAGCTCGGCGGCGAAGTAGGCGAGGATCCTGGCGTACCGCTGCCCCTTTTCGCCACGCGGTGTGCGGGGCGGGTCCGATTCCCAGGTCCACACCGTCTCGCGGCGGACATCGTTGGCCTGGCCCATCTGCGTCACGGTCCAGCCGAACGCCTCCCGGAGCCTGACCCGTTCCGCCGGTTCCGGCAGTGGCGGCACCGGACCGTCGAACGAGATCCGGTCGAGTACAGCCGCTACCGGGTCGCTGCCCCCCATCTCCACCTCCACCCTCAGAGTTCAAATCTAACGCGAATCTAACGCACCCGAGCCAGCGGATGCAAGCGCCTTGTTGAGATTCCAGTATGTATTGTGGTTGTTGCCTGATGGGATTTCAAGATGTATTGTCATTAAGCGTTGGCCGGGGCCGCCCGGAGGAGAAACGAGAAGGCGGCCTTGTCCGCAACGACACGGCACGCCGGGACTTGCCCGTCTCCTGGCCCGCCGGGATCTGCCTCCCGCGACCGGCATGACACCTGAGGAGTACGACAGCCATGCCCTATCTGTCCCCCGAACCAGGGGAGCCCGCCGCGCCAGGCTCGCGGATCGTCGTGGAGGCAGGCGACATCCTGATGCGCCGCAGCCTCACCGATCACGCCCCCGCGGCCCAGGTGCACGTGATCGAGGCCGCCAAGGCCCTGGAAGACTTCCGCCTCGGCCACGGCACGGCACTGGAGCGCGCCGAGGTCCTCCTCGACCGGGCGATCGCGACGTTCCAGGAGCGCACCGGCGAGCACGACGAAGCGGCCTGGCAGGCCGCCGCGGTCTACATGGTCGAGCTGTGGGCGACGCGCTACAGCGCGGCCCGCCCGACCGCCTTCGACCCGGCCCCGCCGCCGCCGTCCCGGCTCACCCCAGCGCATCCGCTGCGGCTGGAGACGGTCAGCCGCGAGGCCCACGACCTCCTGCTCGGCGCCGGCCGGTCTCTTGAGCGGAGGTCGCGCGGCCTGGACTCGATGGACGTGGTCCGCGCGCAGCACGGCATGCACGAAGCCGCCCGGTTGCTCCATGACCAGCTCGACGGGCTGTCCATGCCGTTGTGGGTGCTCATCTGCCGGTTCTGCGCCGAGATCCAGGCGGAGAACCTCCGCATCCTCAAGGCTCCCGTCCCCGGGACCACGGCCTGAGTCCCCCGATCCTCCGCTTGCCCCCGGGCGCCCGCCCGGCACCAATCCTTCGCCCCTGTTGAGGAGTTCCTCATGAGTACCAGCCCCTCCCCCGTCTCCTCCGCCGTCGGACCAGTCCGGGTCGGTCAGCTGTGGCAGGACATGGCCCCCGACATGGTCGACCGCGAGCGGATGCTGCGCGTGCTCGCTCTGACGGACACGCACGCCGAGTGTGTGGTGGAGCGCGACAGGCAGGGCACGGCCGGCCGCAAGGCCCGGCCGCTGGCCATCCGCCGCTTCGCAACGAGCGCGTTCAAGCTGATCGAGGACGTCGTCGACGACGCGGACCAGGCCCTCTACGCACGCTTCCTTGCGGCGATGACGGGCGTGCAGGGTGCCAACCCGTCGCCCGTGGCGTACGCGGCCGCGGCGCTGCGCGTGCACCACGAGCTCACCGCCGAGGCGGCGAAGGCCCAAGGCTGACCGGCCGCGCGAAACGCGCTTGCCCAGTTGCGGCCCGGCCCGCCTCCGAGAAGGCGGGCCGGGCCGACGGCTCGCGGCTTCGAGGTCACTCGAATGAACACGGAAAGGAAGCTGGGAAGAAGTGGTGACGTCTACTCAGGCCATGCTCTGGACCCCCGACGCTCCGCCCGACGGCGGGATGTTCAGTGCCGGTGAGATCGTGGAGGTGGAGGGCTGGCCAGGCGAGTGGGAACTGATGAAGCCCGGGCCGGGTGTGTGGACCGTGGAGTCCGCGCGGCTCGAGGACCGCGTCAGCGCGAAGGTCTCGGTGAGCTCGCTCCAGCGTCTGGCGGATACCCCTCACATCCGGCGGGGCGACCTGGTCATGCAGCGCTACCCCGAGCAGGAGCGTGCCGCAGTGGTCGGCGCCGTGGTCCGGCTCGGGCAGTGGGTGGCCGTGAAGTCGTACACGCTCCCCGACGGCGGTGTCTGCCAGGCGCTGGACTCGGTCGACCGGCTGGAGGTAGTCACGGCGGAACAGCTCGCCGCGGCCATCCGTCTGGATGTCGTCCACGGCACGCACGTGGGCCGGATCGTGCAGGCGGTCGTGACCGCGCGCGCCGGACAGTTCCGGGTGGTGTGCCGGTGCGCGCCGGGTGCCGGCGAAATCTGCCGCAACGGACGCAAGGTCACCTGGTGCCCCAGCCTGGACAGCGCCCACCAGCTGTGGGACTGGCACGTCTCCGGGCATGTCCCCGTCGGCAGCGTCGCGTAGCCCTAGGCCCCCAGGCCATGCGGTGCCGTGGCCTCCGGCCGCCCGGCACTGGCGCGTGGCGCAGCCCACAACGCCTTTCCCGTGGCGTACTTGAGCCGAAGACACACGTCTTGGTGAACCGGTTCTCAAGACAGCAACCGAACTGCTGCCCGATCGGTAGGGGTGTACGTGAGCAGCACATGCGTTCGCTCTGCTGGTCTTCGATCCTGGGAGTAAGCCGTGACCACCACCGACTCTTCTTCGTCGTCCGCCCTACGCTGCGGCGGCTGCCTGTGCGGGGCCGTCCGCTTCGAGGTGCCCGATGCTCCTGACGCGCCCCACCTGTGCAGTTGCCGGCATTGCCAGAAGCTGAGCGGCGGGCCGGTGATGTCGTGGGTCTGTTTCCCTCTGGCGGGTCTGGTCTGGATCGGCCGGGAGCCGGTCTGGTTCTACACGTACCCACAGAAGACGCGGCGCGGTCGCTGCCCCGACTGCGGGAGCCAGTTGTGCGCCCTGGACGACGGCGCCACGAGCATCGCGTTCAACTTCAGCGCCCTGGACGACTCCTCGGACCTCGTCCCGGCGTTCCAGAGCTACGCCCACGACGCGGTGTCGTGGCTCAGGCCGGTCCCCGACACCCGGCCGACGGCCGCCGCGGGCAGCTGACCGCCGACCGGCGGCTGCCCGGGTTCAAGCCGGCCCGTTGGCCGGACAACCCAACGCCTCGACCTCGCTGGGGCGAGAATGGCGGCCATGTCACTCTCCCTGGCCCGCTGCGTGGAAGCGGTTGCCCGCCTGCTGGATAGCTGTGCCCCGTTGGAGCCGGTCCGGCTGTGCATGAGCGACCGGGACGTGCAGGCGGAGGTGTGCGCGAGCGGGCCGGCCGCCTCGGCGAGTATGGCGCGCCTGTCAGCGGCGACGGGCGGCGAGGTGGCTGGCCGGGCGGTCGACCAGGACGACGGTGTGATCACGGCGGACCTGGAAGACGAAGTGGCCCTGGTCGCCGCCGTGGACACGCCGGTGCGCGGGACCGCGCCCAGACACCGCGCAACGTCTACGTCGGCGGCGGCTGCCCTGCTGCGGACGCTGGCCCCGTGGACGGCCGCACTGGACCAACAGCTGCTGTCGGGGGCCCAGTTGTGGGTGGACGACGACGGCCAGGGCTTCACCGTCCGGCTGCTGGCGACAGCCGCACGCGGTGACGACGTGGAGAGTGTCGCCGCTGCCGCCGGCGCAGGGCTGGAGCAGGTCCGGACATGGCGCACCGACAGCGGTCTGGATGGGCGGGGAAGCCTCCCGTGCGGCCGGACCGTGCACATCGGCATCGTCCGTCTCTCTTGACCATCGCCGACACGCTCGCCGGATCGCGCGCTCCTCGGCGTTAGGCGAGATCAACGTGCTCCTGGTGCATCTCCGCAACCCGCACGGCGTCGAAATGGCTGATGCCTCGGAAGTACTCCTTCTTGACCGCCACGCCGATTCTCAGGATCTCCGTCACGGCCGTCAGATGATCCTTGACGCCTGTCTCCCATCCCTCAGCCGTGGCGCACGGGCGCGAGATCCACGCCTGGAACAGGAGCGCCTGAGTCACCTGCGCGTCGCTTTCATGGCGTGAGATGCGATCCACGACCTCGCGGGTGTTGGCAGGCGTGTTCTCCGCCCTGCCGACCTTGATGTAGGACAGCTTCTCGATCATGGACCGGAACTCCAGGACGTAGAGCCGGTCGCCGACAGCATCGAGCGGCCCTCCTGCTTCTTCCAGGTCCTCCCACGCCATGTGCCGTACGGCGGCGCAGATCTCCTTGGGGGGCGTGCGCCCCGTGTCGAAGTAGTCGAGCAGTCGCACCCTGGCGCCGGGAAGCAGCTGCCGATTCTTGAAGTTCTTGGTCCTGCGCGACCTGGGCAGGGGCTCTCCCTCCCACAAGGGCGCGTCAGTGAGGTGAATGAAGTCGTCGCCGAAGTACTGCTCTTCCTGGAAGTCCTCTTCACGCATGCCTCTGATGGTGGCCCAGGAGGGGAACCGCGTTCTCCGGAATGGCTGAGGCTGAGCCGATGGCTGGCGTGTTGGCGGCGCCGGCGCTCCCGAAGGGCCGACGCGCGCGAGATGAAGGTCAGGGTGTCCGTGCGCTTTTGCTCGGACTCCGAGCCGTTGGGTCCCGCCTACGGCAGCGCGTTGGCCCCGTGGCGCTGCGTCTCCTGAAGGGTTGGGCTGCGCGGGCCCACACCACCCCGAGCTGTTGCCTATTCGCGTTTCAATGTGTAGTGTTATTCGTGTTGAGGGTGACGTTCCCCTCCACCCCGCCCCCCTCTCGGAGCCGCCCTGCCGCTCCCCCATGCCCCCTTACGGAGATCTCCCATGTCCGACGCCGAAGCGGTCCGATCCGTCATAGCCCGTCTCCTCGCCCATGCCGACGAGCCCGAGACCCAGCGCATCCAGGAACTCGCCCGCCAGGCCGGCTACCTGTGGCGCTGCGGCAACCCGGCCTGCCCCGCCTACAACTACCGGGGGCAGCGCTACTGCGAGGGCTGCGGATGGGGCAGCAAGGGCAAGCCGGTCGGCGACCTCCACCCGTGCATGTACACCGAGCGCCGGTGGGCTGCGCTGCGCCGCGCGCTGCTCCGGCACTACGGCCCCGACGCCCCGATGCCCGACGCCGTGGTCTTCGACTACTGGGGCGGACCCGGCTGGCGCGGCGCCGAGGTCACCGAGATGTACGGCGGCAGGACCGAAGAGGTCACCGGCGGGTTCCGTGACCGGGACCGCTTCGCGGACATCGCCGCCGCCCTCGACTCCCTGACCAGGTGGTCGGAGCCGGGCTACGGCGAACACATCCGCGTCGTCTTGGCCTCCTGAACCTCACCGTCCCCAGGGCCCGGTGAGCCACCGCCGGGTCCCGGCCAGCCACGAAGGCGAGCCACGCCATGTCCACTCTGCTGATCGGCCGCTGGTCCACGGACAACGCCACCCTCAGCATCACCGCGTCCCACCAGGTCGACGACGAGGACCAGGACGCCGTCGACGCCCTCACCCGGCCCGTGTTCGCCGAGGGCGCGAACTGGGCGTGCACGTTCCCCGTCGACACCCACCGCCACGCCGTGCAACGCGCGTACGAGGAGTTCGCCCGCGATGACGACGCCTGGCTCGACGACACCGTCGAACACGTCGAGCCGGTCACCCCCTGACCTCACCCACAGCTGCGCCCGGCCACGCGTCGGGCGCCTGCTCGCCCGTGTCCCGCACCCCTACCCGAAGGGCTCTCCCATGCTCGGCAACACCGAATTCGAGTGGGTCTCCGCCGACGCCACACCGGTCCTGCTCTACCCCGGCTTCAACTCCGACGACGCACTCGTCGAGCCCGGCGAGATCGTCGCCGCCGTCTACGACAGCAGCGACGGCATCGCCCTCTACGGCAACCGCGACAAGGTGCTCGGCCTCCTCCTCCAACTCGCCGAAGCCGTCCGCAACGCCCCGCCCGTCCCCACCACGGAGGCGTGCATCGCAGCCACGACCGACCCCACCGCCTGGAACCCGGGCCCCCTCACCTCCCCGCTGGCTCCGGCGAGCAAGGGCTGGACCCTGTGCGGCGCCGAGTCCCACCAGCCCATCGCGGCCGATCCCCGTCTGGCGACCTGTTCCGACTGCGTCGACGCCTTCAACGAGCGCGGGCCGCAAACCCACCTCCGCCTCGTCCACTTCCTCCCCGCCAAGCCCTGACACGACCCCACGCCGCCCTCCTCCGGTGCCGGGCCCGCAGGGCCCGGCACCCCTACCCAAGGCCCCTCATGAACCCCACCGACGCAGCCGGCCCCTCTTCGAAGCCCTCCTCGCCGAAGCCCAGCAGTGGGCGTGCGACGACACCGAGGACCAGGAGCAGCTCGACGCGATTGACCACGCCGACACCCCGCGCGACAAGCTCGCGCTGCTGCAGAACTCCAGCCTCGTCCCTTCCCACCTGGCCTCGGCCATCGCCGAGGCTCTCGTCGCACTCGATCCCGCCACCTACTCCCCCGACTCCGCGCCGACAACATCCGGAACCTCCATGGCCGACCCCGAACTCCACCGCATCCGCGACGCGTCGATCACCGTGGTCGACGCCTCTCCCGAGGACAACACCCCCAGCGACGTCTACGAGATCCAGGTCCACGGCGTCAGCGTCCTCATCCGCCGCCGAGCCCAGTGGGGCCCCGCCTCCGACGTCCCCTACGTCCACATCGAGGACCAGAACGAAGGGCCCAGTCTGCTGCTCGTCGAGGTGAACAACGGCGGCGAGCACGAACACCCCCGCCCCTCGGCCGACGGAGCAGCGACATGAACCCCAACCACGCCTACGCCACCGCCCGCCAGCTGATCGACCCCGACGCCAACTACGCCGTCCACATCCGCACCGACAACGGTTGGACAAAGCCCACCGACCCCAACCACCGGGAACTCCCCGGCCTGGACGTCCTCATGGCCGCCCGCAGGGTCCTGCGCGCCCAACCCGTCGGCCACGTCCAGAGCACCAGCCCCGACACCCTGGACATCCGAACCGGCAACGGCCGGCTCTGGCTGCGCTTCACCACAGCATCATCGAGTAGGGGCCAGGCCCCCGGCGATCCAGCCCCGGGTGACCGCTTCGGCTGACCAGAGGTTGTCCGTCTGGCCCACCTCACCAAGCCCACTCGGGCCGTGTAGGCACCTGGGCCCGCCGCGTGCGGCGGAGCCGTTCAGCGCTCCGAGGCGTTCTGGCTGTAGGCGTTTAGGGGCCCTACTGCCACCGGCCAGAGCCTGGTCGCCGCCAGACGTAGTGTTGCTGCCGTGTGGCTCCCCCCGCTGTCCACTGCGCGCGCTACACGGCCACTGGCTCCTCGGGCTCTCCACCTCCTTGAATTCTCCATTGGGATGTCCACAAGCAGTGGCCTCGAATAGCCTCATTACGACGGGCTTATGACATCGACCGAAGATGGTTGGTCGTCGGGAATGGTCTCAAGCAGCTTGTTTGGGACGGAGTTGCAACGTCAGGTCCCTTTGGACTCCAAGAAACTGGTACGCCGACGCTGCACCTATTCATTGATGTACCAAGAAGGCGCGCACTCGCCTCGGCTCTGATTCAGTGAAAACTTCGTTCCAGTCGGCATGGACTTGCAATCCGTCCTGCGCACCTACTACTGGTCATTTGCTTGCCGCCACCAACACATATATTGGTACTGCGCCCACACTTTGCGCTCGCCGTTTGTGGCCTGCACATGCTCATTGCTCCTCCACAGTTCGCGCACTGACTGCTAGGGCTGAGCCAATTTACTCATCTCCGTAGGCATGCTTGTAGGCATGCTTGTAGGTACGTAGGCATCTCTGTAGGTATCTCTGTAGGGATCTTCGCATCTCTGTAGGTTTCGATCGATGCAGCCAGGTCGCTCACCTCTCCACCTAACACGCACTTCTATCGACACACGCTGCTTCTACATCGGCAGTTGCCCACTAGCACCCCGCGCACATGCGACGACGTCGCTGCCTGCGCGTTGATCCGCACGCTTCATGCTGCGAACGCATACTTCTCGAACATTACGCACCTTGGCACGTCCGACCCCGCCACTCTGCCTGTACGCGCACCACATCCCTTCGCGCTATCTAGATGCATGGCCTCTTGTCGCCGCCTGCACAAGTCCCAGCCTTGGCGGCAGCCCCTCAAGCTCCGCAGCCTTGGCACTGGCGTGGACTCGGCGCACCGCAAGGCTCACGACACGCCCCGCGCTACGCCACAACACCAACACTCGTCGCATCTTCCTGTTATGGTCGCCCGTGTCGCGTCGTGACACGGACTGCAGACATCCAGTGCACGAAGCACGCCCCCAATGTCCGTAATAACCAGCAGAGCGCACTCGTGATGCAGCAAATGACCAGTAATGCCACTCAGATACACCTCAAGCGCGTGACACGACGCGACAGTCACCTCGCCGTCTCCCGCAGCCACCCTCTCTCCCAACTCCGGAGGCCCTCGCGATGACCACAGCCCATCCGAGCGACATCGACGTCGCCGACGAGGCATCGCTCCCGGCGCCGGTGGTGCTTGCCATCGCCACTCAGAAGGGCGGCGTGGGCAAGACGACCACCACCGTGAACTTGGGCGCACGCCTCTCCATGGCCGGCTACAACGTCCTAATTGTTGATCTTGAGCCCCAGGCGCAAGCTGGAACCGCGCTCGGCATCACGCTCGGCGGCCATGAGGATGAGGTTGCGAACGAAGCGGAGCTCCAGCGGTCTCTCGGCTACATCCTGCAGATGGCTCTCCAGAAGTTCCCGCGTCCGCATCTCAAGCAGGCGATGTTCGACCGCACCGACGAGGTACTGGGGGACTTCGAAGGTCACGGTCAGCTTTGCGTCCTTGCCTCGGAAGAGGCATCCATGTCAGCGGCGCAGAACGCCTTCGTGACGAAGCCCTACAAGGAGATCGTCACCCTTCGACACCTCTTGCTCCAGGAGGCACGGGGCTTCCACTTCGTCCTCATCGACACACCGCCGGCCGTATCCCACCTCAACGCAGTGGCGCTGGCGGCCGCTGACTTCGTGGTAACCGTCTGCATCCCGGAGTACCAGTCCATCAAGGGTGCCCTGGTTCTGAGCGCGGCCACGCACGCGATCGCAACGAACACCCAGGGAGTCTGCGAGCCACAGCTTCTCGGCGCTCTACTCAATCGCTCCAACCCCGAGTCTGCGTGGACGGCTCAGGACGTGGACATCCGGAACGCGATGATTGGTGACGGCATCAACGCCGAGCCAGGGCGGGGCCTCTTTCCGTTCGTTACGGATGTGCGACGCGACGTCCGCATCTCGGAGTCCTACATCCACGGCCGGCCCGCCGTAACGCGGTTCCCGAATCACTCGTGTGGCAAGCAGTACACGGGCGTCGTGGAGGAGATCCTGGACCGCATCCAACTGCCGCGCCAGAAGTGGACCATCGCCGATCCGGTCCTTGTCGAGGAGAACGTCGATGCCTGAGGAAGAGCCCTCCGGAGCGGAGCGCAAGCAACCCAAGAAGAGGACGGCGAAGAAGGTCGCGGGTCTCAGGCCTCGTCCAGACTTGCTCAGCAATCCCGCCCTGTCGGGTGCGGCGAGCGTGGCGGCCCGCTCAGTCCTGGGTCAGGGTGCCGGAGCTCAGCCAGTTAAGGCTGTCCAGGTTCCGGCCTCGGCCTCACAAGACGCCATTGCCGTGCCTGCCCCGAGTACACCCCCTGACTCGCAGGGCGCGGCTGAGGCGGTTGCGCCGGACACTACGCAGACGCGGGCCGAAGACCAGGCGTTGAGCGAGGGAGCGGAATCCGGCTCCGCCACGCCTCTGTCGGTCTCCGCCACGGATGTGCAACTCAGTGAACCGGCACGACCGGACTCCGGTGATCTTTCATCTCCAGACGCTGCTAACTCTGGAGCAATGCACGGAACTACCCCGCATGCCTACCAAGGCCTACCCGACGACGGGGAGGCCGCTGGGCAGCACCTCGTTGCTCATGACGACGAGCAGCCGGTCCCGGGGGAGGAGGCGACCACAGCCGAGACGACTGAGGCTGAGCCAAGAGCGGGGGGAGCACCTTCATCAGGGTCCCGGCGAAAGCGCTCTGTCTCCACTCGCCAGGGCTCCAAGGTGGGGCCCGCACACACGGCATTGCTCAACTCATGGCGTAGCAGCAGGGTGGACCTCAAGCTCCGTCGGGACGCCTGGCAGACGCATCCGTTCCGCTTCGCGGCGGACTTGGTGACACAGCTAAGCAAACGGGTGGCGCAAGACTGTTCGTCTTCCGGTAAGTCGCTGACGGCTGCGCAGTATGTCGACGCTGCAATGAGCCAGTATCTGCCGACGACCATAGAGGAGCAGTTGGCGCTTGCCGAGGAGTTCCTTCTCTCTCGGGAGACGGACGTGGGCACGGGGAAGCAGGCCAGCCATCGGGTCAGCCCTGAGGTCTATGCCGTCGCAGCGCCCCTAGCCAATGATCTCCGGGAAGCAGGGCACGCGCGCATCGCCGTTCACGTCTACTCAGGGGCCCTTGACAGCTTCCTCCGCGATCTCGAAGCAGAAGGGCCGCTCGGGAAGTAGGGCACAGGCACCCCCTCGGCTTCGCGGAGGGGGGCCCCCCCCCCCGGGGGGGGGGGGCGCCCCCCCCCCCCCGGCCCCCCCCCCCCCCCCGGGAAAACGCGGGGGGGGGTGGAAGCCCACAAGGAGTTTTAAAAAAAGGACCTATATGGGTG
>NZ_JBIRUZ010000026.1:0-62079 GCF_044386545.1 Streptomyces sp. NPDC020489
GCATCCGCTCCTACTTCGGAGCACCTCTCATCGACACGGACACCGGTATCGCGTGGGGGACGGTGTGCGTCATCGACCCCGAACCCCGCCCCCTGGCCCAGGCCCAGCGTCTCCTCGACATCGTCAAGGACACCGGAAACACAGTGATCCACACCCTCAACGTCCGAGCACCCGCGCACTGACCCGTCCCCACCCCGCACCCCGCCTTCATCCTCACCTCCGCCCCACCAGCCGCCCGGCTGCCCGGGCGCACTGCACCCGGCGACCTCGCTCAGGGACAGGGAGACGACATGCCCACCACCCCACCCGCCGCACTGGCCCCCTTCCTGACGGACGCTCACCTGCAGCTGTGGGAGAAGGCCGAGGCGTTCGCCACCGGCGACGTCGCCGCGCGCGTGGAGCGTATGGAGGCCTCCCCGCACACGGTGGAGCGCATGCTGCCCGAGCTCATGGGCAAGCTCGGTTGGTTCGGCATCACCATCCCGCCCGCATACGGCGGTATGGGCGCCGGGCATGTCGCCCGCACGATCCTGGTCCACCGCCTGGCCGTGGTTTCCGCAGCCGCGGCGGCCATCCTGCAAGCCGGCCTGATCCCCGTCGGCGCCCTGTGCCACTGGGGCACCCCCGAACAAGAGACCCAGTGGCTGCCCGGCGCTGCCGACGGGACGGTGTTGCTGTCGATCGCGGTCACCGAACCGGACACCGGCGGGCACATCGGCGGCATCGAGACGATCGCCGTCCCCGCGGGAAACGGCCAGTGGGTGATCAGCGGCGAGAAACTCCACATCGGCAACAGCCACCTCGCTGGCCTGCACGTCGTCGTCGCCCGCACCGCACCGGCCGACACCACCGCCTCAAGGGCACTGACCGCGTTCCTCGTCGAACACGACCGCAAGGGCGTGAGCCTGGCCCCGCACCGGGCCCGCCTGGGCCTGCACGGCTTCAGCGCCAGCCGCCTCATCCTCGACCGAGTCCGCGTGCCCGCCACAGCCATCCTCGGCGAACTCGGCCAAGGTCTGCACGTCGCGCAGAGCAGCAGCATCGTCTACGGGCGCCCCAACCTCACCGCCCTCAGCCTCGGCCTGCACGAAGCCTTCACCGCCACCACCGCACGATGGCTGCAAGCACGCCCACGCTACGGCGCCCGCCTCGCCGACCACCCCGTCGTCCGCGACCGCCTCGGCGCCATGCAGGCCCGCCTGCACCACGCCACCAGCACCGCCTATCACGCTGTGCACCTGCTGGATCAGGGCGTGCCGTGCGACAGCGTGCTGATCAGTGCGAAACACACCGGGCATGAACTCGCCGCCGCCACCGGACGCGACGCCATGGAACTGCACGGCGCCCACGCACTCGACGGCGACTACGCGCTCCAGCGCCTGTTCCGCGATATCCAGCACACCTACGCCCCCGCCGGAACCGGCGAGTTCCAGCGCATCCACCTCGCCAACACCGCCCTGGGCACCCCCACCACCAACTGGTCGCAGCACATGGCAGTCACCCCCAGCCCGGCGGCCAGAGGCCAACCCACCGCCGCATAAACCCCCGCGCGCGGCATCCTCTGTTGTCACTCCCCTGCCGCGCGCGGGCCCTGCACCCCTGGCGTCGATCCCGTTCCCCCACGGCCGGCGCCAGGGGCCCCACACCCTTGTCCCCCGGGAGGTCGGCGATCCGGGGGACAAGGCCCCACGCCCGGGTGCCGGAACTGGGCTTCCCCGAGCAGCACCGGCACCCGGGCTCCACGCTCTAGCGATGCAGGAAGATCCACCTCGAGAGCCTCAAGAGAGAAGGAAGCTGCGCGTGTTCATCGACATCCCGAACGAACTCGAAGCCTCTCTGATCGACTGTTCTCTCTCGCCCTGGGAACTGGACGGTTCGTTCCTGGCGCAGTCCACCATGGCGGAGTATCGGACCGAGCTGACGGCCACCCCGCAGTTCGAGGAGACCACTGCGGCCCTGCGCCACGCGCTGAACGGCGTGGGCGGCGGATACGCCGTGCTGCGCCTGGGAAATCTCGCCAAGGCACTGGGGACTCGCCATGACCGGTTCCTGCGGCTGGTGATGGGCTTCGCCGCCGAGGTGGCCGTCCCCTTCTCACCCTTCCCACGGTGGCCCTTGTGGAAGGACATCGGGGTCAAGGTCGACAAGGACCCGGGCAAGTCCAGCGGCATCGGGTACAACGCGTTCCACATGGACCTGGTGAACGCGACCCTGCCCCCGGACTTCACCACGCTGCTGTGCGTTCGCCGCGACCCACTCGGCGGCGGCCCCAGCATCCTCTCCGACGCCCACGCGGCGGTGGCGCGGCTATCGGAGGACAGCCGCGCCCTGCTGGCCGAGTCGGCCTACCACTACGGGACCTTCTTCGATCTGTTCGGCGTGGGTGAGGAGTACAAGCCGTTTCCGATCCTGGACGGCGCCGAACCGGGCGAGGGGTTCGTTCGGTTCACCGCCAAGATGCTGGAGCGGTCCCAGCTCGGCCAGGCACATGCCGACGCTGCCAGGGAGCTTGCGGAGGAGCTCGTCCGGGGGCAGGTCTGCTTCATGCTCCAGTCCGGGGACTACCTCATCGTGAACCAGCGCCGCTTCCTGCACGGGCGCCAGGCGCTCCACGGCGGTCAGGAGACCGTCCCGGTCGCCGACCGACGGCTGCTCCTGCAGTTGTTCCTGCGTGCGAGGGTCGGCGACGGCTCGGTCGCGTAGTCGGCCGGTGGCACCGGTGACCCACCAGGTCCCGCCTCCGGCTCCAGCCTTCGAGCGCGTGGCACGGCCACCAGGCGGGGCCCGGCCGGGAACCCCCGGAAACGATTGTGCACCTGGCATTCCGGGCCCGTGCACGGAGCTAAATGCGCGCGTTGCTCAGCGACTGCCACACAGCGCCGGCCAGTGCTCGCGTCGCTCGCGGGAGCGAGAGATGCTCGTGCTCGCGGTACAGGGTCCAGTTGTATTGCACGAGCGAGAGCTTGTTGGAGGACAGCGATCCCGCCTGGTGGGCCCTGTACACCGCAAGCGGCTCAGCCAGGCCCCGGGCGTCAGCGCCGTCCCGCATGATCGACAGCCACAGGGCGTAGTCCTGGCGCTTGCGCATCTGAGGCATCAGCCTCGTGCCCAGAACATGGCGGTCGTACATGGCGGTGAGCGCACCGATGTGGTCGCGGACCAGCATCGCGCGGTAGTCCACATGCTCTCGCGCACGGACCACCCGCCCGTTCGGGACCCAGTCGGTGCTCTCGCCGTCGTAGTCGGCGTCCATCTTGAAGTACGAGGTGAACGTCAGCGGCGCATCACCTTCCGCGGCGAAGGCGAGCTGCTTCTCGGTCTTCTCCGGCAGCCACATGTCGTCGCTGTCGAGGAAGGCGATGTAGTCGCCGCGGGCCCGCTCGATCGCGAGGTTGCGGGCCCGGCCCGCACCGCCCCGTTCGGGTGCCGACTCCGGCAGGACCCGCTCGTCCTGCTTCGCGAAGTCGCGCAGCAGGTCCATAGAGCCATCCGAGGACTGGTCGTCGGTGACCAGCAGCTCCAGGTCGCTGTGGGTCTGGGTGAGCACCGATCGGACGGCTGCGCCGAGGGTCGCTGCCGAGTTGTACACGGGCATCACGACAGACACCAGGGGCACAGCACTTCTCCTTGCCAGATCAGGAAACGACGGTCCATTCAAGCACCGCAATCGAGTAGGAGCTGCCATGCAGATAGTCGTCGCTGGTCAGGGCTACGTGGGGCTTCCCTTGGCCGTACGCGCCGCAGAGGTGGGTCACCGAGTCGTCGGCTACGACGTGGATACGGACCGTGTCCAGCAGCTCGCCGCCGGCCAGTCCTACGTGAGGGACGTGGACTCCTCGCGGCTGCGCGCGGTGCTGGAGTCCGGGGCCTACTGTGCGACCGGGGACGCTTCTGCGCTGGCCGGCTTCGACATCGCGGTGATCACTGTGCCGACCCCGCTGCGGGACGGTGTGCCTGATCTGACCTGCATCGAATCCTGCGCCCGGACGCTGGGCGAGCACCTTCGCCCCGGTGCGACGGTGGTTCTGGAGTCCACGACCTATCCCGGCACCACCGAGGAGCTGCTGGTGCCGATCCTGGAAGAGGTGTCGGGCCTCAAGGGTGGGGTGGACTTCCTGGCCGGCTTCAGTCCCGAGCGGATCGGAAACAAGCGCTGGTCGTTCGAGACGCCGAAAATAGTGTCCGGAATCGACGCCACGTCACTCGGTGCCATCAAGAGTTTCTACGACGGCATCTTTCAGACCACGGTGCCGGTGTCCGGGCCGAAGGTCGCCGAGCTGGCCAAGCTGATCGAGAACACCTTCCGGTTCGTCAACATCTCCATGATCAACGAGATGGCGATGCTGGCCACCGCCCTCGGCGTGAACATCTGGGAGGCGATCGACGCCGCCGCCACCAAACCCTTCGGATTCACACGGTTCACCCCGGGGCCAGGAATCGGCGGGCACTGCCTGCCTGTTGACCCGATGTTCCTCTCGTGGAAGGCACAACAGGAGCTTGGCGTCCCATTCCGGTTCGCGGAACTCGCCGCCGACGTGAACCGGCACATGCCCAACTACGTCGTCCGACGCGTCGTGGAGGCACTCGGCAAGCGCGGCATGCCCGTCCGGGGGTCCCTGATTCTGCTGCTCGGCCTGACCTACAAGTACAACGCCACTGACCTCCGCAACTCCCCTTCGGCACGTGTCGCCGAACTTCTCATCGACCTCGGCGCCGAGGTTCGCGGCGCCGAACCCAACCTCCCGGACGGCGACGACACCAAGCTGAACGTGCCCCGGGTCGATGCGAGCCCCGACGAGGTAGCCGGTGCTGATGCAGTGATCCTTCTCATGGACCACCCGCAATTCGACCTCCCGATGATCAAGACATGCGCAACCTATGTACTCGACTGCCGAAATCGCCTTTCCGGAGCGAATGTCGAGACTCTTTAGTCACTCGACATCTCGCCAGCCACGCCTCCACTCATCCATCCCGGGAGTTGCGTTGCGCGACGAATGGGAACACGCCCACACGGACTACACCACGCCCGCGCAGCGCCGAATTCCTACCTCGCTGGCCGAAAGCGAGAGTGACTGGCGCCGCTACCTGGAGTGCTCAACCCCCAACGGCTGGCTGATACGACACAACGCCATGACCGCGGCGCTCGTCAGCGGACAGCCGATGTACCTGCTGCACACCACCAAGGACATCGACGCCATCCGCACCAGCGGGGAGTTGCACGTCTCCACCGGATGCCTGATCGGAGCCCTGTACTGCTCGCCGCTCGCCAGCCAGCGCCAAGGGCTGCGCCCCCACAACCTCGGCACCTACCTCATGCGGACGAAACCCTCCACCACGCCCATGGTCTTCGAGGTCACCCCCGATGCCGCGATCCGGCCCAAGGGTGTCGACTACCTGCATCTCGGTGCCATCCACCTGCGAACCTACCTGCGCTACCAGAGCTTTCTCACGCCGGCCGAGAACGACCAGCTCCACCGTTCCGTTCTGGACGGGTTGCGCGCCGCGGCCGTGTTCCTCGACATCGCCCTGCGCAACGCCGTCGGCCACGCCACACCGGCATCCGAGTTCCTGGACCAGTTGTCCGACGCGGTACTCCACGTGCCGTTCCTCGGCTACCTGTACTTCGAGGTCGTATCGGAATACCTGATGCTCCACTCCGCTACTCCGGAGACCAAGACCTACGCCCAGGCAGGAGAACTGAACAACTGGCTCTACAAACGACTCGCCTTCGCCGCCGTGGACAGCATGGACCAGTTGTTCGACCTGGCCCGCTTCAATCCGCGCCATCACCGGCTCGTCCAGCTCATCGAAGGCATGGAACCGGCATTGGGCCCGGGCGTCGCCGAGTACGTCCGGCGACGGCTGTCCCACCTGTTCGCCCAGACCGCACTGCACCCATCTCAGGACGCGGCATCGGTCACCTTCCAAGGCGCCGATCTCAACACGCTCCGGAAAGCCGCGCCCGGACTGATCGGTCAAATGATCTTCCGGGAGATCCGGTACATGCCCCGCTATCGGCACTTGTACCACTGCTTTGAGAAAGCCAAGGCCCTGGAGGCATGGGACTACTGGAACAACGAGGGCATCCCCACCCCCTTCAACGGAATCCTCCCCAAGGGAGAAATCGGGATCAATCCCGTCTACCCCCGGTCGGCAGTCAGAGCATGGGCGGCAGAACGAGACGCCCAGGGCTACCTCCACCCGACCGAGGAACTCACGGCCATCCTCACACCGCACCTGGCCTCGTGGTGGGCACCACCTCGTCAACGCGAGACACAGAACACCACCGAAGAATCACGACTCGACCTGGTTTCCCATCCAACGGGCAGTTGATGGAGTTCCGCATGGCCACCAAACTCCTGAACATCCTGACCGGCATCAACCGCCCCTGCGAGCCATCGTCCGGGAGCATGATCCTCGTCAACGACCTCTACGGCGCGATGTCTGACATCCACACGACCTTCCTGGGCAGGTCGCCCGTCGATCAGGCGTGGCAGGCTGCGTTCGATCAGCTGATCACCCTCTCCACGACGAAGCGCCCTCACGGCCCGGACTTCGACACCTACGTCGACGAGTTGACGCGCGAGGTCGGTGCGCTCCTTGAGAAGATCAAGCCGAACGCCATCCACGCCCAGTACCTCGGGTTCGCTCTCAGCCTGGCGTTCACCCGAGCCGCCGACAGCATCCCGATCATCGCCATCGCCCACGGCCCCGAGGTGATGGCGGCCCAGCGCAGCGCATCCGAACGACAGGCCATGAACGAAGTCGCTGCCGCAAGCGCCGCGATCGTAGCTCCGACCTGCGTTCTCGCCGACCGCATCGACCACCTCACGGGCCGCCGCTTCACCGATCGCCTCACCGTCATCCCATGGGGTATCCCCCTGAGCGACACTCGGACACGCGAACAACAGCCTTCGCTAACCGGACCGCTCCAGTTGGTGCATACCGGCCGGCTGGACGACAACAAATCCACGATCACCGCAATCGAAGCCCTCGCTCTAACTGATCAGCCGCACCACTTGACCGTGATCGGAAAAGGAACCCTACGGGAGCCGCTGGAACAGCGGGCTATCAAACTCGGACTCCAGGACCGCGTCCGATTTGAACCCTTCCTGCCCCGCGCAGAAGTATGGCGCCGCCTGCCAGACTTTGACACCTACGTCTTCACAACCACAGGCCTCGAGGCCTTCGGTCTCGTCCTCATCGAGGCCCAAGCCCACGGCCTCATGGTCATCTACTCCGATCTCCTCGGCGTGAGAGAAACCCTCGGAGGCGCCGGCATCCCCTACACCCCAGGCAACCCGCGCTCACTGGCCGTGGCCCTAGACGAGACAGCCCAAAACCCCCACCGGCGCAAGACCCTCAACAAGACGGCCCTCGATAACACCCGCCAATACGACATCGCCACCACCGCCCGCCAACTTCACGAACTGACGCTTCGGATAACCTCCAAGCCCGCAGCTTCGAGACCCAGCCCGTGAGACGGGAGCGTCCCATCCCTCTGGGCATGTGTCGGCGCCCTCGGGCGACCTCAGGGTTCGATGAAAGTAAGTGTCTGAGCGTCGAGGTCCAGCTCTAGGCAGCCGCCGCCATGCTTGCGTAGCTTCCGCCAGGCGGCGTAGCCGGTCATGATCGCTTTCTCCCAGTCGGCGGCGCGCAGCACACTGACTTCGAGGTGGGCGGTCATGTGGTCGATGGTGATGAGCAGTTCATGGTCGACGTGGTGGACGTTTTCGAAGTAGTGGTGACGGCTGGCGTAGGAGAAGACCAGGGCGCTGATGCCCTCCTCAATGGCGATAGCGCGCCCTCCGTCTTCAGCTTCGTCGACGCCGGGACGGCTGCGGCGTTTGCAGCCAAGCAGGAAGCGGCTGACGGGTGACCAGCCCAGGACGGCGGCGTGGGCGAGGTGGAAGGCGTCATGGAAGCGGTAGTCGTCCTCGATGTGGCTGGCGCTGGTGAGGGGGTCGCCGGCTGGGGTGCCGTCTTCGCGGGTGAGGGCGATGACGGTGCGGCCGGCGGGCCTTGGGGTGGGGGTGAAGGTGACGGTGGTGTGGCGGGGCAGCTGTTCGTGGGGTGGGTAGTCGGCGTCGAAGCGGGGGCGTTGGTCGTCGGGGGTGGCGCGCCAGCGGTCTTTGGTCTTTTCCAAGCTAGCGGCGGCGATGTCCTCGAGGTCGAGGCCGAGGAGGTGGGCGAGGGTGGCGGTGTACCAGAGGACGTCGCCGAGTTCCTCGCGCAGCTGCTGTTTGGACGAGCCGGCGTCGGCGCCGTCGCGCAAGCGTTTTTTGTAGGCGGTGGCCACCGAGCCGGTCTCCCCGACGAGTCCGAACAGGGGTATCAGAACCGGGTCGGCTCCTTCGGCGGCGGGCTGCAGCGTCTTGAGGGCTGCTTGCTGATAGCGAGCCAGGTGCACGCACACTCCCATGAAGGATCTTCCAACAAGTCTGTCGGATTTCCCGACACCGCTCTACAGTAGGTCAGGCCGGGCTGCCTGTCCCGGAGTTGAGCGAAAGGGCCAGAAGCAGAGCATGCCGTCGCACAGCGTCCAGGAGATCGTGGACATCGTGATCGATTTCCTGGCTGAGCAACAGGACAGGCCACGCAACGACGTGTACGAGGAACTGGCCGCCCGCGGACAGGACTTACCAGTCGACTCGGTGCTGATCATGGAGATACTGGCGCGCATTGAGCAGCACTTCGAGGTCTCCGTCCCGGCCGACGCCGAGGCCGGACGCTCATTGCGTTCGGTGTGGGCGTTCGCCGAGACCGTATACGACACCATGCAGGCGAAGGAGCACGAGCAATGAGCGGCAAGGCGCCGTCCCACATCGATACCGACACCGACCAGCGGGCCCGGCTGGGCCAGCGACTGAAGGCCACCCGCGAGTACCTGGGACTGTCCCAGCAACAGGTCGCCGAGCGCACCGGCATCGTCCGATCGGCGGTCAGCGACATCGAACGCGGTGTGCGCAAGGTGGAGGTGATGGAGCTGCAGAAGTTCGCCCGCCTGTACCGGCTGCCGGCGTCCTACTTCCTCGACGAGGAGGAGGCAGCCGACGCCGGGGAACACGCACTAGCCGGGCTACCGCGGACCGCACGGCCGCTGAGCGAAGGCGACCGCATCGAGGTGGCGAAGTTCATCCAGTACCTGCAGGCCCGCCAACAAGCAGAGGAAGAGGAGGCGGGCGGCTCGCGCCCGCCTCAGGGGGCGGAGGGCGGTGCGTGAGCTGGAACAGTGCCCACGGCGCCGCGATGATCGCGGTCGCACAGGCCCACGAGGCGCTCGCCGCCGCAGTCGACGACTACGTCGACGTGTTCGGCGCGCTGCGCCGAACAGGCGTGGAGGTCATGGGTCAGAAGCTGGGCGGCCTGCTGGGGCTGTACATCGACGGCAGCCAGGGCATTCCGGGATGCCTGGTCAACACAGGCCTGGAGGAGGTGAGCATGCGGCACACGGCCGCTCACGAACTGGGCCACCACCGCATGGGCCACGGCACAAGCATCGATCACCAGGAGCAGTCGTCCGGCCGGTGGGGTGAGGGATGGCCGCAGCATGAGCGGGAGGCCGAGGCCTTCGCCTCCTGGTTCCTGATGCCCCGCCCCGCTGCCCGCGCCGCCCTGGCCCGCTGCGGCCTTGCGCGCCCCGAGTCCCCGCTGGACGTTTACCGGATGGCCCGCTGGCTGGGCACCCCCTACGCCACCACCGTGCGCCACCTGGTGCGGCTGAAGATGATCGACCGAGCCACCGAGGCCGTGTGGCTGAAGCACTCCCCCGGCGTCCTCAAAGCGGAACTCGCCGGTGGCCTGCCGCTCGGACCGCAGGCGCACATCCACGTACTCAAGCCCGCCGCGCACGCCGCCACCCTGCACGTGACCGCCGGCGACTGCCTGCTACTCACCGTCCCCGGGGCGCGCTACGACCACCTGCCCGCAGGCTTGACCAGCACACCGCCGGACACGGCCGACCAGCTCTCCTTCCTGAGCTCGGTACCCGCACCGGAACAGGGCCGCGCGGCGTGGGTGACGCAGGAACTGGTCGCGGGCAGCACCGTGACGGCCACCACCGACAGCGCGGAAGTGTTCCGCGTGATCTTGCGGCGCACTCCCGGCCGTGAAGGGGCCGACCGCTTCTGGGCCTGACGGCCCGCACCACCGCACGGCACCCACCGACCCTCCAATCAGGAGCGAGCCGATGCACACGTTCACCGTCGACGCCCCGGACCTCTCCCGTGGATGGCTGGAAGCCTGCACTCGCCTGTCCGAGATACCGGGCAAGAAGGCCTTCCACACCGTGGTGCGCATCGCCAATCCCCTACGGGAAGACCCGCATCTGCGCGCCGAACTGGACCGGCTGCGCTCCGCACGCACCAAGACGCCGCTCTACCCCATCGACACGGTCGTCAACACCCTCTTCCCCGCCCAACTCGCCGCCACCTGCACCACCCACGACGAGCTCACCAACCGCTACCGCACGTTCTATCCGAGGCTGAGCAAGATCAGGCGCAACGCCCACGGCACCTACTTCGGACGGCTCGTCGCCTACCCGGGCACGACCGAGAAGCCAGAACCGGTCGACCAACTCGCCCGCGTTATCCAGCGCCTGGACAAGCTGCGCACCTCAGCGAAATGGAGCGCCGTCTACGAGGCCGGCACCGCCCATGTCACGGACGACGACGAGGCATGGGAAGAGGAACCGCCGCAGACCGCAGCGGGCACCGAGGCCGTCATCAGGGCTGCCGCCCTAGACACGCAGACGCTGGACTTCCCCTGCCTGAGCCACTGCTCCTTCCAGCTCGACAGCACCACCGACACCGTGCACCTGGCCGCCTACTACCGCAGCCACTACATGTTCGACCGCGCCTACGGCAACTATCTCGCCCTGGGACACCTGTGCGCCTGGGTCGCCCGCCACGCCCAACTCACCCCGGGAACCCTGACCGTCATGGCTGGATGCGCCCGCCTCGACTGCACCAAGTCCGAACTCGGCGCCCTCCAGCACTCCCTCACCACACCGCTCTTCGGCCTTGGCACATGATCCTCGCCTGCAAGACATCTGCGTGCAGAATTGACGTGCGGTGAATCGGACGAGGCCCGCAGCGGCGAGAGCCCGACCCTAGGTGTTCAGGCCCCACTTGGGCGGGAACCAGGCCCGCAGCGGCGCCGCGTCCTGCCGATAGGTCTGTTTGATGCGGCTGCGGCCGCTGATGCCGGCGATGTCTGGGTGGGCCACCCGCGCGTACTTGTCGACCTCGCAGAACAGGTTCTGGCAGTCGATCAGCTGCAGCGGTCGCCGCTTCAACCCCTCGAAGGGCAGCTGCAGACGGGCGAAGTGCTCCTGCTGGGTGTCAGCCATGTAGCGGATGACATCGGCCTCGATGCCGTCGGCGGCAGGACCGAAGCACTTGCGAATGCCGTCACGCGCACCAGGGCCGGGCACGACGAAGTCCATCTCCGAAAACCCCAGCTGCGGCGCGTAGTTGAGATCGACGGTGAACTGGTACGCAAGGAACGGGCCGAGCGCCGGGTATCCGAGGAGCACCTCGTATGCCTCACGCATCGCAGCTGCCCCCTGCACGCGATCCGGCGCGCCGGTGGTCATCATCATCTCCAGCAGCCGCAGGTGGTTGCGGTGCTTGCGCTCCTCACCCAGCTGCGGCGGAGGCACGATGTAGGCAGCCGAATACAACCGCTCTCCCCGGGCAAACGCCGCTGACAGCACCCGGTCGTAGACCCGGTAGTCGTACGTCTCCCAGCGCACCTCCCCCACCTCGCGGAGAAGCAGCTGCCAGGTGGACTCCTTATTGAAAATCTTGAACAGCAGCGTGCGGAAGAACACGTCCTCCCACTCCTGCGGGCCCTGGTAGATCACGTCGCCGATCACAGCCTGGCTGACCCGGTCAGCCGCGCGGTAACAGTTGGTGAACCGGTGCCTGGCCAGGATCGGATCATCGGTCCACGGCTGGGCTCGCCGGGCCAGACGAGCCTCATACACAGCTTGCCGGGCCGAGGCGAAACGCCAATAGGTGTCGAAGACCGGCGTCGGCTGCAGTTCCCGGTCTCCCACCCGCACCGTTCCCGGCGCAGAACCGGGTCGCGCGGGAACCTGACGGTCTTGCAGCAGCGTCACCATGCACGCAATATATATTCGATATATGCCGACTGTCACCGAGGAGGAGACATGGAGCTGCTGTGCCATCAGCCGCGCCGCACGACCTCGGTGCTCTGGCCCGAGGACATCGACCGCAGACTGAACATCCTGGTCCGCGCGGCTGCAGCAGCCGGTGAACGCACCTCCCGCGCCGAACTGTTGGCCGCGCTGGTATCAGCCGTCGACGTCGAGCCCGAGCAGGTGGCCGCTCTGCTCCACCACTACCGCCGCCTGCCAGCCGACACACTCGCCAGCGACGAAACCCGAAACGATCTACCGGCCGTGCGCACGCCAGGCCCCCGCCGCGTCGCCTCGCCATAACGATCCACGGCCCTCACAGGTCACATCACGGAGCGGCCCGACGCTGTCCGGCATCCAGCCAACGAGCCGCTGGCCCCACGCCGCAGCTCGACCCACAGGCGAGCCCATCCGCCGGCGACACTCGAACACAGGCGTGCCCCAGCCGCCACCGCCATACCCTGCCCCTAGAAAGCAAGCGGCTTGTCCATGCGCCGTGCATACCAACGATCACTGAACCTGAACCTTGCGCAGCGCAGCTGACACGACCTGATCACCCCCCAGCTAACTGACACAGCCGCAGATCAGATCCCCGCCCAGCCCAGCACGCACAAGCACCGCGGCTAATGACGCTCCGCGATCACCCGACCGCAGACGCGCCGCAAACTGATCAACGCAGGCCAGCCCACCACCCACTGATCAGAAAGACCGCTTCTTGACAGCGGACCTCGATGCCCTCGGCATGCGCTGGTAGAAAGTGAGACCGCGGGCGACAGTTGGGCATCCTCATGTCCTTCAGCGACCAGCCCCGGACGGCCAGAGTCAGCGGAACCACCGCCAGTTGTCGATCTGGAGGGCCGGACCACTATCGGTCCGGACATGTTTTCGATGGCATCTCCGTCGTCTCTTTTCCCGTTGGCTGGTTCATGGATCCCTTGTCGGCCACATCGACCCCGATCTACGACGCCCTGTACGCGCAGTGGCGAGCCGACGGCCTGGCCGTGCCCGGTGGACGGGGCCCGGAAGACTACTTGCCCGTCCCCGACTTCGGGTACCGGTCGCCCGTGCAGTACCTTCCGCATCCGCTGGAGCCGGACCACTATGACATCGTGCCCCGGCAACTGCCCTGGTCTGGTGGCCGCAGTCCGGTTCCACCGGCTGCGTTTTCCGTCGCCACCCGACAGTTCTAAGCCCCGAGGCCGATGTCGGCTGCGGCGGCAACGCGGTGCGGGCGTCTGACCGGCGGCCGCGACGGGGACGCCCTCGGCTGGTTCAGCGGCATCGGCCGGCACAACCGGTACACCCTCGACCTCGACCAGCCCCTGCCGCATCCCGCGGAAGCCCACCTCACCCTGCGCGGTCTCGTCGACCTCGCCGCCGACCACGAGACCGCCACAGCGACTCAGCCGTTGAAGCGCTTCCGCGTCTGCGGCCGTGTCGAATACCCGCAGGACCTGATCTGCTCCGGTCAGCTCAAGGACCCCCCGCACCGGCTCGGGCACACGCGCCAGCACCAGCATCGCCCCGATTGCATCCGCCTGCCGCGGCGCTCCGAGCAGCACGTCCAGCCCCGCCGAGTCGCAGAACGACACCCCGGCCAGGTCCAGCACGGGGACACCCCGACCATGACCTCGGCCACCGCAGGTCAGCGTGCTGGCGACCTCGCCGGCCGCCCATGCGCCCGGCCTTCCTCGGCGGACCCTCCGGGAGGGCGCCTTCGGCGCGGGCTTGGCCGGCGCGCAAGCATGTCGAACTCGTTGACGGCGAGGAGATCAAACTCAGGTCGTTCCTCGACAACACCCGGCGCCGTGCGGCAGCCGGCGCGCAAGCACGTCGAGCTCGTTGACGGCGAGGAGATCAAACTCGGGTCGTTCCTGGACAACATCCGCCGCCGTGCGGCCAAGCTGCCAGCCGAGCGGCGCGCGGATCTCGATGTCCTCGGCATGCGCTGGTAGAAGGTGCGACCGCCAGTGGGGCGTCAGTCGCGGGCGACGGTCCCCCTCTCGCGCGGACGTGGCTTTACGGGCCATCTGGCGGATGGTGTGCAAGGACATGGCTCTGCTGGTGGAAGGGGTCGGCCATGTTCTTACCGCCCCCGTCGCTGCCCGAACCGAGGCGCGGCGTGCCGGTCAGCGATCCGTCGCTGCCTGCGGGGTGGGCGGCGCAGCCCAAGTTGTGGACAGGGTTTGCGGCTGTTCGTTGTCCGCACTGCCGGACTGGATGTTCTTGCCGAGTTGCGCGGCGCGGATCGCGAGGCCGGAGTCGATGGCGGCGGCGAACTTCTCGTTCTGCACCATGATCAGCAACTCGGCCTTCGTGGACGCGTACAGGTAGAGAGTGCCGATCGCGACGTCGGCCCGGTGGGCGATCTGCTGTGTCGTGACCCCGCTGACGCCGTGTTCGGCGAACAGTTCGCGGGCCGCGGTCATGATGCGCTCACGCTTGGCCTGTTTGGCCCGCTCGCGGCGCCCGATCGGCATGTGGCCGCGTCCCATGGGACCTCCCTTGACAATAATTCTGAGTTGACTCATAATTGAGTCCAGTCGGGTTAATGAGTGAGGCGAGGCCCGATGGCACGCCGAATTGGCCGATCTGGCCTCATGCCCGGATAAGCAGGACGAAGAAGGAGTAGTGCCCCATGCGAGCGTTCGTCGTCACCAAGTACAAGGAGCCGCTGCAGGAGGCGGACGTCCCCGAGCCCATCGTCGGGGAGCACGACGTGCTCGTCCGGGTGGAGGCCGCCGGGCTGAATCAGCTGGATGAGAAGATCCGCGCCGGTGAGTTGAAGCAGGTCCTGCCCTACAAGCTGCCGCTGATCCTGGGCAACGATGTCGCGGGCACTGTCATCAGCGTCGGGACGGCGGTGCGCGGCTTCAAGCCCGGAGACGAGGTCTACGGTCGGCCCGACCAGGACCGCATCGGCACGTTCGCCGAGCGCATCGCCGTAGCGGAGGGCGACCTGGCGCTCAAGCCCGCTTCGATCAGCATGAATGAGGCCGGCTCGCTGCCGCTGGTGGCGCTCACGGCGTGGCAGGCGCTGGTGGAGCGCGGGAACGTGCGGCCCGGGCAGAAGGTTCTCATCCATGCCGGGGCCGGTGGGGTCGGTTCGATCGCGATCCAGCTCGCCGCGCACCTCGGGGCGCACGTCGCCACGACCGCCAGCGGGTCCAACGCGGACTTCGTGCGCGCGCTCGGCGCGGACACGGTGATCGATTACCGCAGCCAGGACTTCGAGCAGCTCCTGACCGGCTACGACCTGGTGCTGGACAGCCTTGGTGGGGAGACTCTCGAGAAGTCCCTGCGGGTGCTCAAGCCCGGCGGCAAAGCCATCGAGATCGCTGGTCCCCCGGAGCCCACTTTCGCGCGTGAGGCCGGCCTCAACCCGTTGCTGCGCCTGGGGGTCGCCGTCCTGAGCCGCAAGATCCGCAAGCAGGCGAAGAAGCTCGGCGTGACGTATGAGTTCATGCTCATGCGCGCCAGCGGCGATCAGCTCCGCCAGATCACCACCCTCATCGACCAGGGCGTGGTGCGTCCGGTCGTGGGAAAGGTGGTCGGCTTCGACCAGACCCCGCAGGCGCTGCAGTCCCTGTCCCAGGGCGGCATCCGCGGCAAGGCCGTCATCGCCAGCAGCTGACCCGACGCAACCGCGACGGGCGACACAGAACGCACAAGGACACCACCCATGTCTGCCGCCTCCCAGTCAGTCGGACGGCGCGAGCGGAAAAAGCAGGAAAAACTCGACCGCATCGTCGCCGCCGCCAGCGAACTGTTCGCCGAACACGGCATCGACGAGGTCACGACCCAGCAGATCGCCGACAAGGCCGACATCGGCACCGGGACCCTGTTCCTTTACGCCAAGACCAAGGGCGAACTCCTCCTCCTTGTCCAGAACGCCAAGTACGCCGAAGCACTTGAGCAGGGCCGGGCGGACGCCGAGACCGTCCCAGGCGTGCTGGACGCGGTGCTGGCGATCGTCCGGCCGATCGTCGAGTGCAACCGCAACCAGACCGACAACGGACGCACCTACCTGCGAGAGATCATCTTCGGCGCCCCCGAGGAGCCCCGGCACGGCGAAGCACTCGCCATCGTCGCGCAGACCGAGGAGGCCGTCGCCACCGTGCTGCGCCGAGACGATCGGGTCACGGAGGGCGACGCCGCGACGCTGGCACACATCATGTCCGCCGTGATGGTCCTCAGCATGGCGGCAGGCGTGAACATCGCCTTGAGCGTCGAGGAGATCGTGCAGGACATCCGCAGGCAGGTCGACGTCCTGCTGCCTCGCTGAAGCGCGGCCCCGCCCTCAGGCCCAGGTGACCACCCGGGTAGTCCTCGGCTGCGGCACGGCCCGAATCCCCACATGGCAGGTCATCCGGCCGCCGTCGCCGGAGCGCGTGGACCAGAAGACACCACGAACTTTCTCATAACGAGACAAACCCCTCACCGACAGAACATCCCTCCCGCTCAGGCGGGAGACCGAACGAACGGAGACAACAATGAAGGCCTTCATGGTCGAGAAGTACGGCGACCCGACCACGGTGCGCGCCGGGGATGCACCCGAGCCCCAGGTGGGCGCCGAGGATGTCCTGGTCAGGATCGACGCGGCGAGTGTCAACCCGCTGGACTACAAGATCCGCAAGGGTGAGTTGAAGGCGATCGTGCCGTACCGTCTCCCGCTCGTCCTGGGCAACGACTTCGCCGGGACCGTCGTCCGTACGGGATCGTCCGTCACCGGGTTCGCGGTGGGCGACGAGGTCTACGCGCGGCCCGACAAGGACCGCATCGGCACCTTCGCCGAACGCATCGCCGTCCACCAGAACGACCTGGCCCTCAAGCCCGCCACGCTCACCACGAACGAGGCCGCCTCCCTCCCCCTGGTCGCGCTGACCGCCTGGCAGGCCCTGGTCGAGCGGGCGAACGTCCAGCCGGGCCAGAAGGTCCTCATCCACGCGGGCGCCGGCGGCCTGGGCTCCATCGCCATCCAGCTGGCCAAGGCACTGGGCGCGCACGTGGCCGCCACCGCGAGCACCGCCAAGGTCGGCCTCGTCAAGGAACTCGGCGCGGACGAGGTCATCGACTACCGCACGCAGGACTTCTCCGAAATCCTCCACGGCTACGACGTCGTCCTGGACTCCCTCGGCGGCGAAACCCTCACCAAGTCCCTGCGCGTCCTCAAGCCCGGCGGCCTGGCCATCTCCGTCGCGGGCCCGCCCGACCCGGCCACCGCCGTCGAACTCGGCTCGAACGCGGTCCTGCGCCTGGGCGTCGCCGTGCTCAGCGCGAAGGTCCGGCGCCAGGCCAAGCGCCTCGGCGTCACCTACTCCTTCCTCTTCATGAAGGCCAGCGGCGACCAGCTGCGCGAACTCACCGCCCTCATCGACGCCGGGAAGATCCGCCCCGTCGTCGACCAGGTCTTCCCCTTCGACGAGACCCTCCAAGCCATGGAGTACGTCGAAAAGGGCCGCGCAAAAGCCGGCAAGGTCGTCGTCTCCATGACGTGAACCCAGGGCAACGACCCTGCCGGACGCCGAGAACGCCGCCCGCCACAACGAGAAGAACCCGCCCCACGCTCCTTCCTCCCACACCAGGACCCGATCACGAACGCACCGTCCGGCTCCCCCACGCCCACCCCGTCGTCGCACAAGAACGCGCCGACCCGCGCCGCGTCCGTGCACGGCGTGGGCGTCGCCTACCGGCAGCACGGTCCGGACGACAACTTGCCTACGAAGAGTGCGGATCACGTCAGGAACGAGCCCGCCATGCGCCTCACCTGGAACGGATCGCCGATCGCGGCGGGCCGTCGGCTCAGGTGATCCTCTCCCCCACACTCGTGCCGCGCCGGACCACGGCACGACCGCCGGAGTAGCCGCTCGGCGCCGAGTCGGCAGGGGACGTTCAACCCTTCGATAGAACGCGAATTCAACCTTGCCGTGTGCGAGGACAGGGCCTCCCGGCAGCTCGATTCGGAGATAAACCGAGAACCTGGAAGGCCCTGTCACCCTGTTCCGGGCTACCTGATCCGGATTTCGGCGAGCTGGAGCCGGTAGCGGGTGGACTCGTCCGTAGCCGGACTGCCCAGCCTGGTGGCGCGCAGACGCAGGTAGCGGCCGGTGGCGGAGGTGAGCGTATAGGTCTGGGCGGCTCCGCCGGGGTTGGACTGGCCGGTTACGGTGCGGACGGTGGTGTAGGAGGCGGTGCCTTCGGCGCGGGTCTGGAGGGTGAAGTCGACGGGGAAGCCCGCGGCGCCACCGCCCGCTGCGGCGGTATCGGTACGCGGGTCGAGGGTTACGGAGCCGATCGCCCGGTCGGCGCCGAGGTCGACCTCGATCCACACGGGTGTGTCGCTGACGTCGGCGGAGGCGAAGTCGATGCTGGTGAAGCCCTTGGCGCCGGTGACGCTGGTGGTGGTGCCGTCCAGGATCCGAGTCTTGCCCCAGTCGCTGTTCTCGAGGGTGTAGTTGCTGGTGACGGTGGTAGCGGCGGTGGGGACGGTCAGTTCGGCCAGTTGCAGGCGGTACTTGGTGGTCTCGTCCGCGGCGGGGGTGCCGAGCTTGGTCGCTTCGAGGCGCACATAGCGGGCGGTGGTTGTCCTGAATCCGTACGTCTGCACCAGCCCGTTGGGATTCGGCTGGGCGGTGACGGTGCGGACGGTGGTGTACGTGCTGGAACCGTCGGACCGGGTCTTGAGGGTGAAGTCGGCGGGGAAGCCCGCGGTGCCACCGCCCACCGCGGGGGTGTCCGTGCGGTGGAAGAGGCGTACAGCGTCGAGGTCGGTGTCGGCGCCGAGGTCGATCTCCACCCACACGGGGTTCGCGCTGATGTCGGCGGAGGCGAACTCGTTGCTGGTGTATCCCCTGGCGCCGCTCACGCTGGTGAGCGTGCCGTCGGTGAGCCGGTTCCTGCCCCAGTTGCTGTTCTCCAGGCTGTTGTTGCTGGTGACCGGCCGGCCCAGGGCGAGGTTGTCGAGACGGCCCGCGCCGGTGACGCTGAACGTCCATGTGCCCGGCTGGACGGCGAAGTACACGTACGAGGAGTCCTTGCTCTCGTACGCCAGGCCGTCGGCGCTGCCGGTGGAGGAGCCGCCGGTGAAGACGGTGGTGCCGTTCGCCTTGACGACGGGCTGGGAGCCACCGTAGGTGGGCACGCCGACGCGGGCCGTCGTCCCGCTCGGCGAGGTGAGCGTCAGGGTCACCTGGGTGTCGTCGCGCACGATGTCGAAGCGGATGTCACCCTTGACGGTGGGCACCACGGTGTTGATCTTCGTGAGGGTGCCCGTCTGCGGGATGACCTCGTACTTCGTCCAGCCGGGCTGGGTGGGGCGGACACCGGCGGCGTAGGCGGACAGCGCGTACAGCGGGCCGCCGTTCCAGGCGTGGTTGTCGGTGCCGTCGGCCTTGGTCCACAGCTCCCACAGGGTATGGCACGCGGGGTCGGCGACCTGGGCGGCGAAGCGGTTGCGCATCCGCTCCTCGGCGACGGTGGCCGCGCCCATCAGGTACAGCGCCTCCAGGACGTAGAACTCCATGTACGGGCTGGCGTTGAGGTGGGTGCGCAGCACCTCGGTGACCGCTCGGAAGCGGGATGCGGGGGCCAGTCCGGCGACCACCGCGAGGGCGTTGCCGCGGTCGTCGGTGTCGCCGTTGTAGCCGGGTGAGCGGTATTCGTTCCTGGACGCGTTCCACAACACACGGTCGAAGTTGGCCTTGATGCTGTCGCGCCGGGTCTGCCAGCCTGCCACGTCACCGGCGTTGCCGCTGAGGTCTGCGAGCTTGGCGGCGGTGTCCAAAGCCAGGTAGTACCAGGAGTTGTCCAGGAGGCGGGCGTCGATGTTGGAGCCCCAGTCCTCCCAGTCCCAGTCGCCTCTGCGGTGGTTGACCAGGCCGTCGCCGTCCAGACTCCACAGGTTCAGGTACCTCTTCACCGCCGGGTAGGCGACGGTAACGGCGCTCGCGTCACCCGTGTAGAGGTAGTACGTCCAGAACGACCACACCGAGGCGAGCATCTGCACGGGCAGTTCGGCGGTCCAGATGGTCGTGGGGACCGGTGAGTACAGCGCCCCGCTGTCCTTCTGCCAGGCGGCGAGCTGGGCGATGGCCTTCTTGCCGAGGGCGTGGGAGCGGGTGTCGAAGGTATAGAAGCCTTCCTTGAGCTGGTTGACCACATCACCCCACCACTGGGCCCGTTCGCGGGTGGGGCAGTCCATGTAGTTGTCGCGCATGTTGACGTACATGGTGCGGGCGGCCTTGGTCCACAAGGTGTCCAGGAAGGCGTCGCCGCTGTCGAAGGAGCCGACGAAGTCGGTGTCGTAGCCGGACTCGCGATACTTCAGGTCCAGGATGCTCACGCCCGCCGGGATCGTGTAGCGCACGGCCGTACCGCTCATCCAGGCCAAGGGCTCGAACTCTTGCACCCCGCCGGTGCAGACGTAGGTGGCGCGCACGTTGTACTGCGTCCCCGGCTCGATCCCGGTCAGGCCCGCGCCGTCGTCGTAGTGATCGGTCTGGATGCCGATCACCGCACCCGCCGGAGCGTCCACTTTCAAAAACGGCGTCACCTGGATGTTGGACGGCAGCGCAGCCCAGATCGCGGTGGAGCCCTGCCCGGTGGACGGCAGCGAGGCGGCGTTGGCGTAGGACTTCAGACCGGAGTACCGGAACAGCGGGACCGGCCGCTCGACCAGGTTGTTCCACGGCGCGGAGCCTGCGGCACCGAGTTCGGCCGGCGCCGTCCAGCCCCTGTCGTTGAAGCCGGGGGACCGCCAGCCCGACATGACGTTGGCGTTGCGGGCGTCGTAGTAGATGTTCGACTCGGGCAGCCGGAAGTTCACCTGCGTACCGCTGGTGTTGTGCGAGTAGCCTGGGTGGACGGTGTGCTTCCAGCTGGTGTCGCTGACCAGGTGGGTGGTGGTGGAACCGGTCGTGATGTCGGACTGGAACAGCAGTCCGCCCTTGCCGCTGCTGTTGTGGGAGAAGCCCTGCTTGCCGAAGTGCCAGACCAGCAGCGCGACCGTGTTGCTGCCGCTGGACAGGTAGGGGGCGAGGTCGATCTCGTCGAAGTAGGTGTCCATACGGTTCGGGCCGCGTTTGAGCCCGCCCTCGAACACCACGAGCCTGCCGTTCACCCACAGCCAGTACTTGGAGTCGGCCGCGATCTGTGTCACGGCCCTGGACGGTGCGGACGCGAGGGTGAACGATCTACGGAAGGCCACCCATTGGTTCGTGGAGCTGGAAGGCGCCCAGATCCACTTCGCGGTCCATGAGACCGCGGCGGACGCCGTCGGCGCAAGGCCGGGAAGAGCCAGGGAACCCAGAGCTGGCGCGAGGGCCACGGCTATGGCGGAGCGCAGGGCAGACCGGCGGGAGACGTGCTGCATCGAGGGGACCTTCCCAGGAGTGCTGTGGAGGAGTAGGCGGGTCGACCCGCCTCGCACGGGGTGTCGAGTCACCTGGGGGACATGGGCGAGCGGCGACGGGGAAGCAATCTGGCTGAATCGATTCAAAACAGTTCCTGCAGGCGCGATCTTGAGCCCTCGACGAGCCCGTGTCAATAATCCGCACACGAGAATGAGCAACGTTACCCATCGGGCTTGTCTCGGCCCCTGCAGCAGTACGTTGCAGGCAGCTCAGACCTCCAGTTCGCGGCGCGAGATGACGTCGCGCTACCCCTCGAACGAGGCCTTAGGCGTGCGGTCGAGTGTCGGGGTCGATGTGGACGATGCAGAAACGCCTGCTGAAGCCCGCGGACCATTCGTAGTCGTCCAGGAGCGACCACAGGTAGTAGCCGCGCACGTCGGCGCCTTCATCAATGGTGCGTGCGATTCACTCCAGAAAGCCGCGGACATAGCGGATGCGCTCCTGATCGTTGAAGGGGTCGGCACCGTCGGCGTCGACCGTGCCGTTCTCGGTGATGAACACCGGGTGTGAGCCGCCGCGTAGCACTGGAGTTGGCACTGTCGGGCGCTTCAGAGCGGCTGTGCGACGGAGCCGGTGTCCTGGGTGGCGGCCCAGGAGGCGAGCAGGCGCAAGCGCTCCTCGGAGGGGGAACCGGGTTCGGCGATGTAGACCGTGAGGGTGTGGCCGGGCTCGGCCGCCAGGCTCAGGTATTCCCAGGCGAGGGTGAGGTCACCGACAACCGGGTGGCGGAAGCGTTTGGTGCCGGTGCCGTGGCGGGTGACGTTGTGCGCGCCCCAGCGGGTGCGGAAGGCGTCGCTGCGGGTGGACAGTTCACCCACCAGGTCGTGGAGGCCTTTGTCGTGGGGGTTCCGGCCGGCCTCGGTGCGCAGCACGTCGACGGTCATATCAGCGGCAAGGTCCCAGTCCGGGTAGAAGACGCGGGCTGTGGGGTCGAGGAACTGGTAGTGGGCAATGTTCGGCGGCCTGGTGCCGCCGTCGAAGAGGTCGCTGTAGAAGGCGCGAGCCAGTTGGTTGGCGGCGAGCACGTCCAGGCGACCATTGGTGACGAAGGCGGGCCCGGCGGTGACGGCGCCCAGAGTCCACTGAAGGCTCTCGTGCAGCATCCGCTGCCCGCTGCCACGCGTGCGGGGACGCGGAAGGGTGCCGGGGCCCTCTTGGGCTCGGGCCAGATGGAGCAGGTGGGCGCGTTCGGCTTCGTCCAGCTGAAGGGCGTGGGCGACGGCTTCGAGGACGGCGGGTGAGACACCGGCGAGACTGCCACGCTCCATTTTGGCGTAGTACTCGACACTGACATCGGCCAGCGCGGCGACCTCGCTGCGCCGCAGGCCGGTAACGCGGCGCCGGGTGCCGGCGGGCAGTCCTGCCTGCTCGGGAGTGATCCTCGCTCGTCGCGAGGTGAGGAACTCGCGGACTTCGTCATGGTTATTCATACAGCGACCGTACGACCGAGTCCTGAGGATTGGGATGTACTGCCAGTACACCCATCAGCAGTAACTCGCTACCCGCTCGGAATAAGGTTCTCATGGGTGACGTGGCGCTCTCCACTTCACCGACGCCGGCGGGGTGGGAGCTGCCCGACCCTGCAATGGCCCGAGAAAGGCAGCGCAATGGCTGACAGCTACACCTTCGAGCTGGACGAGAATGTCGACCGTACCCCCGTACGGTTCAAGAACCGCTACGGCATCGAGATCGCAGCCGATCTCTACGTGCCGAAGAACGCCACGGGCAAGCTCGCCACCCTGGCCGTCAGCGGGCCGTTCGGCGCGGTCAAGGAACAGTCGTCGGGACTTTATGCCAACGAATACGCCCGCCGTGGGTATGTCGCCCTCGCATTCGACCCCTCCTTCACGGGAGAAAGCGGCGGTGACGTCCGCGACGTCGCCTCGCCCGACATCTACACCGAGGACTTCAGCGCCGCCGTCGACTTCCTCGGGTTGCAGGACATCGTCGACCGTGAGCGGATCGGGCTGCAGGCCATCTGCGGTCTGAGCGGCATGGCTCTTACGGCCACAGCCGCCGACAGCCGTATCAAGGCGGTCGCCACGTCCTCGATGTACGACATGTCGCGCAGCATGTCCCGCGGCTACAAGGACAGCTACACGCCCGAACAGCGTCAGAAGGTCGTGGACTACCTCAGCCGGCAGCGCTGGATCGACGCCGAGAACGGCACCTTCGCGCGGGGCTCCCACGAAGTGCCCTTCGACGCGGACGGCAACCCGGCCCCGGCCGACCGCGTGCTTCCCGAAACCCTCCCCGAGGGCGCGGACCCGATCACGTCGAGCTTCTTCGACTACTACCGGACCGAGCGCGGCTACCACCCGCGATCGATCAACTCCAACACCGTGTGGACCGCGACCACGCCCATGGCGTTCTTCGCGTTCCCGACGGTGTCGAACCTCGACATGCTCGCTCCCCGACCCGCCCTCCTGGTGGCCGGTGCCGATGCGCACTCGCGCTACTACTCCGAGGACGTCCAGGCGTTGGCACCCGACAACGTCGAACTCGTGATCGTTCCGGACGCGGACCACGTCGATCTGTACGACCGCAAGGACCGCATTCCGTTCGACAAGCTCGACGAGTTCTTCACCAAGAACCTCGCCTGACCGGGGCCGGGGCGAGTCGGTGATGGCCGCCGCGACTTCGAGCCCGCACACGCCCTGAGCCGATTCTTGGTGCGTCACCGCGGTGCGAGAGGCCGTCGAACGGCGGCCGGCCGGCGAGCGGGACGACACCGGCACACGGAGACCGAGCCTCCGTTCCAGCGTCGGCCCGCTCGCTGACATGGTCCGCGAGCGGGCCGACGTCCTGTGCCGCGGGACACCTCCCCCGGCCGGGACTACGACGCGTCGTCGGCCGCGTCCTTGCCCGGCAGCGGACGTGGACTGCCGGACCGGTTCGGGAGCGCCGATGCGTGTTGATGTGGTGCCACACGAACGGGAAGAGGCGAACGACATCCTCGTCACGGAAGTCCGCCCGTGCGGGGCTGAGCGAGGGCCGCGTCCGAGTAGCAGGGGTGGAACAGCACGAGAGCGTGAGGACTGAGCCGAGTGTCGTCTTCACGCGGGCCCGCGGTTCCGTCGTGATCAGCGCCTTAAAAGATGCAGGCGTCGTCGACCGCCCGCGGGGGCGAGTGCACCGCGACGGGCTCGCAGCGTCTCCAATCGGCGCTGGTCGCCGTGGCGCACAGCAAGGGCGCCTCCCGAGCATGCGTAGCGGGCCGCCCCCGCCAGGCGCCGCGACGGTGTCCCCGACACGTCCACCTCGCTCGTGCCCGGACCGGCCGTCCCCTCCGCCCTCTGTCCCCTTGCGAAGCCGACTTCGCCTCCCGCCACTCATACGCCTGAACAGATGGAGCCCTGAGGTCCACGTCATGGAACGTCGCAAATTGCTCGGACTCATCACCGCCGGCGCAGCCTCCTTCGGGGGCCTTCTGGCCGTGAACGCGCAGAATTCCTCCGCCTCCGATTCACTGGCGATTCCCGTCAATCGGTCGCCGCGCCCGATAAAACGCGGAAACAAAACGCTGGTCGCCTATTACTCCAAGACCGGACGGAACTACCCCAACCTTGAGCTCACGGTCGGGAACACGGCCCGAATAGCCCGCTTCATCCACGCCAGGGTCGGCGGGGATATCTTCGAGATCGTCCCGTCCCGCCCGTATCCGGTTGACTACGACCAGACGGTGGACCAGGCGCAGCGAGAAGAAAGCCGGAACATCTATCCCGCCATCAAGGGTGCGGTGCCTGATACGGATCCGTACTCCACCATCTTCCTCGGGCACCCGGTGTGGTGGGGCGAACAGCCCATGGTCGTCCAGACGTTCATGCGGGACCGCGACCTGAACCGCGGCACGATCATTCCCTTCGTCACTCACGAGGGATCCGGGTTCGGCAACTCGCTGGACGTCCTGGATCAGTACTACCCCGAGGCCCGCGTCCTGGACGGATTCTCCGCACGCGGCACCGACGTCTACGACAACCCGGGGGCAGCACGCCGTGACGTCAACGCCTGGCTGGAAGGGCTGGGCTTGTGATGGGCGGAAAGCTGATGATGTGGAGCCTTGTGCTCATCTTCCCGCTGCCGCTCGTGCTCGCGCTGAATCTGCAGAGCACCGATGTCCCGTCCATGCGGCTGTACCTCACCTGGGGACTCATCGCCTACAGCTGGTGGCTGCTGGCCATCCTGCTGAGCGTACGGCCGACCTGGCTGGGACGCGGTGTCGGGTTGCCTTCGGTCTATGCCCTGCACGGCATGCTCGGGGTCTTCGCCCTCGTACCGGCGTATCTACACAAGGAGAACACCTTCGCCCCTGACGACCTGTCAAGATTCCTCGGAGACTGGGGCTTCTACGCGGCACTGGCCGTGCTGTGCTACTCCGTCGTGTTCATGAGCGGCTGGCTGACCGACAGGTCGCGTCTCGCGCTCAAGGTGAAAAGCCGGCTGGAGACAGTCTTCCGGCGCCGGTTCTCGGTGTGGATCCACCGGCTCAACCTGGTCGTCGTCCTCATGATTTGGCTTCACGTCCATCTGATCGGACGCGTCAACCAGCACTTCGTCTTCATGGCCCTCTTCGACTTCTATACGGTGGTCGTGCTCGGGATCTACGTGTGGAAGAAGTGGGTGGCACCGGACTCCTTCCTCGCCGGGGCCGTACAGGAGAACGTCGCGCTCAACGGTTCCACCCGCAAGATCGCCATCGCCCTCGACCGCACGGCGGCCACTTCCCGCCCCGGCGACTTCTACTTCCTCAGCTTCGAAGACGCACGTCTCGGCCGGGAGTGGCACCCCTTCTCCGCCACCGACGAACGCCGTGACGTCCTGACCTTCACCATCCGGCAGACCGGGGACTACACCCGCAGGATCGGCACAGTCGTTCCGGACACGCGTGTGCGTCTGGAGGGCCCGTTCGGCCGGTTCGACTCCGTAGTGAACAGGCGCACCGATGACGCACCGCTCGTACTCGTGGGGATGGGTGCGGGCATCGCACCGCTGCTGAGCCTGGCCGCGCAATACCTCACGGACCGTCGGATCCACCTGCTGTGGTCGGTACGTCACGCCGACGACGCCTACTACGGCACTCTGCTCGACGCATACGAACGCCGCAGCGGGGGCCGGCTCACGATCACGATCCAAGTGGGCCGGTTCCACCGAGATCAGCTCAGGGCACTTCTCCCGGAGGGCGAGGTCAGACGCGGGGACTTCTTCGTGGTGGGACCCAACCCGGCCGTGCTGGCCACCCAACGGACACTGCGCCGGATCGGGGTGTCACGAAGCAGAATTCATCATGAACGACTCACGATGTAGCCCGCGTCCGCCAAAGGCATCCAGCAGCGGCTCGGCATCTTTCACGTCGTGCGACGGCAGGGCGGGGTGGATGACGGCGGTGTAGGTACCGTCAGCCATGGGTTTCAGTGTGGCGTTGTCGGTCTGAGCGGCGGGCGAGCGGCGCAGGTCTCCCGCAGGTCCTGCGCGGCGCGTTGGACGGCCTGGGTGCTCTGGTCGCCGTAGGGCTCGACAAAGGGTCGTGTATGAGAGCGGCCAGTCATGCTCTGTGGCCATCACGCGGCGCTCACCGGTGCTGTCGTTCGGCGGTGCCGGGGCTGCTGGTGGGCGAGGTGTTCTCGGTGGCGGCCCAGGTGGCGAGGAGTTGCAGGGCGTCGTGCTCGGGGCTGCCGGGTTCGGCGGTGTAGGCGGTGAGGGTCAGGCCGGGCTGCGCGGGCAGTTCCATGGCGTTGAAGTCCAGGGTGAGGGCGCCGACGGCGGGGTGGCGGAAGGATTTGCGGCCGGTGTGGTGCAGGCGCACGTTGTGCTTGGCCCAGGCGGTGCGGAACTCCTCGCTGCGGGTGACGAGCTCACCGACCAGCTGGGTGAGGTCACTGTCGTGCGGCGCGCGTCCGGCCTCGGTGCGCAGCAGGGAGACGGTGGTGTTCAGGGACTGGTCCCACTCGGGGAAGAAGTCTCGGCCGCGCGGGTCGAGGAACTGGAAGCGGGCGATGTTGACCGGTTGCGGGGCGCCGTCGGCGTACAGGGGCGCGTACAAAGCCCGGCCGAGGGGGTTGGCGGCCAGGATGTCCAGGCGGCCGTTTCGGATGAAGGCCGGTGAGTCGGTCATGGAGTCCAGGACGCGCAGGACGCTGTCCGGGAGGGGGCCGCGGGCGCGCTTGCGGCGGGCGGGGCGCTTGGCGGCGGCGCGGGCCAGGTCGTAGAGGTGGGCGCGTTCGGCGTCGTCGAGCTGGAGGGCGCCTGCGACGGCGTCGAGAACCTCCTCGGAAGCCCCGGCGATGTGGCCGCGTTCCAGGCGGACGTAGTAGTCGATGCTGACGCCGGCGAGCAGGGCGACTTCCTCGCGGCGCAGACCCGGCACCCGCCGGTTTCCGCCGTAGGCGGGCAGGCCGGCCTGCTGCGGGGTGATCTTGGCCCGACGTGAGGCCAGGAATTCGCGGATGTCGCTCTCGGTACTCACGCATTTCAGGGTAAGGCGGTCGGCGCACGGGTGGGGGGTCCTCTCAGTACCTGTAAGCCCAGGCCCTCCCTCACCTCTGTGATCTGCGGTTTCCTCGATATCGCAGCGGTTGAGACCTTCGGGTCACGGGCAGTGGCGGCTGCCGAAGAACCGTCTCCGCCCCACAGTGGTCTTGACCGGCCCGCACCGTTTTGATCAAGGAGTCATCGCATGCCGAAGCAGTCCGCACCCCAGGAGCTCGCCGTCATCGCGCCGAAGCTCGTCGAGGTCACCAACGAGGTGCTCTTCGCCGACGTCTGGGAGCGCCCCGGGCTGTCCCCGCGCGACCGCAGCCTGGTCACCGTGAGCGTGCTGGCCGCCCTCTACCGCTCCGAGCAGCTCGGCTACCACCTGGGCGTCGCCCTGGACAACGGCCTGAGCGTCGAGGAGCTGTCCGAGGCCATCACCCACCTCGCCTTCTACGCGGGCTGGCCCAACGCCATGACCGCGATCAACCAGCTCAAGAAGATCGCCGACGACCGTAACGCCACCTGACCGCCCCCCCCCAGCCCCCCACGACCAAGGAACACCGCCATGGAACACATCACCTCCACCCCCACCATGAAGGCCCCGGCCGAGCGCTTCACCGGCGACGTCTACCTCAACATGATCGAGGCCCCCACCGAGCCCGCCCGCCTCGCGGCCGGCCTGGTGCGCTTCACTCCCGGCGCCCGCACCAACTGGCACTCCCACGCCAACGGCCAGGTCCTCTATGTCACCGATGGCGTCGGCCTGGTCGGCACCCGTGACGGCAGCGTCGTGCGCATCAGCGCCGGGCAGATCCTCAAGTGCCCGGCCGGCGAGGAACATTGGCACGGCGCGACCGACAGCAACCTCATGGCGCACATCGCCCTCGTGGTCGGTGACGACAGCGGCGACGGCACCACCTGGCTGGAGCCCGTCACCGACGCGCAGTACGAAGCCGCGCTCAGCAGCAGCCACTGACCGACCGGCCCACCCGCCCCCCTCCCGCGCCAACCGCGCGGGAGGCCACAGGCGAAGCCCGGGCATCATGCCGGGGCGGCCGCGGTCTCCCCTCGCGGGGTGGGCGGGCCGGGCACCGTCGCCCGGAGGGGCAGGTCCACATCGAGGCGGCTGTTCATATCCAGCTCGAACCGGCTGTACGGATCGACGTGCGTCCAGAACAGCGGCGACAGCCCGAGCCGTGCGTACGCTCACCGGCCCGGTGCGGCTATGCGTGACCGAGAGGTGCGTCGCTTCCGCCGTCGATGAGGTTCGCTTGGGCTTTGCTGCCGTGGAAGTCGCGGGAGCGCTGCGCGGTGCCGAAGCCGCCATAGGGATAGCCGCCGTGCTGCGGTGAGCTGACGGTGTTGAGGGCGGCGGTGGTGTCGGCGTCGAGGTGGAGCTCAGCCGCGCCGAGGTTTTCGGTGAGGTGGGTGAGGGTGCGGGCGCCGACGATGGGAGCGGCGACGGAGGACTGGTCGGCTGCCCAGGCCAGGGCGACCTGGCTGGGCGTGTTGCCGGTCTCGCGGGCGATGCGGACGACCGCATCGATGGTGTGCCAGTTGCGGTCGGAGGCGGCGTACTCGGCGGAGACCCACTGGTAGAGCTCGTCCTCGGAGCCGGCGCGGGTGTCAGGGGCGGGGGTGCTGCCGCGCTGGTACTTGCCGGTGAGGAAGCCCCCGGCGAGCGGTGACCAGGGCAGCAGGGAGACGTTGTTGTGCAGCGCGGCGGGGACGACTTCGTATTCGCTCTCGCGGGAGAGCAGGCTGTACTGCTGCTGGAGCGTCACGGGCACGTGGGTGCCCATCTGTTGCGCGGTGGAGAGGGTGAGCTGGAGCTGCCAGCCGGTGAAGTTGGACAGCCCCAGGTAGTTGATCTTCCCGGAGTGGACGGCGTCGTCGAGGAAGGACAGCGTCTCCTCGATCGGCGTCAGGGGGTCCCAGGCGTGGATCTGGTACAGGTCGACGTGGTCGCGTCCGAGGCGGCGTAGGGAGGCGTCGAGCGAGCGGCGCAGCTGCCGGCGTGTGGAGCCGAGGCTGTTGACGTCGGTGCCGGTGCCGTAGCGGCCCTTGGTGGCCAGTACGACGCGGTCGGTGACGTCCGTGGGGCGGCTGGTGAACCAGCGGCCGATGATCTCTTCGCTGCTTCCGCCGCCGTAGACGTTGGAGGTGTCGACCAGGTTGCCGCCAGCGTCCACGAACGCGTCCAGGAGCGCGAACGCCTCGTCTTCAGGGGTCTGGACGCCGAAGTACATCGTGCCGAACGCGATGCGGGAGACGGCGGTTCCGGTGTTGCCGAGCTTGCGGTACTCCATGGTGCTCCTTGTCAGTTGTACGGTCACGCCGCGGTGTGGGAGAGCTGCGGCGGACTTGGGACGCCCCCTGGACGTCATCGCCTCCGCGCCGACAGTCGGCTTCGCAGGTCTTGGGGCCGCCGCAGGTCGCTCAGTGGTACCGGGGGTGCGCGCTGAGGGCGTCGAGGTTGATGGTTCCGCGCTGCAGTTTCGCGTCGTGGGGGGCGTTGAGTCCGGCGTTGGCGATGTACAGCTGATCGCCGCGTACGGAGGTGGTGGTGGGTGAGGCGAGGCCGTCGTCGATGGTGAGGACGGTCCAGTGGGTCCCGTTCGGGTGCACGACGGCGACCCGGTCGGCCGGGTCGTTCTGCGCGGCGAAGACCATGTCGGAGTGGTTGTTCAGGAAGGAGAAGTCGTCGACGTCGGGGAGCTTGTCGGCGACGGTGTGGCTGCGGCCGGGGGCGCCGTGGGCCGTGACCGGGATCCTCAGCAGGGTGCCCTTGCTGTAGTTGCTCAGCCATACGGCGTCCTTGTGGAAGCGGACGCCGTTCACGCCCAGCTTCAGGGATGCCCCCGGGGCGGGTGTGAGCTCCGGGTCGGTCAGCCAGAGCCTCGCCGATCCGCCGGAGACGGGCACGGCCCATACCGTGCCATTGATGCTGTCGGCGGCGTAGAGGGTACGGCCCGCCCGATCGATGGCCAGGCCGTTGGGCAGGCCGTCGGCGGGCAGGGCGGCCAGGCGCTGGGGGCGGCCGCGCGGGGGAAGTTCCCATACTCCGGCCCGGGAGGGGGCGTCGGAGTCCACGTTGTAGTAAACGGTGCCGTCACTGCCGCGGGTATTGCCGGTGATCTGATCGCCCAGGTACCCGCCGACAAGCGTGGTGCGCTGCCCGGACGAGGTGATGCGCACGAGCTTCGGCGGCTTGTTCGCGGTCACACCCAGCAGGGACACGGTCAGGGAACCGTCCGGGTTGACGGTGACGTTCTCGGGTGAGTCACCGGAGGAGAAGTCGAACGCGGCCGCGGTCTTCACACCAGTGACGACCGGCTGAGCGCCGTCTCCTCCAGTGGTCGCGGACGCGGACGGGGTAGAGACGAGAACGGCCGCCAGAGCGGGGATTGCTGCGGCCTGAGGGAAGCGAAGGCGCACGGTGTTACTCCGTGTGAAAGCGGCTGGAGGACGACGGAGCAGTGCCGCACGTCCCCGGGCCGGGCAGCGCCCCCGGCCGACCACCTGGCGGCCGGGGCGCTGACTGCGGGTCAGGTGACTACAGGTGGGAGCCGCAGCGCGGCATCAGGTGTCGAACCGCACCCCGCCGAGCCACGCGACCTTTTCGGGGTCGTGGTGGTCGAAGATCTGGCTGCGGCCGGTGTCCAGGCCTGCGATGCGCGCCATCTCATCGGCGGCGAGCTGGAAGTCGAAGACGTCGAGGTTTTCTGCCATACGTTCGGGCCGCACCGACTTCGGGATCACGACGACCTCGCGCTGGACCAACCAGCGAAGGGCGATCTGGGCGACGGACTTGTCATGGACGCGGGCGATGTCGACGAGCACGGGGTTGTCGAAGAAGCCCTGACCGCCTTCGGCGAGCGGTCCCCAGGACTCGTGCTGGACGCCGTACTCACGCATCAGCTTCTGGTCGACCGCGCGCTGGAAGAACACGTGCGTCTCGATCTGGTTGACCGCGGGGACGATCTCGTTGTGGGCGATGAGGTCGGCGAGCCGGTCGGGGTAGAAGTTGCTGACGCCGATCGCCCGGGTGCGCCCGGCCCGGTTGAGTTCCTCCATGGCCCGCCAGGCGCCGTAGTAGTCGCCGAAGGGCTGGTGCATCAGGTAGAGGTCGAGGTGGTCGAGACCGAGGCGGTCGAGCGAACGGTCGAAGGCGCGCTTGGCGCTCTCCAGGCCGTAGTCCTGGACCCACAGCTTGGTGGTGATGAACAGCTCGTCGCGGGGGATGCCGCTGGCGGCGATCGCCCGGCCCACGGCTCGCTCGTTCTCGTACGCCGCGGCGGTGTCGAGCAGGCGGTAGCCGGCTTCGAGCGCGGCCTCGACCGCCTGCTGGGTCTGGGCTTCGGGGATCTGGAAGACGCCGAAACCGAGGATCGGCATCTGCACGCCGTTGTCGAGGGAAACCTGGGGGACCTTGCTGGTCATGGGAAGCCTTTCTCGTGTATGGGTTTCAGAGATGGGGGTGTGGGACCGGAACCGGGGATGTGGCACCGGGGAAGCCGGCGCTCCCCGGTTCGGTGTCAGCCCCGCGCTGCTCCCGTCGTGCGACGGGAGGCGGCCAGGAGGCCCAATGGCAGCAGGGCTGCCAGGGCGAAGGCGAAGCCGGTCAGCGACGGGCCCTTGAGGCCCAGGCTGGTGGTCAGGGCGACGCCGCCGAGCCAGGAGCCCGTGGCGATGCCGACCTGGAACGCGGACGTGGCCAGGGCCATGGGCAGGGAGCGGCCGGCTCCGGCGATGCGGACCACCTCGCCGACCACGATGGGGTTGTTGGCGAAGCCGGATGCGCCGAGCAGCACGACCAGGACCACGGCCAGGACGCTGTTGGTCGCCCACAGGGCGATGGCGCCCAGGAGCGCGGCCGTGACCGCAGTGGCCGGGATCAGCGTGGTGTAGGGCCGGCGGTCGCCGACGCGCCCGCCGAAGGAGGTGCCGCCCAGAGCGCCGATGCCGAAGCCGAGCATCGCCAGCGGCACCACGGCCGTCGCGAGCCCGGCCCGCTCGGTCAGCAGGGGGGCGACGTAGCTGTAGGCGGCCATGATGCCGGCTTGGATGAGCGCGATGGCCAGGTAGACCAGCCACAGGCGCGGATGCCCCAGCGCTGCCGTCTCCGCGCGCAGGGAACTGTCGGCACGTTTGGTGTCGGCGGGCACGTGGCGGGCCACCACGGCGGCGGCGGCCACCGCGAGCGCGGCGAGCGTCCAGAAGGGGACCTGCCAACCACCCAGTTGGCCGGCTGCCGTACCGAGCGGGACGCCGACGATGTTGGCGAGGGTGATGCCGCCGACCATCACACCCATGGCGCGGGTACTGACCGCCGGTCCCGCGGCGGCCGTCGCCACCACCGCGCCCACGGCCCAGAAGGTGCCGTTGCCCAGAGCGGCAGCGCCCCGGCCGACGAGCGCGAGCCCCAGGCTGGAGCTGAGCGCGCTGACGACGTGGCCCGCGGCGAAGACCAGCAGCGCGGCTACCAGGGCCGAGCGGCGCGGCAGGCGCTGGGTCGCGACGGACATCACCGGCGCGCCGATCATCATGCCCACGGCGAAGGCGGTGATCAGCGTCCCGGCACTGGAGACGCTGACACCGAGCGCGCCCGAAATCTCCGGCAGCAGGCCGGAGACGACGAACTCGCTGGTGCCCATGATGAAGGCGATGGCACCCAGCAACCACACCACCGGCGGCAGCTTGACCTTCCCGGCAGGCACTGCCCTGCTGCCGTCATCCGTGAGCGGTGCGGCGGCCGAGGTGTCCGGCTTCGTGGACGAGGGGGAACTCACTGACGATCCTTTCAAGAGAGCCGGCGCGGGCCCCGGTCGCCCGAAGGCGTTCCGGCAAAGCGGCATGCGCGACCAAGGCTGTGCGGGCGGAGCGCTTCAGGCCCGCCGCACTCCACGCAACCAGCAGCCGAGCTCGGCATCCAGGCACGCTTGTGAGGGGTAACAGCAGGGACCCGCTCATGCCGAGAACGTGAGCGTGCACAGGGCGAATCGGGGTAAACGGCCGCGGCACAAAAGAGGACGGTCCGGATCGCCGGAACTGACATGACGCCAGGTGCGACGGGCGTGAAACGCAGCAGGCCGACCGGCACAGGGGCGGCGCTGGGGCGGGGAGGTCTGAACGGAGGCGCCGGGCTCGGTGTCAGCGTTCGGTTTCGGCCCGCGAGGCGACCGCGTCCCGGTCCTGGCTCGCCGCCCAGCTGGCGAGCAGTTTCAGGGCGTCCGCAGCCGGGGTATCGGGATCGGCGCTGTAGACGGTGAGTGACAGCCCCTCGTCGCCGGGCAGCTCCAGCGTCTCGTGGACCAGCTCCATCTCGCCCACCGCCGGGTGGTGGAACCGCTTGGTTCCCTCGGTGAAGACGTGCACGTCGTGTGCGCCCCACATCGTGCGGAAGGCGTCACTGCGGGTGGACAACTCACCGATCAAGTTCGACAGTTCACGGTCGTAGGGGTCCTTGGCGACCTCGACGCGCAGCACGCCCACGCCTTGGCGGGCCACGCGTTCCCAGTCGGGATACATGCGGGGGGCCCGCGGGTCGAGGAAGACGAACCGGCAGGTGTTGACCGGCTCCACCTCGAACACCTCGCTGTGCAGAGCTCGGGCGAGCGGATTGGCCGCCAGGATGTCCATCCGGTTGTTGCGCACGTACGCCGGCTGGTCGTGCAGGCCCTCGACGATGCGCAGCACACTCGGCCGCACGGTGACCTTCTTCGGGCGGCGCCGGACCCGGGCCGGGCTGGTATTGGCCGCCCGGGCCAGGGCGTAGAGGTGATCCCGCTCGGTGTCGTCCAGGCGCAGGGCCTGGGCGAGGGCGTCCAGGACGCTGTCGGAGACCCCGCTGAGATTGCCGCGCTCCAAGCGCGTGTAGTACTCGACGCTCATCCCGGCCAGCATCGCGACCTCACCACGGCGCAGCCCGGGCACACGCCGCTGCCCGTACACCGGCATGCCCGCCTGCTCGGGTGTGATCCTGTCGCGCCGAGACTTGAGGAATGCGCTGACTTCGGCCCGGTTGTCCATGGATCCCAGCGTAGGAAAACGGAGCGATCAGTGGGGGTCCCTGTCAGTACCCCTCACAGCACGGACGCGCACAACAGGGCCGGAGACAGCGCGGTTCCCGGCCGGGGCCGCACCTCACCCAGCCTTCGGGCGGCCCTCGGCGTCAGCCACTCGGTAGACGCCGGTCCGGCGCGACCCGACAAGCGGAGCATCCTATCCGATTCCGTGATACGGTAGTGACATCAAAACGGAAAGGCCTATCCGAATCTCGAAGTGGATAAACCTATCCAGATGGAGGATCTTCCCGTGCCATGTCTTCCCGAAAGGACTCTGCCGTGACCAGCATCGCCATCGTCGGAGCCGGCCCCCAGCTGGGTCTGGCCATCGCCCGTACCTTCGGCTCGCAGGGTTTCGACGTCGCCCTGATCTCCCGCAACCGGGAGAAGCTCGACGGCCTCGTCGGAACACTGACTGCTGAGGGCATCACCGCCGCCGCGTTCCCCGCGGACGTGCTCGACCGCGACGCGCTCACCCAGGCGCTCAAGGACGCCGCCACCCACTTCGGCGGCATCGACGTGCTGGAGTACTCCCCGGTGGGGACGTTCGGCTCCACCGCGCTGACCGCTCCGACCGACACCGAACCGTCCCATGTGCAGCACGAGATCGAGTTCCAGCTGTACGGGGCCATCGCCGCCACCAAGGCAGTGCTGCCCGCGATGCGTGAGGCCGGCGCGGGCACCCTGCTCTACACAACGGGCGCCGGCTCCATCGACCCCGTACCGCAGGTCGGCAACGTCAACGCCGCCGCTGCGGCCCTGCGCAACTGGGCGGTCAACCTGCACAAGGAGCTGCACGGCACCGGCGTCCAGGCCGCCCACGTCGGCATCGACGTGTCGATCGGCATGTCGGTCATCCCCGACTTCCCGACAGCCCAGCCCGAGGAGATCTCCCCCGTCTACTGGGACCTCCACACCACCAAGCGCGACCAGGCCGAACTCGTCTTCAGCCGCTGACGTCCGGCCCCCTGTCGTGATCATCCTCGCCGAACCTCGATCGCGCCGCGGAGTTCCGGGCCGCGGCGCGATCGAGGCGAAGGACATCGCTCCGATGGGCAGTGCCGACCTCGGCGCTCGGAGCCTCGATCGTCATGAGGGCTGCCGAGCCCGGCAAGCACTTCATCCCTGACGCCCACGCCTGCTGATGCCAGCCGTCAACCCATCCCCCCACTGTTTCGAGGAGTGCACCGACATGACCACCACGACTGACCCGTCCTACGTCGACCCCGCGCTGATCAACCCCCACGCCGTACGTCTCATCGAGGCGTTCAAGGACTTCCTGGCCCGCATGCGCGACGAGGAGGGACTGACCTTCGAGGACTTCAGCGTGGCCGCCGGTCTCCTGCAAAGGGCCCAGCAGAGCACCGGCGCCCCCCTGGCGATGGTCTTCGGCCCGCTGTACAGCGAGGTCTTCATGGACGGCCGGGACGGCTACACCCCCGCCGCGGGCGTCGACGCCTTCACGGTCCTCTCCGGCACCCCGCACATCGGCAACCCCGGCACCCTGCCGATGCGGCCGGACGAGCCCGGCACACCGCTGTCCGTCTCCGGTCGCGTCCTGGACGGCCACGGCCGGCCGATCGAGGGCGCCAGGCTGGAGATCTTCCACGCCGCCGACAACGGCAACTACTCCGGGCTCTACGACGACGGGGTGCCCAAGTACAACCTGCGCGGGCACCAGTTCACCGACGCCGACGGCCGCTACGCCTTCACCACCATCACCCCGTCGGCCTATGCCGAACCCCATCTCGCGGCGGTCGAGGGAGTCGCCGAGGCCTGCGCGGCCCTTGGGCGCAGCCTGTACCGCCCGGCCCACATCCACTACGAGGTCCACCACCCCGACCTGATCACTCCCTGGGCGGGCGAGATCTACTTCAAGGGAGACCCCGTCATCCCCGTCGACTTCGTCGGCGGACAGAAGGCCCCTCTTTCCCTGCAGGCCGACACCGTCCTGCACGAGGACCCCGAGGCCATCGCCGCAGCCGGCTTCCAGGGCCCCTACCGGACCATGGAGTTCGACTTCGTCCTCAAGACCCGCACCAGCCCTGACACCATCGCCCCGAAGGGGACAGCGGCATGAGCCTCGAGGACACGACCGCCTGGTCCCTGTCCCGGCTCAACACCGCCTTCTACCACTACTACGACCGCCGCGAACACGACGCGGTGCTCGCATTCTTCGCCCCCGACGCCCTGTACGAGGTTCAGGGACGGAGGCTGCGCGGCCACGCCGAGATCCTGGACGCGCTCAACGCCCGCCCCGGTCCGGAGCAGACCATCCGCCACATCATGGGCGCGACGCACTTTCACACCATCGGTGAGACCACCGCCCAGGGAACCGTCACCGTGCTCGGATACGGCGGACTCACCCCCACCGAAGCAGGGCCGGCTCCCTACACGGTGGCAACCGGCGGACACGTCTTCGAACTGGCCGACCACTACCGGCTCGACAACGGCCGCTGGAAGATCGTCCACCGCATAGCCCGTCAGATCCTGACCCCGGTCCACGACTGACAATCCGCACCTCGGGGATCACCCAACGGCAGGCGCTCCCCGAGGTCGTGGTGCCACGGTGCGGTCGGGCATCCGGAGCGGCGACACCTTCATGAACAGGGCCCGATCACCCCGCTGCCCCCGGTTTGTCGTCAGGTGAGCTGCGGCATGACCTCGGCCGCGATCCAGTCCATGGCCTTCTCCACCTGCCCCTCCATGCTGGGAAGCCAGAGGGTGCAGACGGTGAGCCCTGCCTCGGCGAGACGCCCGAGATCGTCGACGACGCTCGCGGCGCTCGGCTTCCGTCCGCCGAGCGGCCGTCGCTCCGACGGCACCTCGCCCGGAAGGCCAGGAGGGCTGAGGAATTGAACCGAGGCGATCGTCAAACGGTCGGCATCCCCGGGGTCGGCGGCCACTTCCCTCAATCGGCTTCGCATGCCGGTGAGTTCGTCGGCGGTGAGGCTGGAGGCGTACCAGCCGTCACCGAATCGCAAGGCACGACGCAGAGCAGCGTCGCTGTGGCCGCCGACCCACACAGGCGGGCCGCCAGGGGTTCCCGGAGGCATACCGAGGTGCGCGTCGCGCAGGGTCGTGAACGGCCCGTCGAAGTCGGCGGGCCGTTGCGTCCACAGAGCCTTGATGGCTGCGAGGGAGTCATCAGTGCGGGCACCGCGTTCACGGAAGGGCACACCGATGGCGTCGAAGTCATCCGCTTTCCAGCCGACGGCGACGCACAGGGTGAAACGGCCGCCGGACACGAAGTCCAGGGTGGCTGCCTGGTTGGCGAGCAGCACCGCCGGGAAGTACGGCGCGACGAGCACCGATGTCAGCAGCCTCAGGCGTGTCGTCGCGCCCGCGAGGGCCGAGAGCAGGACGAGCGGATCAGACAGGTAGCCGTCGACGGAGTAACCGCTCTCCAGGAGGCGCTGGCCGGCCGCCGCGTGATCGAAGCCGAGGTCCTCGGCGTGGCGTGCGGCGCGGAGCGCAGCGGATGCGTCGTCGGGGGACCAGCGCTGCTGGAGGGAGACACCAAGGTGCAGCGGGGACACGGGAAGGCCTTTCGGTAACCGGCGGGCAAGGAGAGATCGACCCCTTGGGCAATGTTCAAGGGCATTGCCCATATTGTTGGACAGCGTCCAAGACGTCAAGGGTGCAGGGAGACCCCACCACCCCACCTCCGCGGCCAAGTCGGGCTCTTCGGGGAGCAGTTCGTCGCTGCTAAGTGGACGCACAAGACGGCTCGACGGGTCGCCTCGAGCGGCCCGACCACAGCCATCCGCCCTACGCTTCAACCGGCTCCGTGCGCGGCGGAGCGCCCCGTGAGGATCAGGTCGACGCCATAGGCAAAGCGGTCGTCGAAGCTCTCCCCGGTGAGGTGCTCGATCGTCTCCGCGAGGCACGGAAAGGCCGCCGGGTCGGCCGCCGCAGCCTCCACGCCGGGGGTGCGGTCGGGCGATGCCTGCTCCTCGTTGACCAGGCTGATCACGAAGTAGATCAGGGTCCAGGCCGTCCAGGCCACCTCCTTGGAGCTGCGTCCGGTGGCACGCAGGGCGGCGTTGAACGCCTCGGCGAAGGCCAGCTGGTGAGGGCGCGCCAACGAGAAGCCTTCCTGCATCAGGCGGGCGCCGTCACGACGGGAACACAGTGTCGCCCGGAACGACTTCAGGAGCTTGCGAACCCTCTCCTCCGGATGTCGAGGCAGCCGGGCGGGCAGGCAGTCGGCCATCATCGCGTCGGTCGCCGCGCCGATCAGACCGGCCTTGTCCTTCACGTGCCAGGCCACCGCGTTGACCCGCACCCCCAGCCGACCGGCGACGGCCCGCAGGGACAGCCCATCGAGGCCGTCACTCTCCAGCACTTCCATCGCGGCAGCCACGATCCGCTCTTCACTCAGGCCGACATGGGCCCGGGACACCACCGGGCGGGGCTGCTCTACCGAGCTTGACGTCTTGGACATTGCCCAATGATACTCACCACACCATCTTGGACACTGACCAAGACATTCAACCCGGCCCGCGAAGCTGTCCGCCCGCTGGCGGCGGCTCAGGTGCGGGATTTCGAAGGGACATCATCATGGGGAAACTCAGCGGCAAGACCGCTCTCGTCACCGGTTCCAGCCGGGGTATCGGCCGGACCACGGCCGTCGGTCTGGCACGGGAGGGAGCCCTCGTCGCCGTGCACTACGCGCACAACGAGCAGGCCGCCCGGGAGACCGTCGAGCTGATCGAGAAGGACGGCGGCCGGGCCTTCACGGTCGGGGCGGAACTGGGCGTGCCCGGCGACATCGACCAGTTGTTCCACGGCCTGGAGGCCGGCCTCAAGCAGCACACCGGTCAGACGACCCTGGACATCCTGGTGAACAACGCCGCCGAGGCGTCGAACGGAACCGCTCCCGAGGAAGTGTCCGCCGACGAGTTCGACAAGACGTTCGCGGTCAACGTCAGGGCGCCCTTCTTCATCGTCCAGCGCGCTCTCGGACTGATTCCCGACGGGGGACGCATCATCAACATCTCCTCCGGTCTGACCGGGATCGCCAGCCCTTCGCAGACCGTCTACTCGATGTCCAAGGGCGCACTCGAACAGCTCACGAAGCACTTCGCGCGGCACCTCGCTCCCCGAAGGATCACGGTCAACAATGTGCTCCCCGGCGTGGTGGACAACGGACATGAGGCCTTCAAGATCCCCGAACTGCGGGAGCAGCTGTCCCAGGTCTCGGCGTACAAGCGCCTCGCCGAGCCCAAGGATGTCGCCGGCGTGGTCTGCTTCCTCACCACCGACGAAGCAGAGTGGATCACCGGCGCGTCCCTCGACGTCACCGGCGGCAGCCTCCTCGGCTAGGACGAGGACTGAGGAGTCCTCCTGGTCGGACTTCGGCGGCCGACCTCCACGAGCGCCGCGCTGGTGACCCAGTGGGCGCACAGGCGGCTGGGCGGGGGCTCGGGGTCCCACCGGCCCGAGCCCCGACCCACACACGGTCAGAACGACCCCGAACTGCACGAATGCCGGCGCGGACGCGGAACCGCATGCCCTCGACCAGCCACCCTCCCCAAGTCGTGCGCTGGGCCCCTTACCCGACATGCACGGTGATCCGGTCCCTCGGTCAGCTGCTCTTACCCGGCTGCGGCGGGGCGGTGCCCTGGCCGGCGCGGAGCATGGCCTTGTAAAGGGGTTCATGCCCGGGCGAGGCGGGCAAAGCACCGCGCGCCGGGGCCTCAAGGGACTGGATGAACAGGGCGACAACGCGCCGCCAGGCGTCCGGGGCGGCATCGCCGGTGGCGTTGACGACACCGGCATTGGCCATGTGGATCAGCACCAGGTCCGACGGGTCGAAGTCCTCACGCAGACGGCCGGTGGCCTTGGCCCGGTCGATGAGGCGCAGCATGGCCTCGTACGCCTCGTTGCGGCGTTGCTCCAGAACCTTTGCCGTGGGGAAGGTCATGGTCAGGATGTCGGCGAAGCCGCTGTCGGCGGCCTGCATCGCACAGGCGGCCTCGATGTAGCCGACGAACCCGTTCCAGGGGTCGGGGTCGTCCAGCGCGGCGGTGACCGCGTCGGCGTAGGCACCCATACGGTCGGAGAAGACGGCGTCGACCAGTTCCTCCTTCGTCGGGAAGCGGCGGAACATGGTGGCGATCCCCACACCCGCCTCGCGGGCCACGGAGGCCATGGAGGCGGTCAGGCCGTCGCGCGCGAACACCGTGCGGGCGGCGGCGATGATCCGCTCCCGGTTGCGCTCGGCGTCACTGCGCAGAGGCTGAGCGGCGGGGCCTTCGGAGTGCTGGGCGCCAGGGTTCATACCAGCCAGTCTAGCAATCGGATTGACCTATCCATTTTTCCTGCTACGCTAGCCACACAGAACCGGAGAGCGCTATCCATATCGAGAAACGGATAGATGACTCCACTTCTTGGGCGGTCGCTGGAACAGGCCACCGAAGGATTTCGGTGCGGTCGCACCCGCTCGCTCGTCGGTCCCCGATCACGCCGCGCCATACCAGCGCCGCGGCGCCACCTGAAGAAAGTTCCCGCTCAGAATGAACGTGTTCCTTTGGATCGTGCAGGGCGTCCTGGCCGCAGCCTTCGCGGCCTCCGGCCTCGTCAAGATCACCAAGCCCCAGAGCCCGGATCTCTCCCTGCCGCTCGTGCGCCTGATCGGTGCCGCCGAGACGGCCGCCGCCCTCGCTCTGGTCCTCCCGGCGGCCCTCGACATCGCGACCGTGCTCACACCGCTGGCCGCCACCGGCCTCGCAGTGCTCATGGTCCTGGCCATGGGCTACCACGCCCGCCGCAAGGAGTCCATGCCCATCGCGATCAACGCGCTGCTGCTCATCCTCGCGGCCCTCGTGATGTGGGGCCGGTTCGGCCCCCACGCCTTCTGACCCCACCCCTCCGTCGTCACGGCGACCCGGCACTCCGGCAGTACGGGTCGCCTGCTCCCAGCCCAACTGCCCGTACGTGCCCAGGAGATGACCGTGGAGATCGGCATTCTTTCCCTGTCCGACCTGCAGACCGACCCCGCCACGGGAACCCTGCACGACGCCGGGCGCCGAACCCGTGAGATCGTCTCCTACGCGGTCGCCGCCGACCAGGCGGGCCTCGACGTCTTCGGTCTCGGCGAGCACCACAGCCCGGACTTCGCCGTCGCCAACCCCGCCGTCCCGCTGGCCGCGATCGCGCAGGCCACCGACCGCATTCGCCTGACCAGCGCGGTGTCCGTGCTGTCCACCGCGGACCCGGTACGGCTGCACCAGGACTTCGCCTCCCTCGACCTGCTCAGCGACGGCCGAGCCGAAATCATCGCCGGGCGCAGCGCCTTCACCGAAGCGTTCCGTCTCTTCGGCATCGACCTGGACGACTACGACGAGGTCTTCACCGAGAAGCTGCGCCTGCTCCTCGCCATCCGGAAGAACCCCGACCACGTCACCTGGCGCGGGCGCTTCCGCCCAGCCCTGGACGGCCTGCCCGTCCCACCCCTTCGCTGCGGGCCACAACTGCCGCTGTGGCTCGGCGTGGGCGGCACCCCCGCCAGCGTGGAACGCGCCGGGCAGCTCGGCCTGCCCATGGTCCTCGGCCTCATCGGCGGGGACATCCGCCGCGCCCGGGCGGCCGTCGAGCACTACCGGGCCGTCGGCGCCGAGGCAGGACACCCCGTCGAGCAACTCAAGCTCGGTGTCTCCACCCACTTCTACGTCGGCTCCACCTCCCAGGGCGCACGAGACGACCTCTTCCCGTATTACCGCGAGTACCTGCGCCCCAAGCCGCCCACCGGACGCGGCTGGCATGTCTCCCGCGCCGACTTCGACGCCGTATCGAGCCCGTACGGCGCGCTGGTGGCAGGCAGCCCGCAGGAGGTCATCGACAAGATCCTCACCGAGCACGAACTGTTCGGCCTGGACCGGTTCCTCGGCCAGGTCGACTTCGGCGGCATGCCCACCTCGATGGTCCACGAGTCCATCGAACTCCTCGCCACCGAGGTAGCCCCCGCCATCCGCAAGGAACTCGGCCTGCCGACGGTCTGAAATCCGGTGCGTCCGGCTCCACGCGCGCCCTCGCCCGATCGTCCCCCACTCAGAAGGAGCAGACAGGCATGACCACACCCCCCGACCCGTCGCACACCGACGCGACACGTCTCGTCGAGGCGTTCAGGGACGCTCTGGTCCGCATGCGCGACGGAGAGGACCTGACCGCCGACGACCTCGACGCGGCCACCGATCTGCTGCGGATGGTGCAGCCGCCCGGCGGTACCGCCCTGGCGGCGGCGATCATGCCGCAGTTCACGGAGGTGTTCCAGGGGCGCCGGGACGACACCACCCCGTCCGAAGAGTCAGCAGTCCCGCCCACGTCCGCCCCGGCACCCTGCCACTGTGTTCCGAAGAGCCCCGAACCACGCTGGTGGTGAAGGTGCGTCCCGGCGGCGCGCATGGATGCCGTCGCCCCTGATCACATCGATGGTCCCCTCAGTCGAGCGGGACGCCCGTGTGGCTCTCAAGGGCTTGGACGAGACGGGCCTGGAACTCGTCGTCCTGTGCCGCGGGGTGCGGGGTCTGCGTCTGCCGGTGGTGCCAGTAGCCGCCGGTGCTAGGCGTCACCTTGTGGTGCGTGGCGAGCCACACCTGTGTCTGGTGCCCGGCGGTCAGGTCGTCCGGTGCGCCGGCGCCGCCCATCCGGGTGGGCACCCACCCCGGGTCGACCGCGTGGCTCGAGGTCCCCTGCCAGCGGGAGGCGACCGCGAACGCGAGCGTGGTGACCCACAGCTTGCTGTCGTCGTAGGAAGCGGTGCCCGCGGCCAGCCGTCGCAGGTCGGTGGAGCCGGTGCGGTGCATGGAGCTGCTGAGGTAAACGAGCCTGGCCGGCTTGTCCATCAGGGCCGTGAGCAGGTAGGGCGCGACCGTGTTGACGGTGCCCGCATCCCGGGAGTTCATGGTGCCGGCGTTGTGGATGACGGCGTCGAAGCGGCCGAACCCGCCGGCTTGCCGGGCGACCTGTCGGATCTCGTCGAGATCGGCGAGATCCCCCGTGATGATGCCTTTCCACCGGACGGTGTTCTCCGCGTCGGCGAGACGGGCCGGATTCCGGACGTGGACGACCACGTCGTGCCCCTCGTCGACCAACGCGTTCGCCGTGTTGCGCCCGAGCCCACTGGCTGCGCCCGTCACCAGGATCAGTGCCATGTCAGTCATCTCCTACCTGTAGGTGGTGGTGGGGTGCGGTGAACTGGTCAGGAGCCGAGTCCCGAGAGCCTACGGAACGATCACGCCGGGTCGGGGCGCGTCGCCCTGGAGGCAAGCAGACGCGGGCCTCGATCAGTGACTCACTACCGCGCGACGTGCCGGTTTCTGTTCTCCGATGGCCTGTCCGTCGCCGAGCCCATGAGCAGTCCGTCCGTGAATCGGCCCGGTGCGCCGAGAAAGTGGCAGGCCACTCGCTCGGTTGGTATGGGCGATGATCTCCGCGGTGATGGAGATCGCGGTCTCCTCGGGGGTACGCGCGCCGAGGTCCAGACCGATCGGCGAACGCAGCCGGGCCAGCTGGGCCTCGGTGAGACCGGCCTCGCGCAGGAGACGCAGACGTTCGTCGTGGGTGCGCCGGGAGCCCATCGCGCCGACGTAGCCGACAGGGAGCCCGAGGGCGAGGCGCAGCAGCGGGATGTCGAACTTGGCGTCGTGGGTGAGCACGCATACCGCGGTACGGGCGTCGACCTCGGCGCGTTCCAGGTAGCGGTGAGGCCAGTCGACCACGACCTCGTCGGCGTGCGGGAAGCGGGCGGTGGTGGCGAAGACGGGGCGGGCGTCGCAGACAGTGACCCGGTAGCCGAGAAAACGGCCGGCCTGGCTGAGCGAGGCCGCGAAGTCGATCGCGCCGAAGACGAGCATGCGGGGGCGGGTGGCGGCCACATGGACGAGCACGGACAGCCGCTCGGGGCAGGTGGCCGCGTCCCCGCCGAGCGGGACGCGGGCCGTGCGTCCGGCCCGCAACAGCGCCCTGGCCCGGTCCGCGACCGCCTGTGCCAGCGGCCCGTCGGCCAACATTCCGCCGATCGCCCGGCCGTCACCGAGCACGCTCGATGTGGCTCCGAGCAACCCGTCGGGGCCGTCTACGACCTGCGCCACCGCGACCGGCCGGCCATCGGCCACCTCCGCGAGAGCCGCGCCGAGATGCGGCTGACTCGCGGGATCGATGTACTGGACAACAACGTCGAGTTCGCCGCCGCAGGTCAGGCCTACGGCGAAGGCGTCCTCGTCGGAGTAGCCGAACCGGGCCCGCTGGACCGCGCCCCGATCGTGGAGCACCTGCCGGCACAGTTCGTACACCGCGCCCTCGACACAGCCCCCTGAGATGCTGCCGACCGCGTTACCGTCCTCGTCCACTGCGACGGACGTGCCGACCGGCAGCGGTGCGCTGCCGCGAACGTCGACGACGGTGGCCAGGGCGAAGGGACGTGCCTCGTGGCACCAGCGGTGCAGTGTCTCCGCGATGTTCAGCATGAGCCTTTCTCCGTGGTTCGCCGTGGGGTGCGAAGTGGGCCGCCGCCGCGCCTGACGGGGGGGAGCACGCACGGCGGCGGCCCGGGGAAGTCCGGGAGCCCGACGGGGGCGGGCTTCCGGACCGGTCGAGGGGCCTGCTCAGGTCAGAGCAACGCCTCGACGGTGATGGGCAGTCGGCGGATGCGTCGGCCGGTGGCGTTGAACACCGCGTTGGCGATTGCGGGTGCCACGCCGACGTGGACGACCTCGCCGAGCCCCTTCACCCCGAGCGGGTCGGCCTCACGGTCCTCGCCGTCCAGGTAGATCGCCTTGACGTCGGGGACGTCGGCGTTGACCGGGACGAGGTAGTCGGCCAGGTTGGCGTTCACGATCCGGCCGTCCCGGTGATCGGTGACCGTGTGCTCCAGCAGGGCCGTACCGATACCGCCCACGATGCCGCCGATCGCCTGGCTCTCGGCGAGCTTGGGGCTGATGATGCGGCCCGCGTCGTACACACCGAGCATCCGTCGCACCCGCACCAGCCCCAGCGTGGCGTCGACGGCGACCTCGGCGAAGGTGGCGTTGTAGGCGTAGAAGGAATGCCGCTCGGGACTGGGCGCCCCGGCGAATGAGCCCAGGGCTTCCAGGTGGGAGCGGTCGTTGCGGGTCAGCAGGTTTCGGTAGGTCTCCCCGCGCGCTGGGTTGTTCTTCGCGTGCAGCCGCCCGCCCCGTACGACGATGTCGGCAGCCGGTACGCCATACAGCGGCGACTCGCGGTCACCGACGGCCAGTTGGATCGCCTGCCGGCGAACCTGGTCGCAGCCGTCGAGGACGGCGGAGCCGACGCTGGCCATGGTCTGGGAGCCGCCGTGCGGCGGGGTCGGCGGGAACAGTGAATCCCCCAGCCGGACAGTGACCGTGCGCACGGTCAGCCCCAGGGCGTCAGCGGCGACCTGTGTCTGGGAGGTGTAGGTGCCCGGCCCCATGTCACTGGCCGCGGTCTCCACCAGCGCCTTGCCGTCGGCATCCAGACGGACCCGGGCCTGGGCTTGGTTGCGCTGCGTCTCGTACACGCCGACCGCGACACCCATGCCGATCAGCCAGTCACCCTCCCGCCACGCCCGCGGCTTCGGGTTGCGGCGGTGCCAGCCGAACTCCCGCGCGCCGACGGTGTAGCAGTCCCGCAATCGGCGGGTGGAGAACGGCAGCCCGTTCGACTCGTCCTCGTTCGGCTCGTTGCGCCGGCGCAGCTCGATCGGGTCGACGCCGAGCTTGTGCGCGAGCTCGTCCATGGCGGACTCGATCACGAACGCCGCCGAGGCGAAGCCGGGGCCGCGCATCCAGATCGGGGTGTTCACGTCCAGCGGCACCGGCCGGTAGGCCTGGCTGACGTGGGGCATGCTGTAGAGCATCTGCCCGGCCGGCATGACCGTCTCGGTGAACGTCTCGTACGACGAGGTCTCGGAGTCCATTTCGTGGGCCATGGCCGTCAGGCGTCCCCGCCGGTCGCTGCCCAGCCGCAACCGGTACGCGTAGGAGGGCCGGAAGCCGGTGCCGAAGTACATCTGCCGGCGGCTGAGCACCAGCTTGACCGGACGGCCCGTGACTCGCGCGGCGAGGGCGGCGACGACCGTGTGCGGCCAGCAGCGCAGCCCGCTGCCGAAGGCCCCGCCGACGAACGGGTTGATGACGCGTACCGAGTCCTTGGGCAGGTCGAACACGGTGGAGAGTTCGTCCCGTGTGCCCACGACCCACTGCGTCTTGTCCCATACGGTCAGCTTGTCGCCGTCCCAGCGGGCGATGGTGGCGTGCGGTTCCATCGGGTTGTGGTGGTTGCGCGCCAACTCGTAGGTCAGGTCCAGCCGTACGGCGGCGGAGCGCAGGGCGGCCTCGGCGTCACCGCGCCCGTATGTGGTCGGCTTGTCCGGCTCGGCCTTGTGCAGGTCGGTCGAGGGCTCTTCGGCGTCGTAGCGGACCTGGACAAGGCTCGCAGCGTGCTGGGCGGCCTCCAGGCTGGTGGCGATCACGACGGCGACCGGCTGACCATGGAAGAGGACCTTGTCGTCCTGGAAGACGCGCAGCCTGCGCCCGGGTGGGTTGTTGGAACCCGGGTTGTCGCGATACGGCAGCTTCGGCGCGTTGCGGTGGCTGATCACCCGCAGCACGCCAGGGTGTTCCAGAGCGGCACGGGCGTCGAGGGAGGTGACACGGCCGCGCCCGATGCTCGCGTCGACGATGACCGCGTGCACCGCCCCGTCGACGTCGAACTCGGCGGCGTACTGCGCCTGTCCGGTGACCTTGAGTCGGCCGTCCACCCGGGGCAGCGGCGCGCCGACGGCTGCCTGCGGCTGGGGGCTCACTTGGTACCTCCTACGATGCGCAGCTGGCGTTCGACGGTCCGCTTGAGCAGCTCGGCCTTGAAGCCGTTGTGCCGAAGCGGACGGGCGCCGTCGGCGGCTCGCGCGGCGGCTGATGCCCACAGCGATTCCGAGGGGCGTTCGCCGATGAGGCGCTCCTCGACGGCGGGGAGCTTCCAGGGCACGGTCCCCACTCCCCCGGCGGCCACCTTCGCCTCCCGGACCACCCCGCCCCGCACATGCAGGGCGACCGCCGCCGACGTCAGGGCGAACTCGTAGGACTGCCGGTCACGCACCTTCAGATAGCCGGACTCGAGGGGGCGCGCAAGCGCGGGGATCTCAACCGCCGTAATCAACTCGCCCCGCCTGAGGGCATGTTCGCGATTCGGAGTCTTTCCGGGCCGAAGAAGGAAGTCAGCGAAGGGGAGTTGACGTTCCCCGTCCGGGCCGAGCAGGTGCACGGTCGCCTCCAGCGCCGTGAACGCCACGGCGACGTCGGAGGGGTGGGTGGCCACGCAGGCGTCGGAGGTGCCGAGGATGGCGTGGGTGCGGTTGACGCCGTGCAGCGCCGCGCAACCCGAGCCGGGCTCGCGTTTGTTGCAGGCGGCGGTCACATCACGGAAGTAGGTGCAGCGGGTGCGCTGCATGATGTTGCCGCCGATGGTGGCCATGTTCCGTAGCTGGGCCGAGGCGCTCAGCTCCAGCGCCTCGGAGACGACGGGGTACAGGGTGCGCACCTTGGGATGGGCGGCGGCCTCGGACATGGTCACCAGCGCGCCGATGCGCAGGCCTCCGCGTTCGGTGACGGTGACCTTGCGCAGCGGCAGGCGGGAGATGTCGACCAGGGTCTCCGGGCGCTCGACGGTCTCACGCATCAGATCGACCAGGGTGGTGCCGCCGGCGATGTAACGGCCGCCGCGGCGACCGGCGTCAACAGCCTCGTGAGTACCGGAGACACGGGTGTAGGCGAAGGGATACACGGCTCACCTCCCCGCCGTCTGCTCGACCGCGCGCACGATCTTGACGTAGCAGCCGCAGCGGCAGATGTTGCCGCTCATCCACTCCCGTATCTCCTCGGGAGAGTTGGTGTGGCCCTCCTGGATGCAGCCGACGCCGGACAGGATCTGGCCGGGGGTGCAGTACCCGCACTGGAAGGCGTCCTGGTCGATGAACGCCTGCTGCAACGGGTGCAGTTGGTCACCGTCCCTCAGACCCTCGATGGTGGTGACCTCGGCGCCCTCCAGCCGGACGGCCAGCGTCAGACAGGCGTTGACACGGTGGCCGTCGACCAGCACGGTGCACGCCCCGCAGGCCCCGGCATTGCAGCCCTTCTTCGAACCCGTCAGCCCGAGATGCTCGCGCAACAGGTCCAGCAACGAGGTGCGGTTGTCGACCGTCACGGTCCGGCGGGTGCCGTTGACCGTCAGGGAGACCCGGCTGGCAGGCGCGGCCCCCTCGGCAGCGGCCTGCTCTGCGGCGGCCTCTTCCGGCGCGGCGATGAAAGACCCTCCGGCCACCACGGCGCCGCCGACCGCGGTACTGGTGGCGATGAAGGCGCGCCTGCTGGGCGTCGAGGGGGACTCACCGGAACCGGTGGGGGGCGGGACGGACTCAGGGAGATCGGTTGTCATAACTCTGCCTTCGCATCTCTGATGGATGAGCCGCGCACAGCCGCACGGCCTGGGGGTGTCATCGCGGGAGGGGCTTCAGGGGTTCGTGACGTGGGTGGCGCCGGCATCTCCAGAGCCCCGTACGACGGAGGCCTCCAGGCGACGGCGCTGGGTGAGCGCGATCGCTACCGCGGGAACGAGGGTCAGCGCGGCGATGCCGGTGCCGACCGCCGCAGGGCCGGTCGCCCCCAGCGAGGAGTCGAGGGCGAGGCCCGCGATCCAGGAGCCGGCGGCGGTGCCCAAGTTGAACGCCGAGACGGTCAGGGCGGAGCCCAGGGTGGGCGCCCGGCCCGCGTAGCGGACGGCCAGGGAGATCAGCACCGGGTTGGCGCCGAGTCCGAACAGCCCGAGCAGGGCGACCAGCGCGACGGTGGGGACCGCGAAGCCGGACAGCAGGCAGATCGCCAGCAGCAGGGTGGTGGTCACCGCAGCCGCCACGATGATCGTCGTGTGGGGACGATGGTCGCCGAGGCGGCCTCCCATGAGGAAGCCCACCAGGGCGCCTGCCCCGAAGCCGACCAGCACCAGCGGTACCAGGCCGGCCGCGATGTGGGCCCGGTCGGTCAGCAGCGGCGAAATGTAGGAGTACGTCGAGAGTACGCCGCCGGTGGTGGTCGCGCAGGCCGTCAGCGCCAGCCACAGGCGGCCGGAGCGCAGGGCGGAGATCTCGGAGCGGATCGACACCGTCTGCTGGTCCGGGCCGTCGTGCGGGACATGGCGAGCGATCAGCACCGTGGCGGCTGCCGCGAGAGCGGCGAGTGCCCAGAACGGTCCACGCCAGCCCATCAGTTGCCCGGCGAAGGCGCCGGCCGGCACGCCGACGACGTTGGCGAGCATGGCGCCGGAGCCCACCACGCCGAGCGCGCGAGAACTCGTGGCCGGGCCGGCGGCACGCGCGGCCACAACGTTGGCCACCGCCCAGAACGCTCCGGTCGCCATCGCTGTCAGAAACCGCGCCGCCAGCAACAGCGCGAAGTTCGAAGTCAGCGCGACGATCACATGTCCAACCGCGAACACGGCCAGAGACAGGACGAGCGTCCACCGCCTGGGCAGCCGCAGCGTCAGCATCGCCATCAGCGGTGCGCCGACGACCATGCCGACCGCGAAGACGGTGATCAGCAGGCCTGCCTGGCCCACGCTCACCCGCAGGTTCCCGGCGATCTCCGGCAGCAGGCCCGCTACCACGAACTCGGTCGTGCCCATCAGGAACGTGCCCAGGGCCAGCACGTAGATGACCGTCGGAAGCCGGGCGGGCGGACGCTCGCGGTCTTCGGTGCGTACGTCGCCGGGGGCGCTGAGCACCCCGCCTCGCGGGCTCATGTCTCCATCTCCCCAAAGGGTGTGTGATCGGTGGACGACAACCACCGAACCGGCTCCACCGCGCGGGAGGAAGGTCGCACTTATGGGGGGTATAACCTCAACCTCCCTGAGGGAGGGGCCGTCGCTACGGTGGAGGTCATGGACCACCCTCGCCCCGCACACCGCTCCGCCGAGCCCCCGGACAACCGAACCGACATCCGGGACTTCCTCGCCAGCCGGCGCGCCAAGCTGACCCCGGAGCAGGTCGGGCTGCCCACCAGCGGCCGACGCCGGGTGCCGGGGCTGCGGCGCGAGGAGGTCGCCGTCCTCGCCGGAGTGAGCACCGAGTGGTACACGCGCCTGGAGAAGGGGCACATCAACGGCGTCTCCGAGGACGTCATCGACGCGGTCGCCCAGGCGCTGCGGCTGGACGAGGACGAACGCACCTACCTGTTCGACCTGGCCCGGGCGTCCCGGCCGGTGCCCCGCCCGCCGCGCCGCCGCAAGGACGTGCAGGTCCCGCCGTCTGTCCAGTGGGTGCTCGACTCCACGACGATGTCGTCGGCCTTCGTGCGCAACGGCCGCATGGACGTCATCGCGAGCAACACCCTGGCGCGGGCCGTGCACGCGCCGATGTTCGACAGCACCACCGCCGACAAGCACGGCCGCCCCAACCTCGCCCGCTACATCTTCCTCGACGACGGTGCCCTCGACTTCTACGTCGACTGGGACGCCGCCGCCGTCACCACCGCAGCCCTGCTGCGGGCCGAGGCCGGGCGTGACCCCTACGACCGGGACCTGCGTGAACTCGTCGGCGAACTGTCCACGCTCAGCGCCGAGTTCCGCACCATGTGGGCAGCGCATGACGTCCGTATCCGCCACGACGGCACCAAGCGCCTGGACCACCCCGACGTCGGCCGTCTGGAGCTGGCCTACCGGTCCCTGGACCTGCCCATGCCGAACCGGACTATCCACGACCTGACCTTCTACACCGCCGAGCCCGGCACCACCTCCGAGGACCGGATCAAACTCCTCGCCAGCTGGACAGCGGCCCCGCCCCCGGACACAGAGGCAGCCCGCGACCCTCGGTGACAGTCCCGGCAGCCCCTGGAGAGCCCCGCCCGTCGGGCCGACGGCTGTCACGCCGACCCTTCTCGGCGATCAATTCTGCGGAGTGCTCGGAGACCGTAGAGCAGGGGCGGTGGCAGTTTGCTGACTGGCGGCCCAGGAGGTGAGCAGGCGCAGGGCTTCCTCGGAGGATGAGCCGGGTTCGGCGGTGTAGATGATCATGCTGAGGCCCGGTTCGGCGGCCATCACCAGGGACTCCCAGGAGAGGGTGAGGTCGCCGACGACGGGGTGGTGGAAGCGCTTGGAGCCGGTGCCGTGGTGGGTCACGTTGTGGGCGCCCCAGCGGGTGCGGAAGGCATCGCTGCGGGTGGACAGCTCACCGATGAGGTCGTGCAGGTCCTTGTCACGCGGATTGCTGCCCGCCTCGGTGCGCAGCAGGTCCACGGTCATGCCGGCGGCCCGGTCCCAGTCCGGGTAGAAGCGGCGGGCCGCGGGGGCGAGGAACTGGTAGCGGGCCAGGTTGGGCGGCTGGGCCTGATCGGCGTACAGGTCGCTGAAGAAGGCGCGGGCGAGCCGGTTGGCGGCCAGCACGTCCAGGCGGCCGTTGACGACGAACGCCGGCCCGGCGGTGACGGCGTCCAGGGTCCACTGAAGGCTCTTGTGCAAGGTCCGCTGCCTGCCGGAGCGCCGTCGGGGACGCGCGAGGGTGTCGGAGCCTTCCTGGGCCTGGGCCAGATGGAGCAGGTGGGCCCGTTCGGCGTCATCCAGCTGGAGGGCGCGGGCGACGGCTTCGAGCACGGCGGGTGAGACGCCGGCGAGGTTGCCACGCTCCAGCTTGGCGTAGTACTCGACGCTGACGTCCGCCAGCGCCGCGACCTCGCTCCTGCGCAGCCCGGGCACGCGGCGCCGGGTACCTGCCGGCAGCCCCGCCTGCTCCGGAGTGATCTTGGCTCGCCGCGAGGTCAGGAACTCGCGGACTTCATCACGGTTGTCCACGACACGACGTTACGACCGAGTCCGCCAGGTTGGGGTGTACTACCAGTACACCCCTCATCAGTAACTCGCTGCGCGCGCGAAATGGGGCTTCCCTGGATGACGTGGTGCTTTCCGTTTCGCCTTCACCGGTGGAGCGGCAGGTGCCCGCCCGGCCTGTTTCGCCCGGAGACGCCCACGCGGGTGACGTCAGGGACGACAGCGCGGGAGCCGATCCGGTGCCGCGTGCGCCGGTACACGCGAAGCAAGTGAAGCAAGCAAAGCAAGGAGATTCAGGTATGCGCGGCGTCATCATGCACAAGGCCGGCGACGTCCGGGTCGAGGACCGTGACGACCCGAAGATCATCGACCCCACCGACGCGATCGTGAAGCTGACCGCGACCTGCATCTGCGGGTCGGACCTGTGGCCGTACCGAGGCATCGAGCCCGCCGACCGCACGCTCATGGGGCATGAGTACGTGGGCGTGGTCGAGGAGGTCGGCTCCGAGGTGAGGACCGTCAAGCCCGGGGACTTCGTCGTCGGATCGTTCGTCATCTCCGACAACACCTGCGAGATCTGCCAGGCCGGCTTCCAGTCCAAGTGCGTGCACGCCGAGTTCGTCCACGCCGGAATCGGCACCCAGGCCGAGAAGGCCCGTATCCCGCTCGCCGACGGCACCCTGGTCGCCACCCCCGGACAGCCCGACCCGGAGCTGATCCCCGACCTCCTGGCCGCCTCCGACGTGCTGGGCACCGGCTGGTACGCCGCTGTCGCCGCCGAGGCCGGCCCCGGCAAGACCGTCGCGGTGGTCGGCGACGGAGCCGTCGGCCTGATGGCAGTCCTGGCCGCCAAGCAGCTGGGCGCCGAGCGGATCATCGCCATGTCCCGGCACCCCGAGCGGCAGAAGCTCGCCCTGCACTACGGCGCGACCGACATCGTCGAGGAGCGCGGTGACGAGGGTGTTGCGAAGATCAAGGAACTCACCGGCGGACTGGGCGCGCACTCGGTCGTCGAGGCGGTCGGCACCCAGGAATCGTTCATGCAGGCTGTCGGCGCCACCCGCGGCGGCGGGCACCTGGGCTACGTGGGCGTGAACTACGACGTGTCCATCCCCGGCATCGAACTGTTCTTCGCCGGCATCCACACCCTGGGCGGCCCCGCCCCGGTGCGCCGGTTCCTGCCCGAGCTGATCCAGCTCATCTGGGACCGCAAGATCGACCCGGGCAAGGTCTTCGACCTCACCCTGCCGCTGGAGCAGGCTCCGGAGGGCTACAAGGCGATGGACGAGCGACGCGCCACCAAGGTGCTCCTCACTCTCTGACACGCCTGCCCGTACCCATCCCCGCCCACCCCGTGTCGCAGCCACGGGGCAGGGCGACACATTCGCCCGCTGGAGCGGGTTCTCGTACCTCCCTCCGCTCGAACTGCTCACTCCCGAGGCCCTGTACGAGCGACGCGGGCGCAGTGTGCGCGGCTGTTCCGAGATAGAGCTCGCGCGTGTCGCGTCTGCATCCCGACCGTGCCCTTCGCCCCTGGTAACCCACCAGCACTTCCGCGCGACCGGCGGCACCTGCACACTCGCACCGACCGTCTCCGGTGCACCGACATCCGCCAGAGACTCCACCGCCTACCGGGCGACGACGGGCCCCGGCCGCGGTGATCGGCTTCGGGTGCCACAGGGACCCCTCAGCCATTGCAGGCTCGTGGAAAATGCCCGATCCTTCTGACGCTGCATCAGATACGCCTCCTCCCCGGCACCCTGACGCAAGAGAAAAGAGGCCCCGCATGGTTGCGACACAGCGCAGGAGCCGAAAGATCATGATGACGCCGGACGAACTGGACGAGTTCCTCGTCGACCAGCGCACGTGCCGCGTCGCCACCGTCTCAAACGACGGCCCCCCGCATCTCAGTGCCCTCTGGTTCGCCTGGGACGGCACCTCGCTGTGGCTGTACTCCATCGTGCGCAGCAAGCGTTGGACCGACCTCCGTCAGGACCCACGCGTCGCTGTCGTCGTCGACTCCGGCGAGGAGTACGGGGAGCTGCGCGGGGTCGAACTGTCAGGCACCGCGGAGTTCGTGGGCGAGATCCCCCGCACCGGAGAACCGTGCACCGAACTCGACGCGTTGGAAGCGCTGTTCGCCCGCAAGAACTTCGGCCTGGAGGAAATGCCGCACGACGGTCGGCATGCGTGGATCCGCCTGACACCATCGAAGACCGTCTCCTGGGACTTCCGAAAGCTGTGACAACCAAGGCCTATGGCGCACCAGCGGATGACCAGCCCAGCCGCTTGCCCCGCGTCTCGTCGGAACCCGTGGCCTCCAGCTGAGGCACCGCGCTCGGCCAACCGCAGCAACAGAACCGGTCAGTTGCCCGATCGGAGGCGATCCGTGTCACATCAGCGCCCACGTCCCGAACAACGGCCACGTCCCAAGCAACTGGACTCCCCCCTACTGCCGCGACTCTTCAAGTACATGGCCAAGGCCCAGGTGTGGGCCTACCGCCGTACCCACGGCCGGCTCGGCGGGACATGGCGCATAGCAGCCGGCTTCCGCAAGCCGGTACCCGTCCTGCTCCTCGAGCATCGCGGTCGTAAGTCCGGCAGGCTCTACACCACGCCGCTGCTCTACATGACCGACGGACCGGACACGGTCGTCGTGGCTTCCCAGGGAGGGCTCCCCAAGAACCCTCAGTGGTATCTCAACCTGCGCTCCCACCCGGACACCCACATACAGATCCGCGCCCAGCGGAGACCTGTGCGCGCCCGCACCGCGGATCCGCAGGAACGCTCTCGTCTCTGGCCCCGACTACTGGAGGTCTACGCCGACTTCGAGTTCTACCAGGCATGGGCCGAACGCGAGATCCCGGTGGTGGTCCTCCATCCCCGAGCCGACGAGTGAGGACCTCACGGGGGCGAGCGGACGTGAGGGGATCATCGGGCCAAGGGCCGCTTCGCCTGCGCCGGGTGGGGACCACTGGGCCACAGGGCGGCTCAGTGGCTGATGGGCGGCACCGCGCTGTACCGCGCCATGGCCTGCCGCACGCGAACCGACCCCTTCCCCCCTGAAGCCCCCGTAGCCGCAGACCGAGAAGGCGCAACGAGGCACGGCCTCGCCACTACCGCGCACAGCGGTACGAAGCCGAGGTACAGGTACCTGCTCACCCACCCAGGCATGCCCGGCGGGCTCCCCGATGGGCCCAAGGCGGCCGTCGACCCTCGCCCTCCGCGCTCAGCCGCCCGAATCGTCCGCCTGGGACGAAGCCAGGGCGGACGAGACCAGAGACGCCCAGCAATCGGATCACCCTATCCACTTTGAGTGCTACGCTTGCCACGGCGAACCGGAGCGACCTATCCGAATCATGAATTGGATAGCCCTTTCCACTCCTGTTCCGTTGCACGGCCCACGCGGCCACGGCGGGGGGCGCCGACACCGTCGACCCCGGCCGCCTCCTCACTCCGGCCGGCCCCCCGTGTCCCCATGCCTTCCTGCCGAAAGGATCTCCTGTGACCAGCATGTCGTTCACCGACGCGGTACGCACGTGCCTCACTGCCAAGTACGCCACGTTCCCAGGTCGCGCCCGGCGCGCGGAGTACTGGTGGTACTCGGTTCTGTACGTGATCGCCACCGTTGTGATCGCCGGGATCAGCCTCGCCATCGAGGTCCCGCTGCTGAACGTCCTCCTGCTCCCGTTCATCGTGCCCATGCTCACCGTCTCGGTCCGCCGGTTGCACGACACCGGCAAGTCCGGCTGGAGGATGCTCATCGCCCTGATCCCGGTTGTCGGCCCGATCCTCTATCTCGTGGGCATGACAGTGGACAGTTCCCCGGGCGCCAACCGGTACGGCCCCTCTCCCAAAGCCGTTACGCACCCCGTCGGCTGAGCCAGTCATCCACGTGACGGCATCGGCCGCGACCCATCGGATCGGCACAGGTGACAAGCCTTGCCGACGTCCGCCCCCGGTGAGAACCGGACCGGACGTGGACACACCTGGCCCGCACCGACGGGCGGTAGCCCCACACCTCAGCCTCCGACGTTTCACTAGAAGGACCTGTCATGACCAGCATCGCCATCGTCGGAGCCGGCCCCCAGCTGGGCCTGGCCGTCGCCCGCGCCTTCGGCTCCCACGGCTTCGATGTCGCCCTGATCTCCCGCAACCCCGAGAAGCTCGACGGTCTCGTCGGCACGCTCACTGCTGAGGGCATCTCCGCCGCCGCCTTCCCCGCGGACGTCCTCGACCGCGACGCACTCACTCAAGCCCTCAACGACACCGTCACCAGGTTCGGCCGCATCGACGTCTTGGAGTACTCCCCGGCCGACGCGCCCGACGCCGTGATCACCACCCCAACGGAGACCGAACCCTCAGACGTGCAGCAGCAGATCGAGTTGCAGCTCTACGGCGCCATCACCGCCACCAAGGCTGTCCTGCCCGCGATGCGCGCGGCCGGCACCGGCACCCTCCTGTTCACCACGGGCGCCCGCTCCCTCAACCCCCAGCCGCCGACCGCCAACCGCGACGCCGCCGCCCTGCGCAACTGGGCCATCAACCTGCACAAGGAACTGGACGGTACCGGTATCCAGGCCGCCCACATCGGCATCGACGCAACGATCGGCACCCCCACCTTCTACGGACAGCCGCGGGTCATGGCCGACGAGATCTCCCCCGTCCACTGGGCGCTGCACACTACTCAACGCGACCAGCCCGAGCAGATTTTCAGGGCCTGACGCCGCACCCGCTGAACGACATCCGCCTCACCTCGACTTGCCCCAGCATCCGCCCACCGAGAAGGCATCATGGCCTACGCGCACGACCACAAGATCACACCGCGGCTTTCGACGCTCCCGAACGGGCCGTATATCCACGTTCGGGCACTGCGCTCCCTGAGTGAGCAAGCGGTCCGAGACGCTCTGCCGCCCCCGCGAGCCGGACATCGCCCACCAAACGCGACGTCACCGTACCCGGGCCCTGTGGATCGCCGGATGTCACGATCGCTTGTACACCCCCACCGAGCGAGACAGCCTGCTTGCCAGGACTTCCCTACGTCCACGACGGCGGTTTCGTCACGGGCAGCATCGAGCCATGATGCTGCGACACTCCGTATGGTCAGGCGCGCAGCGGCCGACCTGGATCAGAGGTGAGTCCTGCATGGTGCGCCTGGCCCTCTGTTGCCGGTGCGCCGACCGCACTCGAGCAGCGCTCAGCGCGTACTCATTCAATAAGGAGCGATGTGTTGGCCGAAGAACCGTTGGAGCTCGTCGGGCAGATTGCTCTGGGCGGGGTGGCTTTTTCTCTCGGCCCAGATCGGAAGAGGTCCGGCGACATCGCCACGATTCGAGCCGCTGCTGACGCGGGGATCCGCATCTTCGACTCCGCCCGCGCGTATGCGCCGGTGGACGACCCTCAGCACAACGAAAGGCTGTTCGCTCACGCCCTGAAGGGGCGGAGTGATGTGCTCATCGCCACCAAGGGTGGACACTTCCGGAGTGGGCAAGAAACGTGGGACGTGGACAACAGCGCGGCGCGTCTTCGGAAAGATGTCACTACAAGCCTTGACGCTCTGAATGTCGAACGTATCGGCCTGTATTACCTCCACCGCGCCGACGCTCCCTACCCGATAGGGGAAAGCGTCTCGGCACTCGACGAAATGCGAAGGGAAGGGAAAATTCAGCAAATCGGGCTTTCGAACGTCACTGCGGCTCAACTGGAGGAAGCCCATTCCATCACTCCGATCGACGCTGTACAGAATCGCCATGGCGTCGCCCACGCCGAGTCCTCTGACGTCCTGCGCCTGTGCGAGAAGATGGACATCCCTTTCTTCGCTTACTCCCCCCTACGGCGCGATGACGGTCAACCCTATTCGGAAGGGTTCTCTCGGATGGGTGCCCTCGCAGCCGATCGAGGAATCTCGCTGGCACGCCTGCTCCTGCGCGCACTCCTTGAGTCGTCACCCGTGATGTCGGTGGTCTCAGGCGCCTCCAGGGCCGAGTCCGCGATGGACTCGGCGGCCGCACTGACCGAGGTCTGGGACGAGGAACTGGAGTCCGCCTGGCAAGAGGATGTTCTCGCTATGCGCACATGACACGGTCGGCACACAGGCAGGGCTTGATCAAGTTCCCTAGGACGGAGCCAGCACGTGGCCGCCCAAAGGACCGGTGTACGCACCGGGGGCGCCGGTCCTTCAGCGCCCGTACGAGCTGCCCAGGCGCCCTGACGAGCCTGGCGAGGTGCTCTTCGTGTCGACGCCGTCCCGCCCTCCTACCCCTGTACAGATGACCCTCATTGGCACGTATCCGCTACGCTGTCCCTGGTCAGCCGCTGGTACGGGGCGTTGTCTGCTCGGATGATCCTGCGGAGAGCGTCTCACCACGTCTGACCAGCGGGCTTGTGCTCCTCGTCGAAGATCCACGCCCTGGATTTTCAACAAGGTTTTCTACAAGCCCCGTCGCGGCCCTGGCGCCGGTCGAGTGCGAGTTCATGATGACGACCGCAGTACGTAAAGCCGCCGCCGCGAACCCCGGGCTGACGTCCAGCGGGCTAGTACTCCAGCAGGATTTCGCTGTCTGACCTGGTCTTTTCGCCGGGTGGCGGGAGTGTAGCGGGACTTCGATCGTGCGGGGGCGGGCTGACGGAGACCGCCCTTCGCTCGTGCGACAACGCCGCAGGAAGTGGCAGTGGCGGGGCAGCCTCCGAGGGTGATCACCGAGTCTGCCGCCGCGCAGTGGGACCTCGAACTGGACGATCTCTTCCTGACCATCGGGCACCGCTTCGGCCGAGTCGAGCTCCGCCGTCGCATGCGCGACTACGTACGCGGGCTGCTCGCCCCGGTGGCCCGCAAGAACAGTTGGCAGCTGGCCGAACAGGCCGGCCACCCCACGCCCGACGGCCTGCAGCACCTCCTCGCCGGATCGAAGTGGGAGCCCGATGACATCCGCGACGACCTGCAGGAATACGTCGCCGGCAAGCTCGGCGAGGGCGATGGTGTCCTGATCATCGACGACACCGGGTTCATCAAGAAGGGCAACACCTCCGCCGGGGTCCAGCGCCAGTACTCCGGAACCGCCGGCCGGACCGAGAACTGCCAGATCGGCGTCTTCGCCGCCTACGCCTCCGCCCGCGGCCGGGCCCTGGTCGACCGCGAGCTCTACCTCCCGAAGTCCTGGACCGAGGACCGGGAACGCTGCCGCACCGCAAAGGTCCCCGAGGAGCGGGAGTTCGCCACCAAAGGCGAACTGGCCAGGCACATGGTGCTGCGGGCCCTGGCCTCGCCGCTGCCGGTCGCCTGGGTCACGGCGGACGCCGCCTACGGTCAGGACAACCAGTTCCGCCGGCTGCTGGAGCAGTCGGGTGTCGGCTACGTGCTGGCAGTCCCCAAGTCCCAGTTCAGCGTTGGCTGTTCGCGGATCGAGGGTCTGTTCGCGCAGGCCCCGGACGAGGCATGGGAGAAGCTCTCCTGCGGCGATGGCGCGAAGGGGCCTCGCGTCTACCACTGGGCAGCGGTGCGGCTGCCGGCCGTCGCCGAGTTCGACTATCAGGGCGAGGTCCCTCACCGGATGCGGTGGGCACTGGCCCGGCGCAGCATCAGCAAGCCGGACGAGATCGCCTACTACCTCGCCTACACGCCCCTGGAGACCACGGTCCAGGAGCTGGTGCGGGTCGCCGGGGCGCGCTGGGCGATCGAGGAGTGCTTCCAGGCCGCGAAGAACGAATGTGGCCTGGACCAGTACGAAGTCCGCCGCTACGTGGGCTGGTATCGGCACATCACGCTGGCCATGCTCGCTCACGCTTTCCTGGCCGCTACGGCACACCAGCCCTGGGAAAAGGGGGCGGAACAGGTGAGACACCCGGGGCCATCGGGCTCACAGTGGCGGAGGTTCGGCGACTCCTGGCAGCTTGTCGTGCCCGGCCCCCGCACCTGAGCGGACACCGCGGACGACACCACGCGCTGAGCTGGTCGAACTGGCGCCGCCGACGCCAAGCAGTCGCCCGCCGCTGCCACTTCCTGCGGCGTTGTCGCACGATCGAGGGGCGGTCTCCGTGAGACCGCCCCCGCACGATCGAAGTCCCGCTACACTCCCGCCACCCGGCGAAAGGACCAGGTCAGACAGCGAAATCCTGCTGGAGTACTAGGGTCTGTTGCGAAAGTGGATCTTGTTCGTTGATGATCATCTGTCGTGGGACGTGGTGATCTGACGAACGGCCAGTGGGCCCGGCTTGAGCCTCTGCTGCCGCGGGGCATCAAGCCGGGGCGTCCGCAGGTGTGGACGCGGCGGCAGTTGATAGACGGCATACAGTGGCGGACCCGGACCGGTGCTCCCTGGCGCGATGTGCCGGAACGTTATGGGCCGTGGGACCGGGTCTATGACCTGTTCCGGCGCTGGCAGCGGGACGGGACCTGGGCGAGGATCCTCACCCAACTGCAGGCCGAGGCGGACGCGAAGGGCCTGATCACCTGGGACGTGAACGTCGACTCCACCGTCTGCCGGGCCCACCAGCACGCCGCCGGAGCGGTGAAAAGGGGGACCTCCAGAAGGAACCGCCCGGCGGCGTCTTCGCCGAGCCGGCCGACCACGGCCTCGGACGCTCCCGGGGCGGACTGACGAGCAAGATCCACCTTGCGGTCGAGCAGGGACAGAAGCCCTTGGCCGTGGTGATCACGGCCGGGCACCGGGGTGACTCGCCGCAGTTCGAGCCAGTCCTGGAAGCGATCCGGGTGCCGAGGCTGGGGCTCGGCAGGCCTCGCAAGCGACCGGACCGGGTGCGGGCCGACAAGGCGTACGACTCCCGCAGCAACCGCTCCTACCTGCGCAGACGCGGGATCCCGGTCCCGGCGGACCGTGTCCGCAACCGCCTCAAGCGCGGCTCGCGCGGCGGGCGGCCACCGAGGTTCGACAAGGACGACTACAAACAGCGGCACGCGGTCGAGTGCGGGATCAATCGCCTCAAGCGCCACCGGGCTGTCGCCACTCGGTACGACAAACTCTCCGTCCGCTTCGAAGCGACCGTCTGGTCGCAGCCATCAACGAGTGGCTATGACCAGCACTTTCACAACAGGCCCTAGTACTGCAACGGTGCTTGTTCTGAGTGCTGGGCAGTTTTCAAGGGCTGTGTCCACGGCGCTTGTAGTGACTGAGCCGTGCTTGATATTGCCGTC
>NZ_JBIRUZ010000027.1:0-35473 GCF_044386545.1 Streptomyces sp. NPDC020489
CCCGCGGAGCGGGTCCCTCCGGGCTTCGCCCGGAGCAAGCGAACGGTTGCGCTGCGCGCAACCGTTGCGCACCCGCTCCGCGAGTGCGCCAGCCGTGCCACTGCGTGGCACGGCGTCAACTCACGGGCTGCGCCCGCGAGTTGCGCGCGCAGCGCTCCGCGCCACGCGCCCGCGGCCGCGCTGCGGCCGCCCCCGCCCGAGCCCAGATCGGGGCCTCCGCTGCGCTCCAGCCCCAACAGTCCACGCCCCACAGGGAACCGTAGGGAAAAGCGGCAGCAGTGAGAGGGGAGGCGGGGGCGGGAATGAGCGCGCGGGACTGATCGGGGAATCCGGAGAGGGTGACGGAGGGTCAGAACGGCATGGAAGTGCTGGGTTGCGGGTGGACTTGAAGCCACGATCGCGTGACCTCTCGTCAGGACTTCTTTCCGGCTCGATAGGGGCAGACTAACAGGATCGTGCCACGTTCGGGGGATTTTCTCTCTTGTGGCTGCTTCATTTTGAAGCACGAGATAGACTCTGGACTCAGAGCGCACCACCCTTGGAACGCTCGGAGGCTTATCGAGATCCACTTAGGACCCTTGCGAGTGCTTCGGTGAGGCAGAGCAGCCAACCAGCCGAACCACTCCCACCGTAGCCCTCGTGGCGCTTCTACGTGCAGGTTTCCCGTTTCCCATCACTCGAACCGACCGGGCATCACCCAGGAGAAAGCAGACAGGAATGTCGACCACGAACCGCGCAGATCAGCGCGAGGCCGCCCAGCGAGAAGCCATTGACGCGGTCCTCCGTGCCCTCGAACTCCCTGCAAGATCTCTGGTGCCGGAGAGGGGTATGCGGACACAGGTGATCATGGCGACCGGGTCCGGAAAGACCCGGGTGGCGGTCCGCAGCGCGGAAGAGCTCCACGCGGGCCGTGTGCTGGTCCTCGTGCCCTCCCTGGATCTGCTCGCCCAGACCGAGGCCGCATGGCGCGAGGGCGGCCGCAGGGGCCCGATGATCGGGGTCTCCTCCCTGCGGGGTGAGGAGGTGTCCTTCCCCAACACCACGGACGTGGACGAGCTGGTGGAGTGGACGAGGGGCCTGGACAAGGTCACCGTGTACGCCACGTACGCCAGCCTCGGTCTGGGCACGCTGGAGCGGGCGCACGCCGCCGGCCTTTCGGCCTGGGACCTGATCGTGGTCGATGAGGCCCACAGGACTTCGGGCCGGATCGGCAAGCCGTGGGCGGTCGTTCACGACAACACCCGCATCCCGTCCCTGCGGCGCCTGTACATGACGGCCACGCCCCGGCTGTGGCAGCTGGACGAGGACCAGGAGCAGGGCGGTGCGCCGGGTGAGCTGGTGGCCAGCATGGAGGACGACCCGGACGGGCCGTTCGGCAGCCGGTGTTTCACCCTGACGCTGTCGGAGGCGATCGACCGGGGGATCTGTGCGCCGTACCAGGTGGTGTGCGTGGACATCACCGACACGCAGTTCCAGGCCGCGCTGCTGCTGGGCGCCGAGGGCCGGTCGGACGAGATGCGCGGGGCCCGGCTCGCCGCGCTCCAGACAGCCCTGGTGAAGGCCTCAGCCGAGGAAGCCTTCAAGCGCACGCTCGTGTTCCACCACGTCATCAAGGAGGCCGAAGCGTTCTCGGCCGGGGTCCCGGACGTCGCGGCGCAGCTGCACGCTGCCGATCCGGAGCTGTACCCGGCGACGGTGTGGGCGGACTGGCTGTGTGGCGATCACAAGGCGTTGCACCGCCGGCGCGTGCTCGGAGAGTTCTCCTCTCTGATCGACACGGACGGCACGGTGGTGGAGAAGGCGTTCCTCAGCTCGGTGAAGGTGTTGGGCGAGGGCGTTGATACCCGCAACTGCGACTCGGTGTACTTCGCGGACGTGCGCGGGTCGATGCCGGATCTGGTCCAGGCCGTGGGGCGTGCGCTGCGGATGCAGCCCGGCGAGGGCAAGATGGCGTCGCTCGTGGTGCCGGTGCTGCTGGCGCCCGGGGAGACGGCGGACAATATGCTCACGAGCCGGGCGTTCGGCGGGCTGGCGAAGCTGCTGGAGGCGCTCAGGGCGCACGACACCCGCATCGTGGAGCAGTTGGCGCAGCAGCAGGCTCCGAGTCGCTACAAGCCGGTCCAGAAGGACGCCAAGGGCAAGGAGAAGAGCGGGGGCGGGGACGGTGGGCCGTCCGCGTCGGCGAAGGCGTTGTTGAAGTTCTCCACGCCGCGTGACCCGGCCGCGCTGGCCGCGTTCATCAACCTGCGTGTCCTCAACCCCGAGCACGAGCACTGGCGGCGCGGCATCGAGGCCGCCGTGCTGTACGCGCGCGAGGTCGGCGACCTGAAGGTGCCGTTCACCTACCGTGTGCCCGCGGGTGAGGAGGCTCAGGCTGAGGGGTGGCCGGCCTCGCTGGCCAACTTCCCGCTGGGGCAGTGGATCGCGGATGCCCGCCGCTTCTACGCCCGCGGGGACATGGACGAGGACCGCGCCCAGCAGCTGGAAAAGTTGGGCATGGTGTGGTCGCACTTCGACGTCGCGTGGGAGGAGGGTCTGGCCGCCGCGCGCGGGTGGGCTGCCGAGAACGGGCACCTCCTGGCGCCGCTGGACGCCACCTACCAGGGCGCGAAGGTGGGCATCTGGCTCAAGAACGCGCGGGCCGCGGCGCGGAAGGCAATGGACATCGAGCAGCGGCGTGCCGAGGGCCTGCCGGTGGGATCGGTGGCCGGCGCGCTGTCGGAGGACCGGCGCGAGCAGCTGGAGGAGATCGACGCCTCGTGGTGCCCCACCTGGCCCGTGGAGTGGCAGCGGGCGTTCCACCTCACCCGGCTGTACCTGGACGACGGCGGTGTGCTGCCGACCGAGCCGGGTGACGTCCTGCGCCAGGGCGAGGACCTCGGGCGGTGGGTGCGTGCCCAGCGTTTGGGCTGGGACAAGCTCACCGGGGTGCAGCAGTGGATGCTGGAGCAGGTCCTCGGGATCGAGCCCGCCACCGAGGACGAGAAGCCGAAGCAGCGCCGTACCCAGGCCGACAAATGGGCCGCCAACCTGGCAGCCGCGCGGCAGTTCTACGAGCGTGAGGGCCACTTGATCGTCCCTCGCAAGCATGTCGAGACAGTGCTTTCCGAAGAGGGATGGGAACTGCAGTTCCGTCTTGGCGCCTGGATCGGCAATCAGCGCTCGCGCGCGGCGTCGCTGTCGCCGGAGCGAGTGGAGGAGCTGTCCGCGATCGGGATGCGCTGGGCGTAGGTAGCGACAGTTCGGGGTGCGGCATCTGCCTGAGGCAGATGCCGCATTCTGCTGTTGTGCAGGTGGATCCCATACTAGAGTTCTGACATGGCAAAGACGCCGCGCATGACGCTCCAGACACAACTGGTGCTGCGGACCCTGCTGGAGAGCCCTGCCGAGGCCCGTTACGGTCTGGAACTCTCCCAAGCAGCAGGCCTTCCCACCGGCACCATCCACCCGATCCTCGCCCGCCTCGAGAACACAGGCTGGCTTGAGTCCTTCTGGGAAGACCAGAACGAGATCGAGAAGACCGACCCGCCCCGGCCCCGCCGCCGCTACTACCGCTTCACCCCCAGCGGTGCCGAGTCCGCCCGACTCGCTCTCGCCGCCGCCTACCAGGGGGGCGCCACCTCTGCCCGCCTTCGCCCTGCTGATGGTCTGGGGAGTTGAGGCTGCGTTATGCACGGCGCCGACAATGAGGTCAGCGAACCGCTCACGCTCCCCTGGTTAGTGATCCGCCAGGACGACAACGGCAACCGGTACCGGGTCGGCAGGTATGCCACCCGCGACGAAGCCCAAAAGATCAGCGAAGGTCTCGATGAACGCGGCCATCGGCAGCTCTACTGGGTGGAACGCCTCGGACAAGGCCATGCAGCTCCCAGTGCCAACAGCAGTGACTCTGCGCGGGACATCGTGCGAGGTCACCCCTCGGGCATCCGACGCGGGCTCGAGCAAATACCACCCCCACCCCAGGAATCCGCTGACGCCGCCAGGGATGAACCCGCGAGCGACATGGACGACTGTGCTGACCGGCGCCTACAACGGGCACGGCCTCTGTTCGAAGCACTCTCCCGTCTCCTGCCCGCGAACGCCCGTGACCGCTGGCCCGAAGAGTGGATGGCAGAGTGGGTCGACCTCGGCAAACAGCCTCTGCGTACCCGGGTGGCCTGGCTGCTGCGGGTCACACTGCGCAGTGGACTGTACTTCGCCTGGTCCCTTCGCCTGGCGGCGCGACGGCAGCGTGTCCAATGAGGCCCCAGGTGGCAGGAGCCGTCGCAGACAACCCGCCGCTTCCCCGTCAGGACAACACGGCTGATCACAAGGGGATGGCCACCTGTACGCGTCTAGAAGGGCGGTTCGTCGGAGTAGCCGCCCTTGGCTGGAGTAGTCGGGGCCGGCGTGGGCGTGGTGGCCCACGGATCATCCTGCGTGGGCTGGGTACGAGGGGCGCCCCACCCCGAGTTGGATCGCGCCGGCGGGACAGGAGCCGGGGTGTTTTCCGGTTCGACGCCATCAATGTCGTCGTTCAACAACTGGCGCAGGCGCTCCCTGCAGGTGGTCGGATCCCCATCGTCGTTCCAGTCGGACGACTCCGACCAGCGCCTGCGGTCAGGGTCCTGACCACCGATCTCGCACAGGGCCCGCAGGACCGCGTCGACTCGCTCCCACGTGCTGATCGTCTGCCCCTTGAGGAGCCGACGGATGGTCTCCCGGCTTACAGGAAGCGGATCCTGCATAGAGCTGGTCTTCGCTGCGATGCGGGCGGGTGTAGGACGCCCTGCTTCCTTGAAGTGGATGAACAGCTCGGCGACAAAGTCCCGCCTGGTCCCATCAGGCAGGTCGGCTTTGCTGGGCATCCGCAGCATCTGAGGCATCCGCCAACTCTTGCACTCTTCAACTCAGTTCGACACGTGATTCCTCACGAATGCTTGGCATGACACCCCAGGTGAGCCCGGGATTGCGCATGTTGGGGTCACAAAGACCTGGGTAGAGCCGCATTGGCGTCTCGTTGACACAGATGGACTTCTTTCGACAATCCACTGTTTCCGCTGGTCAGAGCGGGTTTCGAGGTGCTTTTGTTTGTTCTCGTCCACCCCACGAGACCTCAAAAATCTCAATCGGTGGACAACGGCACGGTTGTCGCCGGAAACGGCGACGGCCCCCTGGTGGGCAGGGAGCCGTCTGCAGAAGACCGAACATCCCCGACGAAGGAGAAGCTCATGTCCAAGCCCGAGCGTAAGGGCAACAGCCCGGACCCGGAACCCCTCCCGACGCTGGATGGCGGATCATCGGGGACCCGGTGGGCCAAGCGCGCCCGGCGGCTCCGCAATGAGGCCGGCCTGCATCTGGTCCGAGGGGCCGCCACCGCGGTCGGCGGTGCCGTCGTCGCGTACGGCGGCCTCTGGATCCAGTCGCGCTGACAGCGGACGGATCCACCGGAGTGTGGCCGACGGCAGCCTGTGCGGTCGTCGGCCCGCTACGGGCAATCCTCGTGAGCGGGCGCCACCCGTGTGGGTGATGACAGGCGGGCGGTTCGGCGAGACGCTCAGCAGAAAGTCGAGAACACCACAGACCACTTCAGGGCCCGGTCGCGCTGCGCGGCCGGGCTCGCGCCGTGCGGCGGCGCGGCTGTACCGCAACGGTCGCGCCGCCCGGGCCGCCTGCTGGCAGTGCGGGAGTACGCCAGCAGGCGGCTGGTGTCCGTCGGGCGCCAGCTCGTCACCGAGGCGCGCCTGCGCTGGCCGGTGGCAGGCAGTCGGCCGGTGCGGCCGGGCTGATCGGCTGGCGCAGGTCCAGGTAGCAGCGCAGCCGTACTCCGGGCTCGCCGGCGTCCCGCGTCGTGTGCTGTGCGGGCGACGTCGCCCACCGATCGGCGAGCAGCTGTTGGAAGGCCAGGGCGGTGGTGTCGTCGGCGGCGGCGACGTCGATGACGACCAGGCCCGGCTCACGCACGTGTGCCTCGTTGATCGGGTCCATGTACGGCACTACGCCCGGGCGGCCGGGGAGGGTTCCGCCGCGGCGGTGTCTTCACCCGACCGAGTGGCGGGCTGTCAGGGGCTGTCGCCGCCCCAGTCCCAGCGGGCCGGGTCGCCGGGGCGCGGGTCGTACAGCGCCCGGCCGCCGGGGCCGAACTGCCCGAGTTCCGTGAGGAGGGAGACACCGTCGTCGATCTCCTCCGGCCTCCAGCCGGTGATGTCGAGCAGCAGTCCGTCCAGGGGTCCGCCCACGAGTTCGGCGTAGCTGCGTCCCGGCTTCGGGCCCGGGTGGTCGTGGTCGGCTCCGTAGATCCGGCCGCGCAGCAGCTGCTCATCGTCGCTGTCCATGCCCTCCAGCCTCGCAGCCGCCACCGACAACGAGGGCTTGCCCAGACGGCCCTGGGCAAGCCCTCGCGCTGCCAGAAGTGGCTTGCCCGGGTCAGCCGCGCCAGCGTCCGAGCCAGCCGCCGACCTTCGAGTCCTGTGCCTCTTCCGCCTCTCGGCGCTCCTGCTCCTGGCGCTCACGTTCGGCCTGTTCCACCTGCCGCTCCGCCTCGAGCACGCGCGCCTTGCAGTCGTCGCACAGGTGCGGGTGACTATCCCCGCGGCCCCAGTCGACCGCGATGCTGGCCTTCCACCGGTCGTCAGTGAACTTGGTCCCGCAGTCCGCGCACACCGGACGCTGAGCCTCGCGTTCGGCGGCTTCCTGCGCGAGACGACGCCGCCCCTCTTCGGCACGGCGGGCGAGGGCGGCGTCCCGGCGAGGGTTGCCGATCGCATCCCAGAGGTTCTGGTCGACGTCGCGGCCGAAGCGCCGGAACCCGGGCCCGGCCGGGCCGTGCTCGCGCAGCAGCTCCAGCGTGGTCGCCACGATCGGCATCTTCCCGTTGTAGATGCGGAAGCCGCCTTCGGCCCACTGGCCCTGCCAGTGCTCGCGGGTGAGTTCGGCGACCCGCTCCATCTGCGTCCGCGCGGTCCGCTTGCCGACCTGGTGGAAGACGAGCAGGACCGGCGGGTGCGTGGCGTCGCCCCACTGGGGAGCGGGAGCGGACCAGCGGGTGCGCCACATCGGCTTGTCCTTGCCGTCGGTGTCTTTCACCTTCCGGTGGAAGTGGCGCATGTACTTGTCGAACTTGGCCGCGATGATCGGGGCTTCTTCGGTGCAGTTGTCGGCCTCGATGAACAACAGCGGCAGCCCGGCCTCCGGGGCGGTGAGGACGATGTCGGCCCACGCACAGCCCACGCCGGGGTTCCTCCAGGTGCCGGTCGCCGGGAGAGCGACCTCGGTGGCGTAGGAGGTGATGCTGCCGATTCCGTCGGGGGCGTCGACCCAGGCCTGTGAAGCCGCGACGGCTTCGGCCGGCTCACCGGCCACCAGGGCGAGGTCGGGCTTCGGGCGGATCATCGCGATGACCGTCTCGTTGACCGTCATCGCGTGCGAGGCGCCCGAGCGGCCCGCGCTCTTGGGCATGCCGCCCATCTCCTCCGGCCCCCGGTCCAACTCGAGGCCGGCGGCAGCCAGCCCGTCCTTGGTGAGCAGACGTACCTCCTCCCCGCCTCGGGTGCGGCCGCCGTCGACGGACAGGCCGTGCCGTCGCAGATCGTTGAGCGCGCCGCGATGGGAGGCGGTGCGCGCCTCCTTCCGCTTGGCCGCCGTGTCCTTCGTGGTGTGCCGGTACGTCAGGTGCGGTGAGGACAGCCGTTGGATCTGGTCCGCCGTCGCGGCCTTGAGCACCCCGAGCGCGCGCAGCGCATCGGCGCGGTGCCCGGTCGACGATCCCGCCTCGTTCTCCTTGCGCTTCGCCATCAGCCCCGCCCTCCCGTCGTCCGCGTCCGGCCACCGGCCGGGCGCCGGCCCCCGGCCGCAGAGGGCACCAGGTGCGCCCTGAACCCGATGATCGCCTCCACCACTGACACCCCACCCCCACCTATTTCCCAGGGCTTGGTCAGTGAGAGGAGGAGAGAAGAGGGTTGTGACGACGCGCTGTGGCATCGAAAAGCCGTGGTGGCCAGGGGAAATGCGGTCCGCGCTCGTGCCGGGCACGGAAGTGGGTACGGCAGTGGGATCGCAAGCGCCGGCGGCAGGAGACCGCGGCGGCTTGCCCGGCCGACCAGTCCTGTCGACGCGGCTCGGGCGTCGGCGGTGCGGTCAGGGTACGGCGGGCGCATGTGTCGGGTCATCATCAGCGGTCTCTCCCTTGCATCGTGGCGTCCCCCACCGGCCCTGTGACGGCCGGTGGCACGCCCGCGCGAGGGAGAGCCGCCCCGATGGCTCGGTGGCCGCTGCATGCCCCTCCTGCGGGCGCGTGGCGGCCATCGTGAACATCCACCCCTTGTCCGCGACCTGACGGCGGCCGGTAGCGAAGTCGGTCAAGGAGAAACGTGCGCTCCTGGCGGCCCGCGCCGAATCGGACAAGGGGTCCATGGTCGGACCGACCACGACTCGACAAGGGGTCATGGTCGGCCCGACCACACTCGACAAGGGGGCCCGCTTCGACCCTTGACGCACCAGTTCACCCCGGTTTGGAGAGAGGGAGAGATCTCCGGCCTTTATCCACAGGGGCCCGGCGTGAGCATTCGGGTCAGTCGCCGTGATCGGCACGGCGACAGCCTGTTGAGGAGATCCAAATGCCGCACCTGGGGCAGTCCCGCACGCCGCTGACGCCCGAAGAGGTGGAGCTCGCCTTCGAGTACGTCCTGGCGATACAGGGCCAGAGCCAGCACACCGTTGCCACCATCGTCGACCGGACGGGGGCCGCTCCGGCGCCGTCCTACCTGTTGTTGCGGCTGGCTGAGGACATCATCCTGCCCGTCACGGACCTGGCGGCCGACGCCGATCCGTGCGCGGACTCCTTCGCCCTGGACGAGGTCGGGGGCGTCCTGCTGGCCACGCTGGAGGAGTGGACGCAAGAGTGCATCCCCAGCGCGATCTGGGGCCTCGCCAACACCATCATCCGGTTCACCGAGAACGTCCTGCGGCAGGAGGGCGAGGACATCGTCGACACCCTGAAGACGATGCGCACCGAGCACCTGGAGCGGGCCCGCACGGCGTAGCCCTCGGGTGGTACGCACACTCGCCGCGTTTTTCCTTGACACGGCGCTGTGTCAAGGAAAAACGCGGCGGGTGCCCATCGGGTGGATGCACAGCATCCTCCCCGTGGATGTCGCGCACTCCCGGCGAGTGGGCTCCACTCGGTGGAGTGGATGCCGAGCACGGTGGACTCCACTCCGGCCAGTGGACTCCACTCAGCGGAGTGGATGCCGGGCATCGTCGGTGCGCTCGGGTGTGCGGCATCGGCTGCACTCAGTGGCCGGGCTCCCGGCCGCGGTGCGGTCCGGGGTCCTGTGGGCGGCGCGCCTGCTGGTCGTCCTGGCGCACCGGGTGCGCGTCAGCATCGTCTGGTTCGGCGTAGCGGTCCGAGCGGGTGCGGGAGTCGTCGGCCGCCTTGGCGAACGCGTCCTGGAGGTGGCGCAGCCGCTCGGCCGTGAGGTCGAGGGCTTCCACGTCCGTGCGGGACTCCCTCAAGGCCCGCAGCGCCGTCAAGTCGATCGCCTCCCCGCGTCCGGCTCCCGGCTCCTGGTCGTCGTGCTCGGGGTCGGCTGCCAGGGGCGCGAGCAGCTGCTCGGGCATCGCCGCCTGCTGGTGCGCGACGACGTCGTACGCCCGGCCCCGCACGGCGGTGGCGGTGGTGCGCAGCTTCTCCCGAACCAACGCACCGGCGAGGACGGCCCGGTCGTAGTTCAGCTGGACGCGGGGTATCTCCCACTCCCCCGCCCTCTGGTCGGGGCGCCGGGGCGCAGCCGGCGCATCGGGATCAGCCGGGGGTCGCCGGTCCGGGTCGGGCGCGGGGGTCGGTGGGCGGCGCCGGGCGGGTAGGTCGGACAGGGCCCACCGGGCGGTGTAGAGGCGGTAGCCAGCCTCCAGGCCGCGCACGGTCTTCGGCTCGCTGATGTCCAGGCAGTGGGTGGCGATGGCGGCGGCCACGATTTGGTCGTCCAGGCCGGGGTCGCGGCGGCGGCCGCGCAGGACGAGGGCGAGGTGGCGGCGGGCTTCGGCGAGCAGGTGCCGGCGGTGGAAGCGGCCGCCGTCGTTCATCACGAACACGGTCGCGGTGACGTCGACGGCCGCCAGGGCGACGTCGACCACGGAGGTGACCCGGGCCCGGATCGCCGCGGCTGCGGCGCGGGCGTACTCGAGGAGGGAGCTGATGATGTCGACGGCCACCCCGGAGGTGAGGATCGCGCTGGTCTTCCACCAGGCGCGCAGCTGTGCGAGCGGCTGGGTCTTCTGCTTGGGCGGGCGGGTCTTGCGGGCGGCGATCCGGTTCAGCTTGGCCCGGGCCTGCTCGGAGACCACGGGCAGGAACTTCAGCTCGCCGTCGTCGTCAACGGCGGTCACATACTCGTGCTCCAGCTCTGCCAGGCAGGCGGCGATCTGGTCGCTGCGCCGGGAGGTCCAGCGGATCAGCTCGTGCGGCACCCCGGCAATCTCCATCACTGGCCGGCGCCCCGGGGTGACGATGCGCGGCTCGGTCGCCAGCCCCAGCGCCTCGCAGACCTCAGCGGCCACGAGCTCGTTGTAGAGCGCTGAGGCGGCCACGGTGTGCTCGTGCAGGGCCAGGGTGTGGATCGAGCCCCACTTCCCGTCCAGGCGCTGCCCCTTCACGGACAGCAGCAGATGGTCATGGAGCAAGGGCCGCCCGGAGCGCGCCTCGTAGTGGCGGAAGCGCGCGGCGACCAGACCGCCGGGCGGCCGCACCCGGTAGATGCCGTCCTTGCCGTACCGGATCACGGCCACCTCGTCCTCGATCCACTCCAGCACCCGCTCGATCGCGCGCTCGTGCGCGGCCTCGATCACCCGCCTGGTCTCCTCATCTCCCAGCGCCCACAACAGGTAGATCGTCGGCTGCGGCCGGAAGACGAAGTCGACCCCGGTGACCATCACCCGGCGTCCGAGGGCGCCGGCCTTGAACGCCTTCTTCGGGGAGTCGCCCCTGGCGAGCCGGTCGGCCTCGATCTGGTCTGCGTACGGGTGCCGACCCCGCTCGCCGAACAGGTTCCGCAGCTGCGCCTCGGTGACCTCCTCACCCGGCGTCAGTCCGAGCGCGGCCAGGCCGCGGCCCATCCATCGCCCGGCCGGGACGCCGGCTTGCTCCTGGGCGGCGCGCAGCGGCGTGCGTGCGGGGCGGCAGCCGTCGCCGACAACGGTCTGGCGCAGGTAGTAGCGGTACATCTGACCGGCCCGGATGACCCTGATATCAACTGTCATACAGACCACGCCACACGGCTCTGACCTGCGAGAAAAGGCCGATCAGCGGTACGTCCCGCCAGGCGGGAGCAGCGGCCGAACTTTCTTCTCAGGCGCCCGTCAGGCGGGACGCGGCCCCGGGCCGGAAGCGAATGTCATCGCTCTCCGGCAGCCCACACATCACGACCCGGACGACACCAACACGCACCACTGAGCAGTACCGAGCACCAAGGACGCCACCACCAACGAGCACCGCCTACAGCAGCCCCCGGCACCCGCCGGGGGCTTCGTCGTGCTGCCCGGAGGAGACCACCGTGCCCACCTTCGAGACCCTCCCCCGCTTCACCGCCGACCTCCAGCACCTCACCCCCGCCCAGCGCCGGCGCTTCCGCCGCGTCGTCCTGGACGCGTTCGTGCCCGACCTGCGTCCCGGCCGCCAGTTCCGCCCCGGGTTACGGATCAAGGGAGTGCGCTGCGCCCCGGGCGTCTACGAACTCACCTGGGCGCCGGACGGACGCGCGACGTGGTCGTACGGCCGGGAGGTAGTCGCCGGGGCCCGTCACATCGTGTGGCACCGGATCGGATCCCACAGCATCCTGGACCGGCCCCTGACCGAAGGCCATCTTGCGGGCGCGGGTCGCCGGTTGGTTGGCTGATCGTCCCGATGACCAGGAGGGGACACAGCGTGGCAGCAACCGAGGCCGTGACCGAGTCGGAGCACCTGAAGAGTCTGATCATCAGCACCGCGTCGGCACTGTGGGAGGACAAGGACGCGCTGGGCAAGTTCCTCGACGTCGTCCGGCGCAGCGAGACGTTCGCCCCGCTCGCCGACAGCATGGAGGAGTCCAAGGCCCGCCCCGCGAAGCCGTCGTTCTACGGCGTGAAGAGCAGAGAGTTCCAGGAGTAGCCGCGCGGGCGTGAACGCCGGAGGGCCGGTTTCCCAGGTGCGGGAAACCGGCCCTCCGTTTGCGTGCGCGGTCTGTTCAGGTCGTTCGGGGAAGGTGAGCGCTGGCCCTGGCTGCGGCCTTCTCCGCGGTCGTCTTGGCTGAGGCCAGGATCTTCGCCGTCTCCTCCGGAGACTCTTCGAGGGCCTTCTTGATGTGGGCCGGGGCGAGCGCGCGGTGCGCGGAATCCAGCTGCGACACAGCCCCACGGAGGGCATCCAGTGCTGGGCTCTGGCTGGCGTTGTCTGCCTGCCCCTGCTGGCCGTCCTGGCTGCTCGTGGATCCGGTGGTCTGGGACTGGGCGGCTGCGAGCTCCCGGGCCAGGGCCGTCAGCTCTTCCTGTGTCAGCTCCTTCTCCTCCTTGCGGGGGAGCTGCTGCACGATGCCGGTGATCGCCTTGACGGTGGTCTTCCCGGTGGCGTCCCTGATGGTCTCGTGGACGGCGACCGAGGCTTCAGCGCCGTAGTCCTTGGTGATCGGGTTGAGGGCGCCGGCTGCCTTCTTCCCGATGCTCGGGATGTCTGCACGTGCAGACACATCGTTCGAATTCTCTTCGAACGCTTTGTCTGCACGTGCAGACAGAAGCTCGCCGATCGCGTACGAGGTCATCTCTTCATAGGCCAGGGGGCGGGACTTCTTGAAGACGTCCCGGGCGAAGTCCTCGAAGTTGGCATGCGTCTTGCGGTACAGACGACGGTTGCTGATGTTGGCCATGGCCTTGCCCATGACCCACCAGGCGTCCTCGAACTGCTGGACGCCGCGCATGCAGAGCGCGAGGATCTGCTCCTCTTCCTCACTGAGGTCCCCCGCCGCGTCCGGTGTCGCAATGGGTTCCGGCAAGTCGGCGAGAGTCAGCATCTTCTCCGGCCGGCCCTGGGCGAAGGGGAGGGGAGCCGAACCGGACCCTGTGCCAGAGGGCGCTGCGGGGAGGGTTCCCTGCTGGCCGGGAACCGCGACCTTGCCCGCGGCCTTGCGTGCCTGGCGGTCCTTGAAGGGGTTGGGCTTGGTCACGGCAGCAGGCCCCGCTCTTCCATCTCGGTGACCAGTTCGTCGAACACCGACCCCTTGGCCTGGATGTCGCTGCCTTCGTGGGTACGCATGTACTTCACGACGGACGGGACCACCGTGGTGAACACGTTGTAGCCCTCGTCCACCAGGTACTCCCGGACCTGCTTGATCTCGCTCACGCCGGTCGGTGCCTTGCACAGCAGGATCCAGGTAGCCGGCGGCGTGCTGTCCACCCGGAGCGGCGCAACGTCGTCGATGAACTCCTTGGTCGGGAGCTCTTCCATCCGTTCGACATCGTTCATCGACGGCGGGAGGTTGATGACGGCCAGGTCTGCGAGGCGCAGCACGGACGCCCCGACCGCCTTGTGGTCCTCGAGGTGTCCGACGTCCACGACTCCGATGCCGTCCTCGAACCCGCCCGGGGTCATCTGCGGGACGTTGAGATGGAAGGCCGGGGTTGCCGCCTGCTGGACGACGAACGGGTACGAGCCGTTGGCCTGCCAGCGGCTGAACTGCCGGGAGTCGTCCGCGTCGAAGCCGATCACCTTGCGTCCGCGCTCGTGCAGGGCGTGGCACATCCACGCGGAATTCGTGGTCTTGCCCGTACTGCGAGGGCTGACATTGGCGATGTAGAACATGGCGTGAGGGTACCGACCCGGCACCCATCCCGAGCACCACTGACCGGCACGGATTGCCTCAGAAGCTCCTTGGAACGCAAAAAAGCGGCCCCCACCGCCCGGACCGAGGTCCGGAAGGCGAGGGCCGCTCACACGGACGAGCGAAGCAGTTCTGCCAGGCTCAAGGACTCAGGTCGATGTCGGGTGGGAGGTCGCGCCCGGCGAGGGCGTGGGTGAGGAGTCGGTAGGGCTCGGTCCACGCGCCGTGGATTCGGGTCCTGGCGCAGTGGAGCGTGCCGGTGAGAGTGGTCTCGGTGTCGGGGTGGATGAGAACCAGGGCGACGGGGTCGGCGTCCGGCTGCTGCCCTTCGGCGGGACGTCCGCGCTCCAGGCCGCGACCGTCGCGGCTGACGCGTACGGCGATGTCGCCGGTGCCGGTCCAGGGGGCCGGTCTCTTCCTGGCGGCCAGCAGCGCGGTGAACTCCGCAACGGCCTTCTGGTCGCCGGGGTGGAGAGGGCCGGTGCCGTGGCTGCAGCGTCGGTACCGGGCGGTCACGCGGCGTTGGAGGCCGGGACGGCCTTGTGGGTGTCGCGGTGCGCGGACTGGGCGGGCTCAGCGAGGACGCGCAGGCCGTGCGGTTCGCCGACCTTGCCGTGCTCGCTGCACATCACCTGGTAGTTCGCGCGTCCGGTGCAGCCGGATTCCGGGTCGCGGGGCTTTCCGGACGGCTTGATCTTGTGCTCGCAGACGGTGCCGTCACGGTGCTGGGGGTCGATCCAGATACGGATGCGGGCCATGGTGAGCCTTCCTGCTCGGGTGGTGGGGAACGGAAGGGCGCCGCGCCCGCTGTGGGCGGGCGCGGCGCGTGGACGGGGCAGGGTCAGCCGGTGAGCCGGATCGGCATGAGGAGGTAGCGCAGCGCCTGGTCGTCGCTGCCGGCGCCGCGCATGACGGCGGGCTTGGTGGCAGAGACGAACTGGAACTGGACGGACTCAGCGTTCAGGGCGTTGAGGCCGTCGATGAGGAAGGTGGGGTTGAAGGCGATGCTCAGTTCGTCGCCGTCGAGGTTGACGTCGACGTTGTCGACGGCCTGGGCGTCGTCGCTGGTGCCGCCCTCCAGGACGAGGGGGCCGTCGGCGGAGAACGTGAGCTTGATCGGGGATTCCTTCTTGGTGGAGACCAGGGCGACGCGCTGGGCGGCGGCCTTGAGGGCGGCGATCTCCACGGTGGCGCTGGCCGCGAACTCGGTGGGGAAGAGGGACTCGTACTTGGGGAGTTCGCCTTCCAGGGCTCGGATGGTGGTGGTGTGGTTCTCGCTGCGCACGACGAACAGGCCCGAGCTGCCGGTGGGCAGGGCGAGGTCGACGGTGGTGTCGTCGGCGGTGGCCTTGGTGGCGTCGGTGAGGGCCTTGGCGGGGATCACGGCGGTGCCGTCGGGCAGGTCGGCGTCCTTCCACGCCAGGGTGCGGACGGCGAACCGGTAGCGGTCGGTGGCGTAGAGGGTGAGGGTGCCGGTCTTGCTGTCGTGGCGCAGGCCGATGCCGGTGAGGACGGGCAGGGCCTCGTCCTTGCTGACCGCGGACGCGACTTGGGCGACGGCTTCGGCGAGGGCGGGCCCGGCGAGGGTGCCGGCGGTGGCGCCCGGGTCGGGCAGGGCCGGGTATTCCTCGAGGGGCAGGGTCGGCAGGGTGAAGCGGGCGGCCCCGGCGCGCAGCAGCATGCGGGCGCCGGTGAGTTCGAGGTGTACGTCGCCGCGGACGGTGCCGATGATGTCGGACAGCAGCCGTCCGGAGATCAGGGCGCGGCCGTTCTCAGTGACGGTGGCGGGGCAGCTGGTGTCCGCGCTGACCTCGTAGTCGAAGGCGCTGACGCGCAGCCGGTCGTCGGTGGCGTCCAGGAGGAGGCCGGCGAGGACGGGGATCGGCGGGCGGGCGGGGAGGCTGCGGGCGGCGTAGCCGACGGCGGCGGCGAGGTGGGACTGTTCGACGGTGAGCTTCACGGGCGGGTCCCTTCGAGGGGTTCGGGGAGGTCCAGGAGGAGCTGTTCGGTGGCGGGGGCCGGGACGGTGGGCAGGGTCTGCGGCCGGGTGGGCGGCATGACCGGGGTGGCGGCCGCGCCGATGTCGACGGCGAGCTGGCCGGCGTCGGCGAGGGCCCGGGCGCGGGTCTGGGCGCGGGTGACGGCGTGGTGTCCGGCGTCGTAATGCAGGTGGCAGCCCTGGCACATCGCGCGCAGGTTCGCGGGGTCCACGTTCTCGGGGGTGTGATCGAGGTGGGCGGTGGTGAGGATGACGACGCTGCCGGTGCCGTATGCCTCGCCTTCGTGGACGTTGGGGCAGCGGCCGGGGTGGGTGCCCCGGCCGCATTCGCCCTCGCACTCGCACCGCCACCCGGCCCGTTCCTTGATGGCCAGGCTGATCTCTGGCCAGTCGGGCGGGTAGCGGAGGATGTTCTCGGGCCGGATCGGCACGGCGTCTCCGGTCAGCCGTCGGCCGGGCGACGCTCGTAGTCGGCGATCAGGTCGCCGATCCGGTCCGCGTCGTCGGTCTCGCCGACCCAGGCGCCGGTGTGGGCCCACACGCTCGTGACCGCCACGTCGCCGTCGTGCCAGAGGAGATACGTGCCGTGGCGTTCGAACAGCCCGCAGTCGGCGACGTGGACGCTGATTCCGGTCCGCTGGTAGATGTCCCCAGCGTCGGCAGTGAGGAAGTCGAGTTCCCCGTCGCCGACGCCTTCCGGTGACTGGGCAGGCGCCTCCCGCAGGAATTCGAGCGTGGTGACGTCCAGCCACATCGGCTCGTCCGGGGTGCGGGGTGCCCGGAAGTAGCCCGTGACGCGCAGCACGTCGCCGGGAACCAGGTCGTACAGCACGGCGGCCGCTAAAGCCGGATCGGTCACCGTGCACGGCATGACCATCTCGTCCGCGCGCTCGTCCGTCGGGCTGACGACGATCCTGAAGCGTGCTGTCGACCCGTGGCCGGGCACCTTCTCTTCGTCCAGGAAGCCGTCCAGGGCTATCGCGTCGGCTCCCATGGGTCAGCTCGCCTTCGCGGCCGGGGCCTGGTGGGCGGCGTCGTACGCGTCCAGGATCTTCTTCGCGACGATGCCCGCGTCCGCGACCCTGTAGCCGTTGGCGCGCGCCCAGATGCGGATGTCGGCGAGCTCCTCCTTGGTGCGGCCGCTGCCGAGTCCCGACCGGATCGGCGTCGGTTCCTCCGTCGCCGTGGCGGTGGGCTCGTCCGCCGTGGCGGTGGCGGGGAGGGTGCCGGCCTTCACCGCGCGCAGCTCCTCCTGTGCCTTCGCCAGTTCGGCCTTGAGCCGGGTGACGCGCTCTTCGGCCGCGCGCTGTGCGTCGTCGGCGGTACGCCGGGTGGTCAGGTCGCTCAGGTCGGTCCGGACGCGGGCGGCCTTGTTGCGGATGCTCGCCGTCTCGTGAGCCTCTGCCCAGGCGAGCAGTTGCTCCACCGAGTCGCCGGTGCCGCCGTCGTCGGCCTCGGTGGCGTCGGCGGCCGCCGTGGCGGGCGGCGGGAAGTTGGTCTCCACGAGGGCGGTGACCTCGTCCTTGGACAGGCCGGTGGCGTCCGTGATGGCGTCCATCTGCCCGCCGTCGTAGTACATGGACAGCGCGGTCGCTTCGGTCACGTTGAGGGTGCGTTCGGTCATGCCGGTTTCTCCTGCGTGGTCGGGGAGGAGGGGGAGCAGGGCGGTGAGGGTGTTGTCGTCGCCGGGCAGGCCGATGGCGTCCAGGAGGAGGGCCAGGTCCTCCTTGCTGCCGGCGTGGCGGGCGGTGACCCGGGCCGCGGCGGCTTCCTGCTCGGTCGTAGTCGGGTTGAGGGGCAGGCCCTCGGCTTCGAGGGCCTCCGTCCAGTCGGTGAACATCGCGGCCCCCTACGACGCGGCCTTGAGGCCGGCCATGAGCCGGGTGCGGTTGCGCTGCTGGAGCTCGGGGGTGACCAGCCGGTGCGTCGGCATCGGCCCGTTCACCTGGCGGTCCAGCCGGACGATGCGCGCCTGGTCCACGGTCAGCGGGGTGTGCCGGGCGGCGGCGGCCTGCTCGCGGCGGGCCTGGTCCTGGCGGGCGAGGACGTCGATCCAGTCCGGCCCGAGCCGGTCGACCATGCGCTTGCGCAGGGCGGTGCGCTGACCGGGGGTGGTGGCCGCCCAGATGCCGAACCGCGTGACCGGCTTGTTGACCAGCGCCCACCGCAGGCAGTTCTTGACGATGGGGCAGCTGGAGCAGGCCTTGCGGGCCTGCTCCAGCCGCTTCTCCGTCGCCGCCCGGTCGGCGGTGCGGTCGCCGTTGGTGAAGTCGAACAGCGTCGGCTCCAGCTGGCAGCGGGTCGGGGTGGGGCTGTGGGGGAAGGGGAAGCGCGGGTCGGGGTCGGCGCCCGAGGTGGGGTGGGCGACGCCGGGACGGCTCATGACATGGCCTCCGGGAACAGCTCGTTCAGGTGGGGGAGTTGGAGGAGGACCTGCTCGAACACGGGCAGCGGGACGCGCCAGGGCCCGAGCGCCCCGGTGCAGGGCACGGGCAGCGGGAGGGCGTGGACGTCGTCCAAGAGCAGGTGGGAGCAGCCGGTCTGTGCCCACGGGCTGCACGGGTCGCCGTCGTCGGTGTGGGAGCCGGTGATGCGGGCGACACCGATGACCGCGCTGAAGTGCAGCTCGTGGCCGCGGATCGTGCGGGCCACGAGCGGGTCGCGCAGGGCGGCCCGGTCCATGGTCTTGTGCGCACCGGCGTGCAGCAGGCGCCAGCCCGGCGCCCACGGCTTCGGCCGGTTCTCCACGCGCTTGTCGCCGTGGACGATGCACGCGGTCCAGGGCTGCTTGATGGTGATGCCGCGGATGAAGTCCGGGGCGTACAGGGTGGGGGCTTTCATGCGGCCGCCCCGAGGCTCGCGGTGCCCGGCCGCCCGTCGCGCCGTCCGTTGACGGACGGCACGGTGACGTGGGAACGGTCGGCGAGCACGGCGCGGCCGGTGTGCTTGCCCGCGTACATCGCGGCGTCGGCGGCCCGCTGCAACTGCGCCAGGTCCGTCGTGCCGAGGACGTCGGGGGAGGCGGCTCCGATCGACGCAGCGACGTCGACCAGGGCGCCGCCGCCGACGTCGACGGGCTGCGCGAGCAGGGTGGTGAGCTGCGCGAGACGGAGCTCCCGGCGGGCGGCTCCGATCCGTACGGCGACGGCGAACTCGTCCCCTCCGAGCCTGCCGACCGCCCCGCGGCTGCCCGCCCAGGCGGTGAGTCGCTGCGCGGTGACGGCCAGGACGCGGTCGCCGGCGGCGTGTCCGCCGGGGCCGTCGTTGATCTCCTTGAAGTGGTCCAGGTCCACGATGACCACCAGGGAGCTGTCGCCGTAGCGGCCGGTGATCTGCCGGGCCTTGGCGGTGTAGCCGTCGCGTCCGAGCAGCCCTGTGAGCGGGTCGCGCCGCGCGGCCGCGAGCTTGCGGTGCAGGGTGACGGCGTGGACGGTCCAGCCGGTCAGTGGCACCGCGAGAGAGGTGATGATCAGAGCGCGTTGTCCGGACGGGCCGTGTACGCGCACGGTGGAGGCCATACTGGTGTCTCCCTCTCGTTTCGTACGGGATGGGTGGCCCGGGGCAGGCGGCTGGTTTGGACGCCTTTGACGCCTGTCCCGGGGCGGATTCAAAACGTGCGGCGTGTGCCGAGCAGACCGTGGGGGTTCACCCACGGAGCGGCCGTCGCCTTGTTCCAGTCGAGGTCCCAGTCGGGCCGCAGCCCCCGGGCACCCCAACCGCTGACGAACTCGAACGGGATCTCCTGCCCGGCCTGGTGCAGCAGCAGCGCCTTGTCGTACGCGTCGTGCGCTGCCTTGCGGGCGGTGATGGGGCTGTCGGCCAGGCCGACGAAGACGTGGAGACGCCGCCCCTGCAGATCGTTGTTCTTGGTCGGGACGTCAACCTCCCAGTACGACTGAGGCATGCCCCTCCCCTCCTTCCGGTCCTGGTCCTGGTCGTGGCGGAACACCGCGACCGCCCCGACCAGGTGAGGCCAGGGCGGCACGGAGGAACGCCGCGTCCCTCGAGGAAGGTTCAGCCGGCCGTGGCCCGCGCCAGGATGTCGGCGTGGTCGAACGCGAGATCCGGGAGCGCGTTCAGGGGCCACCAGCGAGCGGCGGTGGCGTCGTCCCCGGCCGTCGGCCTGACCGGTATCGGCAGGGTGGCCGTGTAGGCGACGCTGACGTATCGGCCGCGCGGGTCACGGCCGGGGGCGTCGAAGGCGCCCACCTGCCGGAGGCCGGCGGCCGGGACCGTGATGCCGGTCTCCTCCTCCAGCTCGCGGGCCGCAGCCGCCAGGCTGGTCTCCCCCGTGTCCACGTGACCGCCGGGCAGCGCCCACCGGCCCTTGAACGGGTCCCAGCCCCGCTCGATCAGCAGGACGTGCCCGGCGGCGAGCAGGACGACGTCGGCGGTGTAGCGGATCGTCTCGTCAGTGGTGGCGGTCTCGTCAGTGGTGGCGGTGCTCATCTGGTGACTCCTGCTCAGGCCGGGACGGGGGCGGGGGTGTCGAGTGCGGCACCGAGCAGCAGGGCGCGGATCGACTGCTCGTACTCGCCGTTGCGGATGCGGTCGTGCATGAGCTGACCGGCGACCAGGCAGCGGGCCCGCAGCTGGATCAGGGCGACGGTGTGGGGGTCGGCGCCGGCGTCGGTGGCGGCCTGGGCGGCGGCGTCCCCGGCGAGCTGGTTGGCCGTGGCGAGGCCGGCCGCGCGGCGGGAGGACTGCGCCCGCCAGTACGCCCACTGCGTCAGCGCGTGGGTGTCGTCCACCCGCTGCTCCCACGCCTGGTACGTCCGGCGCGTGCCCTCGGGGTCGGCGGCCCACTCGGTGACCCACTGACGGGCGAGGTCGGGCAGCTGCGCGAGGACGGCCAGGACCTGCTCGCCGCGGTGCCCGAACGCCTGCCACGCCCCGGTCTCCTCCACGACGCGGATCTGCTGGGACATCAGCCAGTACGGGTAGTAGCGGCCTCCCCAGTTGCCGGTCTCACCGAGCGGCTCCACGACGAACAGCCGGATCGGCCAGCCCTCCTCGATGCGCTCCAGGATCTCGCCGGGCCGCGTGTACATGTGGAAGTACGAGAACGGCTTGTCGGTATACCACTGCTGGCCGGGGCTGGGGTGGTCGATGACCTGGCCGATGTGGTCGGCGAGGTTGACGGTCGGGATCGTCTCGCCCAGGCCGCTGTAGTAGCGGGCGAGGTGGTTGTCGGTGGGCGGGACGGTGCCGTCGGGCCGGGTCGCCATGTAGTGGACGGGGGGCCGGGCGCTGCGTGCCATGAGTTCCTCCGTGGTCGGGAACGTGCAGGTGACGGGCGGGTTGGTCAGCGGCGCGGGTTCTTGTGGCCGCGCAGCTCGTCCACGCGGGTCGCAATGTGCGCGAGGCCCTGGGCGAGGGTGGCGAGCCGCTGCGCGTCGTCGCCGACGGGCTGGGACCAGATGAGGCCGGCGGCGAAGTACGAGGCGTTCGCGGCCAGTTCCCTGGCCTGCTCTGCCAGGCGCTCACGCTCGGTCTGCAGCGGGTCGGCCAGGGCGACGCGCTCGGGGAGGGGCAGTTCGATCAGCCGCTCCAGGATCACGGCCAGGGCGTCGGCGACGGCGGCCAGGTCGCCGTCGGCGAGCCAGGCGTGGATGTGGTCGTGGCCGGTCAGGTCGGGGGTGTACTTCGCGAACAGGCGGCGGTCGAAGTCGCCAGAGGCGGCCCCGGCCGGGGACAGCTCGAAGATGATCCGGCCGTTCTTCCAGTCGGGGTAGCAGGTCAGGTCACGGTCGGCGGTCTCGCTGGTGAAGACGGCGGGCCACTCCGGCACGGTGGGCAGCGTCCAGTCGGTGCCGAGGATGTCGGCGAGGACGGCGGTGAGGCGGTCGGGGGCCGCCTTGGTGATGGTGCGGGGCAACGGATCCTCCTGGGAGCGGGCTGACCGGGCACCGCGCCGCCCCGGCCGGTGTCGGGGCCGGGGCAGCACGGTGAAGGGTCAGGACCGTCCGGCGGCCGCGGCGGGCACCTGCCGTTGGGCTTCGGCCTCCTGGCGGCGGTGGTTGCGCACGACCTTGCCCATGATCTTCTGGGTGGCCTTCTCCGCTTCGTCCTCACGCGCCACGAGCTCCTTGTAGAGCTTCTTGAGGGCGGCCTTGTTGAGCACGTGCGTGCCCATCTCGTGGCGGGCGAGGGCGATCTGCGCGTCGGGGCCGCCCTTGCGGCACAGCTGGTCGACTTCGACCATCGCGTAGACGAGCGTGGGACCGACCTCCTGGCCCTTGCGGCGGCGCAGCCGCTGGGCGTTGAGGAAGATCCGGATCGAGTTCTGGGGACCGGCCACGGTGACGGCGTAGATGTCGCCGGGACGGGCGGTCAGGGACAGCACCTTGTCGCGCCACACCTCGTACTTGATGCCGGCGGCGACGCCCAGCGACTGAGCGACCAGGCCAGAGAGCTTGTTGGTCTTGGTGACCACGAGTTCGACGGGGACGACCGGGCGGCGGCCGTAGTGCTCACGGACCAGGCGCTGGGCGATGGGCGCGGCGGCCTCGATGTCGGCGGTGAGCTTCTTGGAGACGAACAGGCCGGAGCGCCGGATGGTCATCTGGTCCGGCTGCTTGTTCTTGAAGAACTGCACGTGGGTGTCCTTCCGGGGGCGGGCGGGCTGAGGGGCTACCGCACCGCCCCGGCCCGCACAGTGCGGGTCGGGGCGGAACGGGCAGTCCGTCAGTTCGCGTGCAGGCTGGCCGTGAGGTCCTCGAGCAGGACGTCGTGCTCCTCGCGGTCCTCACTGGTGTCGGCCGCCGTGGCCGGGGAGGCCGGGAGGCCGGCGGCGCGGGCGGTGAGGTGGTGTCGGATCTGGTCGATGCCGGTGATGGTCACCGGCTCGTCACCGTCGCCGGTCAGCAGCGTGAACAGGGGCTCGCTGTTCCCGTACTTGTTCTCGTCGCGGCGGTAGTGGAGCCAGACGCCCGGGGCGAGGAAGAAGGACGCCTCGCCGTCCTCGTAGCCGCGCCACCGGTCCTCGTCCCGCAGGAAGCCCTCGCCCTGGTCGATCCGCCACGCGGCCGACGCGGCACGGTTGGCGGCGTCGTCCTCGGTGGCGGCGGTGACCTGGGCGAGGCCCTCGTTCAGGGTGGCCGGGGCGTCGGGCGCGGTGTGGCCGCTGCCCTGGGGCCGGTTGTGGCGGGCCTTGGTGACCAGGCGGCGCAGCGGGGTGATGAACAGTTCCGCCATGCCGTTGATGGCGACGGCGGCGACGACCGCGACGGCTCCGGTGGCCGCGAGGCGCCAGTCGCCGGACCAGGTCTCCGGGTAGTAGGTGTAGCCCGCCCAGGCGCCGATGGCGCCGCCGATCAGAACCGTCGTCATGTCCAGTCCCTCGGTCACGGCACTGGCGACGGTGATGGCGGCGCGGCGTACGGCTCGGTTCATGATTGGGGTGCTCCTTCTTCTGTCGGATTGCGCTCTGGTGGGAGGAGGGGTGTTGCTCCGGGGCGGCCGGGTCTGGAGGCCTGCGGCCGCCCCGGGCGTCTCAGCGGCCGTCCGTGTGGGCGGCGGCGGTGGTGCGGATCGTGTCGGCGAGCAGCACGGTCAGCTCGTGGCCGTGGTCGACGACGTCCTCCAGGCGCTCGATGAGCTCGGGGGCCAGGCCGTTGTTGCGGGCCCCGGCGAGCAGTCCCTCGAGGAAGAGGACGTCGGCCAGGACGCGGCCGCGGGCGTCGAGGACACCGGGCTGCACGGCGAGGACGTCGGTGTTCTTCGCGGTGGCCAGGGCCGTGTGGCCGGCGGCCGCGCGGTAGGCGGTCTCGGTCTGCTCGGTGAGCAGTTCGTCGACCTGGGTCGTGGTGCCGTAGGCGCGGCGCCAGCCGAAGCGTTCGGCGGCGATGTCCATCAGGGAGCGGCGGGCGAGGGGCACGGTGACCTCCAGGGGAGGGCCGGTCGCCTGGTCTCTGCTGACCGGGCGGACACCGCACGGCCCCGGCCGCCGGGGATGGGCGGCGGGCGGGGCCGTACGGAGAGCGCCGGTCAGTCCTCCGGGAGGCGGCGTGCGTAGTAGGAGACGTAGTCGCTGTACTGGCTGCGCTCGATGCGCAGGATCTCCGGCTGGTCGATGGCCAGCTGCTGGAGCACGCCCACGATCCAGTCGTTGGTGCGCTGGAGGGTGAGGCGAATCAGGTCCAGGTCGGAGATCCACACCTGGATGTCTTCCTTGCGGCGGCGGGCGCCGCGCACCCAGGCGTGCAGCTGCTCGCGCGCGGTGTCGTCGTCCGGGCGGGCGGGGAGGTCGCGGGGCAGCGCGCGGCAGGTCGTGGCGTGCTCGTTGGCCGTCTTCGCGGCGTCCGCGAGGCTGTAGCGGGTGTTGTAGCTGCGCCGCCCGTCCTGCGTAGAGGCGAAATGGCAGCCCAGGCAGGCGACCGCGTAGTAGGTGCCGGCCTTCCCGTCGTCGGCGGTGTAGACGAGGACGACCGCGTGGGCCTGGTTGTAGTACCGCTGGACGATGTTGACGCCCTCGGGCTTCCAGGTCTCGCCGATCTCCGGCCACGGCGCGGGCTCGGGCGCCGGCGGTTCGACGGGGGCGGGGCGGCGGGCGAACAGGGTGAGGGCCACGGGGCTACTCCTTGTCGGTGTCGACTTGATGGGTGCGCCGGGCGGCGGCGGTGGCCGCCACGGCGATGAGGACCAGGACGAGCGCGTACGGCCAGCTGCTCATCCGGCGGCCGCGAGGACGGCGGCGACCAGGAGCAGGGCGAGCGCGGCGAGGATCGTGTCGACCGCGCGGGTGAGGCGTTCGAACTTGGCGACCGCGATGAGGGACAGCGACCTGACCCGGGTGGCGCGGGTGTCCGTGCGCATCGCGGTGAGCAGCTCGTCTTCGCTCAACTGCGCCCAGCAGGGGAAGCCTTCGCGGATGACGCGGCCCCGGCCTCCGAGGTTGGGGCGCACGACCAGGAGGAGCAGCACGGCGGCGGCCGCGAGCGCGAGGACGGCGAGGCCTCCGGCGACCTGGGCGGACAGCGGCAGGTCCTTGTCGGCGACGCTGGCGAGCCCGGCGAGGACCGCTCCGTCGAAGGCCAGCAGTAAAGAGGCCTTCGAGTCCGTCCGCGTGATCTTCGCTTCGACGTCGTGGCACGCGTCGTCCAGGTTCTTGCTCAGGCCGTGCGCGGCCGGGAGCGCGATGTCGGGGGCGGCGGTCATGGGCGAGTTCCCTTCCGGCCGGGCTGTCCGGCTCCCCATCACCACCCGGCCCGCCGTGGGCGGGACGAGTGGATCAGGCAACCGTCAGGTCAGCGAAGGGGATTCAGGCCGCGGACAGGGTCTTGGCCTGAGCGTCGTCGGCGGGCTCGGGCAAGACCCAGCAGCCGCGGGCGTGCCGGGTTGCCTCCTCCCGGGCGTCCTTCCGGCTCGAGGTGCCGAAGTCGCGGCTGCCGCCGCAGCCGAGGCAGGTCCACGGGTAGACGCGGACTCCTTCTTCCCTGGCTTCCATGACGACGGTGAGCGAGCCCCCGCGGGTGCGGATCCGCATCACCGTGCCGTCCGGGACGGGCACGTCCGGGTCGTCGGAGGCGGCGATCGTGGCGAGGTCGATCCACAGCCGCGCTTCCTCCAGCATGTGCTCGCGCCGCTGGCCCGTCTCGGTACGGACGGCCTGGAGGAGCATCGCGGCCTCTTCGTGCATCTCGGTGCTGAGCATGTATTTCCTCCCGTGTCGGCCGGGCTGTCCGGCTCCCCGTCGCCACCCGGCCCGCCGTGGGGCGGTACGGGTGGCTCAGGCAGCCGTCAGGACCGGCGGTCGCACCCGGGCAGGACGATCACGGGGCGCAGGGACAGGCCGCGCAGCGCGAAGAGCGAGCCGATCGTCCAGGCGAGCACGGCGAGCGCGGCGGCGACGGTTCGGCCGGCAGGGGGCGAGGACGCCCACACCATGTACACGGTGGCCGCGCCGTGCGCGGTGTACGTCAGGCGGGCGCCGACGGCGCCGGTGAACCAGGCCAGCACGAGGGAGACGGCGCCGACGCCCAGCCAGATGTTGACCGCGCTGGAGGCCGTCATCGGAAGGCCAGCGGTGTGCGCGCTCAGGTAGGCGTGGACGGGGTCGGCGACGGTGGCGGTCCACTGGGTGAACCACGCCCAGTCCTGGTGGTGGTACCAGTCGATCGCCTTCGGGATGCCCCACTTGAGGATGAGGATCAGGGTGGCGGTGCCGAGGATCGCGCCGACGGCGAGGGCGCCGGGCGGGATGTCGTCGCGGGTCCGTATGGGCGCCGGCCTCGGCACGGTGGTGGTGTGGGCGGGGCTGCGGCGGGGCGGCTGGCGGTCGCTGTCGGCGATCGTCTCCATCGGCGGGACGGTGGGTTCGGGCTCGCGGGGCGCGGTGGGGTCAGTCACCGGGTCTTCTCCTTCGCGGTGGTCGACTGCGACACGGGCGGGGTTGTGCGGGGTCGAATGGCCGGGCTGTCCGGCTCCCCCTCACCACCCGGGCCGCCGTGCGGCGGGCCGGGTGGATCAGGCAGCCGTCAGCCACTGCGTGGCAGCGGAGACGTAGTCGGCTGGGTCGGCGGGGGTGCCGTCGTGGCACTCCAGGCACATGCCGAGGGTCTTGAGCGGGAGGCACCGGAAGTACCTTCGGCGGCACTTCGGGCAGGTCTGGCGTCGGGCCATGGCCTTGTCGAGCGCGGCTTCCTGAGCGAGCGTCGGCACGCGTTTCGGTTTCGCGAGCTCGAGGCTGTACAGCCACGCCATGCGCTTGCCGGTGCGCCAGACCATCTGGGCGACGGGCTCGTGGCCGCCGGGGCACAGGCCCATCGCGCGTAACTGGCGGCGGGTCGCTAACCCGGTCGCGGGGACGGGGCCCTCGCCCCGGGCGGCTTTGCGGATCTCTGCCGCGCCGGGCACCTTGAGGTAGCCGTAGGTGGGGAAGACGTCGCCGTCGCCGTACAGGTCGATGTCCCGGACGACCGGCTCATCGGCCGGGGACTTGGGTTCAGCGGCGACGGCCACGGTTGTGTCCGCGGCCGGTGTGGACCTGGACACGGGAGCGGCCCTTGGCGCTGACGTTGATGGTGTCGCCGCGTCCGGTGCCCGTGGTGGTGAACACCTTCAGCAGGATCCAGCCGCCCAGGCCTGCAAGGCCGATCAGCCCCAGGGTGACGAGCGCGTTGACCAGCTCCACGATCGCGTGGATCAGGAAGAAGACGCCGACCCCGCCGATGCCGACGATGAAAGCCACCAGGGCGGCCTTGATCAGGAGCGGGGAGACGAGCGGCTGCGGGGCCGGGGCGGGCGGCGGCGTGTAGTAGGCCGTCTGCTGGCCGTACGGGCCGGGGACGACAACCACACCGTCCAGGCCGGCGGTCGGCGGGTAGACGACCGTGCCCTGGGGGAGCGGGACGACGTGCTGGCCGTACGCGGGGGCGGGTGCCTGCCCGTACTGGGGCGGCAGTGGAGTCGGCAGGTAGGTGGTCTGGGGCTGCTCGCCGTAGGACGGCATGATGGTGTCCTCCTCAGATGGGGAGCTCGGGCGGGTCATTTGGCGTGAGATCGCCCGGGGAGGCTCCGGCCTCTTCAGGGGCTCCGGGGTGGCTTCAACACCTCGGAGCCCTTGGAGCAGTCGGAACATCTGCGGACAGCAGGAGGCCCGTACCGGCGTTGTCGGTGCGGGCCTCCTGCTGTGCAGCCGATCGAGCCGAGCTGGCTTCAACAGCTCGGCTTCGGATCAGTCGGTCAGCGTGTGCCAGCGCGAGGCCATGACCTGGCCCCGCAGCAGGATCGTCGGCGGGTGGGTGGGGCCGTCCGCGAGCGGCAGCTCGATCGGTTCGTCCCGCTGCTCGGTGAAGTCGAACGTGAAGTCCACGGTGTCTTCCTCCGGTTCGTGGTTCATGCCGGGGCGTTACGCGGTCTCGTCGAGGACGAGCTCGCCGTTGGCGATTTCCTCGTTGAGGAGATCGGCGAGCGCCTGGACCGTCTCCGTCTTGCCGGTGAGGCCGGCAGCCTTGAGTGAGCGGCGCGAGACCTTGCTGGATCCGGCGCGGATGATGCCGCGCGCGAGGTCCCGGGCTTCGGCGAGCTTGACGTCGTCGATGTCGGGCCGCGCGGGGGCCGCGCTGTACTCGCGGGCTCGGGAGTTGGCCCCCAGAGAGAGGTCCATCTCCGGGAAGCTGCCCCCAGCGACGGGGCCAGTGGCTCCCGGGTGCTGGGGGCGGGGGCCGTTGGCGGGGGCCGCGTCGGCCGGGGTGGTCCCCTCGGTGCCGGTGTGGTCCCCGTCGGTGGTCCCCGCCGGAGCGGTGTGGTCCCCGTCGGTGTGGCTGTCGTTGGGGACCTTCACGGTGATGGTCCCCGCCGTGTGGGTGTGTGCGGCGGCGGTCCCGGAGGTGCGGGGGCCGGTCTCTTCGCTGGTGGCGGTTCCTGCCGGTGCGGTGGTCCCTGCCGGGGCGGGGACCGGGTGAGCCGGTGCGGGGGCCAGTTCGGGGACCGTGGCCCCCGAACTGGGGGCCAGGGCGGGGGCCGTCGTGTCCGTGGTGGGGGCCGGGAGGGCGGGGTGGTCCCCGCCGACGGCGGGGTTGGTCCCCGCTGTGGTCCCCGTCAGCTCCAGGGCGAGGTCCAGCATGCCGCCGCGAAGGGGCCACAGCTTCTCTGCGGGGGCCTTGCTGCGCCAGCGGCGTCCGTAACGGGCCCGGAGGTCCCCGATCACCTTGCGGCGGTGCCGCTCCAGGATCAGGCCGATCCGGTAGGAGCGGACCTCCCAGAGGACCATCCGGCGCCAGATGCCGAACGTGCCGACGGGGTCCAGGAACCAGCGGCTGAGCCGGATGCCGTCCATGCGGCGCTCGGAGGTCATCCCGGTGCGGCGCCGTACGGCGTGCCGGACGCCCTCCATGAACGCGACGAACAGCACCGGCATGGCGGCGTGCATGCCCTGGCCGGTGACGCGCTCGTGCCAGGGCAAATCGGTATCAACTGCCGCCATGTTGAACCAGATTGTTGCAGCCGTGAATGCCCAGGCGAGCCACCGGAGGGGGGCGAGGGGCATGTCGAGCTGCTCCAGGACCAGGTCGACGACCAGGAGGGCGAGAATGCCCAGGTCAACGCCGATGGGGACGATCCAGGAGTGGGATCCGAAGCCGTAGGTGCGGGCGACGTCTTCGACGGCGGCGAAGGATCCGTATCCACCGAGTCCGGCGAGGCCTGCGAAGAAGATTCCGGCGATGCCGATGGCCCACTTCTGGGCCTTGGTGAAGGGCGGCGGCGCCTCGGGGCGGTCTGCCATTCGATTACCTTCCGTAAGGTGCGCACGGCGTTGGCGCGCACCGTGCGCGCGGGACAAACCGGTACGCATCGGGTGGTGCGCGGCCAGGGTGCGGGGTCCCTACCTGGGGCGGGGACGGGTGCGCACGGTGCGCAGCGTCGCGCACCGTGCGTACCCGGTTTTGACTACTCTCCGTTGTCGCTGGAGAGGGGGGAGCGGAGGATGTCGTAGTGGCCGAAGCCCTCCTCCGACTCGTCCTCGGAGATCACCTTGCGCTCGATGAGGCGGTCGCGCTCGCGGTAGAACCAGCGCTTGGTGTCGGCCAGGCCGACCCGCAGGAGGATGTCGGTGACCTCGCGGGGAGCAAACGAGAGTTTGCCTTCGCGCACCCACGTGTCGAGCCGCTTGTAGAGCTCCTGGCGGCCCTGCTCGCTGGTGAGCTTGTCGGCGTCGTCGTCGCCGCCCAGCGAGAGGACGGGGGCGTCGTCGGCCGGGGCCTCGATCTCGTCCTCGATGCGCAGGTGGTCGTACTCGCCGGGCTCGGGGTCCTCGTCCAGCACGTTCTGCAGCATCTCGTTGAGCTCCTCGACTTCGCGCGCGATGGTGTCCTCGTCCACGTCGTCCATCTCCTCCTCGGGCGGTCCGGAGTAGGCCGGCGCCGCCGCGGCCGGGGAGGCCGCGGCGGCGGCGGGGGCCGGAGCCGCCTGCTGCTGGGGGTTGTTCTCCTCTCCCTCCTCCTTGGGCAGCAGGGGGGCGTCGTACGTGGTGCGGTTGGTGTACAGGTCGCCGAACGCCTCAGCGGTGATCGCGTCCAGCGGGGTGCGGATCGCCGCGCCCGCGGTGATGGCGTCGGCCTGGTCGCGCTTGCTGGCCAGCTCGGTGCGGGCGGTGACGTGCCACCGCTCCTCCGGGATGCCCAGGCCCGCCGCGTAGTGGTAACCCGGCTTGCGGTTGCCCCACTGCGGCCAGGCGCCGGCCTCCACTGCCTCGTCCGGCAGGCAGTACTGGGAGTCGGCGCCGTCCCGCAGGCCGAAGCACAGCCCGGCGGGCGAGTTGGCGCGGGAGTCGGTGTCCATGTTGTTGTGCGTCGCACGCTGGATGGACGTCAGGATCCAGATGCCGGCGGCACGCGCCGTGCGCAGGATCTTCTGGTAGTGCTCGTTGTCGGCGGCGAAGTCCGCGGCTTCCTCACCGATGATCACGAGGAAGTTGAGGCCGCAGCCGGGCTCCCACTTCGACATGCCCTTCGCGGCGAGGAAGTCGGTGCGCTTCTCGATCGCGTTGGGCAGGATCTTGAAGAAACGCCGGGCGGCGTCCTTCTTGTCGATCGGCCACTCGATGCCGTGCCGGACGTGCCCGAAGTCCTGCTGGAACTTCGAGCAGTCGATCACGATCACAGAGGCCTCGGTGCGGGTGCCGACCTCGGTGATGATGAGCTGGTTGCCCTGCGTCTTACCGGCACCGTTCACGCCCATCGCGATGCAGTGCTCAACGTTGCCGTTGGACAGCGGGCCCGGGTCGCGCAGCATGCCGGTGAGGTTGAGCAGGACGTCCTCGCCGTCCTCGTAGCGGCCGGTGCGGATCGGGACGTCGCCGATGGACGCGCCGAACGCGGACGGGCCGCGCCAGGGGAAGCCCTCCTTGAGCAGGTCGGCGACCTGGACGCGCAGGGTGACCTGGGAGGAGTCGTCATCGTCCACGGTGTGGGTGATGCGTCCCTTGCCCAGCTTCAGGGCCGAAGCCATCGCGGGGATCCTGCGCGCGAGGTCGTCGGCGGTCGCGCCGTCCTTGGCCTCCACCGTGGCGATCACGGTGCCCTTGCCGTTGGAGGCGGCCTCCTTCAGCTCGTGCTTGGCCAGGCCGATCTCGCTCTCGAGCTTCTCCCACCTGGACGCGCTCTTCTCCGAGCCCGCCTTGTAGAACTTGCTCCAGAGGTTGTTCGCAGCCGCCATCCCGACGCCCCCGAGGAACCAGGCCGCAGCCGTCGCCGGGGTGTCGACGCCGACGACCGTGCCCAGGGTGGCAGCGGCGGTGACGACACCGGTGTTGACCTGGTGCCAGATCCGCTGGTCCTTCGGCCGCTTGGCCTTGGCATCGATGTGGGACATCAGGCGGCACACGGCCGCGCCGGTGCCGGCCAGCCCCAGCGAGGCGAGCGCCAGGGCGGTGGGGTTGCCGGTGAGTGCGACGTGCGCGAGCTCCACGGGGAGCGGACCGAGGACGGTGACCGCCCAGGGCCCGCCGTAGGTGAGCCGGGCACCGCGGCTCTCCTGGATCTCTTCGTCGCTTCGAGGGTCGAACTTCTTCGAACGAGATGCGCGGCGTGCCATTTAGGCGGCCCTTCCTGCTTCGCCGGGCTTCCCGGCACCGTCAGACGGCTTGTCACCGATGGAGAACCCGGGCTTCTTCGAGCCCTTGCCCTTGCGGGCCTCGGCCTCGGCTTCCTGCTCGGGCCTGATGAAGTGTTTGACGAAGCTCGCGTACATTTTCACGCCCGCCAGTCCGAGCACCTTCGCCGCCGACGCACCCGCCTTGAGGTGGGCGCCGACCAGCTTCGCGCGGATCTTGGACTGGAGGCCGAACGTGTACCACTTGCCCTTGTACTGGCTGAGGATCGCCGTGATCATGTCGGCGTCGAACGCCACGCGCGTGTACAGCTCGAAGCCGATCGCGCGCAGGAGCTTCGCGTAGTTGTAGAGGTCGCGGTCGGTCTTGAACTCGATCTTCTCGAGCTGCTGGATCATCTTGTGGAGGTCCGAGCCGACCTTGACCTCGGAGCTACCGGTGTCGTCGCTCATGTGGGTGGGAGTCCTTCCGGAGAGGGATCAGGGGGTTGTGCGGGCGGGGGCTCTGTCACCTCCCCGCGGTTCCGGACCGGGGCCCGGAGCCACGGGCAGACGGCAGGTTCACCGGCTGCTGCTGGCCGTGCTGTCGTCGCCGGCGTTCTGCACCGCCGTGGCGATGCCGGATCCGATGCCGTCGATCGCGTTGGCGATCGGCGAGGTCGCCAGGGCGTAGCCGCAGACCAGCGCCGCGATCACGGCGCCCATGGCCAGGTCGGCCTTCCAGAACAGCCAGACCGCGCCGCCCGCGAGCAGCGCAACGGGGATAGTGATCATCAAGTACCTCCTGGGGACAGGGGAGTTGGGGATGTGCTCCTCAGCCATCGCGGGGAGGGCCGAACGAGCGGGGAAGGGAACTTCCGTCGCTCTCCACCGCCACCGGGCCGCAGGGCGGGCCGGTGGCGACTGGGCAACGCCGGGGGTTCAGGCCGCGATAGCGAGCGGCCGGTGCGGGGCGATGACGCTGCCGTCCGGCAGCAGCTCGCCGGTGTCGTCGAAGACCAGGACGCCGTTACACAGCAGCGACCAGCCCTGCTCGGGGTGGTGGGAGACGATGTGCGCGGCCTCGCGGTCCGAGCTGTTCGCCGGCGGACACGGGGTCTGGTGGCGGCAGTTCACGGCGATCACTTCCCGCCTCGGGCGCGGCGCAGGGCCTCGTCCATGTCCGGGTCGGAGTCGGTGTTGCCGATCGGGCGTGCGATGCTGATGAGCATCAGGGCCTCCAGCAAGGTCCTGGACAACCCCCGTGGGGCCTCATCCCTTGGGGGTTGTCGTCGTTTCGGGCGGGCGGGATGCCCTGCTCCGAGCGGCACATGAGCCGCAGCGCCCCGGACCGGACTCGAACCGGTCGTCGTACTTCCAACGGGGCCCGCGATCTTCGCCCTTTCTCACCGCGCGTTCGGATCGCTTGTCCGCCCGAGGGCGGCAAGGGAAAAGGTGCTTCGGAAGCTGTCTGCGCGGCAGGGCTGGCTTGTCGCTGTTGCCTGTCCCGCATCACGCCTGCGGGCTGGCGGTCCGCATCCCCTGCGGACTGGGCCGGTTCAACCAGAGGACTCACCTGGTGGCACCCCTCCGCAGATCTCTTGCTCGGAGGTGCCGGCTAGTCGTAGCGCCGGATGTTCGATGTGGAGTTGAGAAGGAACGGCCACTCCGCAGATCCACCCACCGCGATGGCGGGCCTCACCTTGGGCGTCTGGTGCTGTCGGGATCCGAGTCCGGCTCCCTCATCCGGCGCCGCCCTCGTGGGCGGTTCCGGGTGGGGGAGCCGGGTCCGTGAGGACCCGGCTGGAGCTAGGCCGCGACGGGCAGAAGCGCGGCGGCCGGCGGCGCGATGCGCAGCTGCGCGGCGTGAGGGATGAGCGCGTCGACCAGGCGCTCGCGGACCAGCTCGGTGATCGAGGGGTCCGCCGCGAGGATGTCCTCGGCTGCGGCCCTGCGCGCCGCGAAGTCGTGGGCGACCTGGTCCTGCGCGGCCTTCCGGCCCTTCCTGAGGCTGGAGGCGGCGTCCCAGCGGGCCAGCTCGTCCGGGGTCACGAACTCGTGCATCTCCAGCGGCGTACCGAACGCGACGTCCAGGTCGACGTCGCCGAAATCCGGCAGCTCCACCTCGATCGCGGCCAGCAGTTCCTGGGTCTCCATGTCGAAGTCCTCGGTGGCAAGGCTGGCGGCGGGGCGGCTGGTGACGTTCATGGGGTGGTGCTCCCTTCGGTGGGGCGGGCTCGGAGCGTTCGGGCATGCCAAGCAGCGCCATGGCATGACGGGGTGGCTACTCCTTGCGTTCGGCTACTCACCGCCGCTGGAGCACCTCGATTACAACGCCGCTATCCAGCGGGTGTCAACCTGTCTAGCTAACCAATGTTCTGAATGTGGCTTGACCTGCGCTTTCATGGGGAGGAAAACATGCGCCGAGTGTTCCGACTTTCGAGAGACAACTAGACATGTCATGCTGTGCGCGTCGGGCAGCGAGATCAGCTGGCCGGCCACGAAGGGGAAGGACAGGCAACTGGTGCCCAAGAAGGAGCCCGGGAAGGTTGAGCGGATCGCCGCCGACATCCGGGACAAGATCGAGCGCGGCGCGCTGCCGCCGGGGTCCCGCCTGCCTGGCGTCCCCCAGCTCCAGAAGGATCACGGCATCGCTTACCAGACCGCCCGTGATGTCTACGGGCTGCTGGAGGGCGAGGGCCTGGTGTTCTCGCGCCGCGGGAAGGGCACCTTCGTTTCGCTGGTGGTCGGGAAGCTCCTCTCCGACCGAACCACGCGCTACCTGGCCGCGATTCGCGAAGCTGGCGGCGCCGCCGGAGCCTTCCAGGCGGAGCTGAAGGCTCGAGGCCTCAGCCTCAAGAACCAGGTGGTCATCGACCGTGACGTGCCGCCCAAGAAGGTGGCGGAGATATTCGGCATGCACCACCGCGCCAAGACCCTGAAGCGCGCGCGGATCATGTCCGCGTGCCAGCCCGGCAACGAGGACGCGGCCGAAGTCATCCAGGTCGCGACAAGCTGGTTCCCGCCCGACGTCGTCGACGCCTGCCCTGTCCTTGCAGACCTGGAGACGGGCACTGGGGGCAGCAAGTCGAGGCTGGCCGAAGCGGGCTTCAAGCAGGTTCGCCTTCGCGAGGAAGTCGAGGTCAGGGCACCGTCCTCGGACGAGGCCAAGGCACTCGGGATTCCTGCCGACCAGTCCGTCCTGGAGATCACGCACAAAGGCCTGACCTCCGAACACCGCGTGGTGGAGATCTGCCTGCACGTACTGCCGCGAAACAAATGGGCGCTCGCGTACGAGTGGCCCATCGACAGCCCGGAACCCGGGTGACCTGTAGGACCCCCCGTCCCGCTCCCCGAGCTGGGGCGGACCGAATACCCATTGACCACAACAGCTAGGAGCTTGAACCACATGGCCAGCAACGAGATCACCGAGACCGGCACGATCGTGCGCGACGCCCGCACCCGGTACACCACCGCTCAGCGTGAGGAGAACGGTGCACGCGGTGCGTTCGACGCTGAGCTGCAGCGCACCGGACTGGCGCCTCGTTCCGAGGTCTCCGTCAGCCGTGCGGCGGCCCCGGGCGACGTTGCCGAGCTGCTGGGCGCCAGTGGCGAGGTCGTCATTCGCGCTCGCAAGATGTTCGACGGCGACCGCCTGGTGCAGCTCGCCACCACGTACATCCCGGTCGATGTCGCTGAGGCCGCCGGTGTCGAGCAGGTGGACACCGGCGTGGGCGGCATCATCAGCCGGATGAAGGAAGCGGGCTTCGACCAGGGCGACACCGCTACCGAGGACATCGCGCTGCGCCCGGCCACCGCGGACGAGGCTGCGCGCCTCGGTCTGCCGGAGGGTTCGGACGTGCTGACCATCAACCACATCGGTCGCACGGCCGACGGGCGAGTAGTTGAGGTGACCCAGCACGTGCTTGCGAAGGGCTGGACGCTGCGGTTCTCCGTTCCGCTCGCCTGAGTCCGTGCGGCACGAGTCGGGGGGCGGCCCGGGGGCGGGGCCCCCCCCCCCCCCCCCCGCGGCCCCCCCCGGGGGGGGGCCCCACCATAGACCCCGGCAGCGGCCGGCCCCCGCCGAGGTCGGGGGGGTGCGGCGCGGGGCGCGCGCGCC
>NZ_JBIRUZ010000027.1:35483-58609 GCF_044386545.1 Streptomyces sp. NPDC020489
CGTCGGGGGGGGCCCCGGGGGGGGGGGGGGGGGGGGGGGGGGGGGGGGCGGGGGGGGGGGGGGGGGGGGGGGCCCCCGCGGGGCCCCCCCCCCCCCCCCGGCCCCCTCCTTCTGAACTCCTGGAGACTGAGCCCAACATGAACGCCGGAAAGCGCCTGACCAGCGAAGAGCTGGTGGAAGAGCTCCGCAGCGCGCTCGACGCTGACAACGGCTGGATCCCCGCCCTCGTGAGCTCGGAAGGGCCCGCCGGCGTGTCCAGGGATGCTGCGCTGGACCTAATGGTCATGCGGCTGCAGGAGTTCGCGGAGGCACCGACTGTGCCGGACGCCGTCGCTCGCCAGCTCAAGAACGCGGCCGACGCGGCTGACGCAGCCCTCGTCACTGAAGGCGGTGCACAGTACGGAGCCTTGGGGGCCGCGTACGCGTACATCGTCCAGGCCCGGCTCGCGGCAAACAAATGAGCTGGTCCTGATGACCACGGCATCGTCGTTTCCACCATGGCGCTCACCGGTCCCTCCTGTTGGAGGGCGCCAGCAGGGCCTTCAGAATCAACCCGGTAACGCCGGTGCCGGCCACGGTGGTGACGATGTCCCGGACCACCAGGAGCAGGACCGAGACGACCAGGCCAACGGTCAGGATCGCCGTGATGGCCACGGCGGCTCGGGCCCAGTGCCGGGTCCTCGGCAGCGGTGCGCGATCACCGCAACGGCAGCCGATGCCGGGGGCGTTGGATGTGAGGTCAGTGGAGCGGCCGTGCGCGTCGGTCACCAGATGCCGGTCGTCGGTCATGGTGCCCCTCCTCAACTCGCCGCCGGGTCGCATGAATTTGCTGATCACAACCGTCTGATGGGGGAGCATGACCAAACGAGGTCCGGCAGCGGCCCCGTACCGGACCAGTCCGGGACATGAAGAGGACCGCTGGCGGACCAGGGCTCTCGCTCTGCTGACTAGCCGTCGTCGCGGCACGACACTGGCGCTGCAGAGCACGTATTCGTGACTCGGGAGGACTGGTGGCCGGCAACGCACGCAAGGGGGATCCACGCACCACGTTGGAGTTCCTGCTGCGCCAGCAGCCGCGCACGTATGAAGAGATCGTCCGTGACTTCGGGCGTCTCGCCGATGAGCTGGGGGAGGACGTCACCCTCAGCACTCGGCACCTGCGGCGGCTGGCCAGTGGAGAGCGGGCCAGCACCACCCCAGTCATGCGCCGTGTTCTGCAACAGATGTTCGGCAAGCCGATCGATGCGCTTCTCGCCCCTTGGGGCGGCGAAGCCTTACCGGCGGTGGACGAATCCACGGGGCTGGTCCTGGCCACAGGGCAGCCGACTGCGGACCGGGAGTTGATTGAAATGGCAGCACGACGCGCTAAGAGTTTCGCCCTTGCAGCAGGTCAGACGGAGCTGACATCCGACGTCATGGAGCAGGTACACGCGGACGTCCAGCGTCTGGCGACGGACTACCCGCAGCTGTCCCTGTCGGAGCTGCTGCCCGATCTGATCACGACGCAGGACACGGTCTTCACCCTGCTGGAACAGCAGCGCCGCCCCTCTCAGGCGCGCCAGCTGTACTTCCTCGCCGGGGTCACCGGGGGTCTGCTCGCGAAGGCCTCGCACGACCTCGCCGACCCGCACGCGGCCCTAACCCAGGCCCGGACGGCGTTCGTCTGCGCGGACAACGCCGACCACAACGGCCTGCGCGCGTGGATCCGCGGCATCCAGTCCCTGGTCTCGTACTGGGCTGGCCGCACGCGCGAGTCCGTCAAGTACGCCCAGTCCGGCGCAGAATTCGCCGCGACCAACACCTCCAGCGTGTGGCTGCCGATGAACGAGGCCCGCGCCTGGGCGGCCCTCGGCAACGCGAACGCGGCCCGGGCCGCCATCGAGCGAGCCGAGAGCGCGTGGGACCTCGTCCAGGAGGACGAGGTCGACGAGCTCGGTGGCCTGTGCAGCTTCGGTCGCACCCGGCAGATCTACTACGCGGCGGAAGCCCTGTCGTGGCTGCCGTCGCAGGCTGAAGCCGCAGGCGACTACGCCACGCGGGCCGTGGAGGCCTACGCGGACAACTCGTCTCCGGAGTGGGCCTTCGGCGATCAGGCCGGCTCCCACAGCGCTTTGGCCATCGCGCGCATTCAGGCTGGCGAGCTGGAAGGCGCCGAAGAGGCCGTTGCACCGGTCCTCGGGCTCGTTCCCGAGCAGCGCATCAACGGGATCATCACCTGCACGCAGCGGGTGCACCGCGCGCTGCGGGACTCGCCGCTCGCCGATGCCGGCGCCGATCTGCAGGAGCAGATCGAGGTCTTCACTCGTACGCCTCTGAAGTCCCTGCCCCGTTAGGAGTTCCGTTGCCGTATCCGATCCGCGTCACCGGCAGCACCGTCGTGCTGCGGGAGTTCTGCATGGAGGACGTCGAAGACGTCCTGGCGATCATCGGTGACGACAAGGTCACGACGTGGCTCAGCTTCGACAGCCGTGACCGCGACCAGGCCGTCGCCATGATCGAGGGCACGCTCGAGCGCACCCGGCAGGAACCGCGGACGGAGTTCTACCTCGGGGTGACCAAGCGCGACGACGACCGCGTGATCGGCTTCGCCCGGATCGGGCTCAGTGGTGTCCAGGCCGGGAAGCTGGGCTACGCCATCGCAGCGAAGGAGTGGGGCCGCGGCTACGCCAGGGACGCGGCCCGCGCTCTGGTCACGTACGCGTTCAAGGACCTCGGTCTCCACCGGATCACCGCAGCGATCGGCCCGGACAACACCGCCTCGATCGCCGTCGTGCAGCAGCTCGGTTTCACCCGCGAAGGCACGCTGCGGGACCACGTCTTCACCAACGGGCAGTGGCGCGACAGCGTTCTGTTCTCCGTCCTCGCCCACGAGTGGAGCTGGTGATGGCGACACGGTTCGTGCAATGCGCCGGGAGGACGAAGCGGGTCCGGTCTGAACACGACACTGTCGACGCATCGTTCGGCGATGGCAAAGATCACTCCCGTCGTGTATCTTTCAGGAGATCATCGATCTTGAAAGGCTGGGTCATGTCCGACGCGAACCCCTTGGAGCGGGTGGACGCCCTACTCGATGACGTCTTGCCGCTGCCGCACGTGCGGCAGCAGCTGCGTCTCGCTGCGGGCCTCACCCAGCAGGAGGTTGCGGACGCTGTGGGCGTGAAGCGCCTCGCCGTGGCTCGTTGGGAGTTGGGGCAGACCCATCCGCGTCGGCCTCACCGCGCGGTCTACATGCACCTGCTCAAGCGGCTTGCCGAGCGGTTCCCGCAGGCTGCGGAACTGGATGCGGGCATGCCGACGCCGGCCTCGGAATCAAGGGGGTCGGGATGACCTAGGTCATCGGCCGCGCGCGCCAAGGAGCGGACTTACCACCCGCTGGCCTCGCGCGGCCCGTCTACCGACCGGATTAACCACCCGCGTCGGCCGCTCAGGTCCCGGCTGTCACCGGTCCTGAGCTGCGGCTCATCGAGCCGCACATATCCCAATCGGCCCCTCATCAGGGCCACTGCGCACTAACCACGGCCACCACAGCCGCAGCAGTACCCACCGAGAGGAGGAAGCCCAGCAGTCCCGTTCGCGGGCCCCCACCACAGGGGCTTCGCGATTCAGCACCACCGAGACGAGAGGAGAAATCTCCCCCCACCCATCGGCGTCCGCCCGCTTCTCACGAAGGGGGCGATCCCAACCCATCCGCACATCTGGTTCGGCCGGGCCCGAGGGCTCTGGTCGGTCCAGCTATATGGAGAGCAGGTCGTTTCTCATAGTGCCCGAAGTGGTGTCCCCCTGTCAGCTTGACCCTGTCCGTTTCACACCGGTTCAGGCACAGCGGGCTTCCCGCGTGACGGAATCGTCGCCCGAGTCCTCCCCCTTTACCCGCTTCGTACAGGAAGAGGGTCTTCCAGTAGGAAGCTCCAAGAGCAGCTCTTTCGGGGTCTGCTCGATGAGCGTGGTCGCGGTGTCTGCCGCCCCGCTCGTGCACCCGCTCTCGGATGTCGTCGACAACTGCGTCGACGGCGGCGCCCGGGAGGGTGTCGTCCCGCGTGGCGGGACGGGTTCCAAGATTGTTGCCCGCGGTGCGGGAGCGCCGGGGGTCTCTGCGGCTGACCAGAATCTATCCACAGGTGATCTGGTCCATGGTCGCTGGATGGATCATGTTCTGACGTCTCTGCGGGGTGTCCAGTGAGCGCGGTCGCGGCGTGGGCCGCCCCGCTCGTGCCCCCTCGCTCGGAGTTCATCGGCGGGGCGCCGCGCTCTCGGCTGCGGTCGGTTCCGGCTCAGGCCGGTCCGGTCGTTCCGCTGGAGCTGGGCAACCCGCTCCAGTTGACGGAGACGATGCGCACGCGGCTGCTCGCGGCGGTGCGTGCGCTGGTGTCGGGCCCGGCGCTGGACGGGGCGTGTGACGCCACGCGGCTGGCGTCGGTGGTGCTGCTGGCGAAGGCCCGGGTTGCTGCCGACTACAGCACGGAGATCACTACTGCGGAGCTGGGCCGGTGGCTCGGGCTGGGGAAGTCGCGGGTCGCGCACACGGTGCTGCCGGAGCTGCGCGAGCGCGGCGTGCTCGGGTCGAACGAGACGAACAGCGCGGCCGGGCGGGCGACGGGCCTGGAGTGCTGGGTGATCCCGATGTACCGGGCGCAGCAGGCCGGGGACCGGCGGCACGTCCTGGCGCTGTCGCGGGTGGAGCTGGCGGTGCTGCTCAAGCTGATCGAGGTCTTGTTCGCGCCGGGCTGGACGCACAAGGACGGGCGGGTGACTCCGGCCGGGATGCTCGCGGACCGTACGGGGCGCGGGGCGGCCACGGACCGGCTCGGGCTGCTGCTGATGGTGCTGTCGACGAACTCCAAAGGCTGGCTGAAGCTGTGCCCGGGGTCGGTGGACACCGAGCGGGGCCGTCCGGCGGCGACGGTCGGCCGGCTGCTGGGCTGCTCGCCGTCGGGCGGGGCGAAGGTCCTGGCTCGGCTGGAGGAGCGGGGCACGGTGACGGTGGACCGGCGCGAGACGGCGTCGCAGATGAACGCGCGCAGCCGGGTGCGGCTGCTGCCGGTCGCCCAGGCGCACGGTCTGCTCGTACGGGAGGCCCGCGAGTCCGCCGACGCCGTGTTTTCAGACCTTGCTGTTACTGCATCCGGAGATCTTGAGACTGGCGAGGACGCTGGGACCCTTGCGGTTACTGGGGTGTCGGGTGCCGGGCAGGGCCAAGAGGCCGATACGGCAGACCTCGCCGTTGCTGCACACCTTCACGCCTCTCACGCTTCTGGGGTTACTCCTGGTGGGTCGCTTGAGCTCTCTTGTGGGTTTTCCGGCGAAGGCCGTGGTGGGACCGGTGGTCGGCCGGAGCGCGCGGGTACGTGCGAGGACCAGGCCCCAGACGCTGATGCCGCTGACGAGCTGCGCCTGGTCGACCGAGAGGGCGGCCCGCTTCGCGGGGAACAGCGCGAGAAGTCCCCGTCGATGAGCAGCGAGAACGGCGACTGCGGGTCGGTGGTCGGCGCTTCGGTGCGGGCCGTGGACGGTGCGGGTCAGAACAGGCAGCAGCGGGGGAGGGTGCCACTGCCGCCGGAAGACCTGCGGGTGATCTTGGAGCCGGTCCGGCTGGTGTGGGAGCGCCTGGAGCGTCGGGGCGCCCGGAAGCTGGTGGAGTCCGCGACCCGTACCGAGCTGCTCCGGGTGGAGGGGTTCGCGGGCCGCGTCGACGCGCCGCAGATCCTCGCCGACCGCCTCACTCGGCGCCTGGAGGAGCAGATGCGTCTGGGCGCGCCGATCACGAGCCCCGTGGGCTGGCTGGTCAGCCGTGCTCTGCCCCAGCGTCAGGAGTGCGGCGAAAAGCTGTGCGACGAGGGCGTGCTGCTCGACTCGGGCCGTGAGTGCCCGCGGTGCGAGGACCGGCGGTTCGACAGCCGTGACCGGCGCCAGGCGGTCGCGGCCGCCGTCGACGCCGCGATGCCGTACGCCTCGCCGGAGGAGCGCCGTACGGCGACCGAGCGGCAGCTGCACGAGACCGTGACCGCCCAGGCGTGGGCCCGCGAGCACCGTTGGGAGCAGGTCCGGGCCCGGAAGGCGGCGGCCGCCAAGAACCGTGCCGAAGCCGCGGCCGTGCGCCCCGCCATCGATGAGCCGGCCGCGCCGTCGGCCCCGGTCGTGCTGCCCGCTCCCCGCCCGGCACCCGCCGTCGCACCGGAGCCGCAGGACGACGTCGTCGACCAGGCGCCGCTGGTCCTCGAGGAACTGACCCGCGAGCAGGTCCTGGACTGGCGCAACCGCGCCGCGAAGGACCACCAGGTCGTCTTCGACCACATCGACCGGTACGGCGAGGTGTCGGCGCAACGGCTGTTCACGAGGGCGTTCGTCTCGCAGGTGACCCGGATGTCCCGCCTCGCGCACCTCAACCTCGGCTACACCACCTGGGAGCAGTCATGAGCGGCGGCGAGCTGTCGGGGGTCGACCTGGCGCGGGTCGCGTTGCAGGCCGCACTGGAGACGGCGCGGAAGAACGGCGGCAACGGCCGTCCGGCGAAGGCGAAGCCGCGCATGACGCCGTCAGTGCGGCACGGCGGGCGGGAGCCGCTGGGGCTCGGTGCCGCGATCGGCATGCTGGTGAACGAGCGGGCGTGGGAGCTCCCGGCCGCCGGCGCTTCGCTGCGGGAGCGGTGGGAGGCCATCGCCCCCGAGTTCGCCGGGCACGTCGCTGCGGTCGGGTACGACGCCGACTCCGGCCGGCTCACCGTGTGCCCGGAGTCGGCGGCCTGGGCGACGAAGCTGCGCCTGGAGCAGGCCCGCGTCGTCCAGGCGGCGAACGAGTCGGCGGGCCGTACGGTCGTGCGCGGCCTGCGGATCCTCGCACCCGGGTCGGTGCCTGTGTCCGAACCGGACGCTGTCGCCCCGGCGGCCGCGCCCAACGGTCCGGTGAAAACCCGCGAGTTGGCGTCCGAGGGCTACCGCCAGGCGCTCGCCGCGCACCAGTCTGTCGCGCCCGCGCGGCGGGTGGACCAGGGCATCGCGCAGGCAGTCGAACGCCAGAACCGGGCGATGCGCGAGCTGAGCCGCCGCGCGTTCCCGGAGCCGGAGGTGTCCTCGGACGACCAACCGGCCCCGATCGAAGCGGGCCGCATCCAGCGCCGCCGCGAATCCGAAGCCACCCGCGCCCTGGCGCTGCGGCGGGCCCGTGTCGAGCGAGCGGCTCGGCAGGACAGCACCGCGGCGGGACACCTCGAGGGGGCAGCCAGCGCGGTGGAGCTGGAGCGCACGGCCTGATCAGAAGCTGCCCGGGCTGTTGCTGCTGAGTCCGGCCTGGGGGCCGCTGCCGAATGCAAGGATCGAGGCCAGGTGGCCGCGAAGGTGAAGGAGACCCACGACGATGCCGAAGAAGCGCAAGAAGGACCGCAAGGCGCCCCGGAAGCAAACCTCGGTCCGGACTGCTCCCGCCCAGCACGCGGGTCTCGAACTGGTGGACTGGGACGACGCCCCGCAGGAGGGCATCGACATGCCCGAGGCCATGGCTGAACGGTTCCCCACTCCTGCCGACGGGGTGAAGGCCGTGCAGGCCGGCGAGCCCGTGGAGTGGACGGGCAGCATTGACGGGTCGACGATGCGCCACCGTGTCCTCCTGGCCGACGACGGCACCGCCACCGTCGAACAGGCCGTCTTCGTCGGTGGCCATCTTGAGGAGCTCCTGCTGTGTGCCTGGCACCAGGCCGGGGAGCAGGGGCGGGAGTTGCTGGAGGCCGGAGTGCTCGCCGCCCTGGATGACCTTCACACGGTGATCCGGCCGGTCCTGGAGGCTGAGATCCGCGAGGTTCGTCCCGACTACACCGCCGCTGTTCCGCAGCCCTTCCGTGAAGAGCCGGAACTGCACGGGCCGGGCATGCCGGTGTTCGGGTGGCGTCTTCTCCACCCGGTCGGCCCGGACACCACCTGGGAGGACACCCGCGATACCGCTACCTGGAACACCTCCCAGACCATGTCCGGCTGGCTCGGTTACTACGACCACGTCCCCGAGCTCCAGCGGACCGGACTTGCCGGCCTACTGCGCAAGCACGGTGTCCCCGTCGTGCTCTGCGCGGACTGCGGGCAACCCATCACCGACCGCCACCCGCGGTGGACCGGTGTCTGGGTCACTCCCGACAGTGAGCACGGCCCCGTGTGCGGAGAACCCCACGCCGCTCCTGTCACTGCGAAGCCTCTGCTCGGCACGTTCACCGACCAGGACTTCGGCGGCCCGCACCGTCCCGTCTGAGAACACTGCCCAGGCGCGACGATGGCGCGGCTCTGAGCATGCGGCAGGGTCCGGCGGATTCCGCCGGACCCTGCCCTCTTGCCGTACGCCCTTCGGCCCGCGAGAGTCGTCATCGTCGGGTGGAAGGAAGTCCAGTGGCTGACCTGTTGGCCGTGCCACCTTGCGGAGGTGCCCCGCTGCAACGGGGCCTCCTGCGTTCTGCGGTGCGTGTCCGGACCGTTGGACCTGCGCCTCTCTAGTGCGCGTACGTACGCGCACGTGGGAACGAGTTCAAGAATGAGGGGGATAATTAACCTCCACAAGGACTGTAGGCAGACAGTTCCCCGTGTCCGATCCACACACTGCCTGACCTGCACTTATGAGGCAGATTCGCGGGTTGTTAAATGCGGCAGCGAGTCACTCTTTGAACAATTCCGTTCCGGTCGTTAAATAACAGGTCGGCGCTTTATTTACGGCTTGCCTCCAATGGGAACTGAATCGGCATTCTCGCGCGTAAGCGTGGGTAACGTGGGTTTCGCTGGCGCCTGTGGCTGCAACCACCGGCGTGAAGTCCCGTGCCCTGCAAGGCACTTGAGCACCAAGTTCCGGACCGCTTGCTGACCATCCGCCTCCTGTTGGGAGTCAACTTCCTTGTCGTACCTGCTTCCTGAGCCCGTTCCTGCTGAGCAGAACGGGCCGTGCGCGAACACCCCGGCGAGCGCTGCCAAGGCCTCGCCGCTGGCTTCCTTAGACGTCGTCTCATTTGGTGCGCTGGGTAGTCTGAACCGTGTGGTGATGGTCGAGCGCATGGTTTCGGACGAGTTGTGGGAGCTGTTCCAGCGGGTGGCCCCGCCTGCTCCATCGCGGCCCCAGGGCGGGGGCCGGCGCCGGTACGGGGATCGCGAGGTGCTGGCCGCGATCATCTTCGTGGCCACGACGGGCTGCACCTGGCGGCAGTTGCCGCCGGTCTTCGGCCCGTCGGGGCCGACCGCGCACCGGCGCTTCACCGAGTGGACCGCCGCCGGGGTCTGGGCGAAGCTGCACCGCCTCATCCTCGACGAACTGGGCTCGCGCGGAGACCTGGACTGGTCGCGCTGCGCGATCGACTCGGTGAACATGCGGGCCCTGAAAGGGGGGACCTGACAGGTCCGAATCCTGTCGACCGGGGCAAGAAAGGCTCGAAGATCCACTTGATCACCGAGCGGACCGGTTTACCCCTCTCCATCGGGATCTCCGGCGCGAACCTCCACGACAGCCAGGCACTCGAGCCGCTCGTGCGCGGCATCCCGCCGATCCGCTCCCGCCGCGGCCCACGCAGACGCCGGCCCGCCAAGCTTCACGCGGACAAGGGCTACGACTACGACCACCTGCGCCGATGGCTACGCAAGCGAGGCATCCGGCACCGCATCGCCCGCAAGGGCATCGAGTCCTCCACCCGGCTGGGCCGGCACCGCTGGACGATCGAGCGCACGATGTCCTGGCTGGCCGGCTGCCGCCGTCTGCACCGCCGCTACGAACGCAAGGCCGAGCACTTCTTGGCCTTCACCGCCATCGCCTGCAGCCTCATCTGCTACCGCAGACTCACCAAATGAGACGACGTCTTACTCCTGCTGGTCATACTCCTGGCCGCGCTGTTCGTCCTGCTCGCCCGCGGGATGAAACTCGAGGAAGCCCTCGCCATCCTGGGGGCCGGCGGCCTGCTGGCCGCCGAACTGCGCCAGCGTCTGCTCTGACCCGATCCCCCGGGGCCCGTCTCACCGACGGGCCCCGGCCCCGTTCCGGGCTCGCAAAGGAGATGGACGCCGTGGCCCGTCCCATGAAGAAACTGCCCCCCACCAACGACCCGCTGGTGACCTTCGCCCGCGACCTCCAGGCGCTGCGCAAGCAGGCCGGCAACCCGCCGCTGTCGCTGATGGCCGAACACAGCGGGCTGTCCACCGCGACGCTGTCGAACGCCCACGCGGGCAAGAAACTGCCCACCTGGGCGACCGTCAACGGCTACGTCCTGGCCTGCGGCGGCGACCCCGAGAGCTGGAGCGCGCGCTGGGAGAGCCTGCGCCTGGCCGCCGCCGGATTCTCCGGTGACCTGTGCCGCGAGGCACTGAGCCGCTGGGAGCGCACCGGCCACCTCACCCCACCGCACGCCGTCGACGAAGCCGAGCTGCGCGAGCTCCTGAAGACCCTGCTGGACTTCAACGGGCTCAGCCACCGCACCCTCGCCCAACAGGCGCCCGGCTACTCCCATGTCACGTACGGGGCCGTCCTGCGCGGCGCGCGCCCGCTGAAGGCGAAGATCCTCTACCAGATCCTCATCGGCTGCGGCGTCTACTCCCTGCGGAGCCAGGAGGCATGGTTCCACCTCCTGAGCAGCTTCTCCTGGAGGGAAGGCGTGGAAGGCGGCAAGCTGCTTGCCCGGGTGGACCGGCCCCTGCGGTATGCCGGCGACATCGACCTGAAGATGCTCAAGTCCATCCTCGAACGTCTCGAGCGCAGCCGCGGGCTGTTCGCCGCCGACATCGTGTCGTACGACAGCATCAACGCCCTGCGCACCGCGTACGAGGACATGCTGGCGCTGCTGCTGTCCTCGCTGCAGCGCTCCCACGTTCAGCTGCCGCCCAAGCTCGGTTCCGCCTTCAACCGGGTCGTCGGCGAGCTGCGCAACAGCTCGTTCCCGAACCCGGCCGCCATCGACGCCCTCGTCCCGCTCGCCATGCCGTTCCATCCCCGCCTGCGCACCCGGGTCGTCATGGCGCTGAAGAACGCGGGCGAACTGCTGCGCCGGGCAGAGGCCGGCGAACTGAACATCCGGGGGGTGGCAGAGCTCCGGCTTCCACTACCGCCGCCCCTGCACGTCCAGCGCGCCGCGCCAACCGCCTCGTAGCCGGAGAGGACAGCCGCGGTCTCAGCCGGTGGCGGGAGCTGGCGCCGCGTCGCATGGGGGTAGCCGCTGTCAGGGAAGCAGCGGAGCAAAGTGTGAGAAGCCGCGAGCTGTTAAGGGTGTTCGGGGCTGGCGGCGAGGCGGCTGGTCAGCAGGTCATCGTTGAGCGTCTTTCGAGCGGCATCGACGAACCCGTAGACAGCTTCCGAGACTTTGTTCCGGTAGTCGCAGAGCCCCTCGTAGTCCTCGAAGTCGTAGAAGTCCTCCATCGGCCACAGGAAGGGGGAGAGGACGGCCTCGATGACCTGGGTCGGGTAGAGCATTGCTTCGGGGCCTTCCACCCGGACCCGGGTGTAGAGAGGCGCGAACCCCTTGAGTCTTTCCTCTATCTGCTGGACGACGGTCGGGTACTGGGCACTGTCGTGCGCTTCCATGCACCCGATCGCCCGCTCCAGCAGCTGCCGGACCTCGGCGGCGAGGGTCAGTACGGCGGTGTATGCCTGCGCCCGGGGTTCATGACGCTGGTTCAGGTACTCGAGGCGGAGCTGCCATTGTGCCTGTGCCAGTTGGGCCTGGACCTGGATCCGTGCCTGCTGTTCCGCCTTCCGGCCGGTGATGTAGGCCGACGCGGTGGCACCGATCGCCCCCACCGCTGCGCCGATGACACCACCCAGAAGTCCCGCAAGCCCCGCGTCCATGGCCAGGAGTCTGCCGGACCCTGTCTGCCCCTGTCTGACGTTCCTGTGCCGCCGCTTACGCGAAACTCCAGATGAGCGATTCATGAGCGACTTAAGGTGCGATCCAATGAGCGATTGATGTAGGGTGTCTAGTGGAGGTGAGCTCTGTGCCCACTGAGAACGAGCTGCTCAGCAACGTGGACGCGTTGCTGGAACAGGTCGCCCAAGACGACCTGCCGCCGCCTGCCGAGCGCAGGCGGCTACGCGAGGCTGCCGGGCTGAGCCAGGCCCAGATCGCGAAGGCTCTCGACACCCGCCGCGAGGCGGTCGGGAACTGGGAGGCCGGCCGGACCGAGCCGCGGCCGCCGCAGCGCGCCGCCTACGCCCGGCTCCTGGAGAAGCTGGCCGAACGCTTCCCCGCCCCCGAGCCCGAGGCGCCCGGCGAGCCCGCCGTGCCGGAGACGTTCACCGCCGCGCCCGCCCCGGAGACTCCGGCTCCGTCGGCGCCGGCCGCCGCGAAGCCGCCCGCCCGCCCGGCGTCGGCCACGGCGACCAGGCCGCCGTCGACGTCGCGGCGCCCGGGCGCGAAGAAGGCGGTGGCGAAGAAGACCACGGCGGCCGCCGTCGACCCGCGCTTCGAGAACGGCCCGCTCGCGGTCATCGACGCCGACCAGGACGGGCAGGTGTCGGCGTACTGCGTCGGCGGCCTGGTCCTGGACGTGCCCGCCAAGTCGATCCCGGCGCTGGTCGACTGGACGCTGACCGAGGCCCGGCTCGGTCAGGCCCGGCTGCACCGCAACGGTCGCGACGCCGACCCGATCCTCGTCCTGACCGCGGCCGCCCTGGAGCGCTACGGCCTGCCCGCCGACCTGTCGGAGGAGGAGCGGCGCCACGGACGGATCGCGGACAGCCACAAGGTGGTCAAGCAGATCAAGCGTGCCGGTCTCCAGCTCACCCAGCGCGGATTCGGGCCGTGGGCGCGCGTCTACCGCGAGCCCGAGGGCTCCAAGCGGCGCTGCGTCCAGCTGTGCATCCTGCCGTGGAACGCGCTGGACGCCCGGGAGTGGGACAAGAAGGACGACCCGCAGCTGCCGACGATGCACCCGGCCGACCTCGCCCGCTACCTCGGCTTGTACGCGGCGCGGGTGATGACGCCACGCGGCACCACCGCGACAACCGGCCTCGAGCTGATGGTCGCGCTGCGCCCGCCGACCCGCGCGGAGAAGGACGAGGCCACCGGCGAGTTCAAGCGGGCCTTCAACGACGACGCGCTCACCGCTCTGTATCCCGTGGTGGAGTGCGAGGTCCCCGACGAACACCCGATCCTCAAGGACAAGTTCGCCCGGCACCACCTGCGCACCCCGGCAGAGATGCTGATGGAGGAGCCCTACGACTGGTGCCGGCCGCTGACCGATGAGGAGTGCATGAACCAGTTCCTGGTCACGGTCGACATCAACATGTCGTTCGCCGCGGCCGCGAATAGCCTCACCGTCGGGCTGAACGGGCCGACGCACCTGAAGAACAACCCGAAGTTCGACGCCTCGCTGCCCGGCTCGTGGCTGGTCGACCTCTCGCACGTGGACCTGTCCCGCGTTCAGATCAACGGCCGCACGGTCGACGGCGACCGGCTCCCGAGCCCGTTCACGCCGAAGGGCGACCGCCCCGAGGGCCCGGCCTGGTACGCCACGCCCACCGTCGCCTACGCGGTGGAGCTCGGTTTCGACGTCGCGCCGATCGAGGCGTACGTGCGCACCCAGACCGGCCGCTACCTGGACGCCTGGTACAAGCGGCTGCGCGACGCGTACGTGGCGACGATGGCCGACCTCGGCGTCACCACCGACCTCCAGGGCCAGGAGTTCCTGGACGCGATGGCCCGCTCCAAGCAGGTCGACCCGACGATGGCGCTGCTGGCGACCGCGATCAAGGCGACGGCGAAGGGCGGCATCGGCAAGCTGCGCCAGCGCAGCCGGGGCCAGGTGCCGTACTACGAGGAGTACCCGGCGCTCAAGCGGGAGACGTGGCGCCCCGACATCCGGGCCGCCGTGCTGGCGGGCCAGCGGATCGGCCTGCACCGCAAGCTGATGAAGACGGCGGCCGCCGCCGACCTGTACCCGGTCGCGATCGGCACCGACGCGATCGTCTACCCCTCGCCCGGCCCGTCCCCGCTGGACGTCCTGCCGCACACCGACGAGGGCAAGCCGGTGCCGGGCACGTTCCGGCTCGGGGTCTCGCCCGGGATGGTCAAGCACCAGGGCACCCAGACCGTCCTGTGGGCGGAAAAGCAGTTCGAGGAGCACGGCGGCGTGTTCAACATCGCCAACCTCATCAAGACCGACCAGAGCGCCGGAGAAGGGGAGTAGCCGACCATGCCGGACCCCATCGGGGACAGCCTGGACCAGGCGCTGGAGTCGGCGTTCACCCGCCGCATCCCGCAGAGCGCCCAGGCTCAGATGAAGTACCTGGTCAAGCAGCTCAAGGGCACCAAGGCCGCCGCTCAGGCGCTCGGGATCTCCCAGCGCACCGTGGAGCGGTACGTCGCGGGCAAGCTCAAGCGGCCCCGCCAGGAGCTGCGCGGCCGCATAGAGCGTGAGGTCAAGAAGCGGTGGCAGCCGCAGATCCGTGCGAAGGCCAAGAAGAGGGCCGCGAGCACCGGCGGCCTGGTCGTCACCACCCGGGCCCGCTTCGGCTTCACCGCCGCCCCCGGCACGACCGACGACGCCCGGATCCGCGACATCAGCCAGGCCCTGCCGCCGCGCTGGGCGGACCGCCTCTTCGAGGCCCGCGACAGCGGTGCCAACGAGCAGCAGCTCCAGCGCCTCGCGGCCGAAGGGCTTGCGGAGATGTACTTCCGCAACAACAACACCCGCGCCCACGGCTTGGGCGTGGAGTTCACCGACGTGGAGCACATCCAGATCGAGCTGTAGGCACGTACGCAAGCGCCCTGTCCCTGGCATTCCAGCTGCCGGGGACAGGGCGCTTCCGCATCCTACGAGGACGCCCGGGCCGCGCGGCGCCGCGCCCACCAGGACAGGCGCGGTGCGGTGGCCGCGCGGACGGCCTGCCCGAACGCTTCCAGTGCCGCCTCCAGTTGCGCCGTGTTCTCCACGTCCCCGCAAGCACCCAGCAGCTGCTCGGTGGTGGCGGCGACGGCCGGGTCGGGGTAGCGCATCAGCGGGGCCGCCGCGGCGGCAGCACGGGCGAGCGGCTCCCGCACGGCGGCCACGGTCTGCTTGGTCGCCCGTCGGTCCCAGCTCAGCAGTTCCGCCGCCTGCCCGAGACCCACCAGGCCGCTCAAGTTGTCTGTGCCGCCGGCGATCCGGGCCCGGGCGGCGCCCCCGGCGAAGGCAAGGACGGCCAGCAGGAACGACCGTGCCCGTTCAGCCGGGCCTTCCCACAGCAGGCGGTTGGCGGCGGCCGCGCCCTGCAGTTCCGCCACCGCCACCGTCATCGCGTCGGCCTGCACCCGCAGGGCACCGATCTCGGCCTGCTGCTCCTGGCGGTTGCGGGAGCGGTTGGTCAGCCACGTCGCGAGGAAGGCGATGAACGCCCCCGAAACGATCGTGCTCGCCAACTCGATCAACTTGTCCATCCCCGCAGGCTGATCGTGCACCTGCCCCCGCGTGCGGCTCGTTGCGTATCTGACGCACAACCCGTACGCGGCTGTTGCCCCAGGTCATCCCGGCGAGCGAACGTCAGGTCAGCCGTCGTCGCCGATGTGGTCGAAGCCCCGCAGCACGGGGTCCAGTTCGGCCGCCGCGCCGCACAGCGCACACAGCCGGACGCCGGCCTTCTCGGCAGCGTCCAGGGCGCGCTCCAGCTCCAGCACCGGCGCGCCTTCTGGCGCCTCGTCACAGTCCGGAGTGTGCAGGACAGCCTGGCCGGGCCCGTGGCCGCCGCTCAGCTTCTGCAGGACCCACCCGGAGGGTCGGCGCGGTCCCAGGGCCTCACGCACCGGTGAGGGCTGCTCCAGGGGCTCGGTGGGCACGGCGTCGTACGAGACGCCGTCAACGGGGCGTACATGCTCGGGTGCGCGCACCCACACGCGGTACTCGGCTGGCTCCACGCCGCCCCCCGAGGTGTTGGTGTACGCCGGGATGCCCACCTCGTACCGCCAGCCGTCCGGCAGTTGTCGCCGACGCCAGAGCCGCGCCACGACCTCCTGGCCGTCCGGGAGCAGGAGGCGTACCGGGACGGGCACGGCCTGGTCGTCGGAAGGCGTCGTCACCCGCCCCACGGTAGACGCCCGCAGCCGACGGCTCAGGGCTGGTCGGGCGGGGTTTCCTGCCAGTACCAGCCGTGGGCGGCCATGCACTCCTTCGTCCACTCCATCATCAGGTGCGCCGCCTCCGGGGCGCGGGTCTCGTCCTGCCCGCCGCCGTCGGCGAAGAACTGGAGCAGAAGGCCGGCCGCGGGCCGGTCGGCATCGCCCGCGTCGCAAGAAGCGCACAGCTCCATGTGGATCGGGCGGCCTTGCGCGTCGTTCTTCGGCGCCACCGCACTGATGATGAGGTCGCCGCGGCAGCGTGAGCACTGCGGCAGCCGGTCGGAACGCTCAACCAAGGCCATGGTCAGCCCCCTTGCAGACGTGAGCCTCCACCCAAGACCCGCTGACCTGCGGCGTCAACCCCTCCGACGTGCAGCGAGAGTTCGTCCAGCCGCCGGCCTCTGTCCACAGGCGACCGGCCCGACGCTGCTCGGTATGGATGATCAGCAGCACGCCAGGGCGTCGGCCCTGCTCCGGCACAAGCTCTTCGACGGCCTCGGACGCGCCGAACGGGCCCTGTTCACCCGTCCGGCACCGAAATCAGCGCAAGCCCAGATGAAATTCCTCCTCACGCGCGCGAAGGGCTCCACCAAGGCCGTAGCCGAGCGCCTGGGCGTCTCCCGCCGCACGGTGGAGCGCTACCGCTCGGGTGCGGCCAAGAAGCCGCAGAAGCGCCTCCAGGAGGCTCTGGTGCAGGAGACCGAGTCACAGTGGCAACCGCAGGTCAGGGCACAGGCGAGGCAGCGCGCGAGCACTTCTGGCGGGTTCATCATCTCCTGCCGCGCCTACTTCGGATTCGGCCCCGAGGGAACCTCGGATGAGGGCCGGGTGCGGGATCTCATGGTGGCCGTCTCGTCCTCCCACGCCCGCGCCATCCTGGCGGCACAGGAGTCCGGAGCGACGGACAAGGATCTGCATGCGCTGGTTGCGGAGGCCATAGCGGACGCCTATTTCCGTCAAGGCGGTGGCGGGAGCGCGGGCGTGGAGGTGAAATTCGCGGACGTGGAGTGGCTCGATATCAAGTTTTAGGCACGCCGAATTCAGGGCTGCTATAAACCTGTCTAAGGCTGTCGCGCCCACCGCGCGGCAGCCGGATTTCCCGTCACCGTTTCCACGACGATTGGGAGGCTCGTGTGAGCACCCCTGTTCCTCGATCCACCCGGCGTCCCCGCGTTCCCGCGCCCGGCGCGGCCGCGCCCCGCCAGCCGGTCGACCGGGCGAAGGTCGGCCGCGGCTGGGTCCGCCGGCGCGCCACCGGCATGACCGCCACCGAGGCCGCGGCCGCGCTCGAGGACGCCCGGCTGCAGCAGCACATGGACCGCGACCGCGAGGACCTGGCCGACGACGAACGCGGCCCGGCTGAAGTCGCGGAGTGGGAACGCATCGTGCAGCTGCTCGCCGCCACCGGCGGGACGTACGACCCGAAGGCCGATGCCGTCGTCCAGGACGAGCTCGCCGCCGAAGCCGCAGCAGCGGCCAAAGCCGAGGAAGAACTGCGGGATCTGGAGATGGAGCAGCAGCGGCAGGAGTGGCTGCACTCCAACGGGCTGCCCGAGCGCGCCCACATGCTGATGGCCCTGGAGAAGGCCGGCCTGCTCGGTACGACCGGCGCGTACTACGGCGCCGAAGGCCCGCTCGTGCTGCACGAGCCCGAGGACCGCCACGCCCTCGACTACATCAACGAGTACGGCGACTGGCGCCTGTTCGCCATCCTCCAGGGCCACGACCTGACCCCGCCGAAGGACCCGGACACCGTTCCCGCCTCGGTCCGGGCGCACAGCGCGCTGCTGCGGGCCATGGCGCGGGCCGGGACACTGGAGGGCTTCGACGCGGGTCACGCGGTGCGCCTGGCGCAGGCCGACCCGGACGCCGTACTCGCGCTCGCCGCCTGGATCGAGGCCCGCGGCCGGAGCAGCCGGTGAGCGCCGACGGCCCCGTGGTCGCCACATGGGTGCAGTCGACGGGCTGCGGCACCCGGTACGAAGAGCTGACTGCCGACGGCCAGGTCCACGTCGACTACACGCCGCCGCTCGGGGAGCCCTGGTTCGAGGGCGACGACGACCCCGACCACAACCCGATCTGCCACTGCCCGCGCGCCCCTCGGCAGTTCTGTATGGAGTGCGCCGGCTGCGCCGCCTGCGGGCAGTGCACCGGTCCGCACGTCTGGCCGCCGCTCCGGAACTGACCGACCCCCAGCACTCCTTGGAGGCGAGGGGCCCCGGCCGCCTGTCACGCTCACCATGCGTCACATCGGGGGTGTCACGCGCCCTGTCACGCTGGCTGTCACGCCCGCCGGATCACCACGCGACAGCACCCGCCGAATGTCCGTATTGAACGCCTTTCGATTGCCGGGAGGGCTCCGAACCCCTGCTCCAGGCCCGATCCGGCGTGACAGCGTGACAGCGTGACACCCCTGCCCGGCGGCCCGGTTGGGTCATCACGCTCCGCTCACGCGGGCCGGGTAGCGTGCTCCTGGCCGTGTCCCGGTGCCTGAACAGCCAGCCATGAACAGTCCGACCTGTGTCATCGACCCCCCGTTTCCCCAGGTCGTCGTGACCATCTGTGTCACTGTTCAGCTGTGTCATCTGTGTCATCGGGTGGGTTTCGTCCGTACCGTCCCGGAGCGCCACGCCCCGGCGATACCGTGGGGACACACGCCAGATGACAGCCCAGGAGCCCCGGATGAGCGAGCAGCCGGCCCTCGTGCCCGACCGTCAGCCCCTCGATGAGCACGCCGCCGCGTCCGTCCGCGCGTACGCGGCCGACCAGCGCGCGAAGGTCGATGTCCTCGCCTCGGTGCTGGAGGACATCGCCACCAACGGTTACCCGTCCCCGGAGACGGGAGTGCTGTGGGAGGAAGCCCGCGACGCCCACCTGGAGCGCCTCGCCGGTGAGCAGCCGCGTGTCGCCTGAGCACGCGCCGCGCCGTTCCCAGGTCGTCCTGGTGGAGCCCGCGCTGAGCCAGCTGGCGAAGCTCACGGCGAGCGAGACGCACCGCCTGGACCGCGCGATCGTCGCGATCAGCGTCAACCCCGAGCTGGGTACTCCGGTGCCCGACACCCTGCTGCGCGACTACGTCGACGACGTCGACGGGGTCCGCGTCATCTACTACGTCACGGCCCTTCGGCAGATCACCATCGTCGCGTACGTTGAGGCGTAGGAGCCTCCCGAGCACCCGTGCAGCGCCCCGGACCACCTGGTGGTCCGGGGCGCTGCTGCATCCCGCTGCACGGTGCAGCGCGAGGCTGGTGGGCGGCGCTGCACGGTGGTCGACTGCGAGGCCGGCGCCCAGGCCGCACACGGGTGCTGCTCGTGCAGCAGGTCGCGTGCTGCAACACGGCGGCGCCGTGCAGCGACCTGTCGTCGGTCTGCTGCACGGCGCCGCTGCAAAGGGTCAGCTGCTGCCGGTGGCCCACTTCTCCATCTCGCTCGGGTCCTTCTTCACCAGGGCGTCGCGGCGGTACTGCGCGGTGGCCCGGGTGACGCCCATGGAGCTCGCCAGCGCGCCGTACGAGCCGCCCTGTGCGGCGTGCTGGCGCACTGCGGCGTCCCGGACGCCCTCCAGCCGGTTCAGCAGGCCGTTGGACATCAGGATGGTCGTCGCGAGGTCTTCGGTGCTCGCCCCGCCGGTGCGCAGCTGCGCGAGGCCGTGCAGTACGGCACCGAGCCGCATGGCCATCTGCCCGACGTCGTCGCCCAGGGCCTGGGCGTCGGCGGTGGACAGCGGGATGGTGAGGTCGGGGACGGGGTCGGTGTGCTCGGTGGTCATCGGTGGCCTTCCCAAGGGCGGGCGGGGATGGGTGCGGGGGCGGGTTCTACAGCCACTGGAAGGCGCGCCGGACGTCGCCCGCGGCCCCGGCGAGGTTGTCGGCGTGCAGCCGCTCGTCGAAGTCGTACGGGTCGTCGACGGCCTCCATGACGCGCTCGGAGGCGGCGTCGAAGACGCTGGCGAACGCCTCGTGGACACCGGCGGCCTTGAGGGCCTGGACGATGTCGTCGTGGTCGGCGCCGCCGCGCCGGACGGCGTCGGCGAGCAGGTTGAGCGCGGCGGCCGCGGCCGGGGCGAGCACGGCCAGGTCCTCGCCGCCGGAAGTGCCGGCGGTCCGTTCGGCCGACGTCTCGACACTGCTGATCCGGGCGAGGGCCTGCGACTGCTGCTCCATGGGGACTCCGATCTGGGGCGTGGATGCGAGGGGGAGGTTGTGGTGACCGTGGCTGCCGGAGAGCGATGACATTCCGAGTCGGCGGCCCCGGCGGCACACGGGTGCGGCGCGGTCAGGCGGTCCGGGCGAGGTAGCCGGCGGCGGCGTCGACGAACTGGTCGTGGGCGACCTTCGCGGCCTCGCGGGCGGCGGTCAGCTGCTCGCTGGTGGCGTACGCGTCACGCATCGCGTAGGTCAGGGTGATCATCTCGTCAGCCGCGGTGCGCACCGCCTGGTCCTCGATGAGCACCCGCAGCGCGACCAGCGGGCGGGTGACGGCGGACCGGGTCATGTGGCTCTCGCCGCGCAGGGCCTCGATCCGCTCGGTGCCCACCTGCTTGAGGACGGCGTCGCCGCGCATCCACATCGCCCGGCGGTGATCGCTGATGGCGCAGGCGAGGGCGGTGACGGCCTCCAGGCGGTCACGGCGGATCGCCTCGCCGTGGCTGGCGCGGACGGACCGTTCGGCGGCGCGCTCCTGGAAGCGGCCGCTGACGATGGCGCCCAGCAGCGTGGCGACGATGGCGAGGGCGGCGGTGACGAGGGTGGGTAACACGGCGAGTCCTCCCGTAGCTGTATGGATTCCCATACTGTATTGGAATCCATACAGGGCAGGGAAGGGAGCCGCTCATGATTCTTTTCCCGCACCTTTGACCTGCACGTTTCCCGCCTGCGGGAAGCGTGCGTCCGGATGTGACACACGCGGCCCGCACACGAAAGCGGCGCCGCGCCCCCTGTCGGAGGGGTGCGGCGCCGCTGATGTCGTGTCACCCGGCCGGGCGGGCGGCCGGGCGGCCGGTCAAGCGCTGCGACGTGTGGGCACGGCGGACAGATGCCGCTGCGGGGCGGGGAGCGCCGGGGCGGCCAGGGCGCCGGCCTTGATGGCCTCGGTCGCCTCGCGCAGCGCGTCCTCCATCTCCTCCTGGGAGGCGTACCCGGCGAAGTACGGGTGGATGAAGTAGCTGCGGTAGCGGCCCTCGGGCCGCAGGACGACGTTCCGCTCCACCAGGTGGCTCATGGCGATGGACGTGCGGTTCTTGCTGAGCCCCACGCGCGCCCTCAGTTCGGCCTGGGAGGCGTTCACCTCGCCGCCGGGGCGCTGGACTTCCATCATCGCGCTGAGCAGGTCGTAGTCGGCCTTGGAGAGCTCCAGGCGGTGCAGCTGCGCGAACCCGAGGTGAGCTTGGATCAGCATGCCTGCTCCTCCACGTCGTTGTCGCCGAACGCCAGCTGCCGCGTGCGCGGGGCCGGCGCGGCCGGGGCCGTGAACTCCGGGAAGCTCTCGCTCGCCGCCTTCTCCAGCGCCACTACATCTTCCCGCATCTCCGGGAAGTGCTTCTTCAGCGCGGCCCTGGCGTCCTGCCGCAGCTGCTCCAGGGCCTCCTGCTGGAGGTCGCCGTTGCCCTTGAAGCAGATCAGCGGGTTGACCACGATCACCGAGTTGGCGCGGCGCTGGAGCATGTGCCAGTTCTCCAGGCTGCCCAGTGCCCGGGTGACGTTCGCGCGCTCGACTCCGAGGTGCCGGGCGACCTTGATGTGGGTGATCTTCAGGCGGCCTTCGACCTGGCGGCCCATGCAGAACAGCAGGACCGCCGACTGCACGGGCGACATCCCGTACCGGGCGATCAGCACGGCCAGGACGTCGGCGAGGAAGGCGTTGCTGACCATGCTGTAGCCGCTGCGCCCCCATGCGTCGTGGGGAGCCCGGTACGTGTACTCGACGTTCGCGGACCGCACGGGCCGGCCGGGCTTCGGCGGCGTACGGTCCAGCGCCTGGGCGAAGCTGTCCGCCAGCGGCGACGTCACGGGCTCACCGCGGTCCGTCGACCGCCGGCCCCTGTTGGTGGAGCGACTCGCGTCCCCGGGCACCCTGGCTCCTGCTGCTCGATCTCGTGTGGTGCCCAGGACCCTAGCCCAGATTGTCCCCGCACAGAGGGACCTTTGTCCCTGTCGGCGTGGCCCCCTGGTGTCGACGCCGACACACCGCCCTCCGCGTGCCGACGGCAGAATGCGGGCCTGACCAGGCCGAACACATTTTGTACCTCTTTCCGGGGCCAAATGTGGTGCGGCTGTGTCGCAGGAGGCACAAAACCGCAGGTCGATGTGTCAGGGCTAACACATCGCCTCTCGCGAAACCGCAGGTCAGAGCAGCTTTCCGCGCGGTGCCCTTTTATCAGTAAGACGCGCACGCGCGCGCGAGGTGCGGCACGACCTGCCGGGCGCTCGCAGGTCCGCCCGCTACCGACGGCTCCGATCACCAATGCCCCGTCATGCGCATCTCTCATCACCACCCGCACCCGAACGCCACCCGGTCCATTTCTGCTAATCACCCGCGAACACACCCACCCGCATTTCCCACCGTTTCCCGCACCCGCATTACGAGGCTGCCATTCATCAATCGCGCGCCCTTTTCTACATTCATCATCCGCTGTATGTCCGAACCGTTCAGCTGACCCTTTTCCCTGGTCGGAGGTGGTGCAGCACCATTCCAGTCTTAATCTAGCCTCAATCTTTGAAGCACACGCCCAGCCGCCCCACCTCCACCCTCCCCGACTCCCCACCCTCCCCGACCACCCGTCACCTCCCCTCCTCTTGCTACTGCTTGTGCGTGAGCCCCGTGGGTGGGCCGCGCGGAGCGTGGCACGCCTTGCCCGCACTGGAGTTGGCGGGTCTGCCTTGAGTGGCTGGAGCGCAGCGGAGGCCACCGGTTCGGCCGGAGGCCGACCGCGCCTCGCAACGCGAGGCGCCTGCCCTGCGGTTGGCGGTCGCGCGGAGCGCGTGCCGCCTGGCGGTGAGCGGAGCGAACCGCTCCCGCTCACGCGGAGCGGGAGCGGCCGGGGCGCGCAGCGCCCCGGCTCGCTTCTTCGGGCGAAGCCCGAAGGGACCCGCTCCGCGGG
>NZ_JBIRUZ010000028.1:0-46778 GCF_044386545.1 Streptomyces sp. NPDC020489
CGTGGACGGCCGCGAGCGAACCGGCCAGGGACGGGATCACGAGGTCGAGGGTGCCGGTGCCCGGGACCACGACGGTCTGCTCGTCGAGCGCGTCGTTCGCCACAGCGCGGCACGTTCGTCCAGGGACGCCGGCAGCCGCGACACTCCGATGGCACGCAAGAACTGGCCGAGTACGTCCAGCGGGTCGACCGGAGCCTTGAAGCCGCCGAGGTCGGCGAACGCCTGCCCATCGGGAAACAGGTGGCGTTGGGTGTGCGCGAGGCGCACGGCGAGCGCGGTCTTGCCCATCCCGCCCAGGCCGGTGATGCCGACGACCGGAGCGTGTGCGGCATCGCGCAGGGTTGAGGTCAGTTCCTCGATTTCTGCGCGGCGTCCGGTGAACACTGCCGAATCTGGGGGGAGTTGAGCCGGGACCGGCGCGCTGGCCGAGGCCGGCTCACGGTCTGCGAGGGCGTGCGGATCGTCGCCCTCGTGCAGGATGCGGCTGTGGAGGGAGCGAAGAGCGAGCCCGGGGTCCACGCCCAGTTCTTCGCGCAGGAGCTGCCGTGCGTGCTGATAGGCGGCCAGAGCCTCGGCTCGGCGGCCGGCATAAAACAGCGACAGCATGAGCTGTTCGTGGAGGTGTTCCCGCAGCGGGTGCTCCATGGCGGCTGCCCGGATTTCGGATGTCAGACCTAGGTGCCCCCCGGCCTCCAGCTCAAGGTCGAACACCTCCTCCAGGGCGGCCAGCCTCAGCTCCTCCAGCCGGTCACGCTCAAGGTCGAAGAAGGGGCCCCGGACGCCCGACAGGGCCGGTCCCTGCCAGGTGCTGAGGGCCTGGCGCAGGAGATCGGCGGCATGCGCCGAGGCACCGGCGCGGCGCGCCGTGTGAGCCTGTGCGATCAGTTCGCGGAACCTGCGCAGGTCGACCTGCCCGTCATGAACCGTAAGCCGGTAGCCACTGCCGGTGGATTCGATGGCCGCCATGTCGCCGAGAATCGGCCGCAGACGATAGATGTAGGTGCGAATGGTGCCCCGAGCGCCTCGAGGCTCTCCCTCACCCCACAAAGCGTCGAGGATCGCTTCGGTCTCCACTGGACGCCCTTCATGCAGAAGGAGCAGCGCGAGCAATCCACGTTGCTGTGGGGATCCGAGGTCGATCTCCTCGTCCCGCCGCCAGGCACGGACAGGACCGAGAACTGCAAGACGCATCACGTGACCGATTATGAACCGGTGTCGTACCGGGTTTCACATCGGCAACCTCAGCTGCGCATGGCCGATCCTGCACGCAGTCTTGCCGCAGGCCACCGCCGCGGCCTGCGGGAGAGCGTGGCGTGGGTGACTTCGGCGGTCCGCGACGCAGTCGACGGCGGGCTCGCGGACGATGTCGCCGTCGTTTGGCCGGAGTGCCCTCAGGAGACTCAGCGGCACGTCAGTTCGGCATTCCGGCAGGGCCACGGAGCCGGGACTGCTCCGCGTAGCCGCCTGCCGCGCTCCGGTCTCGCCTATGCAGCCACTCGGAGCGCCTCGGCGGCAAACTCAACCATCCAAGACCGGCCACCACCACATTCCGGGCGGTCAAGCGGGGCAGCCCCAGCTTGCCCGCCCGGCGGTACCCCCTCGATCTGACTCGGTCGAGGGCCCGCACCGAGCCATGCCCGGGCCAGAGCAGGTCTGAGCAGGGTGGACACCACGGCCAGGTGCAGCCCTCGTGCGGCCGTCACGAAGGGTCGGACGCGAGCGCTTCCTTCACGGCGGTGAGGCCGGCGGCGTGCGGGACGATGGGCCGGTAGCCCAGTTCGGTCACCGCTTTGTCCGTGCGCAGCGTGCACGGCTGTCCGATGAACCACCGCGCGGGTACGGGCACCACCCGGGCGGCGGTGTCGGCGTCCATGTCGGGGATGGGCGTGTCGACGCCGTACAGCGAGAAGAGCGTCTCCAGGAATTCCCGCAGGACGACGGGGTGTTGGTCGGTGACGAAGTAGGCCTGACCTGCCCGGCCGTGCTGCCATCCGCGTATCAAGCCTTCGACGGCATTGTCCACGTACGTCACGTCGGTGGTATGCCGGCCGCCGTCGATCCAGGCGAACTCCCCGGCCTTGGCCGCGGCCGCCAGGCCCTCGGTCAGGCTGCTGTCGGGGCCCCAGACAAACCGCGGCCGTATGGAGACGGTGGTGAAGCCCGGTCCGTCAGCGTCCAGCACGATCTGCTCGGCGACGGCCTTCGCCGAGCAGTAGGCGGCTTCGGAGTCCGGCCGCAGTGGTGCGGTCTCGTCGATGTCCACCAGCGGTTCACCGGCCAGGAGCGCGGACTCGCTGCCGCAGTGGACGAAGGTGGCGACCCCTGCGGTACGGGCTGCTTCGACAGCCGTACGGGTGGCAGCGACCGTCACCCGCTCGTGGCGCTCGCGGTCGGCGGTGATGTCCGTCTCGGCGGCGAGGTGGAACAGCACCTCACTGCCTGCCACCGCGTCCTGCCAGGTGGCCGGCTCCGTCAACTCGCCCTGCACCGGCTGCGCGCCGAGGGCCGCCACCTTGCCGGCCGCCGCTTCGCTGCGGACCAGCGCGCGGACCGCATGGCCATCACGGATGAGTCGACGGATCAGTGCGCGGCCGATGAAACCCGAGCCACCGGTGACGAATGTCTGTGCCATGGGAGCCTTCTTCCTCATGTGTGACGCTGCCGTCCGCCGCGGACGGAAGCCATGTGGTGTGCAGCTATCACGGGCGGCCCGATGTTCCCTCGAAGTCATGCATGAATCGACGGTCTGCCATAGAGAATATGGATGACTCTCCTGCCCATCGCCACCAGCCTGACGCGGACCTCGCGCTCACAGGCCGTGCCGCTGACCCGGAAGGGTCGAGGGGCCCCTTGTGGGGCTTGCAGTGGGCGAGACAGGCGCAGTGGACCGCAGCGTGCGCCGACGCGCGCAGGGCGTGGCATCGTACGGTCACGCCACGGTCGAGCACGGCCCGCTCGGCCGAATCCCGATCGGCGGTGGCGAGGAGGCCGTGGGGACAGAGTCTGCGCCTGTTTCGTCAAAGAGGGCCGCGCCCCACTCCCCTCTGCGTGCCTTCAACCAGCCGCAAGGCAACGATGCGACGAGCAGCCACGCCTCGGGTTCTGCCCGCCTGCCCGCTTGCCCGCGCTCACTCGCCCGCGACCACGACTCCCGCGTCGAGCTGCCTCTGCACGCTGCGGGGCACCCGCACTCCCTGACGGCGCAGCCCCGAGACGAACCGCGCGACGAGCGGATCGGGTTCGGCGGAGGTCACCGCCATCAATTGCCTGGTCCACCGTGGTGTGAAGGATCGGACCACGCCTGGAAAGCCCGCACTGACCGCACTCACCGGACAGACCGCGACGCCCAGCCCGGCGGCGGCGAGTTGAGGTGCCGCGGCAGAGACGGACGTCCGCATGACCGCCTCCGGGTGGACTCCGGCCCGGGCGAAGCACTGGTCGAGCCATGCGCCGAGGGCGTTGTCCGCCGTGAAGTGCACGAGTGGCGCACCATCGAGGTCCTGGATCCGCAGTGCGGCCCGTTCGGCCAGAGGGTGGCCGGTGGGTGCGGCCAGCACGATCTCCTCCTCGGCGACGGCACTGACCTGGAAGCGGTCGGATGGAGGGTCCGCCAGCACCACGACGTCCACATCGTCGGACTCGATCAGCCTCAATGCCTCGTCCATGAGGGCGAGTTCACGCAGAGCGACAGTCACGTCCGGGTGGCGTCGGCGCCAGTCGCGAAGCACTGGGGCGAGCAAGGCGACGGTGAGGCTTTGCGCGCAGCCGATCCGCAGTGACCCGCCCCCGGCTTCTCCCACTGCCCGCGCCGAGCGCACGGCGGCGGTGGCCGCTTCGACCGCCAGCCGGGCGTCCGCGACCGCGACCCGCCCCGCGGCGGTGAGCTTGACCCCCCGTGCCTCGCGACGCAGCAGGGCCGTGCGCGTCTCGCGCTCCAGTGACGCGATCTGGTGGGACACGGCGGGTTGCGAGGAGTGCAGCAGCGCAGCGGCCTGAGTGATCGATCCGGTGTCCGCGACAGCGACGAGGCATTCCAGCGCGCGAAAAGAAGGCATCCACAGATGCTATGTCTGTGCTTCGGCATATCAATGTTTCGAGGGGGAAGGCCCGGGGGCGGTCGAGGAAGCCCCTGGACACGTCAACCGGTCCCGATACCCCGCCCTGACCCAGGACTCCTCCATCGCAGAGCAGGCCGGCCGAACGCTGGGGCGCCGTCGGCCGAGGAGCTACCGCTGCGGGAGGTCAGCCCGTCAGCGCTGGGACGCGTCCCACCCTCCCGGCAGCCGCCAACAGCGCGGCCGGCACGGTCCGTTGCAGGTTCACGATGGCGCCCCATGAAGTGGTGTAGCCGGGCCCGGTCCCGGAACGCGCGGGTGTCTGCCCGGGGCGTGCATCCGCTGGCGGTGCATGCTCCCTGAACAAGGGCAGGCCATCGCGCAAGTCTCCTTGGTGAACGGGCAGTTCGACCGGAGGAGCACGCGATGGCCTTGTCCCAGTCTGAGCTGATGCGGGCCTCCGAGGCGGCGTCGTCGGCCGAAGCCGCGTCGGCCGTGGTCTGGGCGAGCTGGTCTGCTGAGTGCTGATCGGCGAACATGCCGCTCAGCATGGCAGGGACCTACGGGGTGTCCGGCCACGTCGTCAACACCGTGCCCCTCTGTTCGTCGGTGAGGGTCACGCGGGAGCCGGCCTGGCCGCTGCACTCACCCACCCACAACCTGAACTTCTCACGCGCCACGCCCTCCACACCCCACCAGCCATGCCGCGCGGGTGCACTGTTGAGGATCAGTGCGACGTGGTAGCGGTGCAGATCATCCATGAGCTTCGTCCCGCCAGCCGCCTGCGTCGGCGAACAGCCGCATCCGCGGCGTGCGGCCGGTCTCGGCCGCCATCTCGGCGACGACCTCGCGCAGGTCGGCGAGGATGCCCTCCGCCGTGGTCGGCATGCGCGGCGAGGGCTCCATCACGGTCAGGCCGTGCCCGATACAAAGATCCGCCCAACGCGCCCCCTGGTCGGTTGCGACCACGCGGGCCATCGCGCCGGTCTTCCCGCAGACGGCGCAGAGATACGGAGGCCGGTGGGCGATGCGCGCGTGCACCTGCCGTGAGGTGGGTGATGCGGGCGCCGGCGGCAGTGCGGCCACCTCGACGCCGGTCTGCTTCAGCAGCTCCTCGAGGCTCATGGGGTCCACGCTTCATCCTGGGGTGCTGGGGTGCTGGGGTGCTGGGGTGCTGGGGTGCTGGGGTGCTGGGGTGCTGGGGTGCTGGGGTGCTGGGGTGCTGGGGTGCTGGGGTGCGCGGGTCAGGCTACCTCCTATAATCGAACGTGTGCACGATTCAGCCCCGTCTAGACTCGTTCTGCTCCGTTTCCTGGAGCGGGTGCAGGAGAGGGATCTTGCCCGTACCCGGCGGTGGATCGCGGATGAGGAGCGCCGCGAGGCCGAACGCCAGCACGGCATCGTGGCCAGGCCGCCGGCGCCGGACTGGTTGATCGAGCAGAGCCTGAACCGGGCCACACCGCCGGTGTACGTCCACGTGGGCGGCTGCCATATGGCGGGCAAACGGTCCAAGGGCGTAGCGCGGGAGCAGGCGGTGCGGGCGCTCGCGGAGGGCGTGGATCCATGTTCACACTGCCGCCCCGACACCGATCTGGGCATGCTCGACTGACAGCCAGTCCCCTTTCGGCGGATGACTGCGCAGCCCTGTGACCTGCATGGTCGGGTCTGTGGTCGGGGGCAGTGCGGGCCGTGTTCGCGAGGGATGCTCAGGCGCTCTTGCGTGGCTTGCGGGCCGTCTTCTTCGCGGGAGCCTTCTTGGCGGCGGTCTTCTTCGCGGCGGGCTTCTTCTTCGGCAGCTGGTGCACGTCCGCGTCCGCTTCCTCGCCTCGGGAGACCTTCGCTTTCTGCACGGACTCCTGCAAGGCGGCCATCAGGTCCAGCACCTGCCCGGGCTGCTCGGGCTCCGGCGCGTCGGGCAGAGGCTTGTCCTCGCGTTTGGCCACGATGACCTCGGCGAGGGCCTCGGTGTAGTGGTCCCGGAAGTCCGGGCCGGTGAGGTCGTCGACGGCCAGGGTGTCCATGAGTGTCAGTGCGCCGTCGATCTCGTCGTCGGTCAGCTCGACGGTGGGTGGGTCGACGATGGACGGGTCGCGGATCTCGTCCGGCCAGCGCATGGCGTGCAGCACGATCACGTCGTCCTTCACGCGCAGCATGCCGAGCCTTTCCCTGCCGGACCACGCGTACTTGGCGATCGCCACCTTCGACGATCGGCCCAGGGCCTGTACAAGGAGTTCGTAGGGCTTGGCCGCCACGGTCCCGTCCGGGGAGAGGTAGTAACCCTCGCCGATCCGGATCGGGTCGATGCTCTCAAGGGGCACGAACGCGGCGATCTCGATGGCCTTCGCCGTCGGCAGCGGCAGATTGCTCAGGTCCTCGTCCGTGATCGCCACGACTTGGTCGCGTGCGTACTCGTATCCCTTGCCGATCTCGGCCTGGGTGACCTCGCGGTCCTCGAGCTCGCACACCTTCCGCACGCGGACCCGGCCCATGTCCTCCAGGTGGTACTGGTGGAACTGGATCGAGTGGTTCTCGGTCGCCGAATGCACGTGAATGGGCACCGTGACCAGGCCGAAGGAGATGGCGCCGCTCCAGATGGTTCGGGGCATGGGGGACCTCCGTGACAGCCCCGAGTGGCACCAGGCTATGAGTGCGGGGGGTGTCTCGCATGGCGTGCCGTGGTCGCTGACGTTTACCAAGGCCTTTCGGGAGATCGTCCATCGACGGCCTGCCCGGCGCCCATCCGGAAGTCGACTGGCAGCAACTGCGTGCGGTGCGCAAGGGCCAGCGTTCGCCGCTGGCCGTGCTCGCGAGGAGACCGGAAAAACTTGCCCGCGTCGCCTGCGTTGCCGTCCGCGTCGCCGTCCGCCACCCGGATCCCTCACCCGGCTGGCGGCCCCGGCACCCCCTGGTGACGCTGGGACGGCATCCCTGTCCGGCTCGCCCGCCCGAAGGAGTTCTCATGCGCACGCTGCCGTACGCCCTGCTCACCGCCGTGGCCCTGACCGCGCTCGCCGCCCCCGCCCGCGCCGCGGCGCTGCCGGCGGACGTCACCGCGAGCCAGTGCATCGCCGGCGGAGGCATGATCATCATCTCCGCCGTGGGGGACGGCTCGCCCTGGACCAAGCGCTGCATGGGCGGCATCCACGACGGCCAGACCGTCGTCTGACGCCCGAGGCGGCGCCTCGGCCGAACAAGACAAGCGCTTACCCCATCGAAGACGGAATATGGGGCGGAGAGGGGAAACCGGAAGCCGCCCATCCATGCGCTCACGGAGGTCGCCAGGAACCAGGAGACACCCCGTTCGTCCGATCTTCCGCAGCCGCTCGGGCCGTCGCCTCGGGTCTGCGGCACCTGCCCGGCGCGGAACAGGTCGGCAAGGTCGCCACCGACGCCCTCGACCGGATCGGCGCGGTCTCGCCGCGCGGACGCCGGATGGCCGTCTACGCCGGTGCCGGCGTGCTCGGTGTGGCCGGAGTGGTCGAGTGGCCCGTGGCGCTGACCGGCGCCGCCGTCGCTTGGCTCACCCAGCCGCGGCCCGGACCGCGCTCGACGGCACGGCGCACGACGACGCCGCGAAGGCGGGCCTGTCCGGGCTCTGCGCACCGAAGTGGGTTAGGCGCGTATTCGGTCGTGATCAATGTGCGGTTCGGGTGAGGTCCTTGATCCAGATCATCGAGGCGCGCAGGTGGAGGCCGGCGAGGTAGCTTCCCGGGGTCTTGTCGTACCGGGTGGCGATGCCTCGCCAGGCCTTCAGTTTGTTGATCAGGCGCTCGACGGTGTTTCTCTCCTTGTAGAGGTCGGCGTCGTGGCCGACCGGACGGCCGCCCCTGGACCCCTTCTTCTTCCGGTTGGCGGCTTGGTCCTTCTTCTCCGGGATGACTGCTTTGATGCCGCGTCTGCGCAGGTGGGCGCGATTGCCGCGGGACGAGTAGGCCTTGTCCCCGGCTACCGCATCCGGGCGGGTGCGGGGGCGGCCGACGGAGCCGCGGACCCGTATCTTGCCTAGCACGGGGATGAACTGCGGGCTGTCCGCGGCCTGCCCCGCGGTCAGCGCGAAGGCGAGCGGGCGGCACCTGCGGTCGCGGCGAGGTGGACCTTGCTGGTCTGCCCGCCCCTGGAGCGTCCCAGCAGGGCGGCCTTCAGCCGGAGCCTTCGCCGGCGCCGGACGGCTCGCTGTTCCTTGCGTTCGGGATCGCCTTCGGTGTCCTGCCCGTTTCGTTCTTCGGCGCCGCCCCTTTGACCTGGCCTTCTCCTCCTCGGCGGCGGCCTTCTCCAGCGCGGTGACGACGTCCTGGTCCAGGTGCATCCCGGCGGTGTCATGGTGGGTCCGCGCGGTGGTGGAGTCGACACTGACCAGCGACAGGTCCACCTCGCCCCGCTTCGAGGCTTCCGCGATCAGGCCCTCCAGCAGGGCCTCGAACACGCCGGCGTCACGCCCCTGCCGGAAGCGGTTGTGGACGGTCGACCAGGCGCCGAACTCCTGCGGCATCTCCCGCCACTGCCCGCCCGTCTTGAACCGCCAGATCACGCCCTCGAACTGCTGCCGCAGCCGCTCGGGATACGGGCCGTACTCCCCGATGGGCAGGTACGGGCCGATGAACGCCCACTCTTCGTCCGTCAGTTGCGCTCGCGTCACACAAACGATCTGCCGGATCGGGCCCCGCCACGAGGGCGAATCCCGCAGATTGATCAGAACTCGATACGCGCCCTCGTGCGGTCGGCGGAGCAGACCGCCGCCGGCAACGTCCAGGCTTCCAGCATCTTGGTGGCCGCCGACACAGTGTTGACGCAGTCGGAGAAGACGGCCTTCGTCCTCACCAGCCTCTACGGGCTGCCCTCCGACCAGATCGCGGAGATCATGGCCGTGCAGCCCGGGACCGTGCGGACGATGATGGCCCGAGCGCGGCGGAAGCTGCGCAGGCACGTACGGGCGACGTCCCCGGCCGTGCCATCAACGCTGCGTTCGGCGGCATCTGGCAGCTGGACACCTGCTGCCGAAGCATCGTGATCAACCGATTGCAGAAGAAATCGTGTGTGCCCGGACCAACTGGTCCGGGCACGCTCGCGTGTCTTGAGCTCTCGAGCCCGGCTATACCGACGCCGGAGGATTTCGCCTTTCAGACGGTCTGGCCGACACGGCTGATGCGTTCCTGGGTGTAGAGGAAGAGGAGGTTGACGTACTTGCGGAACAGCAGCGGGTTGGCGCAGCACACGGCGGCCAGCGAGGGCACACCCTTGGTGGTGGTCGGGTAGCGCCCCTCGTCGCCATTCGGGTCGCGGCGGTGCATGTCCCGGATGAACTCCACGATCAGGTGCCGGTCGTCGCCGGGGGCGAACAGGTCGTCGTCGCTGTCCTTCAGCCGCTTCAGCAGCTTCCCCAGGTCGTGGCCCCTCGCCCCCGGTCCGATGATGGCCTTCAGCGAGAGCTCAGCCAGCTGCCGGGCGAGGAAGAAGGCCGGCTGCGGGATCCCTGCGTCGATCAGCGCGATGGCGCCTCGGTGGAACTCACCGAGTGTTTCCTCGGACGCGTTCGCGCAGTTGACGCGGGACAGGCACAGCGCGTCCGGCCACTCGTGGTCAGTGTCCATGTCGCCGAACGGGCTTTGATAGGTCATGCCGGACATTCTGCACCGATGATGTACCCGGAGGCGCCCGGTTTTCCGGGCTCCAGCGGTCCCTGACCAGTCGCGCGGCTCCGGCCGCACCATCGGGGACCCGGCCGGGCGGATGACGGCTGAGGCCGCTGCCGAGGTGATCGAGCACCTGGCCGTCGCCGCCGGCCTTTCCGGCGACTGGTCCGGGCACTCCCTCCGCCGTGGCTTCGCCACCGCCGCCCGGGCCGCCGGACATGACCCGCTGGAGATTGCCCGGGCGGCTCGGGATGGTGCTCAGCGGTCCGCGCGGTCTGTGTGCCACCGTTTCGCTGTGTCCCTCGCGAACGTCTCTAGCCTCGTGCTCCGAGGGTGCATGTAGACGTAGCGGTCTGCGGCACGGATCTGAACAATGTTGAGGTCGTTGACGGTGGCCCGGGGAATGGTGCCGACCAGGTTCTCCCGGCCCAGGGCCAGCAGGTGGCGGGGGCTGATGGGCAGGACGATGGAGTGGGCGTCGTTGAAGGCCATGTTGTATGCGAAGGGCTTGGTGTCCGTACGCACGGACACGCCTGGGTTGTCGCCGACCAGGAACTGCCCGCTTTCCGGAGTCAGCACCTCCAGACGCCACTTCGCCGCCTCAGTACGCACCTTGTGGAACATGCCCTCGATGCTGGTGCGGAACAGCTTGCCGTTCTCGAACTCTTGGGCAACCTCGGACTGTTTGATGAGACGCTCGGCGAAGGCACCCAGGGGGCCCGAGCCGTCCAGGTGGAGCCTGGTCTGCCGCAGCGCCTCTCGACGGAGCTGCTCCGGATACTGCCTGATGAGCTGACCGCGGAGCTTCACGCTCACAGTCTCGAACGCGTTGGTGTACACATCGCGATAGCGGTACGACCGCACATAGTGGAGCACGACCAGGTCACGCAGAGCCTCAACGTGCCCCGGGTCGGCGAACGGCGTGCCGGCGCGTACTGCCTCGAAGGCAGCGTGGGCGCGACTCTCCACGGAGTCCCACAACTTCTCGGCAGACGCGGAGTCGAACGCCACGAAGGTGTCGGCCCAGCCGCACGTCCGTGTGCTCGCCAACTTGGTCCGACGTTCAGGGTTGCGTACATCAATGGGACGCAACTGGAGGCCGCTACCTTCCGGCCCGGCTGTGGTGAACTGCTTGAGCAGGACCTGCGAGACGAGGTGCTGCCGACGTATCTGAGCTGCCTTCACTCTCCAGATTCTGGCAAGCGCCCGATGCACAGGGCCAACGGTTTGACGCCCGCCGCGCGGCTCCGCCGTCCGGCACCGACAGCGAGCGACTGAGCCGCCCCCGCCTGCCTCAGCGCCGGTTGAGCCCGAGCGGGGCTCGCCCGGCGAGGTCACCGCACTGTCCCCGCACAGCAACGCTGCGACGAGTCGTGTCGGACCCGACACGCGGGGACCCTGCGCGTCATCGTCGCCGAATGACGCGGGCGACGATGCCGGGGATGGCGGCGAGCGCGCTTATGACGGCGGAGCCTACGCCCAGGGGCTGCGCGAGACGCGGATGCTCGCGGGTGAGGTAGATGGCCGCACCGGTGATCAGCAGCCCTACCACCAGGGCGAGGAGGAGCACTACCAGGCGAAGGTCCTGGTGGTCGCGGTCCTGAGGACGGGAGTCGTCCGTGTCGGTGGTCATGCGAGGTGAGTTCCTTTGCGGATCGGGCGCACAACAGCAGCGCCCACGGGCGGGCGCGATGCTTCATGTAGCGGGTCAGGTGACTTCCAACGTGTCTGTTCCGGAGCGGCGTTGGTGCGCCGTACGGTTGCCGCTTCACTGCCATTTGAGCGGACGGGTAGCAGACCGACCGGACGAAGGTGGGGGGTCTCTAAAACCGGTCCGCGACCGGTGCGGGCGCCGCTACCTTCGCGCCATGTCTTCCAGCGACGGCCCCAGCGCAGCCGACCAGCAGCTCATCGATCACGCGGCGCGTCACGATCTCACCATCACCGCCAAGCAGCTCGCCGGCTGGCGGAGGGCCGGACTCCTGCCGGGAAACATTCCAGGCGGAGGCCTCGGCCAGGGTCGCGGCAGTACGTCCACGCCGCCGCCCGAGAGCTTCGACCTGGTCGTGGCGCTCGGCCGCATGGCCGGGCGCGGCAAGCGGCCGGCGGACCTGGCGTTGCTGCTGTTCGCCGAAGGGCTCCCGGTACCGGAGGCGACGGTGCGCGCCGCCTTCCGTGCCGCCGTTGACACCACCACTCTTCCCGATGAGGGTGATGGCGCGGACGACGGCCTGGACCTGGACGAGCGGCTGGATCGCCTCTCCCACCAGCTCCCCGACAGCGGCCAGACCGTGACCCTTGTCCCGGCCCGGGCACGCCGCATCGATGAGCGCATCACCCGCGCCCTCGGTAAACTCCCCGCCGAACTTGCGGAGTTGGACCACAACTCCGAACCGCCGCAGCTCACACCGCAAGACGCCACACTGACCGCCGCGTCCGCGACCCTGGGCGGCTCCGTTCCCCTGCAGGACATCGGAGCTCTGCTGCGCGCCATGAGCCCGGGCATGCCGGCCAATCCGTTTGCCTCGCTCGTCGAGACCACCGAGGAGGACGTCCCGGAGGCCGCGGCCAAAATCATCGCGGACGACGGTTCACTGACCTTCATCCCCGACGGCGACGCCCGTGATCTCCTGCGGGCGTTGGCGGACACGGCGTCACTGAAAGACCTCGCGGCCGGCTGGCGCACTGCAGCCCAGGAACGGGAGTGGGCTCTGGATCTGTGCCAGCGGGTGGAGCGCGAGCTGGACGCCGGGCAGCACGGTGAGGCCGTAGAGGAATGGCTGCACGGCAGGATGCTGCTGTCCGGGGTCTCCGTCATCGAGACTTTGCGGGATCGCCGCTGGGCGCCGTCGAAGGGTGCGTTCTCGGCACTGATGCTGCTGTTCCAGTGCCAGATGTTCGTGTTGCTTGATGGTCTGGTGCCCGGCTGCCAGTGGCAGGTCCTTCAGATCCCAGGGGTGCTGCCGCCCCCCGTCCGTGACCTGATTCTCAGCAAGGTGGTCGGCCCGGAAGCAGCAGCGGGCGAAAAGGCCATCAGCTGAACCCAGCCCTTCACCGCGGGGGTTGATGCTGACACGACGGCCGCGGCGCCCTCGCCGAAGTCATCCTCCGCAAAGCCGCGGGCCGCCTCTCCCAACCGATACAGGGCACCGCACGCTGCGCACAGAACCGTCGCCCAGCCCTCGCTGCCGTTTCCTCCATGGTGAGAACAGGCCTGTCGTCCGCCGACTGCAGCCGCTGTGCGCTGTCGGCAGTCTGAGAGCGCGGTGGAGCCTGCCAAGGAAGTGGGCCGGGAACTGTTGCGATGCGCCAGGGCGAGCGGCCGCTGCGCTTCTCATCCGACGAGCACATAGCCCCGATCGGGGGAGGCGCGCTCACCCGATTCGGTACCCTCGGCGAGCGCGGGCGTACCACTGGCGTACCCCGTCGCGTTGCAGCGGCATGGACAGCACCTCTACCACCACGGGGCGTCTCTTGGGCCGTGCGGAGCACCCCCGGGCATACGCCGGCCTCGCTGGTCTGCACGGGATGCACCCGCCGATCTACGCCGCCCTGGCCGTCGAATGGCAGGCCAGGGGGCGGACCGTGCCGGGCCGGCCGGATCAGCGGTGGGCGGCCCTCATCGCTCCGCCCGTGATCGGGCGGCAGGCGAGCGTCAACTCCGGGAGGAGTATGGGGCGGTGGGACCGTGTGGCTGTAATGCCGCCCCTCGCCGAACCGGACGGCTGAGCGTCACTCCTGGATATGGGCGGGTCGTCCCGGCCGTCCGTGGGGGCCGGGCTGCCCAGCCGACGCGATGCGCGACGGCTGCTGTGGCCCCGGACCACGGACGGCCGTGAGGCGGAGTCGATCAGGGCGTTAAGTGTCCCGGTCGCCTGCAGCAGGGCCAGTTCCACGGCGGCGGGAGCGTACAGGATGCCGCTGCCGTCCGGCGGAACCAGCCAGCGCAGAGACCCGGTCGCCCGCTGGGGCGCCGGCGCGGCGATCCAGGCGCCCTGGCCGGCATAGCGGAGCCCGGAGCCGACCCAGAGGCTGGCCGGGTCGGGAGGCAGGAAGAACCCCACCCGGTGGGCGGCGAAGTCGGCCAGCGTGGGGCCGGGTTCCTGCCGGGGGGTACGCAGCAGGACGTCCAAGGCGAGCAGGCCGAGTTCCTCGGGCACGCTCAGCACGTCCCAGAACCGGCCGCAGGCCAGGACCGCGGTGCCTACCTCGCCGTGCCACTGCCGTTTGCACTCTCGCGGGTCGGTTGCGGCGGCGGCGAGCCATTCCGCTCCTTGCCTGGCGTCGGTTCTCATGGCGCGCTCTCCTTCGCAAGGGGACGGCGTACAGCCCCGCCCTGGGTCGAGGGCAGGGCGCAAAAATGTGCGAAATTCCGACGGTCTAGCCGGATTCGACGGGCTCATGTTGGTCGACATTTCTGTATGGCGGAAGGGGTGGCGCACCGTGGCGCTTTCGTGGCGCGACCCGCCGGGACATCAGCGCGCCCCGGTTCCGGCCGGGACAGAGCCTGCGACCCCCACCATCAAGCGATGGCTTTCCCGCCTCCGCACATGGCGAGGCCGACAGGGCGGCAGCCCCTGGTACGACCGGCGGCACACGTCACAAGACCCCCTGGCACCGCTCATCGAAACCGCGCAGCGACTCGACTACGGGGCCGGCCGGTTCACCGAACGGCAGGAGCACGACGACAATTGACTAGCGACTGCGAGATCGAGGGGCATCGGCGTGGTGGGGGACTCGGTTGCAGCTGTGGCGGCTGCTGCGAGGCACGCTGGACCAGGTCGCCGACCCGTACCTGCGCTCCGCTGCCGGGACCTGAGGACCTGCCTGCCGGCGCCGCTGCCCGGTGTCTCCGTCGCCAACGTCCAAACCGGTCCGGGGAGGAAGGGCCTTCCGGAGCAGAGGACGGTCGAGGAGATGGCGTACTGAACGAAGTTTCGAAGGAAGGGCGTGAACACCGTGTCGCCGGGCACAAGGGCTATCGCACCGAGGTCCTGGCGTTCGGAGTTGGTCGGGATCTACCCACCAAGGAACGAACTCAGGCCCTTGTGAAGCTCATACGCACACGCGCCTGAGCCGGAATTGACGATGGGGTATAGAATGATCATTCTTGGGCTTATTCTGCTGATCATCGGCCTGCTTGTCGGCATGGGGCTGCTGACGACGATCGGTGGCATCCTCATTCTGGTTGGCGCCATCCTGTGGATCCTGGGTGCGACCGGTCGCGCGGTCGGTGGACGCAAGCACTTCTTTTAAAGTCGGGGTGCCTCACCAGCTCTCTGCGACGAGTGACGTGTCTATGACTTGACTCCCTCCGTGTCGGAAAGTCCACGCCGTGAGGAGCTTCTGGACTACTCGAGGCCCGAACGAGGTGTGAGCCCGGCCATAGAGAGGAGCCCTTGGGCGGGGCCATGCGCCGGCCCCGCCCTGTCTCGTTGGCGATGGGTTTGCCCTGAGCCGGGCCCTGCCCGCCGGTCGTCGAGGGCAGAGCCTGGCTGCGGGGTGAGGCGGATGCTGCCGCATTGGTCTGCGAGATGCCGGTGGCGCTCTGTACGTCGTCGGGGGTGTGCCCCGGGAAAGCATCCCCGGAGGCCAAGGGCCGCTGGCGGTAGCCTGGTTGGTGGCGTACGGCGGCACGGTGCTGGGGACCACGGATGACGGATGCGGGGGCGTCTGACAGCGGCTAGGACCAGGTGTGGTTCATCAGCCATGCGGGTGCGGGTGCGGATCGTGCGTGGGTGGAGTGGATTGCCTGGCAGCTTCTGGACGCCAGCTCCTGGACGGCGGGCGCGGGCCGTACCGCCAGCGTGTCGGAGCCGCGTGATAGATCTGTCGCGTGGCCACATTCAAAGACTTCAACTTCAAGCTTGTTGTGATCGACGTGCTCATGTACGAGCAAGCTCTCCTCGCGCCTGCCTTCGATCTCGGTGCCCGCATGAGGGAGCGGGGCATCGACATACCCGCGGTGTACGTGTTGGAGAACGACATTGACGACGAGGTCCTCGACGAGTCGCGCACCTTCTTCGAGGAACTGGAGATCGGCGATGAGCTCCTGGCCGAAGTTGAGACGCTCTGCTTCGACGCCGGCCAGGAGATCTACCAGCACTGCGCTCCGGCCTGGGGCGGTGAGGATGACCTCTTCGACATCCGCTCTCTAGACGACCTCGCGTTGCTGCCGAACCTGAAGCGCGTCACTGCCGTGGACGACGGCACGCTGGTCGCACCGGGCAAGTGGGAGATCTTCGCGGCCCGCGGCATCGAGGCGAGTTGAGAGGCGGGCGGGGGAGTGACCGGGGGACGAGGGGAAGGCATGAGGTGCGTACTGCCGGCGTGAGGTCGTGTGTCGGCAGTCGGCGCTCGGCGGTCCACCCTGCCTGGGGCAGATCCACGTGCACAGCAACGAGGAGGTTTGCTTCCCCGAGCAGGGGGCGGCGAGCTCACGCGCCTGGCCGCCCGGCGGGTGCGGCTGCAAGGCCCCGGAGTTGAAGGCATTCACGACAGACCCGCCTCCTCCGCCCCCGCCGCCGGGGGCCGGTACGGTACAACTGGCCGAGGTCGGCAGGGCGTTCCTCGGCCTCGCACCGGGCGCGGGGGCGAACGTCGTCGAGCTGGCGGGCGGCGCGGGCGTGTGTGTAGTACAAGCTGGACGTGGTGGCGGCAAGGTGTACGTCGCACCGGACCGGACCGTCCTGTTCGTCCCGTCCTCCATGGACTTCGACACGGGCCTCGCGGTCTTCCTCGGCGGCGCACGCACCCCCGCGAGGGGGGTTTGACGACAGGCCCTAGCTTGATCTTTAACGTCCGGCGTCGAATAGTGCGTCGAACTTGATCACTCGGTCCGGTAACTGCCGTACGCGGAAGCGGCCTTCGGCTGAACATGTGTTCCGACCAAGGAACACACACCTTCAGCACGAAGGCCATGACATCGCGATGCCCGGCGAGAGCCGTTGGCGGAACTGTCATGCTTCCGGGGCGAGTTCTACTCCTGCCTGACCGCTCGTTCGGACGCGTTGTTCGAGCTGGCGGATGCCGTCTTGTGCAGCGACGGACCGGTGAGGTCGCTAGCTGAACTGTCGCTGGTAGGGGAACACCGCCGGGGTCACGGCGGGCTCTACGCCGGCCTGGCCCGCGGACGCATTGATGCCGACCGGCTGCGGCGGGCACTGGCCAAAGTGCCACTCCCGCGAACTGCCGACGGCGGGTTGGTCCTCGCCATCGACGTCACCTGCTGGCTACGGCCCGACGCCCACACCTCACCGGAACGGATCCTGTGCCACACCTATGGCAGAGGAAAAGATCAGCACATCCCCATCCCCGGCTGGCCCTACTCGGTCATCTGCGCGCTTGAACCAGGACGCAGCTCATGGACCGCACCGCTGGACGCGCTTCGTCTGGCGCCCGGGGACGACACCGCAACCGTCACTGCCCGGCAGCTGCGCGATCTGCTTCAGCGACTGATCCCCGCGGGACAGTGGCAGACCGGTGATCCTGACTTTTTCATCGTCGCGGACGCCGGATACGACGCACCCCGCCTCGGCTTCCTCCTGGGGACCTGTCCGTGCACGTGCTGACCCGGATGCGATCCGACCGCGTCCTGCGCAGGGCTGTCCCACCCCGGCTGCCGCACGCCCAGGGCCGGCCACCACGGCACGGAGACGAGTTCGTCTTCGGGTAACCCGACACCTGGGACACCCCGGACACCGAAACCGTCACCGACACCCGCCTCTAGGGCACCGCCAGGGCCCGCTCCTGGAACCGGCTCCACCCCCGACTGACCCACCGCTCCTCCTGGGCAACCGCCGATGGCACCCTCCCCATCGTCGAGGGAACGGTGATCCGCCTGGACATCGACCACCTGCCCAGCGGAGCAACCCCCAAGCCCGTCTGGCTGTGGTGGTCCGCCACCGACGCCACCCCGACAGACGCCGACCGCCTCTGACAGGCATACCTCCGGCGCTTCGACATCGAGCACACCTTCCGTCTGTTCAAACAGACCCTCGGCTGAACCTCACCGAAGATCCGCACCCCTGAAGCAGCCGACCGATGGACCTGGCTCATCCTCGCCGCCTACACCCAACTGCGGCTCGCCCGAACTCTGGCAGCCAACCTACGACATCCCTGGGAAAGACCAACCCCGCCAGACAGGCTCACCCCCCGAGTCCGCCGCGACTTCCGGCACATCCGCCCACAAGCCGCCTGCCCGGCCCAAGCACCAAAACCCTCCCGCCCCGGCCCCGGACGCCCCCCAGGCACAAAGAACACCCGGCCCACACCCCGCCACGACGTGCACACACTCCGCAAGACACCGGCGCCGAAGCAGCGAAGGAAGAAATCGACCACCCCACGGCCCCGCCGCACAGGTTAAAGATCAAGTTAGGGCGCCACGACATCGGCGAAATGGACTTGTGCATGCAGGCCTTCGACATGAAGGACCCCATAGCAGGGAAACCCCGCCTGCGATTCGACAGCGACCGCAACACGCCTACATGGCGCGCCCGCCAAGAAGGGGCCAAGTACCTCGCGGCCGGCGCCTTCCTCGCCCTGCGGAACGTTGCCGCTCACGAGGATGAGGTGACCTTGACCGAGCAGGAGGCGCTGGAACACCTGGCGACCCTGAGCGTCCTCGCCCGCTGGATCGAGCAGTGCACTGTGGGGCGCGCCGGCTAGACCCAGATGTCGTGTTCGCTGCGGTAGTGCGGCCCCGGCCGCCCGGCCTGCCGTGCGGCGAGGACGTGTTTGATGCCTGCGGCCCACGTGCCGAGCTGCAGGAGCTCCATGAGGTAGCGGTCCAGCTCGGACCGGCGCATCTGCAGCGTCCATCCCGGGGTCATCGTCAGACCGCCCGGAAGGGCCACGGACCGCAAGCGTTCCTGCTGGTGGATCTCCATGATGACCTCGCCCTGCTGGAGGTCCGCGTTGCCTGGCGGGCGGACCCAGCGCGCGTCCAGGCCGGCGGCCTGTAGCAGGCGGGTCGGTACGGGCCCGGAGGTCTCCACGGTCGCCACGGCGTAGTCGCCAATCAACCGGGCGCAGGCAACCGGATGCAGCGGGTAGTTCGCCCAGGGCACCCGCAGCGGGTTACGGGCCGTGCTGTCCAGGCTGGTGGCGTTGATGTTGTAGTCCTCCCGTCCGGCCGTGATCCCTGCCTGTTGCAGGGCGCCGTCGGCGGCGTGTTGAAGACGCTCGTTGAGCTGCGTGGAGGACATGCCTTGCTGGACGCATCCGTATTGGTCGACGACGAACAGAGCCCGGCTGCCGGGCATCGAAGTGGCGTAGATGCCGTCGGTTGCGGCCCGCTCCAGGGCGTCGCGCAGTACGTCCAGGTGGGTGCGCAGCGGCAGGTCCAGGTCGTAGAGGAGTTCTGAGGCGTTGTCGCCTGGCAGCGGGCCACCGTCAGCACAGCCGCGCGGGCCTGGTTGATCCGCCGTAGCTGCGCGCTCTTGCTGTTCTTCGGGTTGGTCTTGATCTCTTCCGTGCAGGGCGGGTTCACGCCGTCCCATACCGTCATGTCGCTGATGCGCAGGCAGTTGGTCAGGTCGTGCAGGAGCGCGAAAGCATCGTCCTCCTTGCAGGCCCTCTCGAAGTGTTCGTGTTCCGCTGTCAGGCCCGCCTTGCCGTACATCGGTCCGGGCGACAGGTTGCGGCACAGAGCGAGGATGAACGGGCGGTGGAAGCCGAAGACGCGCCAGGCCAGCGCGTCACCCACTGAGCGCAACTGGCGGGCCAGCCGCTCGCACACGTCGTGCTCGAAACGCCAGCTCGCGATGTCAGCGAGGTCGCGACCCGACTGAGGCTCCGGAGCCTCAGCATGTGGCCGCTTGCCGTTGCGCATCCGGGTAACGGCGCGCTTGAACTTGCACCGGTCCCTCTCCACCTCCAGCAGGCGCGTGAGCAGGGCACGTTGGAAATCGGCCCCGGCCTCCACCGTCTCGCAATCGCGGAGCTGCTGAATGAGCTGGACCAGGACCGGCTGCATCGCCTGACGCCGCGGGTGCACCATCATGTCGTCAGGCCGTAGGCGTCGGCATGGAACAAGCTCATCCGCTCAGTGTGACGATCACGAACGTCCCCTACATCCATTTCCCTAACCCCCGAAGCCCTACGTCCAGGGCAATAACCGCCCGCGCCGGCCGACTGGAAGAGGTGCGCTTCACCGGCATCGAGCACCTGGAGTTCGACCGGTAGACGTATTCGAACACTCGCGCGCCCCGGACCAGCCGGTACGGACACGCTCGCGTGGGGCCTCGCTGGCACCCCCTCCTGCTCCTCGTTACCCGCACTTGCTGGTTCGCCGCGGCGAACCAGAACTGACTGGGACTGCCCTGCCACACGGGCGCACTGCTGACTTAAGACGGGTGCATCAGGGACCGCAGGGTGTGGTGGACGAGGAGGTGGCCCCAGATCTCCTGCTCGACCCCGGCTGGCCAGCGGGAACGCAGCACCAGTGGGCCGTTGTGCCACAGTGTGCCGATCGCCTGGAACGAGACTCCGGTGTTCCGGTACTGACGGGCCAGTGCGGCAAGGTGGGGGCCCGGATCGGCCTCGTGGTCCAGCAGGGTCGTGACCAGCCAGTCCGACCCCTCGGCGATCAGACGTACATCGGCGTGGTGGGTGCCGGACAGGCCGCCGATGCCGCTGAGATAGGAGCCGTCCGGGAGGGGCGTGTGCCGCGGGAGTGGTGAGCCGGCTCTGATCCACCAGAGCAGGTCGGCACCTGCGGCGCACACCGAGGGCAACAGGCGCAGACCGGCCGCCTCACATTCCGCGAGGACCAGGTCGCCAGGGGCCAGCGCGGCGAGCAGTTCCTGAGCAAAGGCGGGGCCGGCGGCCGTGGGCCGCAGCCCGACCGCCGCACTGGTGATGATCTGGCTCCCGCATTCCGCGAGCACGGCGATTCTTGCCTGGGGAAGCACGGGACGTGGCGGCCGCACCTGCTCGCTGGGCGCCCTCGCGATGCTGTACCTAGCCCTGTTGGCAGGGGTGTCGGGCACGTCCACGCATGCGGTGTCCGCGGTCAGGACGCGCCACGTGCGGTATCGCTCGCAGCGGGGACGCACAGCGCCGCTGCGTAGGACTGCCTCCGTGAAGAGCGCGGCCAGGGGTTCGGGGCCGAGGCGGGCACGGGCCCTCGACAGTGCGGCGGTTGTCGGGAACAGCAGAGGCTGGAGGTCGTCGCCTCGGTTGGCCCAGGCCAGCGAGTCGGCCAGCAGCTGCACGATTTGCCGGTAACTGCGCTGGCAGAACAGAGACATGGCCAGGACGAAGTACACGACCGTACGGGCAGGCAGCATTCGCCTGCGCTGCTCGGCCCGTCCGCACTGTGCCACCACGTGATCGACAAGGTCCGGCGGAAAGGTGTGCACGAGGAGGCGGACGGCGATTCGGTCGGACACGTTGCTGTCCACGGTGGCTTTGCGTTGCCCCGGCCGCGGCATCAGAAGCTCCCCCTCCTTAAGTCAGCGGTTGCAAGTTCTCCCCATTTGCCCAAGTCGAGCGGGCGGAGAAACCATTGACCTAGTCGAAAGCGGCTATTCCCTCTGCTGCATGTTGACGCGCTCCGCGGCCTGCACGGTTGCGTTGCAAGAGAGGAATCGATTCTTTTGCGCTGCAGGGCTGGGATATCGGCAAAAATAGAGAGATGAACTGATGGCAGGTCACGTCGCTTGGCTCTCCGGTCCCCTCGCGGGGCTGCCCGTCACCTGCCAACTCGTCGCCGGTCCCGGCGGCGTCGCCGGCGAACGGCCGTGTCCATGAGTGGATCCCGGCTGTCGCATTCCGGCGCACGGGATCGAGATGTGTCAAGCCGTATTCCGTGAAAGGAAAAATCCATGGCAAATCGCGCTCTGCTGGTCGGCATCGACGAATATGAGGTTCCTGGCAATCAGCTGAACAGCTGCGTAAAGGACACCTACGCCGTACGGGACCTTTTGGAGCGGCTGGAGTTCTCTGACGGAGACTCCGAGATCAGCATGCTCCACGACGAGGAAGCGACGCTGGTGAACGTTCGCGATGGACTCGACTGGCTCCTGTCCGACGTTCAGCCAGGAGACCGCTGTGTCTTCTACCAGTCGTCGCACGGGTACCGCGACCGGCGCGACGGCGGCTACGTCGAGGTCCTGGTCTGCCACGACCGCGATCAGTTCCTGGAGGACACGGAATTGGTCGAACGCAGCCAACAGGTTCCTCCGGGGACGCTCACCGTCGTCATCGACGCCTGCCACTCGGGCGGCATGAACAAGGACTACTTCGACCCGCAACAGCGCTTCAGAACCACGCGGGCAAAGGTGTTCGTGCCTCCCTACGAGACCGTCAAAGCGCAGGCCAAGGACCTGGTGGGAGGCAGAGCCCCGACCTTGAAGCTCTTCGGCCGCGCGCCGGCTCGTTCCAAGACCAAACTCTTCTCCGGTTCGGGGCCCGGCAGGAAGGGCGTCAAGGCGCGGGCCGAGGTCGAGGTCAACGCCGTACTGCTGACGGCCTGCGCGGCCCGGGAAACCGCAGCGGCAGGCAGCGAGGACACCGACGGCCTGTCGGCCTTCACCTACGCGCTGCTGCAGCAGATGGACGCATCAAGCACAGTCAGCGAGTTGATCGAACTCACCGCCGATTCGCTCGACGAACTGGAGATGGAGCAGACCCCCGGTTGCTTCGCTCCCCAGGACCAGCAATTCCGCCTGTCCGAGGCATTCCTTTCGGAACCGCCCGCAACCGAATCGGAGATAAGCGGCTGGGTCGAAGACTTCATCGCCTCCCTGATGAGCGGTGATTCCGGAAATCTCCTCGGACGGAAATCGCAGTCATCGCAGTCAAGAAAGGAAACAGCAACCATGACCGTGACCACCACGCAGGTCGAACGAGCAGTCGAGAAGGTTATCAAGCCGATCATCGAGGCGGCGACCGGTACGCCGTCCAAGAAGCCGGGCGGGAAGCCCAAGACCGGCGCCAAGGCAGGAGGAGCGGGGACCGCCGCCCAGCGCGACGTCCTGGCCTACGCCACGATGCTCACGCCCGCCTTTGCCGCCGCCAGCAAGGCGGCCGGCGTCAAGCCGAAGGCTCCTAACCTGGGCGGCCACAAGGGCTTCACCGACGAGGAGTGGTGGCCCCAGGTGCTCGACACATCGTGGACCATGACCAACTGCTTCCCTCAGCTCTACTGGGACCTGTACCCCGAAGAGCTCACCAAGGGTGCCACCGAGGACGTCGCTGCCCGCATCGCCAGGAAGGTGCCGCGCAAGCTGCTCGACGACCCGGCCTTTTGGGAAGCCGTCGTCACCAGCCTCACGCACCTCGCGCCGGTGATCATCGAGATGGTCACCGACGGGGAGGCCTCAGACAAGGCGGCGCACCTGTCGAAGGGCATCTTCGACGACTTCGTCGACTTCGTCGACGACGTCGGCGACTTCGCCGGCGACGTCCTCCCCGTTGCGATCGAGCTCGCGCCGTACGTCCTGGCTCTGATCTGACGCACCGGCACCACCGCTCCGCAGGGGGTGACTGCCCTTCATGCAGTCACCCCCTGCGAGGAAACGAGACAGACAATGGCCGACAGCGTATACAGCGCCATTTACGAGAAGGCGGCCCGTGACCTCGCCGGATGTCGTGAACCAGATCTCTCCGGATTCTCGGATGAGGACATAGACGTCGCCACGTCCCTCGCTTTCACCGCGTCCGGAGCCCGCCCCGCATGGTTGGCAGAACTCCGCAGGCACATCGAGGAGTTCAGTGACGGCAGAGTCACCCTCGACGACGCCGATCGGGAAAGCTTTCCCGCACACGTCAAAGGCCTGGGCGTGTCGTATCAGCGCCTCCGCAGCGAATCCGATTCGCGTGACCGCGAGCAGCTCCTCACCATAGGACAGTTCGAGCGCCCGTTCCGCTTCGTTCGACGTGCTGCCCGCTCGCCACGTACGTCACGTTCGCTTCGCACAGCAATAGAACGATCGCTGCGGGACGTCATCGCCGAGACACTCCGTCAAGCGCGTGAACGCGATCCCAGATAGCGCCGCCGTGATCGGCCGGCAGCCCCGCCCACGTATGCGGGGCTCGCGGACAGTTTCTTCCGACTCCCACAGCCTGGCGGTTCAACCGCAGCAGACCACCTCACCGAAAGAGGAACTCATGAGCGAGCAAGCAACCCAACAGGTAGTCGTCTCCGTTCCGGACCTGGGCCTGAGCAATACCGAACTCGCCGCCCTCCAGGAGAAGTTCCGCAACAACATCGTCGAATCCATGCAGGGCAGGGATGCCCAGGCGTTCATCTCGGTGTCGATCAGCGTGTCCGTGGGCCTCTGACCACACTGCCCGCCGCACGGATCCCGGGCCTCGCCACATACACACCCGGCGAGGCCCGGCGCGCTGGCACCCATCGTGCACCCCCGGTCCTCAGGAGGAATCACAAAGATGAAAGTGTGCCTGATCAGCCCGCCGACCGTGACGGAGTACCAGGACGCCTCCGTGGCAGAGAACCGCACCATGAAGACGGTCTCCGAGAACGTGCCGCTGGGCGTGCTGAGCCTGGCCGCTGTGCTGGAACAGCAGGGCCGGCAGCCGATCGTCGTCGACCTCAACCGGTGGTACCAGGAGTTCCTCCACACCAGGAACAGCGACGCAGAAAGGCCAGCACGTACGCCCGGAGACTTCTCCGCTTTCGCAGCCGAGCGGATCACGTCGCTGCCTGCCGACGTCTACGGCTTCAGCACGATCTGCAGCAGCTACCCACTGACCCTCCGCATCGCCGAAAGCATCAAACAGGCCAAGCCGCACGCCGCCATCATCCTCGGTGGCCCGCAGGCCTCCGTCGTGGACGTGCCCTCGATGCGGGTGTTCCCCTTCATCGACTTCGTGGTGCGCGGCGAGGCCGAAGAATCACTCCCGCTGCTCCTCGACGCGCTCGACACGGGCTCCTCGCCCGCACCGATCGCCGGCATCACCTTCCGATCCGGCACAGACGTGACACGCAACCCGAACGCCCCAGTGATCAAGGACCTGGACGCCCTTCCCACGCCGGCATTCCACCTCCACCCGTACATCAACGAGTGCCACGACCTTCCCCTGGAGCTCGGCCGCGGCTGCCCGTTCGCCTGCGAGTTCTGCTCCACCAACGACTTCTTCCGGCGCCGCTTCCGCCTCAAGTCGCCGGCACGGGTCCTCGAGGAGATGCGACACATCAAGCAGCAGTACGGCATCACCGCATTCGACCTCGTCCACGACATGTTCACGGTAGACCGCCGCAAGGTCGTGGAGTTCTGCGAAACGCTGCTGCAGGCCGGCGAGAGCTACGAATGGTCCTGCAGCGCCCGCACCGACTGCATCGACGATGAGCTCATCGCGCTGATGCACCGCGCAGGCTGCCGGGGGATCTTCTTCGGTATCGAAACCGGCTCCGCCCGGCTCCAGAAGATCGTCAAGAAGCGCATCGACCTCCACGAAGCAATGGAACGGCTCGAATGCGCCGACCGCTACGCCATCAAGACCGCGGCCTCGCTGATAACCGGCTTCCCGGAAGAGACGCAGGACGACCTGCGCGGAACCATGTCGTTCCTCATGGACGCGCTGCGCCTGGACCACGTGGAACCCCAGCTCCACCTGCTCGCCCCACTCGCCGACACCCCCATCCAGCGCCGCTACGCCGATCAGCTCACCCTGGACGGGATCTACTCCGACATGTCCCACCAGGGCTGGCAACAAAGCCCTCAGGACCGGGAGCTGATCGCGTCGTACCCGGAGGTCTTCCCCAACTTCTACACGGTGCCCACCCAGTGGCTGGACAAGTCCTATCTCAAGGAGCTGCGGGAGTTCGTCCTGATCGGGATGCAACGCTTCCGATGGCTGCTGATCGCACTCCACCAGGACAGCGGAGACCTGCTCACCGTCTTCGACGCATGGCGCGCATGGCGCCTCCCACGAATCGGCCGGGAATGGAAGTCGTCCTTCGACGTGTCCGCCTACTATGCGCATCCGGACTTCCAGCACGAGCTGTTCCAGTTCCTGCAGAGCGCCTACCTCACGCCGCCGTCGAACCCGAGCCACACAGTGATCCTGAACATGGTCAGGCTCGAACGTGAGGTGTGCCGGCTGAGAAAGCAGGCCTACGAGCCGATGCGCCCGATCGACGCCCGCCCCGGTATGCCACACATTCCCTCGAGCATCTCGCTCATCAGGCTCGCCGTCGACTACGAGCAGCTCATCGCCTTCCTGAGGCGGAAGGAGAACCTCGCTCGCCTGCCCGTCGGGAGTTCCACACTCGCGCGGGTCACCAGGGACGGTGAAGAGGCGTCTTACGTTCTGCTGAGCCAGCTGTCGGCCGATCTGCTCGAACTCTGCGATGGCTCCCGGTCGTTGGAGGAGGTCATCGAGGCGTTCGCCCGGTCCGACCCCGACACGGGAGGAGTCGACGTCAGGAAAGCAGGAGTCTTCGGGCTGGAAGTCCTACGACAACAGGGGCTGGTCGGTGTGTAGGGCCTGACCACCGCGCCGCTCTCGCGGCCATCGCGTGGGCCACCCGTCAGGCTGCAGGCAACGTCCGGTCGCAGTTACTGAGGTTTTCGTGTTGTCGTCGGGTGGTGACGGTTCATGATCCCTGCGGTATGCCAGTGGTATGCGTTATCCGGAGGGTGGGGGCCTGACCGCTGAGCGTCGGGCGTTTCGGGAGAAGATCCGGCTCCGGGCCGGTGAGAGGTTCGCGGCGGGCGAGAAGACCGCGGTGATCGCCAAGGACCTGCGCGTGAGTGTGCGGTCGGTGGAACGCTGGCGCCGTGCCTGGCGCGAGGGCGGCATGGAGGCCCTGCATTCTGCGGGCCCGGCCAACTCTCCGACCGTCACCGCTGCCCAGTTCGCCGTGCTCGAGGAGGAACTCGGCAAGGGTCCGTCAGCGCACGGCTTCGACGATGAGCGTTGGACCTTGGCCCGGGTCCAGACGGTGATTTGCCGTCGCCTGAGGTTGAGCCTTTCGGTGGCGACGGTGTGGCGGCTGTTGAAACGGCACGGCTGGTCATGGCAGGCGCCCGCCCGCAGAGCACTTGAACGCGACGAGCACGCCGGAGGGCTTCCAAGCCTCGGCTCCTGCTCCTGGTGCATCCTCGACGGTCGGCCCAGACCCTTGATCCAACCGCCCCGCAGGAAGTCCGCGACCTGTTCAGCGAAGGCACCAGATGCCAGGAGGCCGGCGCGCTCCGGGCAGCGGCAGCGATGTACCGAGCGGCCGTCGAAGAGCTCTGCAATGACCGCGGGGCCACCGGACGGAACCTCAAAGAAAAGATCGCCGACCTGACCAACAAAGGCGTATCAGCCGACGTCGTCCGCGACCTCGACGAGGCCCGGACGCTGGGCAACTGGAGCCTTCACGACGGGCTGGCCTTCTCCTACGAAGAGGTGGACGATGTGGCTTCGCTGATCCAAGAAGCCGTATTCATCGTCTACGTCCAGCCCGAACAGCGCGTCGCCTTCCGCGCGGCACGCCAGCAACGTCGCGATCAGGCACGCACCAGAGCATGAAGCGGCACGACACCGCGGTCCGGGCTGCTGCGCCCATATGGCCACCGCGCGACTCTGCGGGCAGGTGCTGTCAATGTGACGTCAGGGTCCGGCTCTGAAGCGGCTGAACAAGTCCGGGATGAACTGGAGGAGAAGTTTCTTGGCGTCCTCGGGTTGTTTCAGTTCGTCGTGGCCGAAGCGGAGGACCTCGTAGCCCCTGAGCTTGAGGTCCCGGTCGGCGGCGACCATGTCGGCGTATTTGGCGGTGTCGGGAGTACGGCCGTGGTCGCGCGTGTAGTGCTGTACTCCGTCGACCTCCAGAACGACACGCTGTCCGAAGGGCAGCAACAGAAGGAAGTCCATCCGGGAACGCAACAATGCTTCGGGGCCACGTTGCTTGACGGTCTGGGGGTCCCAGTGGAGCCAGACCTCGGGCAGGAGAGCGAGGTCATCAGCGCAGAACGGGCGAGCCGTACGGTAGGCCGTGAAGAGGTTCTTCTGACCAGGTGAGTTGTCCGGCAGGCTCTTGAGGAGCCGCTGGTAGAGATCTTCGCTGGCGTCGTTCTCGCTGTTGAACTTGTGGGTGTCCTGCCACCAGCGGTGCAGGTCACGCCAGCGCAGACCCTCGGCCGGGATCTCGCGGTCATAGACAAGGGTGGCCCCTGGTCGCCCACCGACGATCTCGATGTCGTTGTCCACCGAGGACCGAAAACGGATGTCTGGCTTCCCGAGGGAAGCGAAAATGATGTTCTTCGGCTTGCGGTTGTTGTGCAGCCGTATCGAAACCAGGGTGAAGAGCGGATAGCCGCCGTCGGTTCCGGTTTGCCGCAACTCGATCCCATGAGGGCGAAGGTGGTCGTTGATTGTGCTGGCTGTCTTCTGCTGCAGGTGCTCGTCCAGGAGAACGTCCGCCGAGACCAGTCCTTCCAGGAAGCGGGCGAACCTGGCGTCCCCTGCCTCGAACGCACCGAGGCTCTCGAAGAGCTGCTCCGTCGACCAGTCCCCGTCGTCGCGATTGCGGAAGACGTGCTTCTCGATGAGGTCCTTCAGCGTCACCGGCCGCGTCCCGTTTACCAGCAGCGCGCTGAGCTCGCTGAAGGAAAGATCCGGTCCCTCAATCACCCAGAGGCGATCGAGCAGATCCAGGAAGCGGTCATGGTTCTGGGTGAGCTCAGGCAGAGACAGGGCGCGCGCCAGTTCACGGCGGGCCTTCTTCGGTATGCCCGGTGGCGTGCTCTGTGCCCACAGCAGGTCTTCGAGCTGATGGCGGAGCGGCGGGCGCACAGGGAAGGGGAAGTCCTGCTGCTGCAGGACGCGTTGGGTCAGTCTTGGCAGTTCCGTGTCGGGTACCTGCTGCAGGCTCAGTTCAACCCGGGTCGACTTGCTGCCGGCGCTCTGGGGAATCACCGGCATGCCCAGTCGCTCGAAGGCCTGACTCAGCACGGTGTGCGTCAGGTCGCTCAGAGGTGCGACGGCGGTGTCGAGCAGGGCGCGAAGCATTGAACGATCACTGCTGCCGACCATGGATAGATGGTCGCAGAGAATCAGGTATTCCGGCAGTAGCCCTCAAAGCGCGCAAGGTGACAGGCTTCGGCGTCACATGAAGTCGAAGTCGGGTTCCCAGTCGTCATCCACCTCTTCTTCTGTGCGCAGTGAATGGGCCCTCATGTCCGCGAGGTCCAGTTCAGATCCGGTCAGAGTGAGCTCGCAGACCCGGCACCCGAAGTAGCGCGGGAAGAACCAGATGTCTGCGTAGTCGCCGCTCTTGTCCCGGCCGCTGATGAGGCAGAACTCTCGCACGCCGGACACTGCGCGGGGATGTGCAGAAGCCATCGGCTGGGCAGAGGCGCAGCCGACAGACTGGCGACCACGGCCGTCTTCTCGCTGGCGGACAGACTCCCTGTCTTCTTCGCGAAGGTTGCCTGCGCCCGCCGGATCTTCGCCGCGTAGCGCACCCTCAGTTCGTCCGTCGTCTTCTCCACGAGGCCCTTGCACACGTCGTAATGGTTCTCCCAGAACCACTCCGGCTCCTTCGCCAGCTCGGGCAGAAGGGAATCGATGTACGCCACACCAGCTGCCAGCAGGCCCCTGCACTCGTCAGACGGCCGCCCCCACCCCATGTGAGTGATGCCGTTGCGGGCGTCCCGCAATACCGCGAGCAGCGCCGGCACTTCCCCCTTCCCCACTTGCGCGAGTCTCGTCACGGCCTCCGCACCACCGATGGTCCTGAGCCCGGCGCGCCCGGTCTCCACCTTGTCCTCCTGGCCGCCTAGGGCCTGTCTGACAAATGATCACCCGTGGACTCGCGGAGCCAGAGGATCAAGGAAGCCAGGACAACTCCGGCACGGTAGCGGTAGCCGAGCTTGTCGAACCGGGTCGCGATCGCGCGGAACTGCTTGAGGCGGGCGAAGCATCGTTCGACGACGTTGCGGTCGCGGTAGGTGACCTTGTCGAAGGCCGGCGGCCGGCCGCCGAGGGCTCCGCGTCGGCGGCGGTTCGCCGCCTGGTCGCGGCGCTCGGGGATCGTGGCAGCGATGCCCCGGCGCCTCAGCAGATGACGGATGGACCTGCTGGAATACGCCTTGTCACCCAGCACACGGTCCGGTGTCGTGCGCGGGCGGCCCGTGCCGAGGCGCGGGGTGCGGATGCCGTCGAGGACCTGGCCGAACGCCGTAGCGTCGTTGACGTTGCCGGGCGTGAGCACAATCGACAGGGGCAGGCCCCGGCCATCGACGGCGAGATGGACTTTGGTGGTCAGTCCGCCTCGGGAGCGGCCGAGGGCCTGGCGCGCCTGCGAGCGGCCCGGAACTTCCAGTTCGTCCCCGTTCGCATCCCCTTTTTGCGGGCGCCGACTGCGTGCTGGTGGGCTCGGTTGATGGTGGAGTCGACGGAGACGGTCCATTCCACCCGGCCCACCGCGTCATCGCGGACCTGAACATGCTCCAGCAACCGTGCCCAGGTGCCGTCCGCCTCCCAGCGGGCGAACCGCTCGTAGACTGTCTGCCACGGCCCGAACCGGTCGGGAAGATCCCGCCACGGAGCCCCGGTCCGCAGCCGCCACAGCACCCCGTTGACCACCTGCCGGTGATCACGCCACGGACGGCCCCGTCCGTCCACCTGAGGCAAAAGGAGCTCTATCCGCCTCCATGCCGCATCCGTCAACTCACCTCGACCTACCACAAGATCAATTATCAGACCGGCTATAGAGTCCTGCCCGTGGCGAATCATCAGGACGAGACCAGGACGGCCTACGACGGTGTCGTCGAGCTGTACGCATCGCTGTTCGCAAACCGGCTGGAGACACAGCCTTTCTCCCGGGCCATGATCGGCACCTTCGCCGAACTGGTGCGCGCGACGGGCAACCTGCGGGCAGCGGACGTCGGGTGCGGGCCCGGACATCTGACAGCCATGCTGCACGAACTCGGCCTGGACGCCTTCGGACTCGACCTTGCCTCCGGCATGGTCGACCACGCCCGGCAGGCCCATCCGGCGCTGCGCTTCCAAGAGGCGCGGATGGAATCCCTGCCGATCGAGGACGCCGCGCTCGGCGGCGTACTGGCCCACTACTCAATGATCCACACCCCTCCTGGAGAACTTCCGGAACTGCTCACCGAACAGGTGCGCGTCCTGGCGCCGGACGGTCTGCTCCTGGTCTCCTTCTTCGGGACCGACGGACAAGAACCGGTCCGGTTCGACCACAAGGTGGCGCCCGCCTACAGCTGGCCGGTGGATCGCCTCGCCGAACTGCTGGGCGATGCTGGGCTCGATCCCTTCGCCCGGCTGCTCCACGATCCAGCCTCTGATCGGGGCTTCCTCGACGCCCATCTACTGGCCCGCCGTTCGTAGCCACTGCCCAGTCCCCCAGCCGATCGGCGCACCTCCAGATTGCCAGCTCAGCCGAATCTCGCTGATCAGACTGGAATTGTCAGACAGGCCCTAGTGGAGCCGGGACCCGGATCATGCCCTACCGCGTGATTCTCAACGAACTCGGGCGCGGGGCGAACTGGACTGTGTGGGCTGTGCCCGGATTCCTGGAATGGTGCGAGCATCGCTCTATATATTATTCATCGAGTTGGTCGGCAATGGTCCTCAGCAGGCTGGAAATCTTGGTCCCGGTGGCCTTGTTGGGATAGCGGCCCCGTTCCAGTATCGGCGTGGTGTTTTTCAAAAGGGTTGTCAGGTCTCGGACAATATGGGCCAGCTCCTGCGGCTCACGTTGCGCCGGAGTCACGGGCGGAGAAGGACTGAGGACGGTGACTGAACGGGCCTGGTCCCCTCTGCTTCCTGTGGTGGCCTGGAACTCTACGCGCTCGCCCGGTTTAAGCATTTCGACTCCGGCGGGCAAGGCTGAGGAATGTACGAAGACGTCACCGCCGTCGTCGCGCGTCAAGAAGCCGAAGCCTTTTTCCTTGTTGTACCACTTCACTTTTCCCGTGAGTTTCGATGCGCGCGCTTTCCTGTTTTTGTCCGGGACGCCACGGGCGACGAGAATGGCTGCTTCGACCGACTGGGCCTGATTTAGGTCGCTGTTGAACACATCAGGCCGTTGAACGGCGAGCTGGCGGAAAACACCCACAGCCTCCCGAGCCTCTTCCAAGGCTCTTTCCAGATCGCCTTGTTGTCTTGAGCGCACCCATGCGGCCGCACTCAGTGACTGTGCCAGGTCAGGAAGGGCTGCATCCGCCACGGCCGCTACGAGGTGCCGACGGATCGCGATGGCTTCGTCGATGGCTGCGAGTGCTTCGGCTGGCTGTCCGACTTCCGATAGACGAAGACCGAAATTGTGCAGTGCCGCCGCCAGTCGAGTGATGGCGGTTGTGGGGCTTGCCTCGGCCGTCTGACGGCAGAGGTCGACCGCTTCCCGGGCAATATCCACGGCCTCTGCATGTCGTCTCGTTTGTGACAGCATCGAGCCGAGATTGATCAGCGCGCTGGCCAGTGAGGGAATGCCGGCGTCAGGATCAGTGCGGGTGAATTGCCGGAGGATGTCGACCGCTTCGTCGAGTGCGTTGACTGCTTCTGTTAGCCGGCCTGACTCCCGGAGGGCATCGCTTTGATTGTTGAGCGTCGTGGCGAGGAGGGGAAGGAAGGTGTTGGGGTCGTTTTGCGCGAGGTGTCGATAGAGGCCGGCTGCTTCGTTGATCGCGTCAAGTGCCTCTTGAAGCCGTCCGAGATCGTTGAGTCGGTTGCTGAGGTTGGACAGTGACCGCGCGAGGTCGGACTGGTACGCCCGCGAGGTGGTGTCCGCCGTGTGCCGGCGGAGTGTCGCTGCCCGTTCGGCTGCTGCAAGCGCCTGCTCCCGTTCGCCGTTGTCGGCGAGTCGGTTGCTGAGAGTGGACCAGGCCGTGGCGAGGACGGTGCGGTAGGCGGCGGGATCGGCTTGGACCAGGGTTTCAGATACCTCAACGGCCTGGCGGGCGGCCTGCAACGCTTCGCGGATGCGGCCGGTTTCGGCCAGACGGTCAGACTGGATGACGAGGGTGGAGACGAGGACGGGTTGATAGGCGGCCGGGTTCTCTGAGGCCAACCGTGTCATGGCGTCGATGGCCTGGCTGGCGACGGCAAGTGCGTCGCGATGACGTCCGGCATCCCAGTACTGGTCTGCCAGGCTGCTGTAACGGCGCGCCTGCTCGCCTGGGTCTGTGGCAGGGGAACGATCAGAGAGGTGAGCCAGAAGGTCGGCGATGCCAGTTCTCGTGAGGGAGCTGATAGTGATCGAGTGGAAGGGGGTGAGAAAGTTGGGGAGATCCGCGGTGGTTCTGCCTGGTAGGAGCACAGGCAGAATGAGCCGGTTCCGGTCTCCTGGGGCGTGGGCGAGTTCGTTGCGGAGCAGGCGGGCTTCGTAGGTCACACTGGTTGAAGTGTCACCTTCAGCCTGGCGCTTGTACGCGGGGGAGACGATCACCACGATGACGTCGGCGGTCTCGATTTCCTGTTGCATCCAGGCCGTCCAGTCCCGGGAGACTTCAGCAGTGATGTGGTCGAGACGGACCTCGATGCCTTCGGCACGAAGCATTAGTGCCAGGCTGCGGACTTCCTGTGCATGGGCGTCGTTGCTGTTTTCGTGGGCGTAGGAGATGAACACCCGCAGCGGTCGGGGTCCGGTGGCCGATCCGTCGCTTGTCCGCCTGTCTCCGGCTGGAGCCGAAGACGGCAGGACGTTCAGGCGGGGGACGCGCGGCATGTACTGGCTGCAGACCTCTGTGAAGGCGGGGTCACTGGTCAGAGTCCCCATACTGACCACGCTGAGCCGAAGGCGACTGGAGCGGTCTGCTCGTGCGGCGACAAGGCCCACGAGATGACTTCCGAAGAAGACGGGGGCCCCGGACATGCCTCTCGTAAACGATCTGGGCTTGGGGAGGGCGTCGGCAGGCTCGAACTCGTACATGGCAGCAGGATGAGTCGAGGTGGGGGACAGGGTGCCGGTCAGATAGGCGTCTGTGCGGGACTTCGTGATCGCAATGGTGGTGCCGGTGATGTGGCAGGGGCTGAGGGCCTCGGTACTCGGCTCCGCCCAGCCGGGAGTGGAGAAGTGGCTGTCGGTGGTGCTCGCGGCGAGGTCCTGGTCAGCCAGGAGCAGGGCTGCGTCAGAAACGTTGTTCCTCCACAAAACGCGGCAGTCGACCCAGGTGCCCGCGGTGAGGGGCCTCTGACTCCTGCTGACCTTCACGCTCCCGGACGGTCCGGGCTGATCCATGATGTGCGCGGAAGTCAGGACCAGACGGGGCGTCAGGAGGAAGCCCGTACCCAGGTGGGTGAACTTGCTCCCGGCGCGTACGGGATCCGTGGTGTTGGCGATCACGACGAGCCGTGTACGTGATGGTTCGCCTTGCCATCGTGGAGGCTCGGGGCTGGTCAGAGATAGCGAGATGACCTCGGCGCGGGCGATCAGACGACGGCAGCCGTTGTGCTCGTCGGAAACATTCTCTTGGGCCTTCGCCACAAGGGTGTTCCAAGTTGAGGGAGTCATCGTTCCCAGGACCAGGACAGGGGCTTGCTCGGTGCTCTCGGCGAGATCACACACGGTGCCTGCCAAGGAGTCGATAGTGAACCCGGGAAGCTCCGCGTACGCCTCCAGATCCTCAAGTAGGACGATCGTTCGCTGGCCGACCCTGGGTGCTCCTTGAGTCAGTGTCAGTGCCAGGTCGGGCGACCACATGCGCCAGTCGTCCGGGACCCACTGGAGGGCCCGCGTGATCGCATCGGTTCTGCCTGAGCCGGGTTCTCCCACCACGAGAACGATGCCGCTGGCGCCGTGGGCAGCCCGACGGACGGCCTCGAGCAGCGGAGCGTGCGCGTCCGGTCTTACGGACGGCAGTGACTTGTCTCCGTAGGAGGTCGAGGCCTCCCGGATGGGCCGCCCCACCGGTGACGCTGCGCTTTCACGGTGGGCGTACGGTGGGGCGTCCCGGGCCATGGCCCGGATGCCGCCCCTCCCCGCTGCCCCCCGTGTGGCAAGGAAGTCATCGGCTGGGTTAGAGCCCACCGGAGCCCTGCGGTGTCGGCGACGGCGTACTAGGTTTTGCACTTCGGCCCAGTGCTGTGCATCGGCTGGGAGGAGAAGTGGGCCATCCGCATCGGTGACTGCGGCGGTGAAGCGTGGAGCGCCGGCTGGGAGATAGCGCTCGAGGTAGGCGGAGACGTTGGCGATGACCTGGGCGGCTTCGTCGCGGCGCAGGGTGCTGAGGAGTTGCTCGCGGATGCCGGGTGCGAATTCATAGGCCTGGTGTAGGGGGTCGCTGTCCGTGCTGCTGGTCGGGAGTTTGCGCAGGATGCCGCTGAAGACGATTTCGGCAAGGTCCGAGGGCGGGCTGTCCGGCAGCATGGAGGACTGCACCAGTTGCATGATGGCGAGGTTGAGCGGGGCAGCGGACAAATAGGCGGCGAGGCGGAAAGGGCGAGGTTGCGTCTGTGCTAGGAAGTCTTCGAAGGTGACCGGCTGCCCGGAGGGTGGTGCCGTGAGGGCGTGGCCCGCTGCGGCGTCATCCGCCGGCAGGCGTACTGCTGCGCCGTCGAACTCGCAGGTGCCCGCGACGGCCACAGCCCAGGGGGCCAGCCATTCCGGATGAATGGCCAGCACTGGCACGGGGATCTCGCCCCGCTGCAGGGTGCGAGAGCCGAGGGTGTAGGGGCTGAAGTGCAGCCGTGAGGAGGAGCCAGGCGTCCCGGTGCTGCGGAAGCGGCCTGGCTCCGGTGCCAGTGCCGTCTGTTGCCACAGATGCTCGGGCAGGGTCTGCACTACTGCAGTGGGGCCCTTGCGTGCCCACTGTCGCAGCATGCCGCGCAGGGCTTCGGCGCCCCAGCCCGGGTCGACTCCGTCGGTAAGGAGCAGTGTGGTCGTGCGGCCGGAGGGATCGCTCGCGGTCGCGGCCGAGCGTGGTGCGTGACGTGGGCTTGCAGCGAGCCCGGGCGTGCCATCGGGACGACGACGCAGCCAGTATGTCCGGATGCTGCGGAAGGCGCCGAGAACCTGCAGCACGCCTAGGAGTTCGCGGCCCAGCGGCTGCCACAGGGTGGCGGCGTCCCCCTGGACGTCAATGACGAGTGAGAGGTCGAGCCATCGGTCCTGAGCTGGCACGAGGACCGGCATCCACCGGGCCTCGTCGGCGATGCGGTCGGCGGTGGCTTCTTCGTCGAGGACCAGGCGTGTTGTCGAGGGCACCCGGCGCTTGAGCGGCCGCAGCGCCCTGGCCAGAGCACGCCGACGTGGCAGAGCGGGGGCGCCGGCGACGCGGATGAGGGAGGCGGGATGGAATCCGGTGCGTTGCTGGCCTGAGGCGCCGCTGTCCGGTAGGTACAGGCGCCCTTTCGGCTCCGCATCACCCTCATCGGCGGCCACCCCTGGGGCATCGGCGGCAGCCGCCTCTTGACCTGGGGGAGACGGCGGAGTCTCACCGCCAGTGCCTTCGTCAGGTGGTGCATGCGCCCGGATGAGGGTCCCTGCAGGCAGATTCGTTGCCAGCCACAGCAGCTCGGCGACCTCGCGTGGACCGGGTGGCAGCCCGTCGGGGGCGAGGGCGCCGAGCAGCGCGCCGAGGCGTGCGATGCCGCCGCTGTCGCTTGTCACTCGAGGGGCGCTGTCGTGTTGAGATGCTGGAGCACCAGTCGGGCGATTCCGTCCTGGTCGGGCGCGCCCTCCCGGACGGTCCGGCTCATCAGATAGACCGCGTTGAGCAGCTGGTCGGTGGCGAGTTCACCGGTCGTCGCCCGCTCCATGAACAAAGCGATGATTTCTTCCGCCCGATTGTCGGCCTCGGGAAGATGGGCGCGCACGATGGCCCGCAGCCGCGTCTCATCGTCGGTGACAGCTGGCAAGGGGAGGCGGACGCACCGCCGTAGGAACGCGGGGGGAAAGTCTCGTTCCCCGTTGCTGGTCATGACGACGAACGGGAAGGCGCAGCAGCGGACCATGCCGCGGCGGACCGTTACGTGCTCGCCGCCGCCGGCTGGCCGGATCTTGACCTCCTCGTGCGTGTCCGCGGCCCGTGCCAGCTCGGGGATTTCGAAGCCGCCTTCCTCGAAGACGTCGAGGAGATCGTTCGGCAGGTCGAAGTCGCTCTTGTCGATCTCGTCGATCAACAGCACGCGCGGCAGCCGGTAGGGGGCCAGAGCGGTGCCCAGCGGGCCGAGGCTGACGTACCGGCCGGGCCCGGCCGCTTGCGGCTGCGCACCCGGTTCGGTCTGGTGCCTGTTCACACCGGCCTCTTCCAGGCGGCCGAGTGAGTCGTACCGGTATAGCCCGTCGCGCAGCGTGGTCTTGCTGTTCACGGGCCAGCGCAGCACCGTGCCCAGTTTCAACTCGCTCGCGACCGCGTCTGCGAGCGTTGACTTGCCGACGCCGGGGTCTCCGGTCACCAGCAATGGTCTGCGTAGATAGAGGGCCGTGTTTACTGCCTCGACGATGTTTGTGTCGGCCTGGTAGGCCGCGGCCCGCGGCAGCCGCCGTCGGCCCTGCACGGGTACTTCTCGGTCGAAGGGAGTCACCTCATCTTCGGCGCTGCCGAAGTCACGCCACGGCGGCGGATCGGGCAGGCGGTTGATGCCGTCGTGCGGCTCGCCGACGCCCTGATAGATCGTCCACTCACTCAACGGCTCTGTCCTTCCTGAACCTTGGCGGCCGGGGCTAGGGGAGTGCGAGGAATCCGTCGGCTGGGGTCGTCCCACAGCAGGACGACATGCTCACCGATGTGCCCCTCGTCTTCTGCTTCGAGCTCGGCATCGTTACGCAGTACGCAGATCCTGTCCGGCACCTCGTCGCGCGAGGTGGCGGAGAGGACCTCACGTGCCTGAGTGAGGAACTCCGGATCGGGGCAGGCGTCCCGGCCCGGGATTCCGCACGGCCTCCCGCAGACTGCTGGCCCGGGCACGGAACCGCGTCGCCACAACATCATCGGCACTCCGGACGTGAGAGCGACCGTGTATGCGTCGGTGACCGGCGACTGGCGCGGCGACCCGGCCAGCGCCAACGCGGCCAACGCCGGGTCGTTGTTGAACAGGGCGTCGAGCGCTGCCTGGCGCTGACGGTCGCGCCCGCAGACACAGACCAGTGCTTCACCCACCCGCTTTCTTTCCAGATGGCGCCAGCGCTCTTCCCAGGCCGCGTGGAGATGCGGAGCTTCGTGTCGTTCCAGGGGCCGTACCACCAGGTCGTACTTGCGTCCCAGCGCCCAGTACCCGACCTCCGGCCACAGCCGCCAGTCGGCGAAATCCTCGTCGAGGACTTCGCGCGGAAGGATCAGTTCGATGAGCCCGCGGCGCTGGGGAGTGTCAACCATGAGACCGATCTGCTCAGCCAGCGCCTCGGACAGCAGACCGAGTGCCTCCCGCAGGGGCAGGGCCGAGGATTCCGACCCACCCGGGACGATGTCGTGCGGCGACCGGAACCGCCAGACCATGACGTGGTACAGGCTCCGGTTTCGGAGCGAATGCCGGACCCTGCCGATCACAGAGGGCCGCCGCACCGGCACTCTGTCGCCCGCCAGCCTGGCCTGCACCGCGTCGCCCAGCTCCAGCCGGCCAGCGGCGATCAGCACATGGTCGCGCAACGCTGTCACGGCGTCCGATGCCTGGGACGGTGCCCCTGCCAGGTCACGGGCGAGATCGGCGCAGTAAGCGAGCTCATAGGGAAGTTGACCGTCCGGCGGCGGCATGAGTGCGGTCAACTCCGTGTAGACGTCCCGATGGGCGAGCATCGGTCGCTTTGGCAGCGGCGTACCAGGCGCGGCTACAGCCAGGAATGCAGCGGAGTGTGATCGATCCGGATCGGGGTAATCCGAAAGCGCAGACAGCAGGCCGAGAAAGCGTCGGTCGATGGCAGCGGAGAACTTGTCGGCGGGACTCTGGTCAGCCCGATGGGACAGCCTGCACCATCGTGGGTCCGACCGGTGGAATTGGTCGTGCTTCGTGATGACGTTCCGGTAGACCTCCGGATCGAGCAGCCGCAGCGCATCGACGGGGACTGCGAAGCCGCCCATGGTGGTGTCCTCCAGGCGGGTCGCCTTGACGACCGCGCACACACGGGCACTGGAATGGCTCAGCACAGGACCCCCGGAGAGCCCCGGATTGATCTCCCCGTCTACGAGTTCCACCAGCTGGCCGTCCGCCTGGGCTGTGCGGCCGCCAGCGGTCAGCATCACCCGACGCGGCGCAGCCGCGCCTGCTTCGAGCGTGTCTGTGAAGCCCACCGCCGTCAACTCAGTTCCCTGCGGGGGCCCGCCCGCGTCGAGCCACACACAAGGATGACCATCCGGTGGATCGAGGAGCTCCACAACAGCCAGGTCGGGGAACGCAAACAGCGCACTGCTCCGGTCCGGCGCGTCCCCAGAGGCCGCTACGACCACCGCTTCATAGTCTCGATCACCCCACCGAACCAGTACGGGCAGACCCGCTTCAATGCCGGCGACGTGGGCGCAAGAAACGACGAATCCAGGGGCAACGAAAAATCCCGTGCCATCGGTTGCACCGTTCACGAGCACACGGCAGCTCTCCAGGAGCTCCTGGAGAGCTGTGACCGGGTTGAATCGACGCATAGCGAGTGCCGGAATCTCATATGTGTCTGGCGAAGCTGAACATTTACGCCTCGTCAGAAGACGCAGGCACGACAACCGGATCCGGCTGCGCAGGTTCGGCAGCGTCGGGTCCCGGTGCGGTCCACTTCAGCGTCACCTTGAACGCGGCCTTCCCACCGACGCCTGCCAACGCCGCGACCACACCATGCTTGCCCGCAGCCAGCTCCAGCCCGAACTCGACGCTCACCTCATCCGGCCGAGCGGTCGCCACGGCGGCACGCACGTTCGCCGCCACGGCACGCAACGATTCCTGAAAGCCCTCGATGCGCTGTGTAACCTGTTCACCGAGTCCGGTGTCCCTCGGTCCCTGCCGTTCAACCATGGCCCAGACCGACTTCCCGTCGGGCATGGCAAGTTCGACCAGCTGCTGCGTCAAGATCCCCCCTCAGGAACTGTGTGACACTCAAAACTGGCAAGCATCGTATCCATGACTGATCCCAGACGGCAGTGAAGTGCTGGATCCCGGCTGGACGTTCGAAGGTCCGGTTCCGGGCACCATCCGGGGTCGATCTCGTCCAGCGCATCCCTGCGCTCCTCTGACAGCTCACCGGCAGCCCGATGGAGATGAGGAGAAGCAGGTTGTCCGACCGAGGCCGGCGTACCAGGCCAAGAAAGCCGCTTCCTTGACCGTCATCCAGACCTCGTCCTCCACTGACAACCTCCAAACACGAAAAGGCCCCGGGGCTCCAGAGGAGTCGGGGCCTGCATGTGGACACAGCGGTCCTGCTGATCTCGATCATGCGGTCAAAGGTGATTCAGATTGCAAGCATGTCGCTGACGGGTGTCAGGACGAGGTGAGCTGAGCCTGATCCGGCTGACTGAGCGCACTCAACCTCTGCTTGATCTCTTCCAGCTCGGCGTCGATCTCCCGGACGCGTTCGTGCTCTTCTTCACCCAGCTCGTACATCTCAGCTCGCATAACGAGCGTCTCTCGCTCCTCCTCCAGCTCTGCCTGGCGGTATTCCAGGATCCGTTCATCGGCTACCATCCCGATGTCCTTGTACTTGGGCAGCTCCGAACCACGGGCCAGCGCCGCGAGCCAGACCGCCATCTCGCCGAGGAAGAGCGTGGTGCGAATGCGGTAGTGCTCCCAGACCTCCCTGCCGTCCCAGTGCTGGACGCCTTCCAAGAGGTCGAAGACGCGTTGTCGGGCCTCACGCTGGTCATCTGGCAGCAGCGCCAGGAGGGCGGTCAGGTTCGACTGGTGGGCCATCAGCTCGCGGCCCCAACCCTCGCGGTCCTCGAACGTGCCATGGCCGCGGTATGTCTGCCGCTGGATGGTGATTGCGACCGTTGTCACCGCTTCTACTGCTCGTTGTGCCACGTCCCGCGTATGGGCCAGGTGAGCGGCAGCGTCGTCCTTACGCGACTGATACCACGTCCCGAGGAGCGTGAAGCCGCCGCCGACGAGAGCACCCATCAAACCCGTGCCGAAGTCGGACGTTATCCAATTCCAAATTTCTCCCACGCGGTCATCATGCCGACAGGATCAGTCCCGTGGGGCTGATCCCGTAAGGTCCCGGGCTCTCAGCTCCTACGTTGCAGCTCTCCAGGAAGTCGTCCCAGTACTTCATATATGGCGGCGGGCCAGCTCGGCATTGTCGTGCCGCCGGGCCAGCTCCCAAACCCGTACGCCGTAGTTCGCGAGGCACCCGCAGTACTCGTTGAACTCGATCACCGCCTCCCCAGCGGCGTACCGGTCGGCGTCTTCCATGTTGTGTCCCTCGCCCTCAGTGCCCACAGCCGGGCTTGGTCCACCAGCAGCACTTACCACAGTCCTCCATGTCTCACACCCCCGTGCGTCTTGACCTCGGCGACCAGAGCCGCGACGTCCTTGGGGGTGATGGCGCCCGCCTGGGCCGCCTGGACGGCGCAGGTGACGATGGTCTGTGCGTAATCGGTGGCACCGTCGGCCATCGCCTGGCGGTACAGCGCTGTGTAGTCCATGTGGTGCCTAGCTGGCGGAGGTGCACCGTTCTTCCGCGACGGCTTCGCACGCGCCCACGGGTCCGCTCCGCGCAGACGGAGCTGAAGCGGTAGATCCCGCTCGTCAGATCGGGCGGTTCCCGTCCGCTCCGAGGTGTAGGTGGTTCAGCGGATTTGCACAGGTGTGCAGTGCCCTGGCCATTGCCGTGCAAGAGGGTGTGGTCAGTGTCGAGTTGGTCGTATGGGTCGACGTGCTATCTGCGGCAGCGTGCGGTCAGGGAGCGGTGGCAGCGGGTGCCGTTGCCTCCTGGGTCGAAGGGGAGGCAAGGTCCAGGCGCAGTGTCATGACGGCGTGGTCGGTCAGCTGCGTTTCGCGGGCTTGGTGGTGGTATTCGCAGGCGAGAACGCGGATGGCGTGGGGTGTGGAGACGAAGAGGTGGTCGAAGCGGTAGCCGTTACCGCTGTGCCCGTACCAGGAGTGGGCCACCTGGTCGGGGTGCAGGTGACGGAAGGCGTCGGTGAGGCCGGCGGTGTGGAAGGAGTCGTAGAAGGCGTACTCCCAGGCGCCGAACACCTTGTGCGGGGGCTGGTGTCCGCGCTCGATGACGTTGAGGTCTCCGGCCACGATGAGGGGCATGGCGGGGAAGGCGGCGTGCAGCTCCGGCAGGGCTTCGGTGACCGCGTCCTGGAAGGCGCGCTTGGCGACGTTGCGCTGATCCTTCGGGCCGCGGGAGGGGACGTACAGACCGAGGATGCCGATGTCGTGGCCGCCGACGGTGACGCGGGCGGCGGGAGCGCGGTGCGGGGTGACGGTGACGGGGCTGTGCACCGGTTGGGCGTTGGCGGTGCGGAAGGCGAGGACGGTGCGGTAGTCGGGTGTCGGCGGCTTAGGGGCGATGATGGTGGCGTACCCGTGCTCGGCGAGCGCGGTGGTGAGGGCGTCACCGCCGTGGGTGGAGGACACCTCGGTGAGCACGACGATGTCTGCGGCCTTCTGGGCGGCGATCCACGTGGCCTGGCGGCGGGAGCGTTCGGGGGAGGCGTGCTGGGCGTTGAACAGCAGCAGCCGTACGGCGTCGTCGGCCGGCGGGTGCGCGGGTGTGTCCGCGGTGATCAGGGACAGCTGTTCGGCGGGGATCGTCATCGGCTTGCGCCCTTTTCGTCGAGGAACACCTCGCCGGCCGCGTCCAGGTTCTGCTGGAGCCGGCCGAGGCTGCCGCTGACGAAGGTGAGTTCGTCGGCGGTGAGCGGTGTGCCGACAGCGGTCAGGTTCTCGGTGACCTGTTCGGGCCGGGTGAAGCCCACGAGGACGGCGGCGTTCTCGGTCTGCTGCAGGCAGTACTGCAGGGCGACGCGGGTCAGGGCGGCGGAGGTGTCGCCGAACCGCTCGCGCAGCGGCGCCAAGCCGTCCTGGATGATCTTCAGTGCGCCGGGGGTGAACCAGGCTTTGCGTAGCCGGTGGTCGCCGGGAGCGAAGACGGGCGGGCGGTCGGGGTCGTACTTGCCGGTGAGCAGTCCCTGGGCGAGGGGTTTGTTGATGAGGACGCTTGCGCCGAGGGAGGAGGCGAGGGTGAAGATGTCGGGGCGGCCGTCGGCCGGGGGTGGGGTCAGGGCGTTGTACCGGGCCGCGAGGTAGTGGGGGCGGATCTGCTGGGCGAGTTGGGTGAAGCGGGCGTACTTGTCGCCGCGCAGTTCCTTGGCGATGGTGACCCGCTCAGTGGCGTAGCGGTGGGGGCCGCGCATTCCGACGGCGGTGATCAGGCCTTGGCGCTGGAAGTCGTGCATCTGGGTGATGGCCGCTTCCAGGTAGCGGTCGTCGGGGCCGAAGTCGGCGTTGTGGAAGAAGTAGATGTCCAGGTGGTCGGTGCGCAGGTTCTCCAGGGTGGTTTCGAGCTGGCGGCGCATGGCGGAGGGCAGGTAGGGGTGGCGGGCGGTGCCGCGGTGGTAGCCGACCTTGGAGGACAGCACCACTGTGTCGCGTTCAACGGTGGCGGTGAAGTCGCCGATGATCCGTTCGGAGTGCCCGTGGCCGTACACGTCGGCGGTGTCGATGAGGTTGGCGCCGAGTTCGTAGGCCCTCTCCAGGCCGCGGCGTGAGGCGGCATCGTCGGCGGTGGACCAGCCCATCGGCAGGCCCAGGTTGTGGTCGCAGCCGCCCAGGGCCCAGGCGCCGATCCCGATCGGGTGAACGGACAGTCCGCCGGCCAGGATGCGGCGCGCGGGGGAAGTTGGAGCACTCACAGGAAGTACCTCTTACTTCTCAATTAGTGGCAAACGCTGATGAATCGTGGGCGGGAGTGAGTATGGTGCGTCGCGTGACGACTCAACCCCCCTTCACCGAACTTGACTTGAACGCGATCGCCAAACGACGGTGGGCCGGCCGCGATGACTTCACCGAGGCAGAGTTCGCCCGCGCCCGCGCCTTCTACGAGGAAATGCGCGTCCACGATGACCGTCTGGAGCGGGTGCGTGCTGAGGCGGCCGCGATGATCATGGAGTGGACCGGGCACAAGCCGCGCGACGTCGGCAGCTTCGGCACCCGGCTGAACCTGGAGAGCTCCGACCTGGACCTGGGCATCGGCTACCCCGTCAAGGACCGCGACCGCCTGAGGGAGTCCCTGGCGCCCCATACGACGTTCCTGGGCGAGCGCAAGACCCGCTTCTCCACCTCGCGGCTGGTGTTCTCCTTCACCCTGGAGGGCATCGAGATCGACCTGAGTGCGCTGACGGTCGAGGATTTCGCCGTCGCCTGCCGGATGCTCGACCAGATCGACATCACCATGACCTTGGACGAGCGCATCGCGCACACCTGGGTCAAGCACCTGCTGCGCAGCTCGGGCCGCACCGACGAGTATGCGACGTGGAAGCTGGTCACCTACGCCCGCTTCTGCCCAGAGTTCAACTGGGTGCCGATCCCGGAGAAAACCGGCGCCTGAGCCCGGGGCTCCGGGCGCCCCGCCCGCAACGCGGTCGCGGGGCACCCGGGCCCTGACCGGGTACTCACGCACAGGACTCGCCCGCGTTGATCAGCTCCCAGCGTGTCGCCGACGCCCACCGGCCGTGCTCCCGGGCGAGGGTGGCCGCGTGCTCACCTGCAAGATGGCGGCCAACCTCCACCACGGTGGTGGCCATCCGGTCGCGCAGCATCCCAGCCCGCGCCTCCAACGCTCCCTCGATGCGCGCGGACAGTGCCGCCTCGTGCTCGGGCCGCTGAAGGTCGTACTGCTCGATGGAGCCGATCACGTCTCCGAGGACCTCGTAGGCGGCGTCCTTGAGCACCACACGCGCCTGCCGGACGGCGTGCCGGGGCGGGCCGTCGAGGACTTTCTCCAGGCTCTTGAAGGTGTAGTCGAGAGCGAAATGGCGGTCCACCCACCGCTGCGCCCAGCCGCTGGCGACGCCGATGCGCCAGTCCCGGTAGCGGCAGGCGACGCGGCCCATGAGCGGCTCCGGATCCCCGGTGAGCCCTGCGGCGGTCGCCTGCCGGGTGTAGGCGGCGCCGATCAGGCACTCCATGCTGACGAGCATGTAGCTGATCCCAGTGTGCAACGGCCGGCTGGTGGTGTGCATGGCCACCCACTCCTCGTCGCGCACACCGCGGACGATCTCCCGCGGTTCCAGGTCGGGCTGGGGATGCAGCAGCAGATCGGCGCGCCCCTGGAAGGCGTGGGTGGCCTTCAGCTCCTTCAGGTTCATGAGCGGGTCGAAGGTGATGTACGTGTACCGGGTGGGGACGTCGAGCGCGGACAGGGTCCGGATTGCCAGGGCGTTCTGCTCAGCGCAGGTCTCCTTGTTGAAGCGGGTCAGGATCGAGTCGACGCCCGACTCCACGCCGAACAGCATCCGCCGAAGGCCCAGGTCGACCAAGGTGCGCCACATGCGGGCCCGTTCGACGTGCCACGCCTCGTCGCGGTCGGTGCGGACCGTTTGGTCGATGCGGCAGCTGGACTCCCAGGCGAACCCGGCCTCGTGCAGGGTGCGCGCGAGCTGCAGGACCCGGCTGACGGCGTCGTGGCCGGCGCCGATGATCTCTTCGTCGACCAGATAGAGGGTGCGGGAGATGTCGGGGTGGCGGTCGAAGACCTGGCCCAGTTCGTCCAGGATCCACGGCAGCTGCCCAGGGGGTGCACCGGCCCACAGGCCCTTGTGGCCGCGCGGACAGAACGAGCAGGTGTTGGTGCAGCCGCGGCTAGTCTCGAGCTGGGCGACGCCGTGGTGGGTAAAGGTGGCCGGCAGCAGGTCCAGCTCGGGCAGGATGTCGCTGCCGGTGTCCCGGGCGACTGGTTTGGCGGTGCGGCGCCGGCCGATGGCCATGCCGCCGCCCCGGGCGGCGCTGGTGTAGCCGATGCCGGGTATCTCCTCGCGGGGAATGTCGCCGTGCCAGTGAGCGAGCACTCCTTCGATGGTGGCCTCGCCGCCGCCGCGAGCCACGAGCAGGTCGGGGTAGCGCTCCAGAAGCAGCCGTTCGTTGCGGGCGGTGAGGCTGCCGCCGGCCACCACCATCGGCGGTAAGGGCCCAGCGAAGGCCGCATCCAGGAGCTGCAGCATCAGGTCGTGCTGGCCGAACGTCGCCGAGATGCCCACGATGTCCGGTGCGCCAGTGGTGATCTGTTTGACCAGTTCCTCCTGCGTGACTCCTAACTGCATGTCGGCAAGGTTGACGGTGCCCATCAGGGTGGCGCGGGCGGCGCGGGCCACGTCGGCTGATCCCCAGAGGGAAGCGCGGCAACGGGAAGAACTCGGGGTGATACAGGGCAAATAGGTGCACGTCCGGCCGCGCCAACCGCTCGACGGCACTCTCGGTCAGTTCGGCGTACGACAGCCACGAGTCCGGCGTGTGTAGCCGCATGGTGCCCTCGGTCCACCTGGGCCAGTGGCGCGCGGCGAGCTCGGCGCCGGACAGGTCGGCCGCGACCCATTCGCCGTCGGGGCGTTCCAGGAGCAGCAGGCGCCGGTCTAGGGTGCCGGTGACCCGCATCCGCCCCTCACCGGCCAGGTGCGCCCCCAGCCAGGCACTCAGGTCGTTGGGGGAGATGAGCAGCGGCGCGAGGGCAGCCAGGCCGGTGTCGGTCAGCGGGCGGCTGTTGGGGTATGCGGTGGTGACGGCGCGGGTCAACCGGTCCAGCGCCGCAGTGGTCGTGTCGGCCATGTGGAGCGTCCTTCCGGGCAGGGCCTACCGGCCCACGGGGTGTGAAGGCGGTTCCCCGGGGACGGGCGGGCCGATTCGGCATGTGGTCGTTGGTGTGGGCCGCCGGTGCAGCATTCGGCCTGCGGGACGGATGGGCCCGGTCCAAGGCAGACAAGCCGGCCGGTGTGTGCAACAGCCGGTCCGGTTCGGCGGCGTTGGCGTGGCGGACATCGTTGCCGGTGTCGCCCACGTACCTGTCGCGCTCCAGCCTGCATCAGGTGCGTGACGATGAGTTGGTGCATGGCGGCCGTTCCCTCGAAATCCCAGGCCCCGGGTGCCGGTGCTGCTCGGGGGCGGGCAGTCCCGGCACCCGGGTATTGGCCCTTGCCCCCCGGGGCACCGTCTCACCGGGGGACAAGGGTGTGGGGCCCCTGGCGCCGGCCGTGGGGGAACGGGATCGACGCCAGGGGTGCAGGGCCCGCGCGCGGCAGGGGAGTGACAA
>NZ_JBIRUZ010000029.1:0-23941 GCF_044386545.1 Streptomyces sp. NPDC020489
CGGCCCCGGTCGACCGCGGCGTGCCCCCCCAACTCCGCGGGGCGGCCCCGCGCCCCCCCCCCGCCCCCCGCCCCCCCCCCCCCCCCGGGGGGGCCCCCCCCCGGGGGGGGCCGGCGGGGCGGGCCCCACCGCTGTGGTGCCGCGATCACGGCCCGGCGTCCTACGACGACGTCTTGGTCGTCTTGGCCGCGGTGCCGTAGCGGGCCTTGAGCGCCTGGCGCTTGTTGCTGCCCTCGGCGTTGACGCCCTTCTCGATGATCACGAGATTGTGGAAGAAGTGGATGCCGACGATGTTGCGGTCGGTGTACGTGGGCTTGTAGTCCTCGTCCACGAACTCCTCGTAGTTCAGCCCGTCCGTGAGCCGCTTGAGCAGGCCCATGCTGGTGTCCGGGGAGTCGAGGTCCTCGCTGCCCATCCACTCCGGCCAGTACGAGCTCTGGGTGTCCTCGACCACATAGATGCCACCGTCGCTGAGCAGCGGGAACAGGGTCTTGAACGTGGTGATGACATGGGGGCTGCGGTGGCTGCCGTCGTCGATGATGACGTCGAGCTTGCCGATCTTCCCGGCGATGGAGAGCAGCGAGTCGGGGTCGGACTGGTCGCCGATGTAGGTGGTGATCCGGTCCTCGTCCACGAAGGACTTGTCCTGGATGTCGACACCGTGGATCTGCGCGTTGGGGAAGAACGCCTTCCACATCCGCAGCGAGGCCCCGCCCTGACCGGCCCGGGCGTAACCGCCGATGCCGATCTCCAGCAGGTTGAACTCCTTGTTCTTCAGGTGCTGGAGGTAGCGCTGGTAGTGCTTGGCGTACTTGTGGGCGCCCCACTTGTCGGTCTTGTAGTGCGCGGCCAGCTTGCACAGGTCGTCGGAGATCGCGGCGACACCCGTGGGGGCCTGCGGCTTGGGCTTCGGCTGGGGGCCGACCGTCCGCTGCTTGACCTTGCGCAGGGTCTCCCAGCCACGCTCACCGACGACGGGTTTGACGGCCTTCTTCACGGCCGACTTGATCGACATGCTCCCAAATCTCCCTCTGTGATGGTCACGCCAGGGACGGGAAGGCCGCGGTCAGCGCCTCCCGCCAGTCTCGGATGGGGGCGAGGCCCGCCTGCTCCCAGCGCGCGTGGCCCAGGGCGCTGTAGGCGGGGCGGGGGGCGGGCCGGGGGAAGGCCGCGCTGTCCACCGGCCGCACCCGGTCGGGGTCGGCGCCGAGGTGGCGGAACACCTCGCGGGCCAGTGCGTACCAGGTGGTCTCGCCGGAGCTGGTGGCGTGGAAGACCCCGTTGACGTCCCGGCCGAGCCGGGGGCCGAGGTCGGCGATGCGGGTCGCCACGTCGGCGCTCCAGGTGGGTTGGCCGCGCTGGTCGTCGACGACGTCGAGCGTGTCGCGGGTGCCCTCCAGCGCGATCATGGTGCTGACGAAATTGCGGCCGTGGGCGCCGTAGAGCCAGGCGGTGCGCAGGACGGCGGCGGCGTCGGGGAGTTCCTCCAGGACGGCCTGCTCACCGGCCAGCTTGGTACGGCCGTAGGCGGTGCGGGGGGCCGGGGGGTGGTCCTCCGCGTACGGGGTGTCACGGGCGTCGCCGGAGAAGACGTAGTCGGTGGAGACGTGGACCAGCCTCGACCCCTGGGCCGCACACGCGCGCGCGAGGTGGCGCGGGCCGTCGCCGTTGATGCGCAGGGCCTGCTTCTCGTCGCTCTCGGCGTCGTCGACGGCCGTGTACGCCGCGCAGTTGACCACGAGGTCGGGACGGTGACCGGCGAGGGCGGCGTCGACGGCGTCGGGGTCGGTGATGTCCAGCGCGGCACGGTCCAGGGCGATCACCTGCTCGCCGCGGCGGGTCAGCTCCTCGACCGTGTCCCGGCCGAGCATGCCGCCGGCCCCGGTGACCAGCCACCTCATCCGCGCTCCTGGGCGACGCGTCGCTTCAGCGGCTCCCACCAGGAACGGTTCTCCCGGTACCAGGCGACGGTCTCGGCGAGGCCGGTCGCGAAGTCGCGCCGCGGCTGGTAGCCGAGCTCGGTGTGGATCTTGGTCCAGTCGACGGAGTAGCGCAGGTCGTGGCCCTTGCGGTCCTCGACGTACTCGACCATGTCCCAGTCGGCGCCGCTCGCTTCGAGGAGCAGCCCGGTCAGTTCCTTGTTGCTGAGCTCGGTGCCGCCGCCGATGTTGTACACCTCGCCGGCCCGGCCCCCGGTGCGCACCAGGTCGACGCCCTGGCAGTGGTCGTCGACGTGCAGCCAGTCGCGGACGTTGCGCCCGTCGCCGTAGAGGGGGACCTTCAGGCCGTCGAGCAGGTTGGTGATGAAGAGCGGGATGACCTTCTCGGGGAACTGGTGGTGCCCGTAGTTGTTGGAGCAGCGGGTGACGCGGACGTCCAGGCCGTGGGTGCGGTGATAGGCCAGGGCGAGCAGGTCGGAGGAGGCCTTGGAGGCGGAGTACGGCGAGTTGGGCTGGAGCGGGTGGGTCTCGGGCCAGGAGCCGTGCTCGATGGAGCCGTAGACCTCGTCGGTGGAGACGTGGACGAACGGGCCCGTGCCGTGTCGGAGAGCCGCGTCCAGCAGGGTCTGGGTGCCGACCACGTTCGTCATCACGAAGTCGGTCGCACCCGCGATGGAGCGGTCCACATGGGACTCGGCGGCGAAGTGCACGACCTGGTCGGCGTCGGCCATGAGCTTGTCGACCAGTTCGGCGTCGCGGATGTCGCCCTGCACGAACTCCAGCCGGGGGTGGTCGAGTTCGAGGTTGTCCAGGGTGCCCGCGTAGGTGAGCTTGTCCAGCACGGTGATCCGGGGCGCGTCGGGGCCCTGCTCGGCGAGGAGTCTGCGCACGTACTGGGAGCCGATGAAGCCGGCGGCGCCGGTGACGAGGAGATTCATGAGTGGATCTGCACCTTGCTGTGGTCTCCGAGCACGAGGCGGTGGGCACTGGGCGCGCCGGTCGAAGGGGTCACTTCGACGTGGCGCCCGATGAGGGAGGACTCTATACGCCTCACGCCCTGGATCGAGGAGTCCCTGAGGACGATCGAGAACTCCAACTCGCTGTCCTCGATCCGGCAGTTCTCCGCGACGGAGGTGAAGGGGCCCACGTAGGAGTCGCTGACGACGGTCCCGGCGCCGATGATCACCGGGCCGACGATCCGGGAGCGCGTGATCCGCGCGCCCTCCTCGACGACCACCCGGCCGACCAGTTCGGAGACGTCGTCGACCGTGCCGTCCATGCGGTGCTCGACGGTCTCCAGGACCGTGCGGTTGACCTCCAGCATGTCGACGACGTTGCCGGTGTCCTTCCAGTACCCCTGGATGACGGTGGAACGGACGTCGGCGCGGACGTCGATGAGCTGCTGGATGGCGTGGGTGATCTCCAACTCGCCGCGCCAGGACGGCTCGATGGCGCGGACGGCCTCATGGATCGCGGGGGTGAACAGATACACGCCGACCAGGGCGAGGTCGCTCTTGGGGGACTCGGGCTTCTCCTCGAGTCCGATGACCTGGCCCGCGGCGTCGAGTTCGGCGACACCGAAGGAGCGCGGGTCGGGCACGTGGGTGAGCAGGATCTGGGCGTCGGGCCGGTTGCCGCGGAACTCCTCGACGAGGGCGGAGATGCCGCCGACGATGAAGTTGTCGCCGAGGTACATCACGAAGTCGTCGTCGCCGAGGAAGTCACGTGCGATCAGCACCGCGTGGGCCAGTCCGAGCGGCCGCTCCTGCGGGATGTAGGTGACCTCCAGACCGAACTTCGAGCCGTCGCCGACCGCTTCCTCGATCTCGGCGGCGGTGTCACCGACGACCACCCCGACTTCGGTGATCCCGGCGGCCGCGATGGACTCCAGGCCGTAGAACAGGACGGGTTTGTTGGCCACGGGAACGAGTTGCTTGGCCGATGTGTGAGTGATCGGCCGCAATCGCGTACCGGCGCCACCAGACAGGACAAGAGCCTTCATTTGGTTCACCTTAGTCTGGTCCGCCGGTAACGGATCGTTCGCGATATGGCTTGCATCGTACGAAAGCCCGTGGTGACACGGGGTCTATTCGATCAACTCGCGATGTGTTCGGTCAGTTCCCGGTGCACTCGTACGAGTGGTCAGTCCTCACCCCGTACGATGTTGCCCTCCGTGGACGGGCGGACGACGGCCGAGCCGTCGGTCTCCGCGACGGCCGGGACGCAGGTCCGCAGGCCGGCGCGCTCACGCAGCCGGCGGGCGCGGGCCCAGCCTGTCTCGGGTCGGCGGGTGACGGACGTGTCAAGAGTGTGGGCGGTCACGGCGGCTCATCTTCCTTCTGCATCGCGGCGGGAGTGCTCGACGCCTCCGGGTACCCCGTCGGCGCCGTCCGGCACTCACCGCTCCAGCGAGATCTCGCTCCAGACCTGCTTGCCGCCGCTGACCGGGACCGTCCCCCAGGTGTCCGACATCGCCTCGACCAGAAGGATGCCGCGCCCACCGGTCGCCTCCCAGCCGATGCTGGTCGCCTTCGCCGGGGTGCGCGGCGAGGAGTCGGCGACCGCGATCCGCAGCCGGTGGTTGAGCAGGGTGAGGTCGAGACGGACCCGGCCGTCGGTGTGCACCAGGGCGTTGGTCACGAGTTCGGAGACGATGAGCAGCGCGGCGTCCACGGTGTCGACCGGCGCGCCCCACGCGCGCAGGGTGCGCCGGGTGAAGCGCCGGGCGTGCCCCACGGCCTGCGGGACCCGCCACACCGTCCAGCTCTCGCGCTGCGGGCGGGAGGCCATCCCGTCGTAGCGGACCAGCAGCAGGGCGACGTCGTCGCTGCGGCGGGCGTTGCCGAGCAGGGCGTCGGCGACGAGCCCGAGGTGCGCGGGGTCGGAGACGGACAGTTCGTGGGCGAAGCGGTCCATGCCCTGGTCGATGTCGGCGTCGACGGACTCCACCAGGCCGTCCGTGGTCAGGGCGATGATCGTGCCGGGCCGCAGCCGCAGCGGCGTCATGGGGAAGTCGGCCTGCGTGACCACGCCGAGCGGCGGACCGCCGTCGGCCTCGGCGATCTCGGCGCGGCCGTCCGGGTGACGCAGCACGGGCGGGAGGTGCCCGGCGCGCACGCACCAGGCGGTGCCCTCCTCCATGTCGACGTCGACGTAGGCGCAGGTGGCGAAGAGGTCGCTCTCCATGTCCATGAGGAGCCGGTTGGCATGCGAGACGACCACGTCCGGCGGGTGCCCCTCCACGGCGTAGGCGCGCAGGGCGGTGCGCATCTGGCCCATCAGGGTGGCGGCGGCCGCGCTGTGGCCCTGGACGTCGCCGATGACGAGGGCCACGTGGTTGTCGGGCAGCGGGATCACGTCGTACCAGTCGCCACCCAGCTCCAGCCCGGCGGTGCTCGGCAGATAGCGGGCGACGGCGACCGCGCCGGGCAGCTTGGGCAGCCGGCGCGGAAGCAGCTGGCGCTGGAGCATGCCGACGAGTTCGTGCTCGGCGTCGAAGGCGTGGGCGCGCATCAGGGCCTGCCCCGCGAGACCGGCGGAGGCCGTGAGCAGGGCACGCTCGTCGGGGCCGAAGTCGTGCGGGGTGTCCCAGCCGATGAGACAGGCGCCCGCCATCCGGCCCGCGCCGGGCAGCGGCAGCACGGCGAGGCCACCCGGACCGACCTCGGCGAGGGCGGGTTCCAGGGCGGTGCCGGCGGGCCAGATCTGGGCGCGTCCCTCGCTCAGCGCGGCGGCCAGGGTGGGCATGGCGCGCACCGGCGCGTCCGGCCACTCGGTGCGCCACTCCAGGCGCCACAGCTCGGGCCAGGACTCCGGTTCCGGCGGGTCGAGGACGGTGACGACGAGCCGGTCGCCCTCCAGCTCGGCGAGCGCGATGCGATCGGCCCGGAGCGGCTTGCGCAGGGCGGCGACGACGGCCTGGCTGACGTCGCGGACGGTGCCGGCGGTGGCGAGGGCCGCGGCCAGGCGCTGGACGCGGGCCACGTCGGTGACGTCGGAGCGCAGCGTGGAGGCGTCGGCGACGGTGCCGACCAGGCGGGCGGGCTGCCCCTCGGCGCCCGGCAGAATGCGGCCGCGCAGCCTGAGCCACTTGGGTGGTCCGGTGGGCTGAAGGACCCGGAACTCCAGCTCGCGGTCGCCGATGGACATGTGGTCGGCCTCGACGACCGACATCAGGGCGGGCAGGTCCTCGGGCACGGTCCGCGCCAGCAGGGTCTCGACGCGCCCGTCGAAGTCGCCCGGGGCCATGCGGAACAGCCCCAGGATGTCGTCGCCGACCTCGACGCGTCCGGTGTCCATGGCGAGGCTGAAGGCGTTGGCCCTCAGCTCCTCGCCCTCGGCGGCCCGGGCCGGGACCGACCAGGAGACGGCGTCGGCGAGGCGTTCGAGGCAGGCGCGGTCGTCGGCGTCGAAGCCGTCCGGACGCTCGCTCACGGCGACGAGACAGCCCCCGCCGCCGTCCCCGCGGACGGGCAGGGCCGCCAGACTGAAGTCCCCCGGCGCCACGCGCCGCGACCCGGCGGACCCGGCGAGCTCCTCGGGGCCGAGCCAGGCGGCCTTGCCGGTGCGGTGGACGTCGGCGACCGGGGTGCCGCCCGCGAGGGGATAGCCGTCGCGCAGGCCGTACAGGGTGCGCGGGACCCCGACCGACTCCGTCAGGCACAGCAGCTCGCGGTCCCGGCTGGACCGGTAGACGGCGGCGAAGGAGGCGTGGGCGAAGACGAGCACCTGTTCCAGGAGGCGGCGCAGCCGTTCGGGCGAGCCGGGATCGGCCGTGACCGCTCTGAGGGCAACTTCGGCACGCGGCGATCCCGTTCCGCGTCCCGCAACGCCCTCACTGACCACGTCCGCCATTACAGCGCTTATCAGACACCTGCGCAGCCCCTGGGACCGTTCCGTGGAGCGGCTGCGGCGACCGCGCTCGAAACCCATCGAACAAGCGTCCGGCGGGAGGGAGCCGGGCGGCGCCTGAACGAGGCCGCGCGGCGTGGGACCCCCGAGGATCGGCACACGGCGCCCTCCCCGGAGCCATAGGTGGTGACCCGCGCCGCGGTGGATGACGGGGTTCTTCCGGTGCCGGCGCACGAACGGTCCGGCCCTCCCGCCGGAGGGCCGGACCGTGTCCGTGTGGCGCTGGTGGCGCGTGGGTCAGTGGGTCTCGGTCAGACCGCTGGAGCCGTCCTCGGCGCCCGCGCCGGCGTCCTCGCCACCGACGTCCTGGCCACCAACGTCCTGGCCACCGGCTTCCTCGCCGCCGACCTCCTGACCGCCGACCTCCTCACCGGCCCCGGCCTCCTCGCCCGCGCCCGCCTCGTCACCGGCGCCCGCACCGGCCTCGTCACCCGCGCCGGCCTCCTGGCCGCCGCCCGCCGCGTCGCCCGCGCCGAGTGTCGCGCCGACCGCTTCCAGCGCGGTGGTGACGGGCTGGAAGAAGGTCTCGCCGCCGACCGTGCAGTCGCCGCTGCCGCCGGAGGTCAGGCCGATGGCCAGACCGTCCTGGGTGAACAGCGAGCCGCCGCTGTCGCCGGGCTCGGCGCAGACGTTGGTCTGGATGAGCCCGGTGACGGTGCCCTCCGGGTAGTTCACGGTGGCGTCGAGTCCGAGGACCTGGCCGTCGGCGAGCCCGGTGGTGCTGCCCATCCGGAACACCTGGAGCCCGACCTCGGCGTCCGCCGCCTGGGAGATCTGCACGGTCTGCTCGCCGACGTCGACCTCGCTCGGCGCGACGGTCGCCGGGTCGTCGTACTTCACGAGCGCGAAGTCTCCGGCACCGGGGAACGTGGCCTGGTCGACGGTGGCGATCGGCTGGCCCCCCTGCGCGTCCGACCACTGCTCCGCCGCGACCCCGCAGTGACCGGCGGTCAGGAAGGCGGGGGTGCCGTCGCCCGCGGTGACGTTGAAGCCGGCCGAGCAGCGCGCTCCGCCGGCGAAGATGGCGTCGCCGCCGGAGAGGAAGGTCTTGAAGGTGCCGGCCGACTTCTTGATGGTCGCCATGCCGGAACCGAGCGTCTGCACGGTCGACTCCAGCTGGTCCCACTTGCCGCCGGTGACCGTGCTGTCGGCGGTGACCAGGATCTTGTTGGTCCTGGGGTCGACGGCCCACGCGGTGCCGGGAATGGTCGCCTTGGCCTTGAGCGTCTGCGCGCCGGCCGCGAGCTCGTCGAGGCTGTTGTCGACCTCGCGTATCTTCGCGCCGGTCTTCTTCGCCTGGACGATCACGTTGTTGTTGTCGCCGGACACGACGTTGACGACGAGCTGCTTCTGGTTCGCGTCGTAGTACGAGCCCGCGAACGCCTCACCGAGCAGGTCCTCGAGCTGCGAGGCGAGATCCGAGGCGTCGGACGCCTTCAGTGTCTTCGGGGCGGCGGCCTGGCCGGAGGCGCCGTCCTGGGAGGCGTTCGCGTGGGGAAGGAGAATCGCGGCCGCTCCCAGCGCCACCACGCCGCCCGCTGCGATCGCGGCCTTGCGCTTCGGAATTCGCTTGTGACTCAAACTTCTCGACCTCCTGGAGGACGGGGTCAGTGCCGCCGGTCGTCGGCGGCTCGTCGGGGCGCCTGGATGGCAGTGGGTACGCAGGAGGTACGTGGGGCGTTCAATTCCGTTTGCGGGCAATCTCTTTGCGCGGCCGTGAATCGGCCAGGGGTCGCGTCCGGCGGTCCGGGAGCGGGAACACTCCCCCCATGACGATGACCACCGCCGAAGCCGACAAGATCCTCGCCGACAACTTCGCCCCCTGGGTCCTCGATCTCGGCCTGTCGGTCGAGGCCGTGGGCGAGCATCGCGCCACCCTGCGTCTTCCCTGGTCGGACCGGCTGTCGCGGGAGGGCGGGGCACTGTCGGGGCAGGCGTTGATGGCCGCCGCCGACACCGCCACCGTGATCGCGGTGTCGGCGGCGCGGGGCGCCTACGGGCCGATGACGACCGTGCAGCAGTCGACGTCCTTCCAACGCGCGGTGTCGGGTTCCGATGTCCTGATCGAGGCGGTCGTCACCAAGGTGGGCCGGCGCATGGCGTTCGCGGACATCACGATGACGGACGCGCAGTCGGGCGACCTCGCGGCCCGTGCGAGCACGGTCTACGCGCTCCTGGGCTGACACGGTCCGCGATCGGTCGACGACGGTCCGTCCCGAACTCCCCGCCGAATCCCGGCTTCAGGGAATCTGCACATCCCATGCGCAACGAAGTCACCGCGCACGGGCCTTCTGCACAGCCCTGCGCAACTCGCGTACGCCATTGGGGCGGGAGTGTCGGATTCGCCGTCCGGGGCGCGCGGGAGAGTGCGCACGGATGACGTGGCGGGTGTGAAGAACTCGCCACCCAGACGTGCGCACTCCTGCACGGTTCGGCACGGGTGAGGCGCAAGTTGCCTGGTGGGACGGGTGGTTGATTGGAAGGGCGCGGTCGGCGCGTGCTTTGATCCATCGCACCGCAGGCCGCACAGGGCTTCCGGAGACGGGCGTCCGGCGCCTGCGGTCGCGGCCGTCCCCCAGGGGGCACCGCTCCCCCCTCGCGAATATCCATATGAAGGGAAGTTCCATCATGAACTCCACCCCCCAGGTTGAGACCGTCGAGATCTCCGACGCCGAGCTCGACAACGTCTCCGGTGGCCTCCAGCTGAACGCCCTGGGCACCGTCACCGGCCTGGTGGACGGCGTTGCCCCGGTCTCCGGCCTGGTCAACACGGTCGTCGGCACCGTCGAGGGTGTCACCGGCCTGAACACGGCCCCGGTCACCAACCTGGTCGCCGGTCTCTGATCGCACCTCGTGCCCTTGGGTCCCGGAGCCGCTCCCCGGCTCCGGGACTCTCGGACGTCGTCACACAACCGGCTCGGGTGAGCCGGTCCCCTGTCGTTTTCAGGTGAGGGAAAGTTCCGTGCAGTTCCGCCAACAGGCCCTCGCCAAGCTCCAGTCGCCCGAAGACCTCGACCTTCCGGTGCGTTTCGCCCGCCCCCAGGGCTGGCTCGCCCTCTCCGTGACGGTGGTCGTCATCGCCGCCGCGTCCGTGTGGGCGGTGACCGGTTCGGTCGCCTCCACCGTGAGCGCGCCCGCGATCCTCACCCACGGGCAGGGCAGTTACCTGCTCCAGAGCCCCGTGGCCGGACAGGTCACCGCGGTCCTCGCCGAGGAGGGCGAGCGGCTGCCGGCCGACTCCCCGGTGCTGAAGGTCCGTACCGCCAAGGGCGACACCGTCGTCCGCTCGGTCGCCGCGGGCCGGGTGACCGCGCTGGCCGCGACCATCGGGCAGATCATCCAGACCGGGGCGAACGTCGCCGCCGTCGAGAAGGTCGCCCACGCCAAGGACCCGCTGTACGCCACCGTGTACGTCCCCGCCGAGAACGCGGCCTCCATACCCGCGCACGCCGCCGTGGACATCACCGTCTCCTCGGTGCCCACGCAGGAGTTCGGCGTGCTGCGCGGACAGGTGGCGTCGGTGGACCGCTCGGCCCAGTCGGCGCAGTCGATCGCCGCGTTCCTCGGGGACTCCCAGCTGGGCGAGCAGTTCACCGAGGACGGCAGGCCGGTCGCCGTCACCGTGCGGCTCGACCGGTCCTCCGGCACGAAGAGCGGCTACCGGTGGTCCTCCAAGGACGGGCCGCCCTTCGCCCTCACCTCCATGACCCTCGCCAGGGGTTCGATCCGGCTGGCCGACCAGCGCCCCGTCGATTGGCTGCTGCCGTGAGCACCGCACAGGACACCCGCGGCAGACGCCGCGCCGCCCCGCCCAAGCGCCCGGTCCCCAAGGGTCGGGCGAAGACCGTCCGCACGCCCACCGTCCTTCAGATGGAGGCCGTGGAGTGCGGTGCCGCCTCGCTCGCGATGGTGCTGGGCCACTTCGGCAAGCACGTCCCGCTGGAGGAACTGCGCATCGCCTGCGGCGTCTCCCGGGACGGCTCGCGGGCGAGCAACCTGCTGAAGGCGGCGCGCAGTTACGGGCTGACCGCCAAGGGCATGCAGATGGACACGGCCGCCCTCGCCGAGGTGCGGACGCCGGCCGTGCTGTTCTGGGAGTTCAACCACTACGTCGTCTACGACGGCATGGGCCGCCGCTTCGGCCGCCGCGGGGTCCACATCAACGACCCCGGCAAGGGCCGCCGGTTCGTGCCGATGGAGGACTTCGACTCCAGCTTCACCGGCGTCGTGCTGATCATGGAGCCGGGGGACGGCTTCACCAGGGGCGGGCGCAAACCGGGTGTGCTCGGCGCGATGCCGGCCCGGCTGCGCGGTACCGCGGGCACGCTGCCCGCGGCGGTGCTGGCGAGCCTGCTCCTCGTCCTGGTCGGCGCGGCGGTGCCCGCGCTCAGCCGTACCTACATCGACATGTTCCTGATCGGCGGGCAGACCTCCCTGCTCGGCGTGCTGTTCGCGTCGATGGGCGCCTGCGTCCTGCTCACCCTGGTGCTGACCTGGCTCCAGCAGGCGAACCTGCTGCGCGGCCGCATCATCTCCTCCACCCTCTCCAGCGCCCGCTTCCTGCGCCATCTGCTGCGGCTGCCGGTGACGTTCTTCTCCCAGCGCAGCCCCGCGGACCTGGTCCAGCGCCTCCAGTCGAACGACGCGGTGGCCGAGACGCTGGCCCGCGACCTCGCCGCGGCGGGCGTGGACGCGGTGGTCGTGGTCCTCTACGCGGTGCTGCTCTACACCTACGACCCGCAGCTCACGTTCGTCGGCATCGGTGTCGCCCTGCTCAACATCGTCGCCATGCGGGTCGTCATCCGGCTGCGCGCCACGCGTACCGCGAAGCTGCGCGCGGACAGCGCCCGGCTCACCAACACCGCCTACACGGGCCTTCAGTTGATCGAGACGATGAAGGCGACCGGCGGCGAGGACGGCTACTTCCGCAAGTGGGCCGGCCAGCACGCCACCACCCTGGAGGAGCAGCAGCGGCTCGGGGTGCCGAGCGCCTGGCTGGGGGTGGTCGCGCCGACGCTGGCCTCCCTCAACAGCGCTCTGATCCTGTGGATCGGCGGCATGCGCGCGGTCCAGGGCGGTATCTCGGTCGGCCTGCTGGTCGCCTTCCAGGCCCTGGTCACCCGCTTCACGGCCCCGATCACCCGCCTCAACGGTGTCGCCGGCCGCATCCAGGACTTCGCCGCGGACGTGGCCCGGCTGAAGGACGTGGAGAACTTCCGGGCCGACCCGCTCTACGACCGCCCCGGCGCCGGGGACTCCACACGCCGGCTGCACGGCCATGTCGAGCTGCAGAACATCACCTTCGGCTACAACCCCCTCGACAAGCCCCTGTTGACCGGGTTCGACCTCACCGTCGGGCCGGGCCGGCAGGTCGCCCTCGTCGGCGGTTCGGGCAGCGGCAAGTCCACCGTCTCCCGGCTGATCTCGGGCCTGTACGAGCCCTGGGAGGGAGTCATCCGGATCGACGGACAGCGTCTGGAGGACATCCCGCGCGGCGCGCTCGCCTCCTCGGTCTCCTTCGTCGACCAGGACGTCTTCCTCTTCGAGGGCTCGGTGCGCGACAACGTGGCGCTGTGGGACCCCTCCATCCCGGACGAGGCGGTCGAGGACGCGCTCCGGGACGCGGCCCTCTACGACGTCGTGATGCGCCGCCCGGGCGGCATCCGCAGCCGGGTCGAGCAGGACGGCCGGAACTTCTCCGGCGGCCAGCGTCAACGGCTGGAGATCGCGCGGGCGTTGGTACGCCGGCCCAGCATCCTCGTCCTCGACGAGGTGACGAGCGCGCTGGACGCGGAGACCGAGCTGACGGTGATGGACAACCTGCGCCGGCGCGGCTGTGCCTGTGTGGTGATCGCGCACCGGCTGAGCACCGTGCGCGACAGCGACGAGATCGTCGTGCTCCAGCACGGCACGATCGTGGAACGCGGGCGGCACGAGGAGCTGGTGGCGCTCGGCGGTGCCTACGCGGCTCTGGTCAGGGAGCGTTGAGATGACGACCGCACACGAGGGGGACGTCGTCCTCGGCGCCCTCGGGACCCTGGGCACCGCCGTCGACTGCTCCGGCGTCACCCGCCTGGACCTCGAAGGACCGCAGGTGCTGTGGCTGGTGGCCGCCGGCGCGATGGACCTCTTCGCGGTGGACGCCGAACAGCAGGGTCACTGGCACCACTTGGGCCGCCTGGAGGCGGGGTCCCTGATCCTCGGTCCCGTCCCCGGCCCTCAGCACACCCTGGTCGCCCGACCGCTCAGGGACTGCGTCGTCCACCGCATCGGACTGCGCGAGCTGCACCAGCCCGCCCCCACCCAGACCTGGTCCTACGACGCGTACGGCAACCCCCAGTACGTGCCGCCGACGACCAGCCCGCTGGAGTACGCCCTCGCCCTCGGTGTCGGCCGCAGCCTCTCCATCCTCTTCCAGGCGCCGATGGCCACCGAGCGGGCCGCCGCCGTGACCGACGACGACGTGTTCTGGATGCAGGTGCCGCCGGGCAGCGTGCAGTACGGCTCGCTGTACGGCGCCGAGGCCGCCGCCGACCTGCTGATGGACCCGGCGGTCTGGCAGTCCATGGTCGACCAGCAGTACCGGCTGCTGACCACGCTGGACCGCTGGATCGAGCAGCTGGAGCGAAGCCACGAGACACGTGCCGCCGAGGGCATCAAGGCCGGCGAGGAGGTCCGCGCCCAGGCCGACCGGACGCTGCTGGCGTCGATCGGCAAGGCGTCGGGCAAGCGCACGACGGCCGCCGACGCGGACGCCTCGTACGCGGCGTGCAAGCTGGTCGCCGAGGCGGCCGGGATCCGGCTCGCCGACCCGGCGCAGAGCGGCACCGGCGGCGACCGGTTGGATCCCGTCGAGCAGATCGCGCTCGCCTCCCGCGTCCGGGCCCGGGCCGTGCGGCTGGACGGCGCCTGGTGGCGGGACGACGTCGGTCCGCTGGTGGGCCATCGGGCCCTGTCCGGTGCCCCGGTGGCGTTGTTGTGGCGGCGAGGCGGCTATGTGGCGGTGCATCCGGCGACGGGACGTGAGACCCCGATCGAGAAGGCGAACGCGGAGGAGTTCGAGCCGCGGGCCGTCATGTTCTACCGGCCGCTGCCCGAGCGTCCGCTCGGTCCGCTCGGGCTGCTGCGGTTCAGCATGCGCGGCATGGGCGGGGACGTGACGAACCTGCTGCTGAGCGGGTTGGTGACCGTCGCGATCGGGGCGATCGTGCCGATCGCGACCGGCAAGGTGCTCGGCGAGTTCGTGCCGAAGGCGCAGACCGATCTGATCGTGCAGGTCTGTCTCGCGGTGATGGTCAGCAGTCTCGTGGCGGCGGCCTTCATGCTGCTTCAGAACCTGACCATCCTGCGCCTGGAGGGCCGTATCGAGGCCACGCTCCAACCGGCGGTGTGGGACCGCCTGTTGAGGCTGCCGACGAAGTTCTTCACCGAGCGGTCCACCGGCGAGCTGGCGAGCGCGGCGATGGGCATCAGCTCGATCCGCCGGCTGCTGGCGGGCGTCGGACCGGTCGTCGCCCAGTCGGTGACCGTGGGCGCGATGAACCTGGGGCTGCTGTTCTGGTACAGCGTGCCGATGGCGCTCGCGGCGATCGGCATGCTCGTGGTCATCGCGGGGATGTTCCTGGGGCTCGGCCTGTGGCAGGTGCGCTGGCAGCGGCGCCTGGTGGTGCTCGGCAACAAGCTCAACAACCAGGCGTTCCAGACCCTGCGCGGACTGCCGAAGCTCCGGGTCGCGGCGGCCGAGAACTACGCGTACGCGGCCTGGGCGGGGCAGTTCGCGCGCAGCCGTGAACTCCAGCAGAAGGTGGGGCGGATCAAGAACCTCACCACCGTGATGGGCGCCGTCTACCTGCCGATCTGCACGCTGCTGATGTTCATGCTGCTGGCGGGTCCGGCGCGCGGGTCGATGTCGGCGGCGGAATTCCTCACCTTCAACACCTCGGTGACGATGGTGCTGACCTCCGTGACCCAGCTGACCGGCTCCTTCGTCTCGGCGGTGGGTGCGCTGCCGCTCTTCGAGGAGATCAAGCCGGTCCTGGACGCCGCTCCCGAGGTGCGCACCGCCACCACCCGCCCCGGCCCGCTGTCCGGCGCCATCGAGGCGCGCAGGCTCTCCTTCCGGTACGCCGACGACGGTCCCCTCGTCCTGGACGACGTGTCCTTCGAGGTGCGGCCGGGCGAGTTCGTGGCGATCGTCGGTCCGAGCGGCTGCGGCAAGTCGACCCTGCTCAGGCTGCTGATCGGCTTCGACCCGCCGGTCTCGGGCAGTGTGCTGTACGACGGTCAGGACCTCGCGGCGCTCGACCAGTCGGCGGTGCGCCGGCAGTGCGGGGTGGTGCTCCAGCACGCGCAGCCGTTCAACGGCTCGATCATGGACGTCATCTGCGGCACCGAGCCGTTCACGCCGGAGGAGGTGATGGCGGCGGCGCAGATGGCGGGGCTCGCCGAGGACATCCAGCGGATGCCGATGGGCCTGCACACGATCGTCTCGGGCAGCGGCGCGGTCTCCGGCGGCCAGCGGCAGCGCCTCATGATCGCGCAGGCGTTGATCCGACGGCCCCGCATCCTGTTCTTCGACGAGGCGACCAGCGCCCTCGACAACGAGACCCAGCGCCGGGTGATCGAGTCCACCAAGGCCCTCGACGCCACCCGGATCGTCATCGCGCACCGTCTGTCTACGGTGCTGGACGCCGACCGCGTGATCGTCATGGAGGACGGCAGGATCGCCCAGCAGGGCCCGCCCGCGCAGTTGCTCGCGGACACCGGCGGGCGGCTGCACGAGCTGGTGCGGCGGCAGCTGACCTGACCGGCCCGGGCGCCGCACGAGCTGGTGCGGCGGCAGCTGCCCTGACCGGCCCGGGCCGCCGAACGTGCCGCTCGTCACACTCGCCCTCCTCCCCCAACGAAACGTTGCCGTTTCGCTGGAAGTCGCCTAGCCTCGATGTGTACGAAACCGTTTCGTTTACGGTTTGGCAAAATCCGGACGACTTCCCTGGAGTGGTTCTTCCATGGCTCAGAAGACCCTTACCGAGAGCGCCGGCCCCGGCGCGGTCGAGGCGCCGCCCGAGGCCTCCTCCCCCAAGAAGTGGTGGATCCTCGCGGTCATCGCCCTCGCTCAGCTGATGGTGGTCCTGGACGCCACCATCGTGAACATCGCCCTTCCCTCGGCCCAGGCCGACCTCGGGTTCTCCGACGGCAATCGGCAGTGGATCGTCACCGCGTACGCGCTGGCCTTCGCCTCCCTGCTGCTGCTCGGGGGTCGGATCGCCGACCTCTTCGGCCGCAAGCCGGCCTTTCTGATCGGCGTCGTCGGCTTCGCCGCGGTCTCCGCGCTCGGCGGCGCGGCCACCAACTTCGAGATGCTGGTCACCGCCCGCGCCCTCCAGGGCGCCTTCGGAGCCCTCCTCGCGCCCGCCGCGCTCTCGCTGCTCAACACGACCTTCACCGACGCCAAGGAGCGCGCCAAGGCCTTCAGCGTCTACGGCGCCATCGCCGGCGCCGGCGGTGCGGTCGGCCTGCTGCTCGGTGGCGTCCTCACCGACGCCCTCGACTGGCGCTGGACGCTCTACGTCAACGTCGCCATCGCCGTGGTCGCCTTCGCCGGCGGCTGGGTGCTGCTGAACAACCACCGCGACGCCGCCAACTCCAAGCTGGACGTCCCCGGCACGATCCTGGTCGCCGCCGGTCTGTTCTCCCTGGTCTACGGCTTCTCCAACGCCGAGACGCACGACTGGGGCTCCCCTGAGACCTGGGGCTTCCTGATCGCCGGCGGTGTCCTCCTGGCCGCCTTCACCTGGTGGCAGACCAAGGCCGCGCACCCGCTGCTGCCGCTGCGCATCCTGGGCGACCGCAACCGGGCGGCCTCGTTCGTGGCGGTGCTGATCTCCGGCGCGGGCATGTTCGGCGTGTTCCTCTTCCTCACCTACTACCTCCAGCTGAACCTGGGCTTCAGCCCGACCAAGACCGGCGTCGCCTTCCTGCCGATGGTCGCCGCGCTGATGGTGCTGGCTCAGCTCGGCACGACCGTGCTGGTGCCGCGGATCGGCCCGAAGACCGTCGTCCCGCTGGGCTTCGCGATCTCCGTGGCCGGCATGGCCTGGCTGACCGGGATCGGCAACGACTCCGCCTACCTCACCGCCGTGCTGCCCCAGCTGATCATCATCGGCGCCGGTCTCGGCCTGGTCATGCCGGCGGCCATGCAGCTGGCCACCGGCGGGGTCGCGGCCGAGGACGCGGGCGTCGCCTCCGCCACGGTCAACGCCATGCAACAGGTGGGCGGTTCGATCGGTACGGCGCTGCTGAACACGCTGGCCGCGAGCGCCGCGACCGACTACCTGGCCGGCAAGGACGCGACCGACAAGCTGGTCCAGGCGCAGGCCACCATCGAGAGCTACACCACCGCCTTCTGGTGGTCGGCGGGCTTCTTCGCCGCCGGCGCCCTGATCGCCTTCCTGCTCTACCGGCGCGGGGTGCCGGAGCAGGACGCGGACGCCGCACCCGTCGTCCACATGTGACCGCACGACCCGAAGGGGCCACCGTCATCAGGGAGACGGCGGCCCCTTCGCGCTGCCACTGTGCCCGCACGCGCGCACCAGCGACAGGCTTCGCACCACGGCCGCCTCCGGACCGGCCCCGGGCGCCGGTGGCACGAAGAGCCCCCTGTTCAGCGGCTGTTTCGCCGCGGAGTACGCGCGCTACGAGCGTGCCGCGCCTGGCCGGTTCCCGCACGCGACGCCCGGGCGTGGTGAGGGAGGGCCCTCCAGCGGGTACCCAGGGGGGATGCGAATCAGCGTGGTGGATGTGGGGTCGAACACGGTCCGGTTGGTGGTGGCGGACCTGGAGGGCGGGGTGCCGTTGCCGGTGCACACCGCGAAATGGCGCCTCAGGCTGTCCGAACAGGTCACGCCGGGCGGCCCCTTGCCCCACGAGGCCGTCGAACGGCTCGTCGAGGCGGTGGGCGAGGCGGCCAGAACCGCGGCGAGATGGGGCGCCACGGCGCCGCTGGCCTTCGCGACGACCGTGGTGCGCAACGCACCCAACCGGCATGAGGTGCTGCGCGCGGTGCGCACGCGCACGGGGGTGGAGTTGTGCACGCTGCCGGGCGAGGTGGAGGCCGAACTCACCTTTCTCGCGGCGCGCCGCTGGATGGGCTGGCGCTCGGGGCCACTGGCCCTGCTCGACATCGGTGGCGGCTCGCTCGAAGTGGCCTTCGGGCGGGGCCGGTTGCCGGACTTCGTGGCCTCGCTGCCGCTCGGTGCGGGACGGCTGACGCATGAGTTCTTCGACGGCCAGGACCCGCCGTCGCCGGAGTCGGTACGGGCACTGCGCCGCCGGGTGCGCCACCAACTGCGGGACGTCGCGGCCCGGATCCGCTGGGAGGGACCCCGCACGGCGGTGGTGACCTCCCGCACCTTCCAACAGCTGGGACGGCTGTGCGGGGCCCCGCCGGGGCGGCACGGGCCCTTCATGGAACGCCAGTTGCACAGACGCGACCTGCGGCAGGCGATCCTCCGGCTCTCCGAACTCCCCACCGCCCAGCGCTCCCTGCTCCCCGGCATCTCCGCGCCGCGCGCCTCCCAGAGCCTCGCCGGGGCGGTGGTCGGGCACACCGCGCTGAAGCTGACCGGCATCAAGACGGTCACCCTCTGCCCATGGGCGATCCGCGAGGGGGTACTGCTCCGACACATCGAGGACGGCCCTTCCTGGTGGGCGGAGATCGCCCGCCAGGCCGAGGAGCCCCCCGCCCAGGAGCCGGTACCCCTGCGCATCGCGACCGCACGCGGCTGAACCGACGGCGGACGGCCCTGCGGCACGCGGGACAGGACGGCCGGGCGGGGAAGCCGGGGAGGAAAACCGGCCCGGCGGGGCACCCGGAACCCACGGCTGTCAGCGGGGCAGCCGAGAAGCCACGGCCCGGCAGGGCGCGCGGGAAGCGCCACCCCGGGGACCCCCGGGAAGGCACGGCCCCGTGGGGCACCCGAAAGACCGCGGCCCCGCCGGGCACCGCAAGAACGCTGCCCAGCGGGGCGGCCGAGAAAGGAGACACCGCCATGACCGAGTCCGACGAGGGCAAGCACACCGAGACCGCCGCGGAGGAGGTCCGCCGGGAGGCCGAGGAGGCGGCGCGGCGGACCCCGGACTCCGAGAAGCAGCACCGGGGCGAGGCCGCCGACGCCCTCACCCCCAACGCGGACGCCCAGGAGCAGTCCGAGGGCGACTGACGGCACGACGTGCGCGACGGGCCCGGCGGCACCCCCGACCGGGCCCGCGCCACGCCGTACGGCCGACGGGCCGGGGACATCCGGCGCCACGGCCCGTTCGTCGGTCCCCGGCCGACCCCGGTACGCGGTCGACGGCCAGGCTTGCAGGCGCCCGCCCCGAGCCGGTCACCGGGCCTCCGTGCCCACCTCGATGCCCATGTCCGTCCGGCACGCCGACCACAAAGGCCAGGACGCCCCGTCCCACACCCATGACCGGGCACCCGCCGATCCCGCCCCGAGCAGTCACCGGGCCTGCGCCCACCTCGACGGCCACGCCCTCCCCGCACCGAGACCACTCAGGCCAGGGCACCCCGCCCCACAGACCACAGGGACCAGGACGCCCCGCCCCACGCCCGTGACCGGCCCCCTTCGCCCCCGCCCCGGGCCTCCCCCCTCACCGCCGACCCCACCAGGGCGGATGACCCCGTTCCAGCCGGGTACCCGGGCCGCATGGCAAAGGATCACGAAGGACCACGTATGCCGCCCGCCCGGGGCCCGGTCTCCGCGGCCGTGGTGGAGTATCTGCTGGGCTCCGGCCCGCTGCCGGGCGACGACGAGACCGCGCGCGCGGACGTCTACGGCGACGATCTCCAGCTGGCCCTCTACCTCTGCTACGAGCTGCACTACCGCGGCCTCGCGGGCGTCGCGCCGGACGCCGAGTGGGACCCGGACCTGCTGCGCACCCGGGCCGCGCTGGAGCACCGCTTCCTGACGGCGCTGCGCGCGGACACCACCGTGCACGACAGTGTGGACGACGCCCTCGGGGCCCTGCTGGTGGAGCCCGTCGACGGCACCGGCGTCAGTCACTACCTGCGCGACGAGGGCGAGCTGTGGCAGCTGCGCGAGTACGCCGCCCAGCGCTCGCTGTACCACCTCAAGGAGGCCGACCCGCACGCCTGGGTGCTGCCCCGGCTGTGGGGGCGAGCCAAGGCGGCCATGGCGGCGGTGGAGTTCGACGAGTACGGCGGAGGCCGCCCGGACCGGGTGCACGCCCAGCTGTTCGCGGACCTGATGACCGACCTGCGCCTGGACACGACGTACGGGCACTATCTGGACGCCGCCTGCGCGGAGGTCCTGGCGACGGTGAACCTGATGTCGCTCTTCGGGCTGCACCGGTCCCTGCGCGGGGCCCTGGTCGGGCACTTCGCGGCGGTGGAGGTCACGTCCTCGCCCGGTTCCCGGCGGATGGCTGAGGCCATGCGCCGCACGGGTGCCGGACCGGCCGCCGAGCACTTCTACGACGAGCACGTCGAGGCCGACGCCGTGCACGAGCAGGTGGTGCGCCACGACGTGATCGGCGGTCTGCTCGCCGAGGAGCCCCATCTGGCGGCCGACGTGGCCTTCGGCATCGACGCCACCGAACACGTCGAGGGCCGCCTCGCGGCCCGCCTGCTGGCGGACTGGCGCTCGGGCCGGTCCTCGCTGCGGACACCGCTCGACGCGGAGGCTTCCCTTGTCCCCTGAATGCCGGGGTACTCCGGGTAACAGGACCTTGGTACCGCCGAGAACCGAGAGCAACGAGGAGTTGGTGGTGACCCGTGCCGAACCCGTCCGCTGAATCGCCCTGCCGCGTCAGGATGGAACGCCGCGGCCCCCTGCTGGTCGAAGGCCCGGTCGAGGTCGAGCTGGAGGACGGCACAACCGTCCGCTCCGACCGCTTCAAGGTGGCCCTGTGCACCTGCCGCCGCAGCCGCCGCTACCCCTGGTGCGACACCAGCCACCGCGACCGGGCGTAGGGCCTGTCGCCGCGGCACGAACGATTCGAAGGCCGGCCGGGCGGCCCCACTCCGCCCGGCCGGCCCCCGTACGAGATCGCGGGGACGTCCGCGTCAGGGCCCGCGCTCCCCAGCCACGAGCCGCTGTCCGTGCGCGGTGACCCAGCGATCCCGGTCCTAGAAGGCGAAGAGGCTGACCCCGTGGGTGCTCTTCACGCACTCGTTGGCGAAGGTCCGCTCGTAGGAGACCCGCTTGCCCTGCCAGACACCGTCGACGGTGACGACCACCGGGTCGTACTCCTTGGTGCACATCACGTCGTCCGGGACCTCGAGCGCGTCGAAGTCCCCGCCCGCGCCGCGCAGTTCGGCGCACGCGGCGGCCGGCGCGGGGTGGGTGCCCGACGGCCTCGGGGCGCAGGACAGCGTGACGGCGCGGGCCGGGGTGGCCAGGGCCGCGTCCTCGCCGTGGCCCACCGTGAGGACCAGGGCCGAGGGGGCGTAGAGCGAGGCGGGGGCGGCGAGGGCGGTCCCGGTGAGGGGGCCGCAGACGGCGGTGGCCGTCAGAGTGAGACTCGCTGCCCAGCGCGCGGTGTTCCGCATTGTGTGCATCCTTCCGCTGATACGGGGGTGGTGCCGGCCCGACGCGATCGGTGTCGAACCAGCGAGCCGGAGTCTGCCGACTCCGCGAGCGAATCTCACATCGACCCCCTGTGTTTCAGTAACCTTGTGTGTTGAATCAGTGGCGCGAAGTCACGTGAATCGAACATGCCGACGCCGGAACCAGGCGGTTCTTGATCGTTCCAACCGACCGAATGGCCGGTTCACACCCCTTGGGCAATCGGCCTGAAACATTCCGGTTGAGCTCTCGGCGGACCCCCGTACATCCCCTTGTGTTCATGGTCCCGTGGCGTAATGGTCATTACATGATTACGACTGAGCAGCGAGAGAAGCTGCGCGGCTGGTTCACCGGCCGCCTGCCCGAGGACCTCTTCGAGGAGCTGGCCGAACTGACGGTCGACCGCGAGGAGATCACCGTGATCGGCCGCATCCCCGCCCCCCGGCTCACCGAGGGCGTCTCGGCGGGCGAACGGGACGCGGCCGTGCAGGGCCGTATCCAGGAGTTCCGCGAGCGCACCCGCGAGACCCGCGTCGAGGTGGCCCTCGAGGCCGAGCACCGGTTCCGCCGCAAGGTGTCCTGGGGTGTGGAGTGCGACGGGGAGCGCGCCCTGTTCACGCACGTGGCCGCGCCCGTCATGACCCGGCTGCGACAGCCGGAGCGCCAGGTCCTGGACACCCTCATCGCGGGCGGGGTGGCGCGCAGCCGCAGCGACGCGCTCGCCTGGTGCGTGCGCCTGGTCCAGCAGCACACCGACGACTGGCTCACCGAACTGCGCGAGTCCCTCGAACACGTCCAGCGGGTGCGGGCGCAGGGCCCCGACACGGCAACGGACGACACCTCCACGGGCACCGCGTGAGGGACATCGGCGGACCGAGGCCGACCCTGGTGTTCTGACCGGCGCCTACTCGCCAGTATCGTCGCAGCGCAACGCGTTCTCAGCGACGAGAGGCGGGACGTACGGATGGCGAAGCACTGGGCCGACTTCCAGTACGAGATCTATCTCAACGGCATGTCCGGCGCCGTCCCCCGGCTGCCCACCGACCTCACGCGGCTGGAGGGGCTCACCGAGCAGCGGCTCGGCCCCGGCCCGGTCGGGTACGTGGCGGGCAGCGCCGGTGACGGCAGCACCGCCCGCGCCAACCGGGCGGCTCTCCGGCGGCGCCGGATCGTGCCGCGGATGCTGCGGGACGTACGCGAACGGGATCTGTCGGTCGACGTGCTGGGCCGCACCCTGCCCGCCCCGCTGGCCCTGGCCCCGGTCGGGGTGCTGTCGATCATGCACCCGGGTGCCGAGCCGGCCGCCGCCCGGGCCGCCGCCGCTCAGGGCGTGCCGTTCGTCCTGTCCTCGGCGTCCAGCACACCGATGGAGCAGGTCGCCCAGGCGATGGGGGACGCCGAGCGCTGGTTCCAGCTGTACTGGCCGCGGGACCCCGAGGTGGCGCTGAGCTTCCTCCGCCGGGCGAAGGCGGCCGGGTTCACCGCGCTCGTCGTCACCCTGGACACCCCGTTGCTGGCCTGGCGGCCGCGTGATCTCGATCAGGCGTACCTCCCGTTCCTGCGCGGGGTGGGCACCGCCAACTACTTCTCCGACCCGGCGTTCCAGGCGGGCCTGGCCAAGCCGGTGGCCGAGGATCCCGACGCGGCCGTGATGCACTTCGTGGGCATGTTCGCGGACCCCGGCAAGACCTGGCCGGACCTGGCGTTCCTGCGGGAGAACTGGGACGGGCCGATCGTGCTCAAGGGCGTCCTGCACCCGGACGACGCCCGGGCGGCCGCCGACGCCGGGATGGACGGTGTGGTGGTCTCCAACCACGGTGGCCGGCAGGTCGCGGGGTCGGTGGCGGCGGCCGACGCGCTGCCGCGGGTCGTCGAGGCGGTGGGCGACCGGCTGACGGTCCTGTTCGACAGCGGGATCCGCACCGGCGACGACGTGTTCAAGGCCCTCGCGCTCGGCGCCCGGGCGGTACTGGTCGGACGGCCGTACGTGTACGGGCTGGGCCTGGACGGACAGTCCGGCGTCGAGCACGTGATCCGCTGTCTGCTCGCCGAACTCGACCTCACCCTCGCCCTGTCCGGGCACTCCTCCCCCACCACCGTCGGTCCCGCCGACCTGATCGAGGACGCCGTATGACGAAGAACGTGCTGGCCGTCGTCGCGCCGCACGTGGGCGGTCGGGCCGGCGGTGCGGGGCTCGCCAGGCTGCTCCCGGCCGAGGCGCACGTCACCGTCATGGAGGCGGTCGACGAGGACCCGGCGGCGTTGCGCGCCCCACATGTGATCATCACCGCGCTCGCCCCGGTCACGGCCCAACACGTCGCCGCGGCCGAGGCGTTGGAGCTGGTGCAGTGCGCGAGCCACGGCTTCGACTACGTCGACGTGGCCGCCGTACGGGCCCGGGGCGCTAGGGCGTGTTGTGAAAGTGGCCTCGTCGCCCGGAGGGCGGCCGCGCGGCGTTCGGTGCGTGCTCTCGGCGTGCCGCCCGGAAGCCCTCGTACT
>NZ_JBIRUZ010000030.1:0-22314 GCF_044386545.1 Streptomyces sp. NPDC020489
ACCCGCCCACAACCTGACATCAGCAAGGTCCCCACCCATGACCACACCAACGACCGAGCTGGCCAGCAGTCACGGCAAGCACCGTTGCAGTACTAGGCGGCCGACACTCCCGCCGCTGGAGCGCTATCACACCTTCCTGCGGGCAAACTCATGGCGTGGCAAGCTCTGTGGAGGGTGCCGCTAGCACCCTCCACACGCCATGAGCGCAGCGGCCGCCCGCCCGGGACAAGCCCGTGTCGAGCCGTGGTTGGGGCAGCCGATGACGCCCGTGGTCGGCCCATTGGTCGGGGTGGCGGCAGCACCGCCGTGGTCGGTCTGGCCCCCGGTGAGGGCGGCCGTCCATGGCGGGTCGCTGAACGAGCTCCGCCCCCCGTTACCGTTTTCGTGGCTCCGCAATGGGGCCTCCGGCCTTCGGGTCCGGTATGACTTCCCCCCCTTGTTGTTGATGATCCGGGGGGTGGTGTCACCGGGCCCGGAGGCATCGACGGACCGCTGATGAGGGGCTTGAGCACCGGCTTCACCCAGGCCGGAAGAGCTCTCCGTAACGTGGGTGTGGCAGCTCGGTGCCGAGGCAAGGCCGGACGAAAGCGTGATGGAGGGGCCTGCACGTGATCGACGCCGGCGACATCGACGTCTTCCTCGGCCTGGACGTCGGCAAGGGCGAACACCACGCCACCGCCGTCACCCCGGCCGGAAAGAAGGCCTTCGACAAGCGGTTACCCAACACCGAGCCCAAGCTCCGCGAGCTGTTCGCGAAGCTGCAGGCAAAGCACGGGACGGTGCTGGTCGTGGTCGACCAGCCGGCTTCGATCGGTGCCCTGCCGCTGGCCGTTGCGAGGGACACATGGGCTGCCCCGTGGCCTACCTTCCGGGCCTCACGATGCGGCGGATCGCCGACCTCTACCCGGGCGAGGCCAAGACGGATGCGAGGGACGCGTTCATCATCGCGGACGCGGCCCGCGCGATGCCTCACACGCTGCGGGCGATCGACGGCGAGGACGAGACGATCGCCGAGCTGGAGATGATCGTCGGGTTCGACGACGACCTGGCCTGCGAAGCGACCAGGGTCGCGAACCGGCTGCACGGCCTGCTCACGCAGATCCATCCGTCGTTGGAGCGGGTGCTGGGGCCGCGGTTGCAGCACCCGGCCGTCCTGGCTCTGTTGGAGCGGTTCGGGTCTCCGGCTCAGATCCGCAAGGCTGGCCGACGCCGTCTGGTGACGCTGTTACGGCCGAAGGCGCCGCGGATTGCCGAGCGGCTGGTCGAGGAGATCTTCGCCGCCCTGGACGAGCAGACCGTCACCGTTCCGGGGACCGAGGCGGCCACGCTGATCATCCCGAGCCTGGCCGGGTCCCTGACAGCCGTCCTTGACCAGCGGAAACTGCTGGCAGAGCGGATCGAGGAACTCCTGGAGGCCCACCCTCTTTCGAAGGTCCTGAGGTCGATGCCGGGAATCGGCGTCAAGACCGGAGCCCGCATCCTGATCGAGGTCGGCCACGGCAGCACTTTCCCGACCGCCGGCCACCTCGCCGCCTACGCCGGCCTCGCACCCGCGACCCGCAGTTCCGGGTCCTCGATCCGCGGCGAACAGCCTTCCAGGAGAGGAAACAAGCAGCTCAAACGGGCTTTCTTCCTCTCCGCGTTCGCCGCCCTGGGAGACCCGGCATCGCGGATCTACTACGAGAAGAAGTTCGCCCAGGGCAAGCACCACACTCAAGCTCTGCTCTGCCTCGCCCGACGCCGGGCCGACGTCCTCTTCGCCATGCTCCGCGACGGAACCTTCTACGAACCGCAGCCCGTCCGGGCGGTCGCCCCGCAGACCTAGACCCTGGTCAGGAGGTGATCCGTGGGGCCGTAGTCGATCTTCCAGTCGGCATAGACCCCAACGGCGCCGTCCTTCTGGCACCGGAGCCCAACGGTCACCCAGCGGACCGATCCGTCGTCGGCCAGGGAGAACGCGACCGCGGTCTCGAACTCCTCGCTCCCGCACGGGCAGCAGGCCTCGCCCGGATCCGCGTCCTCCCAGAACTCCTCGCTATCCGCGATGAACGCGCGGCCGCCGCAACCAACGCACACCCGCTCGGCTCCGCCCTCGACATCGTCGACGAGCACGAAGAACACGCCCCTGCCACACCCGCCGCAGACGGAAGGAACGATCTTCACCAGACGGCCGTCAGCAGCGTTTCGGAGAAACACCGCGAGCTCCGCAGATACACCCTCGCCAACCTGATCATCAGCATGCACAGGCACATCGTTCCAGACGCCCGAACCAGCACCCATCCACCTTGACCAAAGACATAGGGGCACCCCCCGCGACGGGGCGTATCCATGTCCGCCAGGAGGTGCGCCCGTGGCCGAGCCGATCACCGAGCGGGACCACGAGCAGGTGCGCCGGCTGCACACCGAGGGCAAGTCCCGTAACGCCAACGCCCGCGCCATCGGGCGCAGCGCCCCCGCCGTAAGCAAGATCGCCGGATTGGAAGGGCCCACCTTCGCGGGGGACTCGCGAGTCGCCCGCCGCGGCCGAGGCCCGGCGGGCCGATGCCGCCGCGCGGCGAGAGCTGCTCGCCGACGAAATCCCCTCAACGGCGCCCTGCGCTAAGTCAAGCGCATCGGGGGCGCCGATGGCCGCCCGCGATGCCCGCGACCGCCGCCCGCGCGCTCACCAAAGTGCACGCCCGGGTCTCCGAACTCGCCCGCCAGATCGGTACCGGAAGTGCCGGGGTCTCGGTGCTCTGCCGCGTCACCGACGCCCTGCTCGGACCGGCCGGAGGTGAGCGCGAGGGGGACTGATGTCCGCCTCCCTCCCTCTTTTCGATAGGCAACTGCGGTCCGTGCGCGGGCCGTTTACCTCCCGCCCAGGACCGGACTCGTGCCCGGGCCCACGACGGCGGCGGCGCGGAACAGTTGCTGAGCCTGCTCCAGGGCTGCCGAGTACGTCTTGCGGCGGGAGCCGGTGTTGGCTCTGGCCGGCGGATTGGAGCGACTGGCCCGCAGCCGCTCCCACGCCTCATCGGCGTCGAGATCGCTGTGCATGGCCGGGACGCTACCCGCTGTCGAGTTGAGGCCGCAGGGTTAATCTCTCCCTCGCGTACGCGGGCGCGGATCTAAGCGAGTTAATCCAATTCGCCTAGATTTCAGTGTTCTTGACAGCTCCTCAGATGCTCCATGACGTTTTTGTTCGCCTAAGGGCGGACCACAGGAGGGGAAGATCCCCTATGACACGACGCACCGAGTACGACGAAAGCCAGGCCGCCGGACGTCTCCGGGGTGCCGATCGCCTCCTTCCGGTGGGCGCGGCACACCAACCTCGTCCCGGCTCCGGGCTGATCAACCCGACCAGGTGGCGACGGTCTGGGGCATCGAGCGCCTCGCGCAGCGGCTCGCTGCCGAAGCGCCGCTCGGGCCAGACCAGGCCGCTGCCCGGCTGGGCGTGAGGAGGGTCGACTTCGACTACATGCGCGACCTTCTGTGGGTACGGCCAGCGGAACGGCGTGAGGTACGTTTCGGCACGTCGCGGGCCGGGACGGTGGTGGTCCCGATGTTCACCACGGCGTCACCCGATGCGTTGCCCGGCGCGCACCCCGAGGTCGACTGGCAGCAGCTGCGCAGTCAGGACGGCGGGCGCTTCAACTCAGTCCTCGTCCCGGGACTCGTCAGCACCGTCCAGGAGCTCGATGAGGAAGAGCAACGACCTCTCCGGGGCGATCGGCAGGGACACCGTTCCTTGAGCGGTGCCCTCCATGTTCGTAGCCGTGGCAGTCCAGGGCAGCGTCAGCGTCACGGACAACGGGCGTTCGGTCACCATCACGAACCACGGCAGATCGATAGACAACCCAACCCGCACATCCTCTGCCGGGAAGACGACCGTCGTCCCCTCTACTTCGATGTCCCACTGTGAGGGCACGACGCTCGGCGTCACGGCCGGGAGGCTTTGGACGAGGAGGGGATACGGCAGTGAGCGCGCAAACTGCATCGGGTGCATCGGACCGTAAGGCCGGGGGGCTTCGAGGAGACCTCGTAGAAAGGGCTCGTCTCGTTCCCGTTCCCCAGGCTGCACCGGAACCAGAGGGAGCACGCCCTCTGGCATCTCCAGCCTGACCTGGACGTCCTGCAGATGCGTGCGGGTGTCGTTGCGGAGACGCAACTCAACGGCCGGCAAGGTAAGCGCGGCCACTTCGGGCAGGGTTTGCGGAACGGCCCGCCTGAGCTCCTCCAGGTACAGCTCAACCTCTTCCAGGTACCCGTCGCGCCCGCGCGGGTCCGGCTTCATTCCCGTCGTGGTCTCCAGCTTGAGGTCCTGCAGAATCTGGTCCAGGGTCCGGGACGCTGAGCCTGCGACCGACGCCGTGGGTGGTGGCAGGTGGCTGAGGAGGTCCGCGCGTACTGCTTCGATGACCTTCTCAAGGTCGTCATCCGGGACCGTCACGCGGTTCACCTCGCCCTCCTTCACGGTGAGCGTCAGGTCGAACGTCTGGTGTTTACGTAGGAGGCGCTCGCCCAGGCGGTCGATGTCAGCGGCCCGGGCACGGTCCGTCCGGCCATGGCGGCGCCGCACGAAGACCGTCGCTTCACGGATCGTGTCCTTGTCTTTCGGCTGACCCGATTCGCTGCGAGGGGGCGGCGGGATCTCCTTGCGGATGCAGAAGATCGGGTCGCCCCAGTTCGGCGGACTGACGGTGATGATCAAGACCGGAAGCCGGTCGTGTCCCTCCTCACTGATATGAACATAAGTGGGACGCCAGTCAATGCCGTCCCCGACGTACTCGTTGATCCACGGCTCCAGATCAACGTTGTCAATTTCGTCAACGCCGTAGTAGCCCTCCGGGTCGACACCGACGACCAGGAACCCATGCCCCTCCACGTTGCGCAAGGCGTCATCGGGCTGGCGATTGGCGAAGCCGATGATGGCGCGTGCCACATGGGCTCGGGCGCTCTTGTCCGCCTTGTTCTTTGGCCGGAAGTCCAGCGTCGACTTCCATTCCAGCCAGTCCGACTCGTCCGCTGCACTCGCCGCACGGATGGCCTTCACCAACTCCAGATAGTGCGAGGCGCGTACGGGGGCGCGGCGTGCGTCGAACTCCAAGGCCACTGGCGGATCACCCTTCACTCATCCCCCCGCAGTATCGCTGCTGGCGGGATGGTGCAGCGAGTGCTTTCCCCACGATCACGCCGCACCGGCACTGACCGACGCGCGGCCACCGGTCAACCACCGCAAGCTGTTCCTATGGAATAGCCGGTGGAGGTCGCCCTCGCGCGGCCCGTGACGCAGCTGCCGACGGGCCCGTCGTGGACGTACAAGATCAAGGGTCGATGGCCACCGGACCGTGGTGTGGCGGACCGAGGACGGCGTCGTCCGAGTGCAGTCGCGGACCGGCCGCGACGTCACCGCGCTCTGGATGGATCTGACCCTGGCCGCCACGCGCTTGCCGCCCGGGATGATCCTGGACGGCGAGGCCGTCGTGTACGTCGCCGACGGCGTCGCGCACATCAGCTTCGGTGTGGCGCAGTCCCGCGCACTGTCCCGGTCACGCCGCGTGGGAGCGCGCCGACCAACATCCGGGCGACATACGTGGCGTTCGACGTCCTGGTCCATCCTGCCGCGGGCTTCCCTGACCTACGCCAGTACTCGCAGCGCCACCAAATCCTCCTGGACGTGCTCGCCGACGTCGGCCCACCGATCGAGCCAGTGTGGTCGACGACCAACCGCCGCGAGGCCCTGCTCTGCAACGCGACGCTCGAGGGGACGGGCGTGGAGGGCATCGTGGCGAAGCCGCTCGGCTCGGCTAACAGGGCGAGCCGGATCTGCTCGAAGGTCCGGAACGCGGACACGGTCGACGTCACCGTGGTCGGCTTCACCGGCACGGCACGGCATCCGAAGGCACTCGCTGCGTTCTCGAGCCCGCTCAGTCGCGGGCACCGCAGTCGGGGCCAACCAGCGGCGCCGCAGCACCTCCCCGATGACCGGCAGCGCTCAGAGGGGCCTCGTCTCCTGCTGGATAGCCTCAAGCAAGGCTCGATCCGGATGGTTCGTGATCGGCACGCAGTCGCAACGCTGCGGGATCGTCGTCCGGATAGGTTCCCGAGTGATCTCCTTGCGCCGGTCCTGATTCTTCGGTCGATACCTGGGAGCCGCGATCGGCCCGCTAGTCTCCCTCTGTTGTTCGGGTGGAGGGGGAGCTACGGATGGCTACGAAGATGAGCAACGAGTTCGCTTCAGCGATGGTGACCGTCATTCCGCTCGTCATGCTGATGTGCGCGGCGGAGGCCAAGGTCGTCTACGCCTACTGGGACAGCAAGGCCGACGACGTCGTCGCCAGCGTGGACTTTCCGCCACAGAACCCGATGGGGATCTACAACTGGGCCTACCGCAACTTCCGCAAGTTGCTGCCGTGGGTCACCTCTCTTAGCGGCGCCCTGTACTGGCTTCTCATGGCCGCAGCTCATCTTCTGGCCGAGGCCGGTCTCATCCTGTGGCTCGCTTCCGCGCGCCCTCCTGGTGTCGAGTACCTGGACGAGCTCGTCGTGTGGACAGCCATCTGGGGATTCGCTCACGCCACCGTGCTGGGCACGCTGATCGTCTTCCTGCGCATTCCACTGCGCCTTATGCGAGCTATGGACGCTGAGGTCCAACGGACCGTGCGCAGGTTGGCTCGCCAGCAGCGCACGCCCACCCTCTGATTAGTGACCTTGCTCCTCGGCATTCGTACTGCACGGTGCACCGACGTACGGCGTGCGGTTTCTCCAGTCTCCGACTCAGCCCGCCAGTCAGCGACTACTGGGACAGGCAAGGAGACGGCGATGCCCAATACCGTGGCATCCGACGCGCCCGAGCTGCGGCGCCCGGATTTCGACAAGATCCGCCAGGATGCCGCCGACGCCCTCAAGACCGAGCTCGACTGGTGCGCCCTGTCGCTGGAGTTCTACACCCAGGCCCGTGCCGTCGACAAGGCGATGGGCGTCGCCCGCAACGCCTTTGACGAACTGCGCCGTGTCGCCCTCGGCCTGGGCTGCAAGCCCGGGCGCCTGCCAGCGGAGGAAGAGACGAAGGCCGCTGCGGAGGCCGCAGACATCGACCTCGCGGGCGGTGGGTGCGTCTGCCAAGAGTGTGCGGCGTTGGCGTCGGGTCTGGAAGGAAGGCAGCGTTTCGGCCCTGCGGCGGCTTGCGGCCACTGCTCGCCCGCCCAAGCTGGACGACGCCCAGGTTGAGACCGTCCGGGCCGCGTTGGCGTGAGGTGCCCAGGCTCATGGTTTCGAGGCCGATCTGTGGACGCCGGAGCGAGTCGGCGCCGTACTGACGGGGACACGCTCCTGAACGGAGTTGTCGATCCTCAACGGTTCGAGGAGCCTCGGCTGGTGCTTCCCCACCGTCTCTGGTGGATAGATCGCGTCCAGATGGCCGACTCGGGACACAGGCAACCTGAACTCCGCGTCCGTGACCGCGTCCAACAGGTCCCGCTTGCGGCACCGGATACCGGATCGGTGAATGATGTCCAGGCACCAGCGCACCGATCCGCTGCCGTCGTACCCGCTGATGCCCAACCCCTTGTAGCCGTTCACCGCATCGGCCCCGGTGAGCGTATGGAAAGAGACCCGGGCGACGCAGCAGCCCGCTCGCGCTCCACGCTCCGGCTCGGAACTGCTGCAGCCGCTCCCCCATGTTCCACTCCTGCTCGATGGCCTCCCCGTCGACCAGTGCTCCGGTCCGCGCCACAGAGGCTTCCACCCGGCCTCCGCGACCCCCTCAAGGCGCTCCGTCTCCGCGCTCTTCCACACGGTGCGATGCTGACCGGTCAGCCATGCAGAGGTGCATTGGCCGGCAACGTGCAGTTCCACACCTCTGTCTGTGCGCTGCCAGATCCGAAGACCCGAGACGCCATGGACCTCGCCATCACGCGCGAACTTGGCCGCACTGGCGGTCTCCGGCTTCTTGAAAACCAAAGACCAGTCTCGCCTCAAGCAGATGATGCTGCAGGCGAGTTGTAGGCCCTCCTATGTGGCTGGCCAAGTCGTAGACGCGCGGCGGCGCGCACCACTAGCCTTCACTCACCTTGCCGCCGTCTCGAAAGCGAGTAGCGACATGATCCGTAGTACGACGAAGGTCTTCTTCGGCGCCGCGTCAGTCGTAGCACTGACGCTGGCGACGGCCCACCCGGCCTCCGCGGGCGCAACGCAGCAGTGGTGCGGTGTCGATAACAGCGTGATCGGCTACGTCGAGGCAGCGGGTGCGGGCACCTATGACAACGACATCGGCACCTGTGGAGTGCTGGGCGTGCGCGGCTACTACACGCACGTCGGCGGCGCGAGCTGGACGGCGTGGAAGTACAACACATGGGGCGCCGGGAGCGTGACGATCTACACCAAGAACATGACTAAGGCGCAGCACTCGACGAGCGTGCAGTCCCTCCTGTTCTACTCGTACCGATAGTTCGTGGTTGTCAATGACGTCGAGGCTGTGGAGTGCAGCTCTCGTTCTCGCAGTGCTGGCTGGCGGGTGCTCCTCGTCGGGGTCGGAGAAGTCCACAGGCGATAGTGACGACCCGCTGACGGGTGCCGATCTGTCGATCGCGTCGGAGGAGCAAGCTGGCGAGATCGGTGATCGCAAGGTGACGGCGGACGAGTACCGCGCCGCGTTCGGGCGGTTCCGCGCGTGCTTGAGCACCGCTGGTTTCGAGCTAACGGACGTAGCACTCGAGGACGGCGTGTACGACTTCGCGTTGCCGGATGCCGCAGTACAGGAAGGCGCTGACCAGGAGTGCTACCGGCGGGAGTACTACTTCACCGACCTGCTGTGGCAAATGTCTCCGCGTTGACCGACGCCGTCGCACTGTCCGGCGGGCCGTTCTCGGGTGCCGTGCCTGCGGTGCCTTGGACGAGGGCGGCGGCCAGGGCAGCGGTGGCCGGCGGGGCGGGTGGCTCTCGCTGGGTCGTCGAGCAGACCTTCGCCTGGCCCCGCCAGTTCAACCGACTTCGGATACGCCCCGACTTCCACCACGCACTGCCGAGCGGGCGCCGCAGGGGCGGACGTGGCCTGGCAACGCTGCTCCCGGGCCACCCTCGTCCACACCCCGTGAAGGCACCCTTCCCACCGCAACGAAGACATCGACGGCGAACAGGTCGGACTCGGCTCTGCCGCGGCACCGGCGGTTCGGGCGGCGTGTTCGACCTGTGGCGCAACGAGGCCACCGACGGCCAGGCCACAGTGTCCTGGTTGCGCGAGCAACCCTGGTTCAACGGAACACTGGGGACCGTCGGCCCCAGTTACCTGGGCTACGTGCAATGGGCCCTCGCTTTGGACCCACCGCCAGAACTGAAGGCAATGGTGGTGCAAGTAGGGCTGCACGATCCCTACGCCCTGTTCCACGCAGACGGTGCGCTCCGCCTGGAGAACGCCCTCGCCGTCGCCGCGGGCATGCACTACCAGCACCAGGGCATGGCACCGTTCCTCAGGGCGACACTGCGTCTGCAGCGCCGCCTGCGCGACGTCACCACCGCGCAGCCCCTGCGCGGTGCGTACGTGCCAGCTCTCGGCAGCGAACTGCCCTGGTTGGACGACGTGATGACACACCCGGACGCCAAGGACGCCTACTGGCGCGGCGCTTCGTTGGCAGAGTCGGCGCAGCGGCTCCGCGTGCCCACGGCTCTGATCACCGGATGGCATGACGCACTGGTCGAGCAGACCTTCGAGCAGTACGACCGGCTGCGCCGAGCCGGATGTGAGACCGCCCTGCTCGTCGGTCCCTGGACCCACACCTCCGCCCTGCAGCAGGGATGGCCCGAGGTATTCGCCGAGAGCCTCGCGTGGCTGCGCGCCCACCTGTACGCCGATCCCTCCGGCCTGCGTCCCACCGCGGTACGTGTGCACATCGGCGGCGAAAACACCTGGCGGGACCTCGACGACTGGCCGCCAGCCACGGCTGCCACCTCCTGGCACCCCATCCCCGGCGGGCATCTCACCCAGCAGGCCCCCGCAGACTCCGACCCTGTGACAGCGTTCTGCTACGACCCGGCCGACCCCACCCCCTCCCTCGGCGGCCCACTGCTCTCCCGCACCGCCGGCCCCCGGGACAACACCACCCTGGAGGCCCGAGACGACGTCCTGACATTCACCGGCCCACCACTGACCGAGCCCATAGACGTCCTGGGCCCCGTCTGCGCACGGCTGAGCATCTCCACGGACACCGGACACGCCGACGTCTTCACCCGCCTGTGCGACGTAGACCCACAAGGCCGCTCCGTCAACATCTGCGACGGGCTCGGCCGACTACGGACGGCCGAACAGGCACCCTCGCAGGTCACCGTGCCGATGAGCTCCACCGCCCACCGCTTCCCCGTCGGCCACCGCATACGCTGGCAGATCAGCGGAGGCGCCCACCCACGCTACGCCCGCAATCCCGGCACCGGTGAGTCACCGGTGGACGCCACCACCTTCACCCCGGTGCACATCACGCTCCACACGCACTCGACACTGGTACTTCCCAGCAGCTCTGCCCGCGCGTGATTCGTCAGCCCTCCGGGCAACGGTCGACGAGCCGGGCCGACCGGCCCGGCTCACTCCTCCAGCCCTCTTCGCCCTCCAGGTCAACCCAAATCAGGGTTACGCAGCGGCCACGGGGGCCACGATTCACTTCAACACGCTGAACTTGACAGAGAAAGTGCTGAGTGGAGCAGCCAGGAGAAGCTGGACGTCACGCTGGTGGAACCCGAGCTGGTGGTGGAAGTCGGCGTCGACGCCGCCCGCGACGCCTCCGGCCGATGGCGACATCCCGCACGCTGGCACCATGCCCGCCCCGACCTCTCCCCCGCCGACGTCCCCCGCCTGACGTCACCGCCGCACTGACGGCGGCCGGGCGCGGCGGCCCCGCCGACGCGCAACAGGCTGAGCGCGCCCCGATCCCCGGCTGCCTCCCGCGCCGCCCATCCCGCCCTCCCTCATCCTCAACTACAGCCAGGACAGGTCGAAGGGGGTCGCAACGGGGATGTCAGCGGCCCGACCACGCCGTACGCCCGTGGTGACCTGGGCGGACTCCAGCGCGCTGTGGAGGCCGGCGCAACACCTACCGCAACACTCAGCGCAACCTCCATCGCAACACTTAGCTTGGCATTTAACCTCGGTCGCCCCTCAGCGGAATGATCGCGCTGGTTGTGCCGGTCGGGGAAAATCTGTGTTGACGCAGGCAGCAGCACCTCTAACCTGCAAGCCATGCATCAGGATCGAAGGCGCGATCGACGACCAGTCCGCCACGTGCGGCCAGCGACGGTCCGGCATCAGGCTCCGGCCATCGCCGAGGGAACTGAGGTTGTACTCGTCGGCTACTTCTCCGGCAAGCAGAAGGACTTCGCCGCGTTGATGGACACGGCCGCCCAGCAGGCGACGAAGCACGGTGTGCACGTTGTGGGCCGTATCGTTCAGCGCCGCGGTGTCTCGGACGGCGGGGCCCGGAAGATGGCCCTCCCCTATTCCTCACGGACTCTCCTGAGCTACGGAAAGGTCCGCGAAGTAGCCGCACTCTGCGAGCAGACGCACGCCGACGCGGCGCTCTTCCTGTCCACCTTGACCGCGCGCCAGCGTCATGCCCTGACGGGGATGCTCGGCTGCCCCGCTGTGAGCCTGTCCGATGTAATGGCAGCCAGCTGAACCGCCCTTCCGCTACGGGCCTCGAACATTGACCCGTACATCGGCGCTCTCTGGGGAGTTCACCGGACAGGCGGACGGCGCTCGCGGGAACATGCGTTGCGTCATGGAAACGCACTCATACGTAAGGCCGCAGGAGTGAGTCTGCTGGACCACAGTGCCCGGCACGATGCGTTCGACTTCACGTCCCACTTAGAGGGCGTTTCCTCCCGTTGTTTCATCCCGGAATCTGGTGTTTGGTCTGTGGCGTCGGGTCGCGCCAGGAGATCGTGTTCTCGCTGGTGAGGCGGCGGGCCATGAGATCGGTCATGGCGATGTGGATCACGGCTTCGGAGCGGGTGGGCAGGGTTTCGTAGTCGCGGGCCAGGCGGCGGTGAAGCATGAGCCATCCGTAGGTCCGCTCGACTGCCCACCGCTTCGGAATCGGGGTGAAACCCTTGGTCCCGGGCTTGCGGGCGGTGATCTCCATGTCGATACCAAGGGTCGCCGCATGCTCGACGAGGTGCTGGCGGTAGCCGCCGTCGACCCACACCTTCCGGATGCCGGGGTGTTCGGCGGCAACCTGGTCCAGGAGCCTGGTGCCGGCGATGGAGTCCTGCACGCTCGCCGCGGTGACCAGGACAGCGAGAAGGAGTCCGAGCGTGTCGGTGACGATGCTCCGCTTCCTGCCGACTATCTCCTTCCCGGCGTCGACGCCCTGGCCGGCGGCATGGACACTGGTCGAGGTCTTGACGCTCTGCGCGTCGATCACACAGGCCGACGGCTCGGCGTCCCGTCCTTCCTTCTCCCGCAGCAGTTGCCGGAGCAGGCCGTTGAGCTGCGCGAATACGCCCTCGTCCGCCCACTTGGCGAAGTAGCCGTAGACGGTGTTCCAGTGCGGGAAGTCGTGCGGCAGGTAGCGCCACTGCACTCCCGTCCGGTCCACGTACAAGATCGCGTTCATGATGTCGCGCAGGTCGTGTTCCGGCGGCCGGCCGAAGTCCAGGGCCCGGCCGCGGCGCTCGAAGCGCCAGGCGGCAAGGACCGGCTCGATCAACTCCCAGCGTGCATCGGACAGATCACTTGGATACGAGCGTCGCTCAGACATGCTCTCGGCGTACCGCGCCGGACCAAGTGCGCCCAGGCGCACAGCGATGACGACAGAAGCACACAGCCCAGAAGCGGGACGCTCTGGGATGAAACAGGCACAAGCCGCCTGCGGTCCCACCCGCCACCCCATCCGACCGGCAGGTCTCGGCAACATCCACAGGCTCTTCCGCACCACAATCCCGCACTCCGAGAACTTACGGATACACGGTCAACTCGGATGAAAACGACCTCTAAGAAGCTGTTGTCTTTCCGGGTCGTTCCCTCTCGGTAACATGCATACCGCTGCATGAACGGTATCCAGGTCAGACTTTCAGGTCGCCCACCAGCAGAGATGCTGCCGGGTCGTCTGGTTCCGCGAAGACGCGGAGCCGTCGAGTGCTGGGGAGGTACAGAGAAACGGGGGGTGCGGCATGCATCAGCGGGCGCTACTGGGTCGCGATACGGAGCGGCGCACGCTGGCTGCCCTGGTCGAGCAGGGGGCGGCCGGTTCGGGCGGCGCGACGGTGATCACCGGCGCGCCGGGGATCGGCAAGTCGGCGCTGGTCGCGGAGGCCGCGGGCGTGGCAGCACGCGGCGGGACCCGTGTGATCACCGCTGTGGGCGTCCAGTCGGAGGAAGACCTGCCCTGTGCCGGCCTGCACCAGCTGGTTCACCAACTGCGTGACGGAATCGACGACTTGCCGGGACGCCAGCGCAGCGCGCTGCTCGCGGCCGTCGGGCTCGTCGACGAGGCCGTACCCGATCTGTACCTCGTCGGCTTGGCCGCGCTGACCCTGCTGACGGACGCGGCGGCGAAGGCGCCCCTGCTGGTGGTCGTCGAGGACGCCCACTGGATGGACCGTGCCAGCCTCGATGTGCTCGGGTTCGTGGCGCGGCGGATCGAGTCCGACCCTGTCGTTCTGGTCGCCGTCACCCGGCGCCTCGACGACCGTCTCAGCAGTGCCGGCCTGCCTGTGCTGCACCTGGGCCCGCTGACGGACGAGGTGTCGGGTGAGGTGCTGGACGCGGTGGCCCCTGGACTGGGACAGCAGGTCAGACGGCGGCTGTTGGAGGAGGCCGCCGGGAATCCGCTGGCGCTGACCGAGTTGCCGGTCGCGCTGCAGTCGGTCGGCGGGGCGTACGCGCTCAATCCCGGTCCGCTGCCGCTGACCGCGCGGCTGGAGCGGACGTTCACGGCACGGGTCTCCCGCCTTCCGGCCGACACCCGTGCGGTCCTGCTCCTCTCGGCCCTCAATGGTGACGGGACGATGGACGAATGCCTCGCCGCGGCGACCCGGATGCTCGGGACGGCGGTCGATGTCGGTGCTTTCGACGCAGCGATCGACGCGGGCCTGGTGGACGCCCAGGGGCCGGCCTTCCGGCACCCCCTTGTCCGTTCGGCGATGCACCACGCCGCCACCGCCGCGGAACGCCAGGCCGCGCACGCCGCGCTGGCCGCCGCGCTCCAGGGGCAGCCCGATCGGCAGGCATGGCACCGTGCCGCCGCCACCGCCGGTCTCGACGAACGAGTGGCACGGGAGCTGGACTCCACCGCCGGCAGGGCCCTGCGGCGAGGCGGTGTCGCCGCAGCTTTTGCCGCGCTGAGGCGGGCGGCGGAGCTGACGAAGGACCCCTCCGCGCGGGCGGACCGGCTGCTCCGGGCGGCGGAGCTCGCACTGGAGTCGGGCCAAGGAGACGTCGCGAAGCATCTGCTGACCCAGGCGCGCTCACTGGACCTTTCGGTCCGGGACCGAGGCCGCGCGGCCTGGGTCAGCATCGCTCTGGCCGAGGGGACGCGGGGCGAGGGCGGCGCGACCGCCGAGCTGGCCGAGCTGGCGGTCGAGATCGCCGCCGGCGGCGAATCGACACTGGGGCTGCGCATGCTGTGGGGTGCGGTCCTGCAGTGCTTCTGGGGAGAGCCGGGCCCGGCCGCCCGCGAGCGGGTCGCCGCCGCTGCCGTACGGATGCCCGTGCCTGCCGACAACGCCGACCTGGTCGCTCTGCGGGCGTACTCGGCGCCGGTCGAGCGTGGGGAAGGGGTCATGGAGGGCCTGGCGGGTCAGCTGGAGCGCTCGTCGGAGAACGCGGAAGGGGACCAGCTCCTGGGTGCCGCCGCCGTGACCGTGGGCGCGCCTGCCCTGGCGAGCCGGTTGACGGCACGGTCGCTGGACGCCCTGCGAGCGCAGGGCAGGCTGTCGATGCTGGCCCGCGCCCTCTGCGTCCAGGCGGGGAGCGCCGCACGCCTGGGTGACGTGCGCGCCGGTTTTCTCGCCGCGGAGGAGGCCGCGTCGCTGGCCCGCGAGACCGGCCAGCCTCTTGTGCACGCGATGGTGAATGCCATCCGCGCGCAGCTGGCCGCCGTCAGCGGCGACCCGGCGGCAGAGGCATGGGCGGCGGAAGCCGAACGCGAGGCCCTTCCCAGTGGAGGGCGCCCGGTTCTGTCCATCATGCAGATGGCGCGCGGGCAGGCGGCACTCTGCCAGGGCCGCTACGGCGATGCGTTCGGCCACCTGCACCGCGTCTTCGACCCGGCCGACCCCGCCTTCCACTCGTGGCTGCGCTTCTACGCGGTCGCGGAGCTGGTCGAGGCGGCGGTGCGCAGCGAATCCGCGGGAGTGGCACGCGACATCGTGCGGGAGCTGACCCCGCTCGGGGAATCGACGTCTTCGCCCGCCCTGCTCTGCGGGTTGCGACTGAGCCGGGCCCTGCTGAGCCCGCAGGATGCCGCCGAGCGGCTGTACAGGGCGGCCCTCGACGCCGTCCCCACGGACTGGCCGTTCGAGGGGGCGCGGGCGCGCCTCGCCCTGGGCGAGTGGCTGCGGCGTCACCGGCGGCCCGCGGAGTCCCGCGTCGCCCTGCAGGCCGCACGTGAGATCTTCGACGCCCTCGGCGTGTCGGCATGGGCGGAGCGGGCCCGGCAGGAGCTGCGCGCCGCGGGCGCGTCGTCCCCGCGCCAGCATCCGGCCGCGGTGGACCAGCTGACCTCGACCGAGCTGCATGTCGCCCAGCTCGCCGCGCAGGGTCTGACGAACCGGGAGATCGGCGAGCGGTTGTACGTCTCGCCCCGGACGGTGAGCACCCATCTCCAGCGGATGTTCCCCAAACTGGGGGTCACGTCCCGCGGCGAACTCGCCGCGGTGCTCGGCGGCACGACGACGTACCCCGAAGGCGCAGCGTCATGACGTACCCGGAAGACGCAGCACCATGACGTACGTCGAAGCCGTAGTCCGACGGACGCGGTCTCACCTGCATGATTCCTAGGTTTGTGCCATGCCCGGTGCGCACACGGCGGACGGGCGGGAAGGCACACCATGGGAACCATCACCGTCGGCACCGAGGGCTCGACCGGCATCGATCTCTACTACGAGGACCACGGGTCGGGACAGCCGGTCGTCCTGATCCACGGATACCCGCTGGACGGGCAGTCCTGGGAGAAGCAGACCGATGCGCTGGTCAGGGCCGGCTACCGCGTCATCACCTACGACCGCCGTGGCTTCGGCCGGTCGAGCAAGACCATGACGGGCTACGACTACGACACCTTCGCCGCCGACCTGGACACCGTACTGACGCAGCTGGACCTGCGTGACGTGGTTCTCGTCGGGTTCTCGATGGGCTCGGGCGAGGTCGCCCGCTACCTCGGCGTCCACGGCTCGCAGCGGGTGGCGAAGGCGGCGTTCCTCGGTTCGCTCCAGCCGTTCCTGTTGCAGACGCCGGACAACCCCACCGGTGTGCCGCAGAGCGTCTTCGACGGCATCGCGGAGCAGGCGGAGGCCGACCGCTACGCCTGGTACGAGAGCTTCTTCGTCGACTTCTTCAACACCGACGAGACGCTCGGGTCGCGGCTCAGCGAGGCCGCGCTGCGGGCGAACTGGGCCACCGCCATCGACTCGGCGCCCGTGGCGGCGTACGCGTGCGTCCCGGCGTGGCTGACGGACTTCCGGGCCGACGTGGAGCGCATCGACGTGCCGTCGCTGATCCTGCACGGGACCGCCGACCGCATCCTGCCGATCGACGCCACCGCCCGCGAGTTCCGCCGCCGGCTGCCCGACGCACGGTACGTCGAGATCGACGGCGCCCCTCATGGGCTGCTGCTCACCCACGCGGCCGAGGTCAATGCCGCCCTGCTCGACTTCCTCGCCGCCTGAGAGCCGGCGCCTGTCACGAAAGGACCGCACTCCTGTGCCGGTTGTGAACAACCCTCTGCCCGAGCGCGACCGCGAGACCGCGGGTGCGGCGCTGCAGGCGACCCTGGCCGACCTGCTCGACCTGTCCCTGGTGGCCAAGCAGGCCCACTGGAATGTGTACGGCCCGCGCTTCCGCTCGGTTCACCTGCAGCTCGACGAGGCCGCCACCGTGGCCCGGAACCACGCCGACACGGTGGCCGAGCGCGCGGCCGCCCTGGGCGTCAGCCCGGACGGGCGGGCCGGGACCATTGCGAAAGCCAGTGGCGTGCCCGCCTTTCCGCCGGGCTGGACCAAGGACAGCGACGCCGTCGATGCCTTGGTGCACGCGCTCTCCGCCGTGACCGAAAGGCTGCATGAGCGCATCGTCGCGATGGGCCCGGTGGATGTCGTCACCGAGGACCTCCTCATCGGACTCACGGCCGATCTCGAGAAGCAGAGCTGGATGTTCCAGGCGGAGAACCGGGTCTGATGGTGGAGAAAAGCATGGGTGTCAAGGGCACGAGCACCGACCGGTTCGAGCCGGTACGGGCGGCGCTGGCGGCACACCTCGAAGCCGGCGAGGAGCTGGGGGCGTCGATCGCCGTCGACGTGGACGGGGTCATGGAAGTCGATCTCTGGGGTGGCCACACGGACGAAGCACGGACCGTTCCCTGGCACCGGGACACGCTGGTGAGCCTGTGGTCGACCACGAAGACCCTCACCAACCTCGCGGCTCTCATCCTCGTCGACCGGGGCGCGCTGGATCTCCACCGCCCGATCGCGCACTACTGGCCCGAGTTCGCCGCCCAGGGAAAGGAGCACATCGAGGTGCGGCACGTTCTGGCCCACACTTCGGGACTCTCCGGCTGGGAGCAGCCCTTCTCCATAGGGGATCTCTATGACCGGCCCACCGCGAGTGCCCGGCTGGCCGCGCAGGCACCCTGGTGGGAGCCGGGCTCCGCATCCGGCTACCACGTCCAGACCCAGGGGCAGTTGGTGGGAGAACTCGTCCGGCGGGTCAGCGGCCGCAGCCTGACAGAGTTCGTCGCCACCGAGATCGCCGAGCCGGCGCAGGCTGATGTCCAGATCGGCGCGCGACGGGCAGACTGGCCGCGTATCGCCAATCTGGTGGCCCCCTCGCAGCCAGGCGGCATACCCACGGGTCTTGATCCCGAGGGAATCTTCACCAGGACGCTGCTCGGAAGCCCCGCGCGCGACGAGCACGTCGACACCCCGCAGTGGCGCTCCGCCGAACTCGGAGCCGTCAACGGACACGGCAACGCACGTGGCCTGGCCCGAGCGCTCTCCGTCATCTCGCGGCACGGCCAGGTCAACGGCCGCCGGCTTCTCTCCGAGAAGACGGTGGACAAGGTGTTCGACGTCCAGGCCGACGGAGTCGACCTGTTCCTGGGCGTCCCCGTCCGCTGGGGCATCGGCTACGCCCTCGCCGATCCGAGGACGATGCCGCACATGCCCACCGGAAGAATCTGCTTCTGGGTCGGCAGGGGCGGGTCCATCGTCATGATGGACCTCGACCGGCGCGTCACGTTCTCGTACACGATGAACCGGGTGGGCGACGGGCTCCTCGGTTCGGAGCGCACGCACAACTACCGCAGGCACGTCTACGAAGCCCTGGAGAGTACCGACTGAGGTGCGGCCGTAGGCTCCGCGCGGGGAGCCTACGGCACACCGCCGAACGTGCCGTGCCGCCTCAAGGCCTTTCGCGCGGTCGCCACACGCTGCGAGAAACGGCTCCGTATCCACCTCGACGCCGTCGTACTCGCAGCACTCATGATCTGGCGCCGCACATGGACCATGGTCCGGGAAACACTGCGCAGGAACGCGAATGAGCGGCCGTCATCCGGCTGAAGGGGAGCTCCCTCCCCCATCCGGTCGAGACTTCCGCGCCCACAATGCGACGCGGCAATCGGCACGAACAGCGACGGCTACGGCACCACCTCGGCCCTGGGCTCGATCACATCGAAAAACCGCTGCCCGTGGCACGTCGCACCGCCCTCCATGTCCGCGAACCAGCAGTCCGCCGGCGGCTGGATCGGTCCGGTCGCCCCAGGAGGACGGCGCTCCTCGCCCAGTGGAAGGGTGAGGCCGCAACCTCAGGACCACCCTCGGGCCGCAGCCCGTCAGCAGCTTTCCGGGCCGCTGTCGGCCGCTGCCCAGCAGGGCTCCGATCCGCGCTGCTCACGCGGCGCAGACGGACACCCGTCACACACGTACCGGCGAAACGACCCGGGCCCCGTTCCTCGACGCACCCAGCTGCCTCGCCTTTCGGTCCGTCGAGCACCATTCATCGAACAAGAGGGATTTCACCCATGCACAAGACCCACCTCGTCCGTCCGGGCAGCAGATCCGTACTGCTCGGTGTCACCACGGCCGTCGGACTGTCCGTCGCCGCCGTCACCCTGCCCGCTACGGCAGACGCCACGCCCCACCACCCCGTACGTCCGACGATCGTGCTGGAACACGGAGCGTTCGCCGACGCCGCGAGCTGGGACGGTGTCGTCACCCGGCTGCAGCGCGCGGGCTACCCGGTGGTGGCCGCCGCCAACCCGCTGCGTGGTCCGGCGAACGATGCCGCTTACCTACGCAGCGTCCTCGACCACATCGACGGGCCCGTGGTCCTGGTCGGCCACTCCTACGGCGGCACCGTCATCAGCCAGGCCGCGGCGGGCCTCGAAGGCAAGGTGAAGGCACTGGTCTACATCGCGGCGTTCCTGCCGGACGAGGGCGAGAGCTCGATCGGACTGACGGACAAGTTCCCCGGGAGCACCCTCGGCCAAGCCGTCGAGTCCGTCCACTACGACCTGCCCGACGGTGATCAGGGCGCGGACGTCTACATCAAGCCGGAGAAGTTCCGCAGCCAGTTCGCCGCAGACGTGCCGAAGAACAAGGCCAGGCTCATGGCTGCGGGGCAACGTCCGATCGCTGCCGCCGCTTTGGAGGAGAAATCCACCCAGGCCGCCTGGAAGGCGATCCCCTCCTGGTCACTGGTGACCACGGAGGACCGCAACATCCCAGTGGCTGCCCAGCGCTTCATGTCAGCCCGCGCCCATGCCCGCACGACGACCATCGACGCCTCACACGCGGTATCCGTATCCCGCCCCGAGGCCGTCACCCGCATCGTCGAGCAGGCGGCCCGCACGGTCCGATGACCGAGGGCCCCGCCCTGTCGCTCATCGCACGTCCCCGAACAGCGGGTCTGATGCGGATTCGGGTGACAGGTTGGCCTGCCCCACCACCGAGGTTCCGGTTTTGGTGACTGAACCGCTTTCATCCTGTGTTGGAGGGCGAAAAGGGCTGGTTGGCGGGCGTGGTGACGAAACAGAGCCCCTGGTCGTTGGCGCGGTGCTTCCACTCACCACGCCAACGACCGAAGGGGCCCTGAAGGTCTGTCGAAGACCAGCAGCCAGCGAGATCGCTCCCCGAGCTTGCCCAGTAGCAGCTCGACCGCAGCAGCGGGCGCCGTGCCGGCGGGTGCGGCGCCGGTCCGGGCCAGCGAGAGCGGCGAACTGGCCGGGGATCAGGGACGGGTCTTCCGCCGCGATCCACCAGGCGAGCTCGTACTCGCCGGCGAACCGGTGCGCGTACTCGATCGCCAGCTGCGTCTTGCCCACCCCACCCCGGCCGTGCAGGGACTGGACCGCCACCCGTTGGTCCGACGCGAGCGCTTGGCGCAGGTGGACCAGGAAGCTGTCGCGGCCGGTGAAAGCCGCGTTACGGGCCGGCAGATTCCGCACCCGCGGCAGACTCCCGGGCAGGCGGGGGCCACTGGCGCCGACCTGCCGCAACACGCTGCGGGTGCCGGGGAAGGGCGGCTCCGCCTCCGGGCGCACCGGACCGTCGACCGCTTCCAGCAATACCCGGCGCGCTTCGACCGGGTCCAGGTCGAACAGGTCACGGCTGAGCAGCGGGCGCAGGATCGCCGGCGGATCCACGCCACTGGGTCGTGAACCGCTCCGGCTCTAAATACGCCGGGGAGGACAACGCCAGCAGCCGACCGCGTTCGAGGGGCGGCGTTCATCTTCAGGACGACGTTGTCGCCGGTACCCCAGTCCCAAACGTCCAGCTCGACGTCATGTCCGGCGTCCAGGAGGTGCCAGCCGACCCATTCCGCCCACGCCCGATCCGCCCCCGCGTGACTGATGAACCACACCCGGTCCGGCGTACCGTCAGACGCCCCCATACTCCCCCCATTGCTCCCCCGGCCCGGCCCTGCACCGTGCTGAATAGCCCAGCGTAGAAGCAGGCCTGGGGCCATGGCAGCCCTTCCTCCTCCATCCCGTGAGGCCGGATGGGTACATGAGGATGACGCTCCAACGTGTGGGCGCCTACGTGGGAGATCACCCGGCAGCGCTCATCAGCTGCTGCCCGCCCACGTGAAGGCCGACGGGACGCTCCACGCCGGGACAAGGCCCCCTACCAGCGCATTCGGCGCGGGTGGGGGCCTTGTACTGGCTACTGGGCCGTCTCTGGGCCATCGGGCTCGCGCAGTCTCATCGCGTGTGCGCAACCGGGCCAGCTCAGCGCCGCCGGGGGAACTTCCAGCCGTTCTGGCGCAGCTTGTAGAAGACGAACACTCCGCAGAGCGCCCATACACCTAGGAAGGCCCACCTGAACCACGGGGGGCCGTCCCAGCGCTCTGCCAGGTGAACCGATGCCGCGTAGTAAGAGGTCATTCCTTGCGCGTGCCCGGCTGTTCGGGCAGGAACACCCGATCTATAGCCTTCCTCGTACGCTCCTGGCAGGTCTACCAAGCCTGAGTGTTGGAGGTGGGCCAGGGGTGATGCGGAGAGGCCCGAGGAGGCCGCGCAACATCCAACGCGACCTCTACCGCAACACCCTGGCGCAACTTCCTGCGCAACCCACAGCGCAACAGGGTCAGCACGGTAGACATGCCCCCTCCAAGACCGCTCGGTCGCCTGGACGCCCGCGTCGACAGCATGGAATCCGTGCGCCCCTGTACCTCCACTTCGCGTCGAAAAGTGTGCCATAGGTGCGCACCTGAGAACCGTCGCGCCCCTCTCGGGGGAACGGCGGCTGACACTGCTCGGGCGGTAGGAGGAGTCCAGTCGACCGTGTCTAGATCTGTGCCGTCCAGCTGGTCGTAGTGAGTCCAGCGGCGCCCCGCTCCCCCACGTCCGGCCGCTGCGCCGGTTGCGTCCGACACCGAGCGCGGAGGCCCCGCCGACGCGCAACAACAGAGGTACGTGTTTGAGTGTTCCTGATCAAGGCTGCCCGGCGAGTAAGTGGTGGACGGGGTATCAGTCCGCCGCGGACGTCAACTCGCATTCATCGCTTCGCGTTCTGAATGCGACCATTGACAGTTGTTGGACTTCTAGTGTCCTGAGTCGTTAATTCGTGTGCAGTATGCGGCGAGGGTGTCGAGGATGTCGTCGGCGGTCTTCGTCCAGACGAACGGCTTGGGGTTCT
>NZ_JBIRUZ010000031.1:0-20747 GCF_044386545.1 Streptomyces sp. NPDC020489
TGGGGGCGGGGGGGGGGGCTTGGGGGTGCACGTTTGGGGGGCCCCCGGCCGCGGCCCGGGGGCGGCCCCCCGGGGGGGGCCCCCGGGGGGGGGGGGGGGGGGGGGGGGGGGCCCCCCCCCCCCCGCCCCTCGCCCCGCACCCGCTGACCGGCAGCACCGCGGACCTGCCGTTCACCAACGCGGCAGAGGCCCCCGACGCGGTGGTCCTGCGCCGTAAACGGGGAGACACCTGGCACCCGGTCACCGCGGCCGCCTTCGCCCGCGAAGTGACCGCCGTCGCCAAGGGGTTGATCGCCGCCGGTCTCCCACCGGGCGGCCGGGTCGCGGTGATGTCCCGCACCCGCTACGAGTGGGCGGTCCTGGACTTCGCCATCTGGGCCGCGGGCGGCCAGACCGTCCCCGTCTACGCGACCTCCTCCGCCGAACAGGTCGAGTGGATCGTCCGCGACTCCGGCGCCCGCCTCGTCGTCACCGAGACCGCCGAGAACGCCGACACGGTCACGACGGGCACCGCCCGCCACCAGGAGCAGCCCCGCGTCTGGGAGTTGGACGCGGGGGCACTCGCCGACCTCGCCCGCCTCGGCCGCGACGTCCCCGACGAGGAGGTCACCAAGCGTCGGGCCGCCCTGACCCCCGGCACCGTCGCGACGATCTGCTACACCTCCGGCACCACCGGCAAACCCAAGGGCTGCGTCCTCACCCACGCCAACCTCCACGCGGAGGCCGCCAACACGGTCGAGCTGCTTCACCCGATCTTCAAGGAGGTCACCCGACAGGTCGCCTCCACCCTCCTGTTCCTCCCGCTCGCCCACATCCTCGGCCGCACCCTCCAGATCGCCTGCCTGATGGCCCGCATCGAGATCGGCCACTGCCCGAGCATCAAGCCCGACGAACTCCGGCCCGCCCTCAAGGAGTTCCGCCCGACCTTCCTCGTGGGCGTCCCCTACCTCTTCGAGAAGATCCACGACACCGGCCGCGCCACCGCCGAGAAGATCGGCCGGGGCGCCTCCTTCGACCGAGCCGACCGCATCGCCGTCCGCTTCGGCGAGCGCTACCTGGAGAAGTTCCTCGACCGCGGCAAGGGCCCCGGCCCCGGCCTCTACGCCGCCTGGGCCCTGTACGACCTGCTGGTCTACCGCCGCGTCCGGAAGGAACTCGGCGGCCGCATGCGCTACGCCATCAGCGGCGGCTCCCCGCTCGACCGCAACCTCAACCTGTTCTTCCAGGCCGCCGGGATCAGCGTCTACGAGGGCTACGGCCTGACCGAGACCACGGCCGCCGCCACCATCGTCCCGCCGCTGAGGCCCCGCCCCGGCACGGTCGGCCCCCCGGTCCCCGGCACCGCCGTCCGCATCGCCGACGACGGCGAGGTCCTGATCAAGGGCGGCATCGTCTTCGGCGGCTACTGGAACAACCCCGCCGCCACCGACGCCGTCCTCACCGACGGCTGGTTCGCCACCGGCGACCTCGGCTCCCTCGACGAGGACGGCTATCTCACCATCACCGGCCGCAAGAAGGACATCCTCGTCACCTCCGGCGGCAAGAACGTCTCCCCGTCCGTCCTGGAGGACCGGCTGCGCAGCCGCCCCCCGGTCGGCCAGTGCCTGGTCGTCGGGGACAACCGCCCCTTCGTCGCCGCCCTGATCACCCTGGAACCCGACGCGATCACCCACTGGCTGTCGGTCCGCGGGCTGCCCGCCGACACCCCCCTGTCCGAGCTGGTGACCGACCCCCGGCTGCGCGCCGACGTCCAGAAGGCCGTGGACTACGCCAACGAGGCCGTCTCCCGCGCCGAGTCGATCCGCGCCTTCACCCTGGTCGAGGGCGAGTTCACCGAGGACAACGGGATGCTCACGCCGTCCCTGAAGGTCAAGCGGCACGCGGTGACGGCGGCGTACGCCAGTCAGATCGAGGCGATCTACCGCACCTGACACGCAAAGCGGCGGGCCACCGGAGGAACCGGTGACCCGCCGCCGCGGAGATCCGAGGATCAGCCGTTGCCGGCGCCGTTGCCCGACAGCGCGGAGATGTCGTCCAGGATGTGCGACAGCGGCTCGTCGCCCTTGGCCTGCGTCGAGTTCTCGACACACTGCTGGTTCTGCGGCGCCGACAGGATCGGCACGTCCTGCAGGACGCCGACGGCCACGAGGCCGACGAGTCCCTGGGCGTTGAGCTTCGCCGGCAGACCGACACAGGGCTTGTTCAGCGAACCCTGGACCAGCGAGAGCTGCGGGCTCATGTCGCCGAACGTCGCCGAGTTGCCGAACTCCTGCGAGGCGTGGTTGCCACTGGCGGAGGTGGTGCCGGTGTCGTCACCGATGGCGAGAGCCTGGGGCGCGGCCGCGGCCGAGACACCGGCGACGGAGGCGGCGATAGCCGCGGTAGCCCACAGCTTCTTCATGTTCATTCCCTTCGAGAAGCGGACTCCGGTGAGGAGCTGCATGATCGTCAACGGCCGTACCCCGGCCAGGGTTGCGCTCTTTGCCCCGATTGGCCCAGCGCGCGGGACCACGGCGTGGGCGCCCTGGTCGTACGAGCCCACTTACCGGCGAGGAACTGCCCCGCGCCCGTGCGTCGACGTCTCCCGTCGAACGCGAAACAGCGGGCCGCCGGGAAACCGGCGGCCCGCTGACGGGGCTTCAGATCGCAGCCCCAGGGCTCAGAGAGCGGAATCTCCGAGGACGGTTCAGCCGTTGCCGGTGCCGTTGCCCGAGAGGGCTGAGATGTCGTCCAGGATGTGCGACAGCGGCTCGTCACCCTTGGCCTGGGTGGAGTTCTCGACACACTGCTGGTTCTGCGGCGCCGACAGGATCGGCACGTCCTGGAGGACACCGACGGCGACGAGGCCGACGATCCCCTGCAGGTTCGCCTTCGCGGGCAGACCGATGCAGGGCTTGTTGAGCGAGCCCTGGACGAGCGCCATCTGCGGGCTCATGTTGCCGTAGGTGGCCGAGTTGCCGAACGACTGGTGCGCACCGTTGCCGCTGGCGGACTTGGTGCCGTCGTCGTTGCCGATCGCCATGGCGGGGGAGGCGGCACCCACGACGGAGGCGGCGACCGCGGCGGAAGCCAGAACCTTCTTGATCACTTGCTAGTCCCTTCTGGAGAAACCCCGTCCACCGGAGCGCTCTGGTCAACTGGCCGGGGCCCGGTTGGTTCCTCCTCTTCACTCCGATGGCCCAGCGAAAAGAGTTGCCGCCGCGACACGGCGAAGTCCGGCGGCGTCCGTGAATTCCGGGAGCGGTGCGGTCCGATCGGGTGAAGGGCCGAAACCAAACCCGGCGGGGCTGGTTGATGCGAGGGCAGGAGCGTGCGTCTCGGTGATGCACCCAGGAAAGGAACTGAAATGCTGAAGAAGGCAATGGCCGCCACGGCGGTCGCCGCTTCCGTCGTTGGTGCGGCGTCGCCGGCCATGGCCATCGGGAACGACGAAGGAACCACGTCGGCGAGTGGCAACCACGCCACGTCGAAGTTCGGCAACTCGATCACCAAGGGTGACATGAGCCCGCAGGCCACCCTGGTGCAGAGCACCGCCAACAAGCTCTGCGTCGGCCTGCCGGCGAAGGTGAACGCTCAGGCCATCGTCGGTGTCATCGCCGCCGTCGGCGTCCTCCAGGACGTGCCGATCCTGTCGGCCCCGCAGAACCAGCAGTGCGCCGACAACTCGACGCAGGCCAAGGGCGACGAGCCGCTGTCGCACATCCTGGACGACATCTCCGCCCTCTCGGGCAACGGCGTCGGCAACCACTGATCCGTCGTTCCTGAAATTGCTCGGGCCGTCCGTCTCCAGCGGGCCGCCCGGGCTTTTTCCGTCACTCAGGCGAATGGTTTCTGCTCATTTGGACGCGTCGTGTCAATTCTGTGGAGGCGTTCGAGTGAATTATGAGGCGACGCACGTTCCGGAGTTTCTTCATCTGTCTATCCCTCGTTTACAGCCTGTAGGTCACGTCATAGGGGCATGACCGCAGAGAAGGGAAAGCTCATGAAGAAGACCGCTGCTGTCGTCGCGGGCGCGATCATGGCCCTGGGTATGGCCGCCCCGGCCTTCGCGGACGCGGAGGCCGAGGGCGCCGCCGTGCACTCGCCGGGCGTCCTCTCCGGCAACCTGGTCCAGGTTCCTGTCCACATCCCGGTCAACGTGTGCGGCAACACCGTCAACGTCATCGGCCTGCTGAACCCGGCGTTCGGCAACGTCTGCGTCAACGACTGACGTCGTAACGCCTCCAGCCACTCCGGCTGATCGAGCCGGCCTTGGACTGCTTCCTCGCCTTCCAAGGCCGGCTTTTTCCACTTCTTCAAGCAGGAGGACAACGAGATTGCGACAGACCCTGAGCAGGGGAATGGTCGCGGCCGCCGCCGCGACGAGCATCCTGTCCCTGTGTGGCAGCAGCCCCGCCTTCGCCGACTCGGACGCGGACGGGGGCGCCAAGGGCTCGCCGGGCGTCCTGTCCGGCAACTCCGTCCAGGCCCCCATCGACGTACCGGTGAACGCCTGCGGCAACTCCGTCGATCCCGTCGGCGCGTTGAACCCGACGTTCGGCAACTCCTGTGCCCATGACTCGGGTTCACCCAGGAGTGGCGCCTCCTACGGCGACGACTCCGGCCACGGCGGGGGCAGCCACGGCTCCTCCGGTCACGGGGCACACCACGCGTGCGGGTCCATGACGGACGTCGGCGGGTCCTACGGCGACGACTGCGGGACCGGCGGGCACGAGGAGTCCCCGGGGTACGGCGACACCCCGACGCCGACCCCCACCACGCCGGGGCCGACACCCACCAAGCCGACGCCGACGCACACGCCGCCGAACGGCGGTGAGCACACGCCGACGCCGACCCCGACCCCGACGCCGCCGGGCGGCGGGGACCACACGCCGACGCCGACCCACACGCCGCCGGGCGGCGGGGAGCACACGCCGACCCCGTCCCCGACGCACACGCCGCCGGGCGGTGGGGAGCACACGCCGACGCCGACCCCCACCTCGTCGGTCTCGACCCCGCCCCCGGGGCCGCACGGGCCGCCGCCGCAGCTCCCCGAGACCGGCAGCGGTGAGACCATGGCGGCCGCCGCCATCGGCAGCGCCGTGATGATCACGGCCGGAGCCGTGCTGTACCGCCGGGGCCGCAAGCAGGCCGCGGCCCATCTGTAGTCGCGCCGGGTGCCGGGCCCCTCGGTCCGGCACCCGCGCCCCTCACCGCCGTACCCGCTCGGACGGCGCGGCCCGAGCCGGAGCCGGGACCACGCCCGGACCGGTGCGCAGCCGGCGCCGCACCCCCCGTACGAGCGCGCCCGCGGTGTAGCTCGCGCCGTGCACGAAACGCATCGCCGGGCCGAAGGCGGAGGCCGTCATCAGGCCCGCCAGGAACAGGCCGGGATGCGACGGGGACTCGAAGTCCCGGCCGGCCACCGGCGCACCGTCGGCCGCGGTCGCCAGGGACGCGCGCAGGTCGGCCGAGAGCAGGCCCAGCCGGTCGGTGGTCGCCCGGAAACCGGTGGCCGCGATGACGTGTTCGGTCTCCAGGGTGCGCGAGGCCCCCGCCCCGCCCGCCCGGTCCAGCACGTCGAGCCGCACCCCGCCCGGCACCGCCCGCGCCGCCGTCACCTCGTGGGCGTGCAGCACCTCCACGACCGGCTCGACCCGCTCCCGCACCCACCAGGCGCCCGCCGGACCGAGCGCCGTCGCCGCGATCCGCGCCCGCGTCGGCCCAGGGAGCCGGCTGTACAGGCCGGGGCGCTCGGCGTAGAACCAGTTGCGCCAGCCGCATCCCAGGGCGCTGTGCGGGGAGCGGGCCGACCGCCACCAGGGGCGCTGCCACGGGGGCGGTACGTCGTTCCAGCACAGCTCGTCGGCGCGGGCCAGCACCCGGACCCGGGTGCCCTGTTCGGCGAGGAGAGCGGCCGTCTCCAGAGCCGCCTGGCCGCCGCCGATCACGGTGACGTCCCGGTCGCGGAAGCGGGCGAGGTCGCCGTGGTGGCTGCTGTGCGTCACGCGGGAGGTGTCGAGGCCGGCCAGCGCGGCCGGGATCTCGACGAACGGCATGACGCCCACGGCCAGCGCGACCGTGCGGGCGGGCAGCACCTCGCCGTCCTCCAGGACCGCCTCGAAGCCGCCCGGCCGCAGCGCCACCAGGCGGACCACCATGCGCTCGTCCACCGGGGGAACGGCCGTGCGGGCGAACCACATCCCGTAGTCGGCATACAACTCCACCGGGACTGGCTCCCCGTGCCGGGCCCTCACGCCCCGGCTCTCGCAGTAGACGTCCAGACCCCGGCGGCGCCCGGGGTCGCTGAGATGCGAGGCCCACGGCTCCGACTTGAGGAACATCCCGCGCGGCATGTGGTCGCGCCAGGACGCCATGGGGCGGCCGAGGACGCGCAGGTGCAGCCCGGCGGACGCGGCGTGGGAGGCGATGGACAGGCCGTAGGGGCCCGCTCCCACCACCAGCAGGTCGTGCATCAGCGGCTGCCCGCCTTCTCCTCGCCGGTCGGCTCGGCCGCCACGGCGGTCGCCCGGCGCGCCGACGGCACCCGTCCGCGCTCGCCGGCCGGCGCGCACAGGCCCCTGAGCCGCGCCAGCAGCCGGCGGGACACGTGCTGGCCCCACAGACCCCACATCGCCCGGCCCGGCGCCCGGTCGTCGCGCGCACCCCAGGCCCGCTCCCGGCCCGCGGGCGCGGGGCGCAGCGCGGTCAGCGGGGCGTAGTTCTCCACCACGAACTCCCGCCCGGCCCGCGGCACCCCCTCCGGCAGCGGACGGTGCGTCAGGTCCAGGTGCAGCGCGCGGACGACGTCCAGGTCCGCGGTGTCACTGAAGAGCCGGAACTGGGCGCCGGGCCGCGGGTTGAAGTCGAGCAGGTGGTGGCGGCCCTCGGCGTCGCGGCGGAAGTCGAGGTCGAAGATGCCGCGGTAGCCCAGCTCGCCGGCGATCCGCTCGGCGAGCGCCTGCACCGTCGGGTCGGGCGTCCAGCGCCCCACCGCCGTCAGCCCCGCCCCGCGCGGCCAGGCCCGCAGCTTCACACCGGCACCCCCGCCGCGCACCGCGCCCGTACGGTCGGCGTACCCGTGGAAGAACCAGTCGCGGTCGGTGCCCGGTGGCAGGAACGCCTGGAGCAGCAGCCGGCTGCCCGCCTCCTCGGTGCGCAGATACAGCTCCCTCGCCTCCTGCGGGGAGCGCACCACCACCGTGCTGCGCAGCCCGCTGTCCGTCGGCAGCAGCCAGGGGCGGCTCCACTTCGCCACCACCGGCAGGCCCAGCCGCCAGGCGGCCCGCGCCGCCTCGGCCGCGCTGTCCGGGATCAGCGTGAGCGGGTGCGGGACGTCCACGGCGGCGCACAGGGCGGCCAGTTCCGCCTTGTCGGCGACGCGCTCGGCCAGTGGGCCCCGCGCCGGGGGCAGCAGATAGGCGGGCGCCAGCTCCGCGCGCAGCCGGTCCACCGCGACCGCGCTCGCGTCGTCCATCGGGATCAGCACCGCGGGGCGCGCGACGCGGGCGGCGACGCGGCGCAGGGCCACGCCGATGGCGGGAGCGGGCGCGCCGGGCGGCGGCGGGGGATGGAGGGCGCGGACAAAACGCGACCGGGACACCGGACTTCCGGTGGAATCCGCGACGACGTGCACCTCCACTCCGGCTCTGCCGAGCGAGCGTACGGCGCCCAGCGTTCCGTGGTGAAAGGGATTCCGGTCGATCCGCAGCAGCACGGCGGGGACCCGGGTGTCGAACAGCGACACGGACTCAATTCCTTCGGTTGTTTCACTCGTGCGGGCGATCGGGCCACTCGAAAGCCGCACGCACGGTGGCGGAGTTCGCCTTGGCGTGACTGAGTGTCAGTTATCGGATTAGCGCGAGAGTGAGAAAGGAGCAGGCATGGACTCACAGCAGCGACGGGTTCGGACCAGACGGCTGGCGTTCATCACGGCGTCGGTCGCCGCGGCCGCCGCCCTGGCCTCGGGGCCCGGATTCGCAGCGGGGGTGGTGCGGGCCACCGATCCGCCCGCTCCCACGCCCGCCGTTCCCACCGTCCCCTCCCCGTCCGCCCAGCCGACCGGCACCCCGACCACCGACCCGGTGGCGGAGCCGAAGCCCGTGCCGAAGCCGCCCGCCTTCGGCGCCTATCTCGACTACGGCCCGCGCGGGGTGGACCGCATCGCCGAGCTCAGCCGCTGGCTGGGCGGCGCCGACCTGCGGGTGGGCCACACCTATCTGCCCGGCGACCGCTGGAGCAACATCGAGGGCGCCCCCGACTTCCTCGACTCCTGGGCCGACTGGCGCAACGCGCGCGAGGACCGGATGTTCGTCCTCAACGTCCCCATGCTGGAGCGCAACGAGGACGGCGTCCCCGACCGCCAGGTCGCGCGGCTGCTGCGGCAGGGCGCGGTCGGCGCCTACGATCACCACTTCCGCCGCCTGGCCGAACGGCTGGTCGAGCTGAAGGTGCCGGACACGGTCGTCGTGCTCGGCTGGGAGATGAACGGCATCACGTACACCCATCGCTGCGGGCCGGACCCGGAGGCCTGGAAGAAGTACTGGAACAGGATCGTCACCACCATGCGTTCGGTGCCGGGCCAGAAATTCCGCTTCGACTTCACGCCGAGCCGCGGCAAGGACGCCATCGGCTGGACGCAGTGCTATCCCGGCGACGACACCGTCGACATCATCGGCATGGACTCGTACGACCAGCCGGCGGGCCTCTCGTTCGACCAGCAGGTGAAAGAGCCGTTCGGGCTTCAGGAACACGTGGAATTCGCGAAATCCCACGGCAAGGCAATTTCCTATCCTGAATGGGGACTCTTCCGCAACGGAGACAACGCCGAGTACATGCGGCGCATGCTCGCATGGATGGACGAGCACAAACCGCTGTACAACACGCTGACCGACTACTGCCCGCACGGCGTCTGGCAGTGCGACGACAACCCGAGGGCGTCGGAGATCTACCGGTCCGTGCTCTCCGGGCGCACCGGTGAGCCGACGCCGACCCCGACGCCCACGGAGCCGATGCCGACGCCGACCCCGACGCCCACCGAGCCCAAGCCCGAGCCCACGCCGACGACCCCGGCCGACTGCTCGCCGCTGGAACTCGGCGACTGGGTGGAGTACTGGATCGGCGGGAAGCTGTGCATGCGCTTCGACTGGTGGTCGCGCAGCCGGTGACGCCCGGGCGGCGGGTCGCTCACGGCCCGCCGCCACCGCGCTCCCGCCACCGGCGCACCAGCTCCTTGCCCCGGCTGCGGGCGGCGACGTCGCACAGGGCCGCCTCCAGCAGCGGGGCGGTACGCCGCCGGGCCAGCAACAGCCGCTGGTTGGTCACCGGTTCGGGCCGCCAGTGCTGCTTGTACGGCTCGTTCCCGCGCAGCAGGCTCAGCGTGCCCCGGGCGTGCCGGCTGCACGCGTCCAGCAGCATCACCGCCACGTCCGCCTTGCGTTCCCGCAGACACGGATGGGCGCCGTACAGATAGCCGCCCGTGAGGCGTCGCGACAGCAGCGTCAGATCGACGGCCACCACGTCGTCGTCCAGCCGGAACTCGGTGACGGCCGCGTCCCCCGCGGCCACCATCGGGGCGACCGAGCGCACCAGGTGCTCGCAGAACCGCGGCAGCAGATGCTCGCCCGTCACCTTGCGCCCCTGCCACTGCAACCGGTGCAGCTCCAGCAGCCGGCGCACCGCCTTGTCGACCTCGTCCGGCCCCACGACGTGCCGTTCGACGCCGAGCGCGGACAGCTTGCGGAGCTTGGCGCGGGCCCGCTGCTGGGCCTTGGCCGACGGCAACCGGGCCACCAGCTCGTCCATGGACACGGCGGGCAGCTCCAGGCACAGCGAGTCGCCGACCCGGCGCCGGGGCCCGGACCAGTGGTCGTAGATCCGCTCGGCCGCGCCGCCCGGCCGCACCTCCCGCAGGTCCACCAGCGCGGTCCGGGCCGCCGCCGCGAGCCCCGCGGTGAGCGCGGCTGCCGCCTGCGCGCCGCGCTCGTCGTCCAGCAGGACGTCCCCGTAGTCGGAGATCGCCCCGCCCAGCGGCACCAGGGACGGCACGGGTCGGTGGACCCGCATCAGGGGCGCGGCGGCGACCAGGTCGTCCCCGTCGCGGACCACGAGGACCCGCAGCCGCCCGGGACGGCCGTAGGACAGCCACCACGAGTGCAGCCAGGGGTGGCTCTGGAACGGGGTGGCGGTGGAGCAACGGCCGTACAGGCGCCGCCAGTCGGGGGCGAGTGCGGCGAAGACGGTGTCGTCGGTGACGAGTTCCGTCCGGTACGTCACAGCTGGCCGTGGGCGTCGGCGGCGACGGTCGGGCCGGGCACCGACGCCGGGCGCCCCGGCTCCTGGGCGGGCCGCCGCGGCCGCACCAGCAGCACCAGGCCGCCGAGCAGCCCGCCCGCGCTCGCCCCGACCAGCCCGGTCACCGCGGGGGATGCGGAGGTCGGCTCGGTGGGTCTGGTGGCGCGGGCGAACTGCTGGAGCTCGACGTGGGTGGCGTTCTGGGCGGTGTCCGCGTGCCGGGTCAGGGCCCGGGCGACCGCGTTGGCCATGTCGGCGGCGAGGTCGGGGCGGGACGAGGTCGCCGTGATCCCGATCATCGGGGCGTCCGGCGAGGTCGCCGTCTGCACGCTCGACCTCAGCGTCCCGACCGGGACGCCCGCCCACACCTGCGCGTCCCCGAGCACCGCGAGCTGGGTGGCGACCCGGCCGTAGGCCTGGGCGAAGCCGAGCGCGGTGGCGGAGTCGGACCTCTCGGTGGGGACGGCGACGACATAGCTGGTCGCGGTGTACGCCGGCGGCTCGGCCAGGCCGTACACGCCGCCCAGCAGGCCGCCGGAGACGGCGCCGGCCGCGAGCAGGGACCAGGCGGGGAGGGTCTTGGCGCGGGTGAGGACCGCGGCGGGGCGGCGCGGTCCTGCGGGGTTCTCGGTCATGGGGAACCGACCTCCTGGGGTGACGTGGGCGACTTGGGGGGCGAGACCGCGGCCGCGTACACATCCATCAGCTGTGCGGCGCTGCGGGTGATGCAGTAGTGGTGGGCGGCGTCCGGGACGGTGCGCGGGCGGGGACCCTCGGCGCGGGCCGCCGCGATCGCGCGGGCGAACTCCTCGACGCCGCCGAGGACCTGGCGGCTGCCGGGGGCCGCCTGCGCGGGCAGGTCCTCGATCGCGGGGCAGGAGCTGTAGAGCACCGGCAGCCCGGACGCCAGCGCCTCGACGACCGCGAGGCCGAACGCCTCCTCGGCGCACGGGGAGACGAGCAGGTCCATCGCCGCGGTGAGCGACGGCAGGTCGGGGCCGGGGGAGCCGTCGGGAACACCGGGGCGCTCACCGGTGAACAGCACCCGGTCGGCGACCTGGGCCTCCCGGGCGACCCGGCGCAGCAGGTGCTCGTCCGGGCCGCCGCCGACCAGCAGCAGCCAGCAGTTCTCCGGCAGCCGGGCGAGGGCGCGGATCGCGGTGTCGAAGCGCTTGCCCGCCGTGAGCCGTCCGACGCCGCCGATGACGTACGCCTCCTCGGGCAGCCCGAGGCGGCGCCGGGTGCGCAGGCGCTGGAGCGCGTCGAAGCGGAAGCGGGGCAGGTCGATGCCGTTGGGGACGACCCGGATGCGGGGTGCGGGCACGCCCCAGCGCCGCAGCCGGGCGGCCACCGTGGGGGAGACGGCGACCGTGGCGCGGCCCAGGCGCTCGCTGGCCAGGTACAGCCCGCGGACCCCGGCGGTGAGCCGGCGGCCCTCCATCTGGGAGTCGCCGAGGGAGTGCTCGGTGGCCACGACCGCGCGCACCCCGGCGAGCCGCGCCGCGAGCCGGCCGTAGACGCAGGCGCGGTACAGGTGGGTGTGCACGAGGTCGTAGCCGCCGGACCGGATGTGGCGGACCAGGCGGGGCAGGGCGGTCAGGTCGCGGTTGCCGGCCATGCCGAGGTGGGTGACGCGTACCCCGTCGGCGGTCAGGCCGTCGGCGACCGCGCCGGGGTTGGTGAGCGTCACGACGTCGCAGTCGACCGGCAGATGCCGCAGCAGCAGCCGCAGTTGCTGCTCGGCGCCGCCGACCCCGAGGCCGGTGATGACGTGCAGGGCCCGCATCTCAGAGCCCCTCGACGGGACGGCGGCGCAGCCGGTGCAGCCGGTGCTTGAGGAACAGCCGCACGGCGGTGTCGTTCTGGCCGATGTGCACCCGGGGGAGGGCGAGCGGGCCGGTGAGCGGACCGGGGTCGATGGCGCAGGCGTAGGTGTATCCGGCATCCCGCACGGCGTCGACGGCGCGCTGGTCGACGGTGCCGTAGGGATAGCAGAAGCCGCCGATCGCCGCGCCGGTCAGCTCCTGGAGCGCGGCCCGGCTCTCGACGGTCTCGGACTTCAGCCGCAGGTCGTCGGCCCGGGTCAGGTCGACGTGGGTGAGCCCGTGCGAGCCGATCTCGACACCGGCCTCGGCGGCCCGCCGGATGCCGTCCGCCGTCAGCAGCGGCTTGCGCGGCCCCAGCGGGTCCCAGGCGTTGTCGCCGCCGAGCCGGCCGGGCAGCACGAACAGGGTGGCGCCGAAGCCGTGCCGATGGAGCACCGGGAGGGCGTGCTCGAGGAAGTCGGCGTACCCGTCGTCGAAGGTGAGGCCGACGAGGTCGGTGCGGGTGGGTTCGGCCAGCAGCGCGGCCATGGACACGCCCCGCAGACCGCGCCGGCTCAGCCAGGTCAGCTGCCGGTCGAGGCGTTCGGGTGTGACCGTGACGCGGTAGGGGTCGTCGGAGCAGTCACCCACCGAGTGGTACATCGCGATCCACGGGACGGGGGCGGAATCAACGGCAGCGGCCATGAGTGAGCCTTCGTGTGACGGAACGTAGGGATCTCAGTGCGGGTACGACACCCTGGGCGTCCAGCGCCCAGGCGAGCAGGACGAACACGGCGGCGACGGTCGCGCCACCCGCGACGAGGCCGGGCACGGCGGACGGCACCTGCGAGGCGACGAGGGCCCCGGCGATCGTCGCGACCACGGCGGCGCACACCGGTCGGCCCAGCTCGCGCACCGCGCTCCGCCGGCGGATCGGGACGCTGCCCGGGCCCATCCCGGCCAGCAGCAGTACGGCGGTGACGGTGATGCCGGTGGCGTTGGCGGCGGCGATGCCGGACACACCCCACGGGCCGACCGTCCAGGCGCCGATCCACGAGGTGGCGGCGATACCCGCGGCCATCGCGGCGAACGGGTACCAGCTGGGGCGGGCGGCGGAGAAGTAGGACCGCACGAGCACCCCGGTCAGGGTCTGGCCGAGCAGCCCGAGGGCGTACACGCGCATGACGCCCGCGGTGGCGGCGGTGTCCCGGGCGGTGAACGCGCCGCGCTGGAAGAGGAGTTCGATGATCTGCGGGGCGCAGGCGATCACGGTGGCGGCGCCGAGCAGGACCACGCAGGAGGCGAGCGCGAGGTCGCGTTCCACGCGGGAGCGGGCCCGTTCGACGTCACCGTCGGCGAGGGCGCGCGCGACCACCGGGAAGGTGACCGTGCACAGCATCAGCGACAGGGTCATCGGGATCTGGGCGACCTTCTGCGCGTAGTTCAGGTGCGAGATGGCCCCGGCGTCGAGGGTGGAGGCGAGGTAGCGCTCGATCAGGGTCTGGGACTGCCGGCACAGCGCGAAGAGCAGGACGGTGACGACGAGGGCCGCGGTCACCGCGCGGTCGCCGCTCGCACCCGGCTCCTGCGCGGCGAGCTGTTGCCTGCGGAACAACTGGCCTACGAAGGACGGTAGTTGTACCAGGAACATCAGGCCGCCGCCGATCGCCACCCCGACCGCCGCCGACCGCACGCCCCACTGCCCGCCGAGCACGAACATCGCCGTGATGATCCCGGTGTTGTACGCCACGTAGATCGCGGCCGGCGCGAGAAACCTGCGGTGGGCGCGCAGTGCGGCACTGCAGTACCCGGCGAGCCCGAAGCCCAGCACGCAGACCGCGGTGAGCCGGGTGCAGTCGACGGCGAGCGCGGGGTCGGGCAGGCCCGGCGCCAGGACCTCGACGACGTACGGGGCGGCGCCGACGAGCAGCGCGGACACCGCGACGAAGGCGAGGGACAGCTTCGGCAGCGTGGCCGCGACCAGCGCCCGCACCGGGTCCCCGGCGGCCCCCTGCGCCCGCCGCGCCAGCGCCAGGCTGAACGCCGGGACCAGCGCGAAGGCCAGCCCGTCCTCGATGAGCAGCGTCGAGGCGAACTCCGGGACGGTCCACGCCACGAGGAACGCGTCCGTCTCCCTCCCGGCCCCGAACAGCCGCGCCAGCGCCTGGTCCCGCGCCAGCCCCAGCACGGCCCCGGCGACGGAGAGCACAGCGGTGACGAGTGTGGCCTTGGCGAGGAAACGCCGGGAGACGGGGGCGAGGTCGGGGGGGCCGGGGGGACCCTTGGGGTAGGGCGGGACGCGGGGGGAGGGCTCGGCGGCGGTGGCGTGCCGGGCCTGGGGTGGGCGGGGCTCGGTGGTGTTCGCGTGCCGGGCGTGCGACGGGTGGGTCTCGGTGGTGCTCGTGTGCCGAGCATGCGGCGGGTGGGGCTCGGTGGTGCTCGCGTCCCGGGTCTGCGACGAGTGGGGCTCGGTCGGGCTCGCGTCCCGTGCCTGCGGTGGCCGGGCCCAGAGGGCCGCCGGTGGGGTGTCGCCCGGGCCGGTCGTGGTCCGGTCGGAGGGTCCGGGGGCCCCCGTGTCCCGTTCCGTCGGAGGGTCCGGGGTGACCCCGGAGGTCCGCGGCGGCGTCGCCCTCATCGGGTGGCCGCCTCCTCGGCGCGGTCGGGCAGCGGGGCCGGGGTCGCCGGGGCGATCGCCGGGGTGTCACCGGCCAGGGCCCACCAGGCGGCCAGGCCGAAACACACCGCGGTGAGCACCGTGGAGGGCCCGCCGATGTCGGCGTAGACGAAGTCGGTGAGCTGCCAGACGAGGAAGCCGCAGGCGATCAGCGCGCAGTCGAGGCCCGGCCCGCGGCGGCGGACGCGGACGAGCCGGCGCAGCCCGCACACCAGCAGGGCCGACCAGCCGCCCGCGAGGGCGAGGAGGCCGAGAAGGCCCTGCTCGGCGAGGACCAGCAGGTACATGTTGTGCGGGGAGAGCAGTGGCTGCTTGCGGAAGCCCGCGCCCGCGCCGTCGGTGTCGCTGCCGGCGGACAGCGCGAGCGAGGCGTGCGCGTCCCGGTGGTCGGGGAAACCCTTCAACCCCACGCCGGTCAGCGGCTGTTCGCGCCACATGCCGAGGGCCGCCGCCCACATGGTGTAGCGGTCCGTGACGGACTGGTCGGGCGCGTCGGTGACCCGCGTGATGCTGTCGACCCGCTCCTGGAGCATCGCCGAACCGACGCCGAAGCCGCCGACGAGGATCACACCGAGCGCGGCCACCACCGCCACGACCCGCAACGCCCGCCGCAGCCCGGCCAGTACCAGCTGTGCCGTGCACGCCAGCACCGCCGCGATCCACGCCCCGCGGCTGAAGGACAGCGCGAGGGGGACCAGCAGGGCCGTCGCGCAAGCGGCGGCGACCACCCTCTGCCGTACGGGAGTCCGGCCCAGCGCCAGCCCGGTCGCGCACACCAGCCCGAAGCACACGACGGTCGCCATGCCCATCACGTCCTGCGCCCCGAAGGTGCCCACGGCACGGATCTCCCGGCCCTGGTACGAGGCCCCGGTCCCGGTGAGGAACTGGTGCACCCCGATCGCCCCCTGCCACAGGGCGAGCCCGATGAAGGACCAGGCCAGCACGCGGAAGTCGCGCCGGTCCCGGACCAGCAGCAGCACCGCGGCCGGCACCAGCACGAAGACCTGGAGGTAGCGGCCCATCCCGGTGACCCCGACGCCCGGCGAGGCGGCACCGATGGCGGCGACCGCCAGCCCGGCCACCGGCAGCCCCAGCACCACGAGGGCCGTACGGGACAGCGGGCGCCGCCTCTCCCGTACGAGACGGACGACGCAGTACAGCACCACGAGCGCCGAGAGCGCGTCGGCGGGGCCCGCGCCCCCCTCGCCGCCCGGCCCGGTCGGGATCCCCAGCAGGGCGACGACCGCCACCACCGGGAGCACCGGTGCGAACCTCCGCACCTGGTCCATGCTCAGCTCCCCGTCGGGCGCACGAGCGCGACCGCGGTCCGCGCCAGGATGCAGATGTCCTGCCACAGCGACCAGTTGTCGATGTACGCGTTGTCGAAGCGGGCCCGGTCCTCGATGGAGGTGTCACCGCGCAGCCCATGGATCTGGGCGAGCCCGGTGATGCCGGTCCGCATCCGGTGGCGGGCCGCGTAACCGGGGTAGCTCTGGCTGAACTGGGCGACGAAGTAGGGCCGTTCGGGTCGCGGCCCGACCAGGCTCATGTCGCCCCAGAAGACGTTCCACAGCTGGAGCAGCTCATCGAGCGAGGTCCGGCGCAGGAAGCGGCAGAACCACGACATCTGGCGTTCGTTCGCCACGCTCCACCGGGTCGCCGACTCGTGCTCGTCGACCGGGCGGTGGGTGCGGAACTTCAGCAGGGTGAAGGGGCGTCCGTCCTTGCCGATGCGTTCCTGGCGGAAGACGACCCCGGGCCCGTCGGTCAGCCGCAGCACCACCGCGCACACCAGCAGCAGCGGGCTGACCAGCAGCAGCAGGGCCCCGGCCACCAGCACGTCCAGCACCCGCTTGCCGACGCTGCCCCGCCGCCGGCCCCCCATGTCCAGGCGGCGGCAGGCGAATCCGGCGAGCTGCTCACGGCTGGCGTACGACGGGCAGTCCGCGTCGACCTCCCACACCGCGCAGCCCGACTCGGCCAGCGCCCGCAGCAGCGGCCCCTGTTGGGTGCGCGCGGAGGGGTGCACGACCAGGACGTCCCGGACGCCGTTCTGGATCAGCGCCCGCTCGACCTCCTCGCCGGTCGTCAGCACCGGCAGCCCGTCACTGCCGTCCGGTGTCTCGGCGACGACACCCACCGGCCGTACCCCGCACCGCGGATGGCGCAGGATGCCCGCGGCCACCCGCTGCGCGGTCGCGGCGGGGCCGACGACCAGGGCGGCGCGCGGTCGGTTCAGCAGGGCCGTGCGGCGCCGCCAGTGCACGCAGCCACGGGTCGCGCAGGCCGCCGCCGACTGGAGCAGGAGACCGAGGGCGAGCGTGCGGGCGGACAGGGCGTGCTGCGGGGCGTACGCGGCGACCAGCGCGCCGAGCGCCAGCCAGGACACCACGATCCGGCCGCAGACGGCGGGCAGTTCGTCGAGGACGCCGGGGACGGCCCGGGGCAGCTGCGGGCGCAGCAGCATCGACGCGGACGCCGACAGGGCCGCGAGCAGCGGCTGATGCTCGGTCCCGGTGAGCGCGAGGGTCCCGAGCAGCGCCGCGAGCAGGTCCGCGGCGAGCAGCGGCACCGGGGAGGCGGGCCGGGGCTGGGGGCGGCGGTGGGGGAACCGGAACCCGCCGGCGGCACCGCGCGAGGGGATGACCGAGACGGGCGAGAATCCGTGATCCCGTGGCTGCCCGCCGGGCGAGGGGACGGTACTTTCGGCGGTCACGAGTGGATGGACTCCCTGTACTCGAAAGGCACCACATGGGCTGCGGTGCCGAGCAGTTCGCGGTACACGCCCGCCACCGCCTCGGTGGTGTGCCGTACGTCGTGCGTGGACAGGACGTGACGGCGCCCCTGATGGCCGAGCGCCTCGCGGCGCAACGGATCGAGCAGCAGCTCGGCGACGGCTCCGGCGAGCGCGGCCGGGGCCTCGGGGGGTACCAGGCAGTGGGGCGCGAGATCCGGCGGCAGGCTCTCGCGGGCGCCGTCGACGTCCGTCAGCACCACCGGTCGCCCACACGCCATCGCCTCCAGCGGGGCGAGCGCCATGCCCTCCCAGCGCGAGGGCAGGACGACCAGATCGGCGGCCTGGTACCAGGGCACGGGATCGGCGACGGCCCCCGCGAACACCACCGACTCGGGTGCGCGGGCGGCCAGCCGGTCCCGCTCGGGCCCGTCGCCGACGAACACGAGCCGGGCCCGCGGCACCCGCTCCCGCACCGCCTCCCACGCATCGAGGAGGACGTCCTGCCCCTTCTGCCGGCACAGTCGCCCCACGCACACCACGAGCGGGTCCGCCGGACCGACGTCCGGCAGGAGGGACGCCCGTACGGTGTCCACGGCGGCGGGACGGAAGCGGGCGGGGTCGATGCCGTTGGGGACCACGCTCCACCGCCCGGCGATCCCGGCGCGCACGCCGGTCGCGCGCTCGGCGGCGCTCACGCACACCACCCGGGAGGCCCAACGCGCCCCCCAGCGCTCCCACTTCAGGGCGAGCGCCGCGGTGACGCCGTCGACGGCCTCGAAGGACCAGGCGTGCGGCTGGAACACCGTCGGCACCCGCCCCCGGATCGCGAGCCGCCCGGCCAGACCGGCCTTCGCGCTGTGCGCGTGCACCAGTTCGGGCCGTACCTCTTCGATCACCTGAGCGAGCTGTCGTACCTCGCCGAAAAGCGAGGGCCCCGGCGAGCGCGTGGCCCGCCACCGCCGTACGTCCGCGCCCAGTGCCCGCAGTCCGTCGGCGAACGCGCCGGCCGGGCAGGCCACCGCGACCTCCAAACCGGCCGCGAGCTGGGCCCGCACCAGGTCCGTCACGACGCGGGCGACCCCGCCCGCCACGGGCTGCGTGAGGTGCAGGACCCGTGGCCGAGGGTCGGTTGCTGACTGGTGCATTGCGCGGTTTCCTCGCTCACGGACGGCACTCGGGAGGGGCGGGAACGCGCCTCAGCGCTGGGCGTCGACGGCGACGATGAGCGCCCCGGCCCTCGCCGCGTCCCGCTGGGGAACGAGCCGGAAGGCCAGCTGGTCACCACCGGCTCGCGGCGCCTTGCCCGGATCGAACACATCGGGGCCGTGCCGAAGGGTGTTCGCACACGAGGTCAACCGCTGTGACGGCGGGGATCCGGGATCACCCGTACGGCCGTGGTCACCGGCGCGGGCGACGGGTCCGGCCTGCCCGAAGGCGCCCCCGGGGACCCGGAGCGTGGCGTGGGCGAGGGCTGCCACCGTCGCTCGGCGCAGCGACGGACGCAGGGGATGACGCATGACCGGGGTGGCCTTCCGGGACGAGGTGCGCGAGCGGGTGGGCACGCCCGGCTCGTGGTGCCAGGGCGTCATGAGGGCGATCTGCTGGCTACAGGGGTGCGTCGCGAGGTCCGCAACTGTAGCCGCTATGTGTACTAATCAGTCGAAACCCGACAAGTGTGTCGGGCGAGTGTGTCGGACGGGTGTGTCGGAGTCGTGACGCCGTCCTTTCGTGAGATCACCCCATTGGCGGCACAACCCGCGCGCGCCCCGCGCGTTGACACAGCGCCGGGCATCCCCGCTCGGCTGTTTGTGTCAACCCCCAAGGAGCACCTCTCCATGTCGCGTATCGCGAAGGGCCTGGTCCTTACCTCCGCTGCCGTCGCGGCCGTCGCCGGCGGCGCCGGAATCGCCTCCGCCGACGCCGACGCGCACGGCGCCGCCGCCCACTCCCCGGGCGTGCTGTCGGGCAACGCCGTCCAGGTCCCGGTCCACGTTCCGGTCAACGTCTGCGGCAACACCGTGAACGTCATCGGTCTGCTGAACCCCGCCTTCGGCAACACCTGCGTCAACGACTGACGTCGGCGCGAACCGCCCTTTGCCGGCCGCCCTCCCGTGGTTTCCCCCCGGGAGGGCGGCCGGTTTGCGTTCCCCCGAACGGGCGGTGGGGGCGGCGACGCGGTGAGCGGGGCTCGACAGGGCGCTTCACCAGCCAGGACACGCCCCACGGGTGATGACGCCACGCATTTCCTCGGTTGCAGCGCGCGAGGGGCGCTTCCACGGTAGGAGGAGATCCGTCCCAGATCGAAAGGCATCACCCATGCGTGCTCCGTCCGCACGACGTCTCGCGTCCGCCGCAATCAGCGCCACCCTCCTGATCGGCATCGCCGCTCCGGCGGCGGTGGCGGTCGACCACGAGCCGCAGCACGAGCGCGCGATGACGGGGGCGAAGGACCCGGTCCAGGGCGCGGAAGCGCTGCTCGGCCAGGTCAAGACGCTGGGTGACCTGGTGGCCGTGCTCAAGCCGGTCACCGAGGTGCTGGACACCGTGCTCAACGCCAAGGACGGGATCAGCCCCGCCCAGGCGACCCAGCTCCTGAAGACGGTCCAGAACGCCATCGCCGCGGCCACCGCGCAGGCCCCCGCGCCGGTGCCGCAGGCGCCCCTGACCCCCGCCGACCCGGGGTCCACGCCGGCCACGAACGTCCCGACGCTGCCGTCCACCACCCTGCCGGCGCCGGCCACCCTGCCGGCGCTCCCGCTGCCCGCGGGCAGCGACGCCAAGGCGCTCTCCGCCGACGCCGGCGGCGACGCGCTCGCCGCCCTCCAGACGGCCGTCGGCGACCTGCTCGCGGCGGCATCCGCCACGCCCCCCGACGCCTCCAAGGTCCTCGCGGCCGCCACGGCCGTGGTGGGCAAGCTCGTCAACGCCACCGTCGCGCTGCTGCTGGGCGGCGGGCTCCCGCTGCCGCTCCCGCCGGGCGGACTGCCGACGGACGCCGCTCCCGGTGCGGTCGGCGGGCTGCCGGCCGGAGGTCTGCCGCCCACCTCGTGAGCCGCCCGGTGCCCTCCGGAGAGCCCGGGCGGTTCCTTCCCGAGACCAGGGGCGGCGCCTGAGGCGAAGCAGACGTCACCCCAGCCGTGGGGGGGGGGGGGGCGGGCCCCCCCCCCCCCCCGGGGCGGGGGGGGGGGGGGTAGTTGGATCCGCCCCCAGCCACCCCCGGGGGGCGGCGACAGTTTTTGGGTCGGGGGGGGGGGGCGGC
>NZ_JBIRUZ010000032.1:0-10934 GCF_044386545.1 Streptomyces sp. NPDC020489
CCCCAAGCCGTTCGTCTGGACGAAGACCGCCGACGACATCCTCGACACCCTCGCCGCATACTGCACACGAATTAACGACTCAGGACACTAGAAGTGGGGGCGAACTCAAGGTCCGGGACCCCCTTTTTTCGTGTCGATGCGGCTGCCGTCGATTACCGCCCGGGACCAGTCGATCTCGTTTGCCGCGGGCAGCTGGCAAGCAGGATCCGATACAGATCGTCGAACACCCCGGCGTTGATTCACCGCTTGATCCGCCGCCAGCACGTCATGCCTGAACTGCAGCCGAGTTCCTGCGGAGGTCTTCCCAGCCGATCCCGGTATGCAGCCCGGCACCGGCCGCGGACCGGGCGCCTCCATCGGGCCACGGCGGAAGCAACGGCGCGAGAAGCTCCCACAACTGATCATTTACCAGAGCGAGTGAGCAGCTCTTTGACGTTCGTCTCAGGTTCGCTCGGTGGGAAGCAGGCATGCGGATAAGCGATGCAACTCGTATGTAGAAGGCTAGCGATGGCAGTCGACACAGCACCTTCGGGGAAAGCGCAGGGCACCCGCACCACAAACCTCATAGAGTCACGACCGTCTTACTGCACTTGAAATCTTCCGGCAGCCCCTGGACTTCGGGCCCAGTCGCGACGGGCCTTGAACGTCGTGCGGGTGTCGAATGGCGCTCTGGAGAGTACTCCAGTCGGAGTAACGCCGTACCGCCTGTCTCCCGAGGGATGACGACCGCAGTATGACGAAACAGAACGGAATCGGGCCTAGCGTTGAGGCCATGCAGAAACCTGATAGGCCACTGCGGAGGTTCGGGGGTGGGCACCAGGGCGCTGGCGACGGCGTTCCCTGTCGCCGCACGCGGGGTCACACGCCGACAACAGTGCGGGCCCGCCGCGGCCGGCCCGCACAGCGCGCACGCGGGCGGTCGTCAGCTCCGCCACAGCCGCTGCGCACCGGCGAGTGGTTCCTCGACCTGAGCGCTGCCGCGGTGCGCGAGCAGGACGCGAAGACCCCCTGAAGCATCTCGCAGACGGATGCCGTACGGGTAGCTCACCACACAAACGCCTGAAGAGAGGGACTGACATGAAGTCCATGGGACGCCGCGGCTTTCTTGCCGCCAGCACGGCACTTGGCATTGGTGCCGGCTTGTCCACGTACGCCATTGCCTCGGAAGTGAGCGAGAACGAGATTTCGGACAAGACTTCGGACATTTTGCGGCGGGACCAGGATCTACCCTTCATCGGCACGGAGGAGACCTTTTCGACTCCCGCGTTGTTGAAGCTGAACTCCATCAATCAGGATCACATAACGTTCCTTGAGGAAATTGGCCTTTCGGATCTGGGCCGACGCCGCATCGGCGATATGGATAAGGGGGGACTCAACGTTCAAATCCTCTCTGCTCATACACCCTCCGTACAAAATGTTCCTGGGCAGAGAGGCATCGACCTTGCCTATCGTCTTAACCGGCAGCTTGTAGACGGGCCAATCGCCAAATATCCGGGTCGCTTCAAGGCTTTCGCCACCCTGCCCTTGCAGAGCCCGGAGGCGGCGGCGGACGAGCTCGAACGCTCGGTTCGGGAAGACGGCTTCCTCGGCGCAATGACCAACGGACACATCACGAAGAAGTATCTCGATCATCCCGATTTCGAGCCTGTGTTGGCACGTGCCGTCGCTCTCGATGTGCCGATCTACCTGCATCCCGGCTATCCAGCTGACGAGGTCTTCAAGATCTACTACAGCACCACACGGTCTCAATACACGGAAGAGTTCCAGGACTACATCTTTAGTGGGTCTGGATACGGCTGGCACCAGGAGGTGTTGACCCAATGCATTCGGATGATCACGTACGGCGTTTTCGACAGGTTCCCCAAACTGAAAATCATCATCGGCCACATGGGCGAAGGTCTTCCCTTCTACTACGAGCGGATCGTCAATGACATGGGCGAGCCGACCAAAGAATCGCTCGAGAAGCCCATCGCGCAATACTTCCAAGACAACTTCTGGATTACAACCAGCGCATTCCCCCAGACCGAACTGCTCGATCTCCTGCTGAAGTACATAAGCGTGGATCGAGTGATGTTCGCAACCGACTACCCGTTCGCGGACATAAAGGAGCAGACCGACTGGTTCCGCGGAGTTGATTTGCCACGCGAAGACAAGGAAAAGATCGCGTTCCGAAATGCGGAAAAACTGTTCAGAATGAAAGTGTCCATGCAGTGATACGCCAGCGGTGACCAGGTGCGTGCCTTCGGCGGCCGCAGCAACTGCCCCGACCCAGCCGCGAAGCACAGCCACGCATCCTCGTCCCTTACCGTCTTTCCATCCGTGGCCACGTCTCCTTGATCCGATCTTGGCCTTGCCGCGGCGGGTCACGACGAGCTCGAGGACCAGGCCGGCCGGCGGCGCAGAGGTGGATGCCGGAGGCGTCGGTGGTCCTGACAGATGTCAGCACCGCCCCGGCCGCGTTCGACACCGACCGGCCCAGCTGGGCCGCCTACGACGACACCCGCTACCTGGGAACCCTTCACGCGCAGGTCGACCTCGATGGAGTCTGGTACGTGCAGTCGACGCGCGAGCGTCACCTCCGCCTTGACGACGCTGTGCGCGCCTTGCGCCGCCCGCCGACCTGGCCCGAGGAACGTGAGCGCGTACGCCGATGGGCGCGCACATGCCTCGACGACCTTCGGCTGCTGGTCCTCGACGTGCAGACCACCGGCCTCGGCGACGCCTGGGCCGTCCAGATCGGCCTCACTGACCGCTACGGCACCGCGCTGATCGACGAAGTCATCAATCCGCTCAACGACATCGAACCCGCCGCAGCTCGGCTCCACGGCATCACACACAGCCGGGTCTCCGCCTCCCACACATTCAGCACGCTCCTGCCCGACCTCACCCGCCTCATCACAAGTCGCCGCTGCGTGGCCTACAACGCGCCCTTCGACCGCGGCGTCCTCGAACGGGAGCTACGACGCCACTACAACGATCCCCTCCGAGCCCGGGCATGGCTCCAAGCCTGCTCCTTCGAGGACGCCATGCATCCCTACGCCACGTGGAAGTGAGCGAGGACCTGGCCCAGTCGGGCCGCCGCCCCGCCGCGCGGCGGGCAGACCGGAGGGCGTCTGCGACCAGTTCGGTCCGCAGGTGGTCGGCGGTGGACCAGCCGACCACGCGGCGGGAGGCGATGTCGATGACGGTGGCCAGATAAAGCCAGCCCTCGTCGGTGGCAACTTAGGTGATGTCACCGCACCAGCGGGTGTCCAGGCCGCCCGGGTCGGGAGCGCAGTCCCGGACGACGAGGTCGGGCCGGACAGCGGCCCGCGGGTCGGGGATCGTCGTCAGCTGCCGTCGCCTGCGGTGCCGGCCCTGCAGTCCGGCAGTGCGCATCAGTCGGGCGATGCGGCGGTGCCCGCAGTCCTCGCCCTGCCGTTGAAGGACGGCGTGGATGCGCGGGACCCCGTAGGTCCCGCGGGACCGATCGTGGACCTCGGCGATCTTCTCGGGCAGCTCAGCGTCGCGGACCGCTCGCGGGCCGGGCTTGCCGGTGCAGCGGGCGTAGAAGGCGGCTCGGGAGACCTGCAGCAGTTCACACGCTCGTTTGACGCTGTGACCTGCACGCTTCTCCGCCTCGATGAACGGGTGCACCGTCACCGGGTCTCCTTCGCGAAGAAGGCCGTGGCCCGCTTGAGGACCTCGACGTCCTCGCGCAGCCGGCGGTTCTCCCGCCGCAGTGCGGCCAGTTGCTCGCGTTCGCTGCTGGTCAGGCCATCGCGCTCGCCCGCGTCGGTCTCGGCCTGGCTGACCCACAGCCGCACCGCGGTCTCGGTCAGGTCGAAGTCCTTGGCGATCTGGCCGACCGAGCGGTCACCACGTCGGCACAGCTCGACGATCTCGGCCTTGAACTCCGGCGTGAACGAACGGCGAGGCCGAGGCTTCTTCTTCCCCATGCTCTCCATGATGGACATCCTCCCGGGGCAGAACCCCTGATCTCAGATGTCCGTCAAAGCGGATCAAGCCCAGTCAGGGCGTGGTCGACCTTCGACCGGGCCGCGGTGCGATCCGCACCCAGCTTCGCCGGCTGCCACTCCCGCAGATCCGGTCACTGCGAGGCGACCTCCGCCCTGGACTGGGTGGCGAACCACACCCGCGTCCGGCCGACTTGAGGCAACGTGATCCGGTCGATCAGGCCTTCCTTACGGAGCTTGACCAGCCGCCGACGGGTCTGCTCGATCCGCACATCCGGCGCGATCAGCAGATGCACCTAACGCCAGCCGGTCCCTGCACCCGCATCCACAACCACCATCACCCGACGCCTTCCGTATGAGGCGGCACCACCGTTGCGGCGTCACGCATACGACAGGCCAGCGGCCGGCCCCGACCGGAACCCCGACCACCAGGGCCCGACCAGCGTCACGATGCGATAACCCCACCCCGAACCGTGCTGTGTTCACAACCGCACCACGTACGAGGGCGGGCGGCGCGGTGACCTGCAGCAGTGCGACGTCCCGTGGTCAGGGCAGGTCTGGTGGTTGGGGGTGTTGGCGGAGCCAGTGCTGCAGCTCGCGGTGGCGGTATTGGTAAGCGGGCCCGCTACAGCGCATGAGTCCTGCGCTAACGGCCCAGTCCAAGAACAGAGCCAGCCGGAACGGCAGACGGTGGCGGGAGCAGAGCAGGAACACTGCATACCGCCGTATGGCCCCCGCGACGAACGTGATCCCGAAGGTGAGCCCGACCGCGACCGAAGCCACGACCCCGACTGAGAGCCCGTATGCGATGCCTAGCGCGAGCCCGAAGGTGATCCCGAGCGTAGTCCCGACCGCGATCCCGACAACGGTCCCGCCCACGATCCCGAGCAGGGCATTGTTCCTAACGAGGGCCCGGGCTCCGAGATTTGCGTCCGGCTCCTGCTCCAGTTCGGCCATGAACCCGCTTGCGAGCCCGAGAACGAATCCGACTGCGATCCCGGCCGGAATCGCCCTCGGAATTCCGAGCGCGGTCTCGAGTACGAGCCCGACCACGCTCCCGAGCGTGGTCGTGAGCGCGGTCCCGGACACGAGCACGAGCGCGAGCTTCCTGCGTCTTTGAGGAGTCCTGAACGGGTTCGCCAGACTGTTGGGGCTGCTGCGGACCATAGTGGTCATCGCACCGGCGGCTGCGCTGGTTAATAGCACGGCTGCTGTCGGGTCTGGGCCAGCCCAGGCGAGGGGGAGGGCGGTGAGGACGGTGAGGGTGGTGAGGAGGGCGTCGGTGGTGCGGACGCGGGTGCGTCCGGCGAGGGGCCACAGTTCGTGCAGGAGCAGGTCGGTGGCTTCCGCGCCTGCGGGGGAGTTGGCGGGGAGGGTGCCGGTGGGGTCGAGGTGGGTGGTGAGGTGGTGGAGCCAGTGGTGGACGTCCTGGGGTGTGTAGCCGTGGGGGTTGGGGGCGGTGTGGGTGGCGGCGGGGATGTAGCGGGCCAGGAGGTGCTGGTCCAGGGCGTTGGCGTCGGGGAGGGTGAGGAGTTCGGCGGGGTCGCCGTCGCGGTGGTAGACGGTGGCGGTCAGACACAGCCGCCAGGGCGTGGACAACACGGCCGCCAGGAGTCCGCCAGGATGGGCGGTCAGATGGTCGAGCAGGGGCTGCCAGCGAGCTGGGTCGAGGGCGCGGTCGGTGAGATAGGCATGGGCGTCGGTGGTGTCCACGGGGGCGATGGTGATGCGGGCGGCGTCCAGGACCTCAGTGTGCGTGGTCAGGGCGTCGTAGTGGTGGGTACGGCAGGTCAGGATGAGAGGTCCGGCGTCACGGCCGCGCTGGTAGGCGTTGAGGGCGCGGACGACGGCGGTGGCGCGGGGCGCGGCAGGGTCGGGGGATCCGTCGGGAGCTGGCGGGTCCATTTCGTCCAGGCCGTCCAACACCGGCAACACCATGCCGTGCTGCACCATGCCGACGGCCAGGTCGGTGGGCCAGTCGTAGGCCTCGACCAGCCGCTGCTGCAGCAGCTCGGGCAGGGACTGGTCTTCGGTGTCCCACCGAGACAGCGGGATACGCACGGGAACGGGGGCATCCTCGGCCCGGCCGTCGAGGAGAGCCAGCATCAGTTCCAGGGCCAGAACCGTCTTGCCCGCGCCGGCGGCGCCGGTGACGACCAGACGCAGCGGCTGGGTGGCACGGTAGTAGGAGACGATGTCCGGCAGCGTCACCGGGCCCGAGCCGTCGGCGGTCAGACGCCCAGCAGTCGGCGCCACGGCAGGGCGGGCAGCGGCGGGGTGCAGGTCGTAGGCGAGGTTGATGCGTCGGGTGTCGTCACCCAGCAGCTGCCGCCATACCCCGCTTTCCCCGTCCTCGACCTGCCGGGCCAGCGTCGCGGCCCAACCGCGGGCGCGTTCAGCATCGTTGCCCTCGACCGGCTTACGCAGTGCCGTCACCGCGACCACCAGCCCGGTCACCCCCAGGGGCAGACCCAGCAGCCCGGTGGTGTCACCCGGTTCCAGACCACCGTGCATCAGCTGCCGCACCGCGTACGCGACACTCACCCCGATCACCAGGGCACCCAGAGCCCCGAACACCTGCCACCTACGCCGCCGGCGACGCCCCCTGAGTCCTGCCACCCTCCGATCATCGCCACCACGAACTCATCGCACCGTCGACTTCTCCCACTCGTGACCAGGCGGACGAACAGCCCCGGGACTGTACATCGTTCGGTGTAACTCCCGATCATGGAAGATGCATCGATGACCAGTGAGAACGTGGCCGCACCGGCGTCGCGGTCGCGATCACCGGCTTGGGTGACATCCCGTCCGGCGCCGCCGACCAGCCCGTCGACATGGCCGCGCTCGCCGAGCGGTTGAACCGCAGTCTGTGCTCCGTGGAGTTTCCGCCAGAGCTCGAGGACGGCCCCGTCGTCAACGCCGAGGTCCTCGACGAATGGCGAGCGGCGTCACCTTGTTTTGGGCGCAGGCACGTCCTCTACCTCACTGCGCAAGTTGAAGTAGGCCAAAAGGCGTACCCCCTTCTGCAGTAGTCGGGAGTACTGCGGCAGGACCGTCAGGGTTGCGCAAGGCGCGTCACCAGTCGGCGGAATGGTGGGTTTCTGTGCTGGTGAAGGAGTAGCTGAGCCCTTAGACGCCCCTTCGAATGGGCCTGTGTCCACCCGAAAGGGTGAGTGGTGAAGAACGCCACAAATCCCCGTCTGCATTAGGAGTTGGGCTATCGGCCACAGGAGGATTTGGGTGCCCCCACGGAGTCCGCCGGGCACTTCTCACGGCTCCCGGCGGACCCACTGGGGGGTCGGCGTTCCCATCACAGAACAGGACCCATAGGTGGACGGTACACAGCGACCCCACGGCGACGCGCCCATTCCCAAAGGGATTCGCATCACGCTCGTTGCCCTACTTGCCGGACTTGTCGGCCTTCTCGTGGGGATTTATGCCAGCCATGTGGGGCAGCTCACGTTCTACGCGGCATCCGCAACCGGCGGCGGCGCATGCCTCGCCGTCCTCATGCTTGGAGTAGTCGTTCTGACCTTCCTAGAGGAGTAACGAGTCCCCCCAAGTCGTGCGCCACCCTCAGCAGATCGGCAGCGCGCGACACTAACCGGTTCAGGTCTGCACGGTGCCCTCCACTGATCACCCGAGTGGAGGGCACCACCTCATGACCCGTCAGCATCACCTCCCGCGCCACCTGGGGCGTGATCCCTTGGAACGGCACCCCGGACGCCGTTGCACTCAAGACGCGGACCGAGTCTTCGTTCCCGGCGCGCAGATGGTCGGCGAGGGCATGCCGGACGACGGCGCCCAACGGGGTGGTGCGGCCGGTGTACCGCAAGCGCCCGCCCGTGTTGTAGTGGCCCAGCAGCGCCGTGGTGGGTGCTCGCAGACTGCCGGTGACCGCGCCCGCGATGGCCTCCGTGGTCTGACGCGCCTTCTGCTTGGTCCACCCGCGCCCGCCCCGGTACATATCGGCTTGTCAGGGGACGGGACACCAGGACTTCGATGTCGACGGCCGGGAAGTCGGCCAGCCACGCGGCCGCCTGCTCCGGGTCGGTCGTGGATAGAGAACGAACGGCTGCCGCGGACGTGGTCCCGGTTCTACGCTGGGCTATTCAACACAGCGCCGGGGGCCGGGGGAGTAATGAGCGCGGGTACGGCGGCATCTGACGAGATGTCGGAGCGGCGGTGGTTCATCAGCCACGCCGGGGCGGATCGGGCGTGGGCGGAGTGGGTGGGCTGGCAGCTGCTCGATGCCGGGCATGACATCGAGCTGGACTACTGGGACTGGGGTGCGGGCGACAACTTCGTCCTGAAGATGAACGCCGCCCTCGAGCGGGGCCGGTTCCTGGCCTTGTTCTCCCCGGCCTACTTCGAGCCGGAGCGGTTCACCACCCCGGAGTGGACCGCCATCGTCGCCAGCAAAGAGAAGATCACCCCGGTCCGTATCGCCAAGACCACCGTGCCGGCGATCCTGAGTTTCCTCCTGGCCCCGGACCTGTTCGGGCTGGACGACCATGCCGCGCGCGAGGCGTTGTTGCGCGCGGTCGAAGGTCCGTCCCGGCCCCGGCAGGCGCCGCCGCGGCCGCCGGGGATGCTGGCCCAGGTGAGCGCCAGCGGACCACGTCTGCCGGGGAGCCTTCCACGGGTATGGAATGTACCGGCGCCGAACGCGGCGTTCACCGGCCGCGACAGTCTCCTGGTCCGCATGCGGGAGAAGCTCGCGTCCGGGCAGCGGGTGGCCGTCCACGCCCTGCACGGCCGTGGAGGAGTGGGCAAGACGCAGCTGGCGATCGAGTACGCGCATCGGTTCGCCGGCGAGTACGAGCTGGCGTGGTGGATCGCGGCGGAAGACCCGGCCCTGATCCCGGATCAGCTCGCCGCGCTCGCCCTCCACACAGGCGCCGCACCCGCGGGCACTCCGTTCGCCGACGCGGTCTCCGCGCTCCTTGCTGAACTGCGGACCCGCTCGCGCTGGCTGCTGGTGTTCGACAATGCCGAAAACCCCGAAGCGCTAGCTCCGTTCCTGCCCGGCAGCTCCACCGGGCATGTGCTGATCACGTCCCGCAACCCCCACTGGACGAATTACGCCGTCCCCCTCGACGTCGACACCTTCTCCCGCACCGAGTCGATGGCCTTGCTCCGTGCTCAGGGCGCTGTCCTCACCGACGCGGACGCTGACGACATCGCAGCCGCCCTGGACGACCTTCCCCTCGCGTTGGCGCAGGCGGCCGCACTGCTGACCCGGGGTCTGTCGGCGGCGGATCTGCGTGAGGAGCTGGTGGCGAATCTGGTGCAGGTGATGGGACAGGGCCATCCGTCTGGCTATCCGGCCGCGCTGGCCGCGCAGGTCCGTCTCACCCGTACCCGCCTGGAGAGCGACCATCCCGGCGCGGGGGCGGTGGTGGATGCGCTGGTGTTGCTGGCTCCCGAGCCCTTCCCTCTCACCGCCTGCGCCGGGCATCTCCCCGGCCAGGCCTCTGCGCTCCTGAAGGAGGCGGTCGCTTCGCGGCTGGCAGCGGTGGGTGCGGTGGAGGTGGTTGCCCGGCATGGTCTGGCCCGTGTTCAGGACGGCACTGTCCAACTGCACCGCCTCACCCAGGACATGCTCAAGGGCCAGATGACCGCCCAGGAGCACGAACAGGCGATGGCCGACGCGGAAGCCCTCCTGACCGCAGCCAACCCCGGCGCATCCAATGAGCCACGGTGGTGGCCGGCCTGGCAGGTCCTGCTCCCGCACGCCTTAGCCCTCGACCCCGCCCAACTCACCACCAGTTTGGGCCGGGACGTGGCGGGGGATGCGTGCTGGTATCTGATGGACCGTGGGCAGGCCCGCCCGGCCCGGGAACACCTGCAAACGCTGTATGACACGTGCCTGCGACAGCTGGGCCCCGACCACGAGGACACCCTGCGAGCCGCCCACATCCTGGCCCGCGCCCACGACGACTACGAACGCGCCCGCGCCCTGAACGAAGACACTCTCGCCCGCCACCGACGCCTTCACGGTGACGAACACCCTGCCACTCTGGCCAGCGCCAACAACCTTGCCGCCTTGTTGTGGAGGCTGGGACGGAACGAGGAAGCTCTCGCCCTGAATGAGAAGACGCTGGAGACACGGCGTCGGGTGTTGGGGTTGGATCACCCGGACACGCTGAGTACGGCGTCCAATCTGGCCATCCGGCTGGCGGAGGTGGGTCGGGTGGGGGAGGCGGTGGTGTTGGGAGAGGAGACGCTGGCGGTGCAGCGTCGGATGTTGGGGGTGGAACATCCGGACACGCTGCGCACGGCGCACAACCTGGCCGTTGACCTCACGAATGTGGGCCGGGTGGGGGAGGCGCGTGTACTGGCAGAGGAGACGCTGGAGTGTCGTCGGCGGGTGTGGGGTGAGGATCACCCTGATACCCGCCGTTTCGCCGCCTGGATGGAGGGGCTAGTCAGGGGTGAGGGGGAGCCGAGGGCGGGGGAATGAAGCTGGGGCCGTGGTCTGCCGGCCCGGAGCCGTCTACCAGTGCATCGCCAGGAGGTTGAGGGCGTCACGGTGCTCCGCCCCCGTACCTGCGCCCAGGACGGTCATGTGGGGCTTCAGGTGCTTTTGAGGGGGGTGATGGTGGGTGGGGGGAGGGTGCGTTCGCGGAGGGCGTTGGTGAGGGAGGCCAGGGGGCGGCGGCGGTCGCGGTCGCGGTCGGCTGTGGGGTGTTTCTTGGCGAGTTTGTGCAGGAGGCGGGCGCGGCCGTCCTCGACGGTGCGGTCTTCGGTGAGGACTTTGCTGAGGTCCTCATGACGGCGTCGGGTCCGGTGGGCCGGTCGCCGGGTGTGGCGGCGGGTGGCGTTAATCCGTGATGGTCGGTGTGAGGGGCGGGGGGTGCCTCTATGTCTTTCGTCAAGCGAGGCGTGGGGTTCTGGGTTCGTAGAGGGTGCCGTCGCGGAGCATCGCGAACAGCACGTTGATCCGCTGGCGGGCCAGGCGGAGGAGTGCCTGGG
>NZ_JBIRUZ010000033.1:0-4024 GCF_044386545.1 Streptomyces sp. NPDC020489
CCGTCACAGGTCACCTCGCTTGTCCGTTGTCCCGAGCCTGCTGGTGGCGCTGGTCCTGAGCTGCGTCCGGTAGATTGCATACAGTCGACGAATACTGTATGAAGATTGTTATCCCGCATCCCGTGGGTGATGTCCAGGGGTCGTGCACCACTTTCGGACGCGACCCGATCAAGACGGGAGCCGAATCATGGACCTGTACGAGTACCAGGCCCGGGGGCTCTTCGAGGAGTACGGCATCCTCGTACCGCGGGCGGAGGTCACCGACTCGCCCCGGCGGGCGCGCGAGATCGCCCGCGGGCTCGGCGGTCGCGCCGTCGTCAAGGCGCAGGTGAAGACGGGTGGCCGGGGCAGGGCGGGAGGCGTACGGCTCGCCGCCGACCCGGCCGCGGCGGAACACGCGGCACGCCAGATCCTCGGCATGGACATCAAGGGCCACACCGTCCGGCAGGTCATGCTGGCCCAACCGGTGGACGTCGAGGCCGAGTTCTACGTCTCCTACGTCCTCGACCGCGCGGCGGGCCGCTTCCTCGCCATCGCCTCCGCGGCGGGCGGCACGGAGATCGAGGAGGTCGCCGAAAGCCGACCGGATTCCGTCGCCCGCGTCCCCGTCGACCCGGCCGAGGGGGTCACCTGCGCCAAGGCGGCGGAGATCGCCGAGGCGGCCGGCCTCCCGCCGCAGACCGTCGACGTGCTCGTACGGCTGTGGCAGGTACTGGTCCGCGAGGACGCCGTCCTCGTCGAGGTCAACCCGCTGGTCCGCACCCGCCAAGGGCAGCTCGTCGCCCTCGACGGCAAGGTCACGCTCGACGACAACGCCCGCTTCCGCCAAGCCCGTTGGGGCGAGGAGAAGACGGAGCACGGGGACGCCCTGGAGGCCGCCGCGGCCGTGAAGGGCCTCCACTACGTCAGGCTCGACGGCGAGGTGGGCATCATCGGCAACGGCGCCGGTCTCGTCATGTCGACCCTGGACGTGGTGGCCGGATGCGGCGCCCGGCCCGCCAACTTCCTCGACATCGGCGGCGGCGCCTCCGCGCAGGTCATGGCCGACGGGCTGTCCGTCATCCTGTCCGACCCGGCGGTGAAGTCGGTGTTCGTCAACGTCTTCGGCGGCATCACCGCGTGCGACGCGGTGGCCGACGGCATCGTACGGGCCCTGGAGACGGTCGAGTTGACCAAACCGCTCGTCGTACGCCTCGACGGCAACAACGCCGCCCGGGGCCGAGCGGTCCTCGACGCGCACGCCCATCCGCTGGTCCAGCAGGCCAGCACCATGGACGGCGCGGCCCGCCGAGCCGCCCAACTCGCCCACACGAGCTGAGGAGACGGCACATGGCGATCTACCTCACCAAGGAGAGCAAGGTCCTCGTCCAGGGCATGACCGGCGCCGAGGGCATGAAGCACACCCGGCGCATGCTCGCGGCCGGCACCGACGTCGTCGGCGGCGTCAATCCGCGCAAGGCCGGCCGCAGCGTCGACTTCGACGACCGTGCCGTACCCGTTTTCGGCTCGGTCGCCGACGGCATACGGTCCACCGGAGCCGATGTCACCGTCGTCCTCGTGCCGCCCGCCTTCGCCAAGGCGGCCGTCCTGGAGGCCGTCGATGCCGGGATCGGACTCGCCGTCGTCATCACCGAGGGCATCCCCGTCCACGACTCCGTCGCCTTCACCACGTACGCGAAGGAGAAGGGCACCCGGATCATCGGCCCCAACTGCCCGGGGCTGATCACGCCCGGCCAGTCCAACGCCGGGATCATCCCGGCCGACATCACCAAGCCCGGCCGGATCGGCCTGGTCTCCAAGTCGGGCACGCTCACCTACCAACTCATGCACGAGCTGCGCGACATCGGCTTCACCACGTGTGTCGGCATCGGCGGCGACCCCGTCGTCGGCACCTCCCACATCGACTGCCTGGCCGCCTTCCAGGACGACCCCGACACCGAACTCGTCGTGCTCATCGGGGAGATCGGCGGCGACGCCGAGGAACGCGCGGCGGCGTACATCGAACAGCACGTCGACAAGCCCGTGGTCGGCTACATCGCCGGCTTCACCGCGCCGGAGGGACGGACCATGGGGCACGCGGGCGCCATCGTGTCCGGTTCCTCGGGCACGGCGCAGGCGAAGAAGCGGGCACTGGAAGCGGCCGGCGTGAAGGTCGGCGACACCCCGACCCAGACGGCCCGACTCGTCCGGGAACTGCTGGACGCCGACCACGCGACCCCGCGCGAGGCATGAGCGCCGACGTCGTACGGCGGTACTGAGTTCCTCCTGGTTACCCCCCTGTACGCGCGGCCACTTGCCGCCCGGGTCTGCCTGCTACGCGCCTCCGCGAGGCAGGCAGGCACCCCCCGCCCCCGACTGTGCACCGAGAGCGGAGACACCCATGACCATCACCCTCAACTCCACGCCCCTCGTGGTGAAGTCCGGCACCACCTGGGACGACGCCTGGCGGCGCTGTCTCACCGTCGCCCCGGAGGCGTTCCGGGACGACCGGGTCCTCAACCTCTGGAACGGCGCCTGGCACGCGGACGGCCGGGCCCTGCCCGCCACCAGCCCCGTCGACGGCAGCCCGATCGCCGGCCCGCCCCGCCTGGACCGCGCAGCCGCCCACCAGGCCGTCCGCGCCTCCCTCGACCAGCACCGCGCCTGGCGGCACGTCCCCCTCGAAGAGCGCCGGGCCCGCATCGCGGCCACCCTCGACGCCCTCGCCCAGCACCGCGAACTCCTCGCACTGCTGCTGGTGTGGGAGATCGGCAAGCCGTGGCGGCTCGCTCAGGCGGACGTCGACCGGGCCATCGACGGCGTGCGCTGGTACGTCGACGGCATCGAGCCGATGGTCGCCGGGCGCGCCCCGCTGGACGGTCCGGTGTCCAACATCGCCAGCTGGAACTACCCGATGAGCGTGCTCGTCCACGCCTTGCTGGTCCAGGCCCTGGCGGGCAACGCGGTCATCGCCAAGACCCCGACCGACGGCGGCGTCGCCTGTCTGACCCTGGCCTGTGCGCTCGCCGCGCGTGAGGGGATACCCGTCACCCTCGTGAGCGGCAGCGGGGGAGAGCTGTCGGAGGCGCTGGTGCGGGCGCCCGAGATCGGCTGCGTCTCCTTCGTCGGCGGCCGCGACACCGGCGCGGCGGTGGCCACGGCCGTGGCCGACCTCGGCAAGCGGCATGTCCTCGAACAGGAAGGGCTCAACACCTGGGGCATCTGGAACCACTCCGACTGGGACGCCCTCACGGCCGTGATCCCCAAGCTCTTCGACTACGGCAAGCAGCGCTGCACCGCGTACCCGCGCTTCGTCGTCCAGCGTGAGCTGTTCGACGACTTCCTGGCCGCCTACCTCCCCGCCGTGCGCACCCTGCGCGTCGGCCACCCGCTCGCCGTCGAGAACGCCGAAGACCCGTACCCGGCACTGGACTTCGGTCCGGTCATCAACGCGGCCAAGGCGAAGGAACTGCACGACCAGGTCGCCGAGGCCATCGCCCGCGGTGCCGTCCCCCTGCACCGCGCCGACCCGGCGGAGGCCCGCTTCCTGCCGGGCCAGGACACCTCGGCGTACGTCCAGCCCGTCACCCTCCTTAACCCGCCGCCGTCCTCGCCGCTGCACCACGCGGAGCCGTTCGGCCCGGTCGACACCATCGTCCTGGTCGACACGGAGGCGGAGCTGCTCGCCGCGATGAACGCCTCCAACGGCGCGCTGGTGGCCACCCTGTCCACGGACGACCGGTCCACCTTCGACCGACTCGCCCCGCAGATCCGGGCGTTCAAGGTGGGCCACGGCAAGCCGCGTTCGCGCGGGGACCGCGAGGAGCTCTTCGGTGGGTTCGGCGCCTCCTGGCGCGGTGCGTTCGTGGGCGGCGAGCTGCTGGTGCGCGCGGTCACCCAGGGACCGGCGGGGGAGCGGTTGCCGGGCAACTTCCCGGAGTACCAGCTCATGCCCTGACCGACGACCGCAGGGCGGCGCCCGCTGGGGGCGCCGCCCCCGGACTTCACGTGCAGACGTCGACGACAAGTGAGGTGGCGATCATGA
>NZ_JBIRUZ010000034.1:0-1449 GCF_044386545.1 Streptomyces sp. NPDC020489
TGCGTTCGTGATCGGACAACTCCAGCAGCAGCGGCTTCGGACCAGGCATCACCACACCCTACAACCGCAAGCGAACTAACGACTCAGGACACTAGATCGCTGATTTCTACAGTGAACGCGCGGCGCGACTTCGCCCGCCCTGGAGACCGCGGCGTGTACCAGGTCACGCTCGCGCGGGAACCCGTCCGCACGGCCGACCAAGCAGCCCGTCCGCCTGATGCGACCCCGGAGAAACCGTGAAGACCTTCACCCTTCCCAGCACTGACATGGTGGTGCCGAACATCGTCCTCGGACTCATGCGGATCCAGGACAAGAGCGACGACGAGGTGCGGACGCTCGTGAGCACCGCCCGCGATTGCGGCATCACCTTCCTCGACCACGCCGACGTGTACGGTTCGAGCCTGCACGGCTGCGAGCGGCGTTTCGCCGAGGCGCTGAAGCTGACCTCGTCCGAGCGCGAGCAGTTCGTCATCCAGTCCAAGGCGGGCATCGTCCCGGACGGACCGTATTTCGACTTCTCCTACGAGCACATCGTCGAGTCGGTGAACGGCTCGCTCGCCGCACTGGGTACGGACTACCTCGACATCCTTCTGCTGCACCGCCCAGACGCGCTCGTGGAACCGGAGGAAGTCGCTCGGGCGTTCGACGAGCTGTCAGCCTCGGGCAAGGTGCGTGCGTTCGGCGTGTCCAACCAGACCCCGCGCCAGCTCGACCTGCTGCGCCGCTATGTCAGCCAACCGATCGTCGCGAACCAGTTGCAGCTGTCGATCACACACGCGCCGATGATCGCGCAGGGAGTCGCGGCGAACATGCAGGGGCTGGACCAGTCGGTCGTGCGGGACGACGGGATCGTCGACTACTGCCGTCTGCACGACATCACGATCCAGGCCTGGTCGCCCTTCCAGGCCGGGTTCTTCGATGGTCCCTTCCTCGGCTCGGACCGCCATCCCGAGCTGAACGCCGTGGTCGACCGCCTGGCGGACCGGTACAGCGTCCCGGCCGAAGCGATCGCCGTCGCGTGGATCACCCGCCATCCCGCGCAGATGCAGGTCGTGCTCGGCACCACCACGCCCGAGCGGGTGGCCGCCGCGGCACAGGGCTCGGATCTGCCGCTCACCCGCGCCGAGTGGTACGAACTCTTCCGCGCCGCCGGTTACACCGTGCCGTAAGGCCCGCTCGTGGCTCACGGCACGGGTGTGCGCTCCCTCGGCCGAAGCGACAGTAGGGGCGCGGGGGCGGTCCTGTCGCCCCGGAGGGCGACCAGCACCCCGCCCTTGGCGATGTCGATCGTCGCGGGCAAGAGGAAGCTCGTTCCGCGGTTGCTGCCATCGGGCACCAGCACTCCAAACCATCCGCTAGTGTCCTGAGTCGTTAGTTCGCTTGCGGTTGTAGGGTGTGGTGATGCCTGGTCCGAAGCCGCTGCTGCTGGAGTTGTCCGATCACGAACGC
>NZ_JBIRUZ010000035.1:0-1404 GCF_044386545.1 Streptomyces sp. NPDC020489
AGTACTGCAACGGTGCTTGTTCTGAGTGCTGGGCAGTTTTCAAGGGCTGTGTCCACGGCGCTTGTAGTGACTGAGCCGTGCTTGATATTGCCGTCTCCGGCGCCATGTCGACCAGTGGAGGATGTGGTCGACCGGGGTGGGACGGCGGCCGGTGAGCCGGGTGATCAGGCGTCTGATTTCGGCGAGGCTGAGGTGGATGAGCTGGGAGGATCCGTTTCTGCTTTGTCTGCGTTCAGTTCTCGGGCTCGCAGGACGGTCAGGCAGGCGTGGGCGGCCATGGCCAGGGTCAAGTGGCGGTGCCAGCCGGGGTAGCGGCGGACCTGGTAGTCGTCCAGGCCGCACTCCTGCTTCGCGGTCTGGAAGCACTCCTCAACAGCCCAGCGGCTGCCTGCGATGCGGATCAGCTCGTCCAGTGTGGTGTCGGCCGGGCAGTAGGCGATGTAGTAGGAGATTTCGTCGGGTCTGCTGACGCTGCGGCGGGCGAGAGCCCAGTGCCGGCGGTCCTCGCGGTGCCAGGGCCTGACCTCGACGCGGGCCCAGTCGTAGATGCGCCGGCCGTGAGCTCCTTCACCGCAGGAACGGCGTTTCCATTTCTGCCGTGGCAGGCCGGGGAACAGGTCGTGGACGGGGTGGTCGATGGACCAGCGGGTGACGACGGTGTCGTGGCGGGTGGTGGCCATGACGTGGAAGACATCAGCCTGCTCCATCTCGAACCGCCAGCCCTTGCTGAAGCCATAGGCGGCGTCCGCGGTCACCCACCGGAACGGGATCCGGTCCGCAATGGCCTTGCGACCATGGCCTTGGCCATGGCCACCTTCGTCTCGAAGGCGATCTCGTCGCCGATGCCGGCCCGGCGGCAGCGTTCCCGGTCGTCCGTCCAGGAGGTGGGCAGGTAGAGCCGCCGGTCGATCAGAGTACGTCCGTGGCTCGTGGCGTAGGCGAGGAAGACGCCGATCTGGCTGTTCTCGGTGCGGCCGGCGGTTCCGGAGTACTGACGTTGCACGCCGGCCGAGCGGATGCCCTTCTGCAGGAACCCGGTGTCGTCGACGATCAAGACGGCATCTGGGTCTCCGAGGTGTTCGACGACGTAGTTGCGTACGTCGTCCAGGACCTCGTCGGCGTCCCACTCGATGCGGTTCAGCAGCCGGTGGATGCGATCGGGGCCCGCGTGCCCGGCCTCCTCCGCCAGTGTCCAGCCGTTCTTCCGTTCCAGCGGAGCGATCAGTCCGCGCATGTACGCCAGTGCCGACTCGCGCGGCTCCTCCCGGTTGAACCGGTGCACGAACCGCTCATGCACCGCCTCGAGTTCACCCGCCCACAACCTGACATCAGCAAGGTCCCCACCCATGACCACACCAACGACCGAGCTGGCCAGCAGTCACGGCAAGCACCGTTGCAGTACTA
>NZ_JBIRUZ010000036.1:0-1304 GCF_044386545.1 Streptomyces sp. NPDC020489
GAGCTGGGGGTGGCCGCAGAGACCAGCGAGAAGCGACTGTTTACTAAAAACACAGGTCCGTGCGAAGCCGTAAGGCGATGTATACGGACTGACGCCTGCCCGGTGCTGGAACGTTAAGGGGACCGGTTAGTCACATTTCGGTGTGGCGAAGCTGAGAACTTAAGCGCCAGTAAACGGCGGTGGTAACTATAACCATCCTAAGGTAGCGAAATTCCTTGTCGGGTAAGTTCCGACCTGCACGAATGGCGTAACGACTTCTCGACTGTCTCAACCATAGGCCCGGTGAAATTGCACTACGAGTAAAGATGCTCGTTTCGCGCAGCAGGACGGAAAGACCCCGGGACCTTTACTACAGTTTGATATTGGTGTTCGGTTCGGCTTGTGTAGGATAGGTGGGAGACTTTGAAGCGGGCACGCCAGTGTTCGTGGAGTCGCCGTTGAAATACCACTCTGGTCGTGCTGGATGTCTAACCTGGGTCCGTGATCCGGATCAGGGACAGTGTCTGATGGGTAGTTTAACTGGGGCGGTTGCCTCCTAAAGAGTAACGGAGGCGCCCAAAGGTTCCCTCAGCCTGGTTGGCAATCAGGTGTTGAGTGTAAGTGCACAAGGGAGCTTGACTGTGAGACCGACGGGTCGAGCAGGGACGAAAGTCGGGACTAGTGATCCGGCGGTGGCTTGTGGAAGCGCCGTCGCTCAACGGATAAAAGGTACCCCGGGGATAACAGGCTGATCTTCCCCAAGAGTCCATATCGACGGGATGGTTTGGCACCTCGATGTCGGCTCGTCGCATCCTGGGGCTGGAGTCGGTCCCAAGGGTTGGGCTGTTCGCCCATTAAAGCGGTACGCGAGCTGGGTTTAGAACGTCGTGAGACAGTTCGGTCCCTATCCGCTGCGCGCGCAGGAATATTGAGAAGGGCTGTCCCTAGTACGAGAGGACCGGGACGGACGAACCTCTGGTGTGCCAGTTGTTCTGCCAAGGGCATGGCTGGTTGGCTACGTTCGGGAGGGATAACCGCTGAAAGCATCTAAGCGGGAAGCCTGCTTCGAGATGAGTATTCCCACCCACTTGATGGGGTAAGGCTCCCAGTAGACGACTGGGTTGATAGGCCGGATCTGGAAGCCCAGTAATGGGTGGAGGTGACCGGTACTAATAGGCCGAGGGCTTGTCCTCAGTTGCTCGCGTCCACTGTGTTGGTTCTGAAACCACGAACAGCCCCATGCCCATGGTCACGGGTGTGGTGCGGCTGAAACAGTTTCATAGTGTTTCGGTGGTCATAGCGTGAGGGAAACGCCCGGTTACATT
>NZ_JBIRUZ010000037.1:0-1135 GCF_044386545.1 Streptomyces sp. NPDC020489
CTAGTGTCCTGAGTCGTTAATTCGTGTGCAGTATGCGGCGAGGGTGTCGAGGATGTCGTCGGCGGTCTTCGTCCAGACGAACGGCTTGGGGTTCTTGTTCCACTCGTTGATCCAGCCGCGGATGTCGCGTTCGAGTTCGACGACGCTGCGGTGTGCCGAGCGGCGGAGTTTGCGGCAGGTCAGCTCGGCGAACCAGCGCTCGACGAGGTTGAGCCAGGATGCCGAGGTGGGGGTGAAGTGCAGGTGGAAGCGGGGGTGTCGGAGCAGCCACTTCTTGACCGGCTCGGTCTTGTGGGTGGCGTAGTTGTCCAGGATCAGGTGGAGTTCGAGGTCCTTGGGGACGGCGGCGTCGATGACCTTCAGGAAGCGGAGGAACTCCTGGTGGCGGTGGCGGCGGTAGTGCTGGGCGATGACCGAGCCGGAAGCGATGTCCAGGGCGGCGAACAGGCTGGTCGTGCCGTGCCGGACGTAGTCGTGGGTCATCTTCGCCGGCGTGGTTGGCGCCATCGGCAGCACGGGCTGGGTCCGGTCCAGGGCCTGTATCTGCGACTTCTCGTCCACCGCCAGGACCAGGGCGTTCTCGGGCGGGGCGAGGTAGATGCCCACCACGTCGCGGACCTTGGTCACGAACTGGGGGTCGGTCGACAGCTTCCAGGTCTCCACGATGTGCGGCTTAAGGCCGAACGCCCGCCAGATCCGGGAGACGGCCGACTGCGACATCCCCGTCGCCCCGGCCATCGAACGCGTCGACCAGTGCGAATCACCCGTCGGCGGCGCCTGGTCCAGAGTCCTGGCGACCAGGGCCTCGACCTGCTCGTCCGTGATCTTCCGCGGGGCCCCCGAACGCGGGCTGTCCACCAGACCCTCCAGCCGGTCCGCCGCGAACCGGGCCCGCCACTTGCGTACGGTCTCCCGCGAGACACCCAGATCCTGCGCAACCTGCGCGTTCGGCCGACCCTCCGCGCATGCCAGCACGATCCTCGACCGCAACACCATTGCCTGAGACGCCGTCTGCTTGCGCAACCAGCCCCGCAGCACCCTGCGTTCGTGATCGGACAACTCCAGCAGCAGCGGCTTCGGACCAGGCATCACCACACCCTACAACCGCAAGCGAACTAACGACTCAGGACACTAG
>NZ_JBIRUZ010000038.1:0-1116 GCF_044386545.1 Streptomyces sp. NPDC020489
CGATGGCTCTTGAGGGTGTGCGGGTGCTGGATATGACGCATGTGCAGTCGGGGCCGTCGGCGACGCAGTTGCTGGCGTGGCTGGGTGCGGATGTGGTGAAGGTGGAGGCGCCGGGCGGGGATGTGACGCGGGGGCAGTTGCGGGACATCGAGGGGGTGGACTCGCTGTATTTCGCGATGTTGAACTGCAACAAGCGCAGTGTGACGTTGAACGCGAAGTCGGAGCGGGGCAGGGAGCTGCTGGTCGAGTTGATCCGGCGTTCGGATGTGCTGGTGGAGAACTTCGGGCCGGGTGCGGTGGAGCGGATGGGGTTTTCCTGGGAGCGGGTCAAAGAGATCAATCCCCGGATCGTGTATGCGTCGATCAAGGGTTTCGGTGAGGGCCCGTACACCGGTTTCAAGGCGTATGAGGTGGTGGCGCAGGCGATGGGCGGGTCGATGGCCACGACCGGGTTTCCTGACGGTCCGCCGGTGGCGACGGGGGCGCAGATCGGTGACTCGGGCACCGGGGTGCATGCGGTGGCGGGGATCGTGGCGGCACTGTTCCAGCGTGAGCGTACCGGGCGTGGTCAGCGGGTGGATGTGGCGATGCAGCATGCGGTGCTGAATCTGTGCCGGGTCAAACTCCGTGACCAGCAGCGGCTTTCGAGCGGTCCGTTGGAGGAGTATCCCAATGACGACTTCGGTGAGGAGGTGCCCCGTTCGGGCAACGCCTCCGGGGGCGGGCAGCCGGGCTGGGCGGTGCGGTGCGCGCCGGGCGGCCCCAACGACTACGTCTACGTCATCGTCCAGCCCGTGGGGTGGGCTCCGCTGAGCCGGCTCATCGGGCGGCCCGAACTCGCCGACGATCCCGAGTGGGCGACCCCCCGGGCCCGGTTGCCGAAACTGGGCAAGATGTTCCAGCTGATCGAGGAATGGACCGCGACCCTGCCCAAGTGGCAGGTCCTGCACCAGCTGAACGCCGCCGGCATCCCGTGCGGGCCGGTCCTTTCCACGAAGGAGATCATCGAGGACGCCTCCCTCGCCGCGAACGGGATGATCGTCGAGGTCGACCAGCCCGGGCGTGGCACCTTCACCACCGTCGGCAACCCCCTCAAACTCTCCGACTCCCCCACCC
>NZ_JBIRUZ010000039.1:0-1046 GCF_044386545.1 Streptomyces sp. NPDC020489
CCTACACCCTTACCCCGGGACAACCACCGCCCGGGATGGACTACCTTCCTGCGTCACCCCATCACTCACCTACTACCAGATCGGGTCAGCGGCTCCACCACTTTCCTTTCCCCGAAGGGTCCGGAACGGCTTCACGGCCTTAGCATCACTGGATTCGATGTTTGACGCTTCACAGCGGGTACCGGAATATCAACCGGTTATCCATCGACTACGCCTGTCGGCCTCGCCTTAGGTCCCGACTTACCCTGGGCAGATCAGCTTGACCCAGGAACCCTTAGTCAATCGGCGCACACGTTTCTCACGTGTGTATCGCTACTCATGCCTGCATTCTCACTCGTGAACCGTCCACCACTAGCTTCCGCTGCAGCTTCACCCGGCACACGACGCTCCCCTACCCATCCATACGGGCGTTGGCCCTCATGTATGAATGACACGACTTCGGCGGTACGCTTGAGCCCCGCTACATTGTCGGCGCGGAATCACTAGACCAGTGAGCTATTACGCACTCTTTCAAGGGTGGCTGCTTCTAAGCCAACCTCCTGGTTGTCTGTGCGACTCCACATCCTTTCCCACTTAGCGTACGCTTAGGGGCCTTAGTCGATGCTCTGGGCTGTTTCCCTCTCGACCATGGAGCTTATCCCCCACAGTCTCACTGCCGTGCTCTCACTTACCGGCATTCGGAGTTTGGCTAAGGTCAGTAACCCGGTAGGGCCCATCGCCTATCCAGTGCTCTACCTCCGGCAAGAAACACACGACGCTGCACCTAAATGCATTTCGGGGAGAACCAGCTATCACGGAGTTTGATTGGCCTTTCACCCCTAACCACAGGTCATCCCCCAGGTTTTCAACCCTGGTGGGTTCGGTCCTCCACGAAGTCTTACCTCCGCTTCAACCTGCCCATGGCTAGATCACTCCGCTTCGGGTCTTGAGCGCGCTACTGAATCGCCCTATTCGGACTCGCTTTCGCTACGGCTTCCCCACACGGGTTAACCTCGCAACACACCGCAAACTCGCAGGCTCATTCTTCAAAAGGCACGCAGTCACGA